>CAUGOU010000003.1:0-173550 GCA_959601155.1 Veillonella parvula | reverse complement strand
GAAGAGCCGTGAGGTTTGGAGCTGACTGGTACTAATCGATCGAGGGCTTTACTTATAAGCAGCGTAAAACATTAAGCAGAATGTGCAACAAATATATATACTTCTATGTGGTTTTCAGAGTACAAACTCTGACAGATTCAGTGGCGATGGCTATGAGGATCCACCTGTTCCCATCTCGAACACAGTAGTTAAGCTCATAAACGCCGAAAGTACTTGGCTGGAGACGGCCTGGGAGGATAGGAAGCCGCTGATTAAGCTAAAGGCACACCTGAGGGTGTGCCTTTTTTTTTGTATGGATTTTTATTTTTTTTAGGGATCTAATGAGCAAAGCAGTAGACGTTAAAGTAGTTACTTATATAATTAGCATTAATTATCGTGCTTTGAAGCACATATTTTTTTTATAGATATTGGTATACTTAGATTTATATCATATTTCATAGGAGGTCATATGGCTAAGAAAATTGCGGTTCTCGTGAATGAGGATACAATGCAGCGCTGTTCTTGTGGCGGTTGTTTGAAAGCATTTATGAATAAAGCGGATTCTTTTGAGCGTTATGCTGATGAGGATATTGAGTTGGTGGGGTTCACACATAGTGGTGGGGATCTAGCCAAGAAGATTGAGTCTTTTAAGAAAAAAGGTGTTACTGCGGTACATCTTTCTACATGTACGCGTGGTAAGAATGAAAATTATGAAAGCATCGCAGAGCAGTGTGCTGAGGCAGGCTTTGATGTAGTAGGCTATACTCATGGTGGCGCTGTTTCTAAAGATGGTAAAGAAGCGGTAGTACTTTCAGCTAAACAAGTAACAACAGATCAATAGTTAGCAATGTTTGAATTAACTATAATAGATTGCACCATCTTATGATAGATGAATGATTGTTCCATTATTCATTTTATATTTATCATGAAGTAATATTATATAGGTAGTGTGGAAATTCTGGCGTTTTCTTACATTCTATATTGTTTTATTATATAGCTATATCATTGTTTAAGAGGTTGAGAGAATGAATAAGAAACTTACAGCGGCTACTTTATCTATTGCTATGGCAGTGACAATGGCACCTACTGTGATGCAAACGGCTTCTGTCAATGCTGCTTCTGCTGCGGTACAATCCTTAGCTGGTGGTGCTATTGCTATGGCTTATGTATCTACTGCATTAAATAAAATGGATAATTCTGCAGAGGGGCAACAGGAGAGTTTGGCACGCACAAAAGAGAAAACTGGTTACTTAAACGATAGTGCAGCTCAAGAGCGTGTAAATCGAATCATGAAGACATTAGAGGCTACACCTAGTGTAAAGCGTTCCTACGTTGTCTATGCGAATCCTGATGAGGAGTTTAATGCGTTTGCCACACTTGGTCGTGTTATGTCTATTAACAAGGGTGCTCTAGATACACTGGATGATGATCAATTAGCCTATGTAATGGCTCATGAAATTTCTCATGGCGAGCATAAAGATATTATTAATGGCGCTAAGAAACAAATCGGTCTTTCTACAGCAGTCGGTATAGCCGCTGGTGGTAGTGAAGGCGCGGCTATTTTATCTAATGTGGCAGGTAATTACTTATCCAATCAAGTGTTTACGATGAGTCAAGAAAAAGCTGCTGATGAGTTAGGCTTTAAGATTTTAAGTGAATCTCCATATAATGTAGGTGGTGCTGCTGGTTCTATGGCAGTACTGCGCAACAAAGTGGGGGAACACTACCGTGAAGGGCTTTCACAAGTGGTAGCACCTAACAACCATCCAAAGTTGTCCGATCGGGTGAACAATAATATTTCTCGCATGTACGCCTATTCTGGGAACCATGTAAATGTATCGAATGGTACTGTGTACGTAAACGGTGATAATATCTATACTCCAGCAGGTAGTGGCCGTTACACAGGCGAAGAGCGTGCTTATTACATGGCTGGTAAATTGGCACGATTGTATCATAATAATCAAGTGACACCAGGTTCTGCATCGTATAGTGGTGACACTGTAACGGTAGCTGGTCAATCCATTGTTTCTACGCCAAATGCGGACGTAGCATTACAAGTGGCAACAAATCTTAATAATGCATTTGTAAAACCTGCAGGTTCTGCTGTTAATGCGAAAAAACCAGTAAAGGTTAAACAAGAAAAACCTAAAAAGGTAAAAGAAAATAAAAAGGCAAAAGCTGATAAAGCTAAAAAATAAATAAGAGCTATACATGGCATATAATTTGCTTTAAGGATTTATGCTATTATAATGAGAATAATCAGAGGACTGAACCCATGAAGGCTTAGTCCTCTTTTTATATGGATTGTAATTTTTATAGTTTGAGTATAAGTTTATATGTTAATAAGTTTATAAGATGTATTGAGGGATATACGAGTAAGAAATAGACCGTAAAGATATTGATAACCTTAGAGTATGAATATTGTTCATGTGTAAATAAATTATATTCATAAAGCAATAATAAGTTCATAAAAATACAAAAAAATTGATAATGGAATGTGAATTATAATAATTTTCAACTATAAAATATGAGTAATTATCTTATTGAGCATAGTTTTAATAGATATAATTATTATATTTTTTATAATAATTATGAAGTATTTATGCAATGGCTTAATATTGTCTATATATAGTGGATAGATGTATATTTAAGGTGGATGAAATATATGCTTAGAATGGAATCCTATAGGAATACCATAACGGTAGGGGGTATAGGGTTATTGTACTTATACATGCTTTATAGGATAATGTCAATGTTGGTGGTTAATCTAATAATATAGATGACCATTTTTTTGTTAAATAACACGTAATTTTATATATTATATGGAGGCTATGATGGAGTATACAATTCACCTATTTAATGCAGGTGGTTTCGTTATGTATCCACTTGTACTATTCATGTTAGCAGCATGTACTATTTTATTTGAACGTATTCGTACGTACAGAAACATCAATCATGAGTTACAGCAGTTGTCCGATAGCATTGATGCCGGTCGTAATAGTAATAATTGGTCTACTCTAGAAAATTCTATAAAAAATAGTGATGACGCATTGAGTCGATTCGTGTCTCCTATCGTGGAGTCTGTATATAGTGCGGAAGGTTTAGAGAATCGTTTACATGATGTGGTAGGGTACATGGATGAACGTTTAAAACGTGGTCTTAACTGGCTTAGCATGATGGTAACAATGGCTCCATTACTTGGCCTTTTGGGTACTGTTGTTGGTATGATCCGCTCCTTCGCGGCCGTTGGTGGCGATATTGGTGCGCCTACTGTTATTACAGGCGGCGTATCCGAAGCGCTGGTTGCCACTGCAACAGGGCTTTCAGTAGCCATCGTAGCATTAGCCATCCATAGTTGGTGCACAGATAAAGTAAATTCAGATATCGCAAAGTTAGAGCAAAAATTAGGTTCTATTATGGATTTATATATTAGGAGTCAACGATGAAACGTAGTTCAGTAGGCATACAAAAAGAACCTACCATCATGATTATACCTATGATTGATATCGTTTTCTTCTTGCTCGTATTTTTCATGATGAGTACGTTGTACATGAATACAGAGGAACAAATTCCTCTTAACTTACCGAAGGCTTCATCTTCTTCTGCTAAGACGATTGAGCCTATCACAATTTCATTAACAGCTACACATAAGATGTATTTGAATGAACGTGAGATTGTCCCTGATCAATTAGGTAATGAAATTCAAGGTATTGTTGCAAAAGAACCTCAACAGGCATTTATTGTGCGTGCCTCTGAGGATATTGCGTATAAGGACGTTATCAATATTTTAGATAATCTTAAAATTAGTGGTGCTCGGTTTGTTAGCGTAGCTACAGAACGGAAGTGATTCTATGGTAGATAAACGATATGGAATTCCTTTCGTAGCTGCATTGGCATTAAATCTTGTATATTGGGGTGTTGTAGGTGATTGGTTTGGTCATATAAAACCTCCAGAAACACCCAAAAAAGACTTGGTTATCAACCTTGATATGGGGCAGCAAGAACCTCCTCAAGAGAAGAAAAATCCTGAGAAATTAAAGATTCAACCTGACGACAAACCAGTCGCAGGAGGCGGTAAAGCAGGTAGTGTATTGCCTGATTTATCGGGAAAGCCCACAGAAGGCTTAAAAAATCTGAATCCTTACTTAGGTGGTAATGAGACGGCATCAGTCAATTTGAATGGTAATACTGATAATCCTGTTGGCATTCCAGGGAGTGGAAATGTACCTGGCCCTGGAGGTGGTAACGTTGGCAATGGTGGTAAAGCTAATGATGGGCTAGGCTCAGAAGTGGGAAATCCTGGTACTAGTAATACGGAAGGTACGGGTTACTTTGATGTTTCTGAATACCGAGCTAGCTTAGATGCTAATAAAGTAATGCCGCCACAAGCTGTTCGACGAGGTATTACCGGAGTAGTTACTATTAGAGTTTATTTTGATGGTGAAGGTAATTATGTAAGTGCTAAAATTGAAGAAAGCAGTGGCTCTAGTCTTCTAGATAATGATGCACTTGCACTTGCAGCTAGGTCAGGCGGTGCTATAAATACAACTGGCGAACCCAAATCAGATGTTTTTTATATAAGATATAGCTTTGAGTAGTGATTTGAATAGCTAGATTTAGTTGGAATAAAATGAATAAAAAGCAAATTTAATATGGAATATATATTATGTAGGGGATATGAGGATACTCGTATCCCCTACACTAAATTGCCCGTTGTTGTAGTATTTAAGCTATAAATTAATAGATTTTAAATAGTTTTTAATAGAAGATATAGGATGATAAATGAAATGAATAAATATGTATATGCGGCCACAATGATAGGTTTATTTAGTGTGACTACTAATGGTTATACTGTAGATGTAACAACTAATCAAAGTCAAGAGGCGGCAAATATTATTAATATAACAGCTAATCGTACAGCGTTATTAGATTTAGATACACCGGTATCGACTTCTGTTATTACCCAAGAAGATATACAAAATAGCGGCGCTAAGACGGCTTTTGATGCGGTCGCCAATGTACCGGGTGTAACCATTAATTCCTTTAGTGCGTCTGGCGCAGATTTTGGTGGCATGGATAGCCGTACAAATATTCGTGGCCTCGACCGCGGTGCACTTGTTCTTGTAAACGGTGTACCTATGAACTTAAATGGTAAGAGCGGAATTGGCTCTATACCTACTAGTGCGATTGAGCGCATCGAAGTCGTGAAGGGGGCAGCCTCCACCTTATATGGTGCAGAAGCTTTGGGTGGCGTTATAAATATCATTACAAAAACGCCGTCAAAAGAGGGCGGTTCTGCTACCGTAGCCGTTGGCAATCGAGGGGCTAAGCGATTTGATCTTTCTTATGGTACTGATCGTTTCCTTATTGGAATTGATAGAAAATACTGGGGAACTCAAGATCCATCTACACCTGTGCGGTATGACTATACAGGCCGCAAGGGTTATGATTATTACACTACACGCAATAAAGGCAACTCCTTAGGTGTGTTCATGAGCGGTAAGCTTTCAGATAAGATAACCTTAAATTATACTCGCGCTGAAAGCCGTTCCTCCTTTGGTTTGATTAGTACAGAAACAAATCCTATGAGACAGGCTCGTCATTCTACGACCTATCATTACAAGGATGACCGTAATAATGCATCTTTGATTTATAAGGATGATAATACGACGGGAACATTGTTTTATAATGACCGTACTATGCGTGGTGAAAGCCGTGTTCATAGTGCTAAACAGTTCAAGCCGACCGAAACCAGTTATGTAGCTCGTCAATATGGTATAGATGTACAACATGAATGGGACTTTAGAGGCGGTAAGGACTACCTGATTGCCGGGGTTACAGGTAAGCAAGAAACGTATCGTGCTTTACAGGCTCCTGTGTACACACGCCCACATCGCAATACCTATGCTGTGTATAGCAGCTATTCCCGTGAAATCAATCCAAAATGGACTGCCATTTTGGGCTTGCGCTATACAGCTATTAGTGATCCTATTAAGGACCAACATGTGTTAACGCCTCAGTTCCAATTGTTGCATACCATCAATAAAGATTCCTCCATGTACTTAAATATAGGGAAAGCTTACACGATGCCTAGCTTGAGTGATACATTCCGTAGTGTGAACCGCCAATACACAGCAGTAAGTGGTAAAAATCTTAAGCCTGAAGAGGGGTGGAACTATGAATTAGGTTATAAACGTCTTAATAAGAAGGATAGCTGGAAGGTGGACGTGTTCTATATGGATTTCAAGAACTTCTTCCAATGGCAACCTGATGAAAATGGTCGCCCAACCGTTCGCGTAAACGGTGGCAAATTCCACAATATTGGGATTGAAGCTGAGTATAGTAGACATCTATCAGATCGACTCAAAATAAGTATAAGTGGTTCTTATTCTAATCCAAAACAAAAGGAAATGAATGAAACCTATTGGAAACAAGCGGCTCCTAAGTTACAGTTTACAACCGGTATTCATTATAAAAGCTCTACTTGGGATGCAGGCACATCTTTGAACTTTGTAACCAAACGCTTGCGCAATCGCGATGGTGGCTTGAACCCTAACATTGCTCTTTGGAATGCTTACGTTGGGTATCACTTTAATAAAGATGCTACATTACGCCTCGATGCACGCAATCTTTTGAATCGTCATAATGTGGTATCCAATGGAGATTATGAATATTGGGATGCACCATTCAATTATGAATTAAGTTATACACAAAAATTTTAATATGTATTAACGATACAATCCCTCGAGAATGCAGTAGTGGTAGGGGTATGGGTTTTGTGCGGTCCAAATAAATGTGTAATAATACAAATATGTAGTTTATATAATTGTGTGAATGTATATATGTGTTAAGTGAGGCATTTGGTATGAGACAACAAATTAAGCATCGTATATCTATACTTGTGGGTTTAGCATTGATAGGATTGTCTGTGAATGGATATGCAGCAGAGGTAAGTGCTGATAAGACTCCCACTACAGCTGCATCAAGTGAATCTAATGGAGCATCTGAAATCCATACTATTAATGTAACAGCAAATCGCATGGCTCTTTTAGATTTAGATACGCCGGCTGCGATGGATGTTATTACTCAAAAGGACTTAGCTAATAGTGGTGCCAAAAATGCATTTGATGCGGTTAATATAGTACCCGGCATTACGTCTTTTTCCTATGGTGCATCTGGTCTTGAATATGGGGCTATGGATAGCCGTGTGAATATCCGTGGTCTTGAACGGGGCTCTTTGATTCTCATGAATGGGGTACCGATGAACCTCAATGGCAAGGGCGGACTTAGCTCTATTCCGACTAGCTCTATTGAACGCATTGAAGTATTAAAAGGTGCAGCGTCTGCTTTATATGGCGCTGATGCTATGAGTGGTGTTATCAATGTAATTACTAAGACTCCAAGTAAAGAAGGGGGCTCTGCTACGATAGGTTTTGGTAATATGGGCCGCCAAACTTATAAAATTAACTATGGGACGCCTCGCTTCTTAATAGGTGTGGAACGTAACTTCTTTGGCGCTCAAGATCCTGAAACCCCTATCCGCTCCGATATCGGTGGTTATGCTAGAGGCTATGAATATTATACAGCTCGTAACAAAGGGAATTCTTTAGGTGTATTTATGAGCGGTAAATTAAATGATAAGTTGACTTTGAACTTTAGCCGCTTTGAAGGTAATTCTTCTTTTGGACAGTTGAGTACAGAAACGAATCCTATTAAGCAAAAGCTTCACTCTACAACATATGCTTATAAAGATACTAAAAATAATGCGTCTTTAGTTTATAAAGATGGCAATACTACAGGTACAATCTTCTACAATGATAGAGATTTGTATGGTAAAAGTCGCGTACATAGCAAAAAGGCATATACGTTGAGTGATAATAACTATATTGCTCGACAATATGGTTTCGATGTGCAACATGAATGGGATTTCCGCGGTGGTAAGGACTATTTTATTGCGGGTGTACTTGGTAAACGAGAAACATATCGCACCACATCTGGTCCATACTATGGAAATCCACATCGCAATAGTTATGCCGTTTATGGTACATACTCTTATCAAATCAATCCTAAATGGACGAGTATTTTAGGCTTGCGTTATTCGGATATTAAAGACCCTGTGAAAAATCAACGCGTATTAATTCCTCAGTTCCAATTACAACATCGTATTAACAAGGAATCATCCATGTACATAAATGTTGGTAAAGCCTTTAGAATGCCGAACTTAAGCGATACTTTCAAGAAAATTAATAAAGGCTATGCCTCTGTTAGTGGACGTAATTTGAAACCTGAAGAAGGTTGGAATTATGAATTAGGCTACAAACATATTACCAACAAAGATAGCTGGAAAATAGCGGCCTTTTATATGGACTTTAAGAATTTCTTCTCTTGGAAACCGGATAGCAATGGTAAAAACACGATTCGCGTAAATGGTGGTCGCTATAGAAATGTCGGTATCGAAGCCCAATATGGTCGTAAATTAACAGATCACTTAAAAATGACTGTGGGTGCATCGTATTCTAATCCAAAACAACGAGAAATCGATAAGACCTATTGGAAACAAGCTAACCCTAAATTGCAATTTACCGGGGGTATCCATTACAATAGCTCAACCTGGACTGCAGGTACTAGCATCAACTTTGTTACAAAACGGATGAAGAACCGCGATGGCGGTACAAACCCAAATCTTATAGCTTGGAATGCGTACGTAGGGTATCAGTTCAATGAAAACGCATCCTTGCGGCTAGATGCACGTAACTTGTTGAACCGTCACAATGTTATTTCCAACGGTGACTGGGAATACTGGGATGAACCATTTAATTACCAACTAAGCTATACTCAAAAATTCTAGTCTTTATGTAATCGCTAATTAGAACTATACAAGGAGTATCATCATGAACAAGAAAATTGGATTTTTCATATGTTTGATGATACTCCTTTGTGTATGTTTAACAGGTTGTGGGCCTCAATCGGAGGCAAATGTAACGCCATATACTCGTTATGTGGAAAGTCACGATGGCGTTCAAGTTGCTGTTCCAGAGCATCCAAAGCGGATTTTATCGCTATCCTCTGCGTTCGACACAATTTTATTAGGACTTATAGAACCAGAGCGTTTAGCGGGCATTAATAAATTGTCTACCTATGAGGAATATTCGCTAGAGGCAAAGCGCGCAAAGTTGGTAAAACCTGTGTTGAGTTCGTATCCTTTGGAGAAAATTATAGCCTTGAAACCGGATCTCGTTATAGCGCCAGATTATATATCGGCTGATGTTATCTATGGTTTACGGCACATGGGGATAGCCACTGTTGTGGTACCTACTCCTTCTACGGTGGACGGAGTGATTCAGAATGTGATGGAGATTGCTCATATTATCGGGGAAGATGAAAAGGGTAGCTTTTACAATCGGAAGATTCACCGTGAAATAGATGAAATAAAGCACCTAGCGGAATCTATTCCACTTGAGCAGCGCAAGACGGTTCTCTTTGTATCATCTATGGACGGATACACGGGCACAGGAAGCCTTTTTGATGATATGTGTCACTATATGAGCATCTATAATGCACCTGATCGGATTGGTTTACCACCACGAATACCTTTTGGGGAGGAGCGTGTGCTAGCCATGAACCCAGATTATATTTTTATTCCATCCTATAAGGGAATGGACAAGAATTTGGCGGATAGATATTTAAAGAATCCGGCCTTTCAAAATCTACCTGCTATTAAGGAAAATCGTGTTAAGCCCTTACCGGCAGCGTACCTGTATACAATGAATCAGCATATTGGTGAAGCAATGCTAGCCATTATGCATACTGTGTATCCTCAATTAGAAAGGAATTCTCATGACTAGACAGAAACAACGCATCATGGCTATAACTCTGATTGGGGTATTGCTATGTATTGTGAGTTTATTGGCACTCCATGTAGGGACCATTATGATCCCTATCGGAGGGGGCGTGCAAAGTATTTTAAATGGCATGGGCATACCTGTGAGCTTCACGGAGCCCATTACGGCTGAACAAGAGGCTGTACTGTGGTTTATCCGCATGCCACGCCTTATCATTGGCCTTCTCGTAGGAGGCGCCTTGGCACTGGCTGGTGCGGTTATGCAAGGGGTATTCTCCAATCCATTGGCAGATCCAGGTATTATGGGCGTATCCGCTGGAGCATCCCTCGGTGCGGTTATCGCCATTGCCCTTGGCGTAACATCCCTTAGCATGTTTTACATGCCTGCCTTTGCTTTCGTTGGAGCCTTTGTATCCGTTGGGATTACTATACTTTTAACATGGCGCAATAACAAGCTCGACACAACCACCTTGTTGCTGGCTGGTGTAGCTGTTAGTATGCTGCTCGGCGCTTTCACATCGGGTATTTTGACGATGATTAATGAATATCGCTTGCGTGAATTCCTATTCTGGATGGTGGGGGGCCTAGATTTCCGCCGTTGGGATCACGTTTTGCTCGCCGTAGGCCCTATCATGACGGGCAGCGTTATATTGATGATGCTCGGTCGTCACTTGAATGTGCTCGTTCTGGGCGATACAGAGGCGCGTGCCTTAGGCTTGCCTGTTATGGCATATCGCATGGTATTCCTATTTCTAGCATCCGTAGTTACAGCTACCGCTGTATGTGTCAGCGGATCCATCGGCTTTGTAGGTCTTGTGGTACCTCATATTGTACGGCTTTTGGTTGGACCAGATCATAGAATACTATTGCCTATGGCGGCTGTTGGAGGTGCCTTATTCCTCGTATTCTGCGATACATTAGGCCGCGTCATTGCTCAACCAATTGAGATTCGCGTAGGTATCATGACGGCTCTATTAGGGGCACCATATTTTCTATATTTACTTCATCGCTTGCGTCGTAAAGGAGGGGCCTAATGAAACTAGATGTTCAATCTCTATCTGTCACATTAGGAGACACAACCATTGTGAAAGAGGCATCCTTTGCTATTGACCGGGGCGAGTTCGTAGGTATTATCGGCCCTAATGGCTCTGGTAAAACAACGTTGTTAAAAGCATTGCGTGGCCTTTATCCTACATCTGGTGGAGATGTTTTGTGGGATGGTAAAAGCATCTCTTCTTTGAGCGATAACGAAATCGCTCATCATGTGGCGTATATGCAACAGTCTGTAAATGTTTCCTTCGATTATGAAGCCATTGATATTGTGATGACCGCTCGTTATCCTTATTTAAAATGGTGGGAACAAGAAGGCCCTGAAGATAAGGTTATCGTTGAACAGGCTATGAAAGAGGTAGGCGTTTATCATCTGCGGAATCGCTCTGTACAATCTTTGAGTGGTGGTGAACGACAACGGGTATTCTTAGCAAAGGCTTTGGCACAACAAACAGAGGTCCTATTACTAGATGAGCCGACGGCTGCTCTCGATTTAGTATATGCTGACGATATCTTTCATGAGGGGCGCAGATTATGTGACGAAGGCAAAACGATTTTAATCGTCGTTCATGACTTAGAATTAGCCGCAAAATATTGCACGAAACTTGTTTTGGTGAGTGATGGTCACATCGTTGATGTAGGTGCACCCCGAGATGTATTGACGGCAGAAAATCTACGAAATGCGTTCCGTTTATCGGCCGCGGTCTACGATGATCCGTACTTTAAACAACAACGTATCTTTGTATTCCCAAAAGGAACTACAAATATTGATGACTTTAAACAAACTGATGCTAGTACAGCAATATCTATTGATCCAAATCTGAAATAGTTAGAGTGGATTATGATACTTGAGTTATCTTAGGGATTATTAATTTATTAGGTATGGCGACAGTTTTGTATTGCGAATCTGAGTGAGGTTAGGTGTATGCTATATCCATTTACTGCTATTGTTGGTCAAGATGAAATGAAATTGGCCTTGTTGCTCAATGCCATAAACCCATCAATCGGCGGTGTGTTAATTGAAGGCGAAAAAGGCACTGCTAAGTCTACGGCTGTACGTGCGTTAGCGAATCTGTTACCTCCTATGGAAACAGGCGCATCAGCGATGTCTGTTGTTGAGCTACCTATCAATGCTACGGAAGATCGTGTTGTAGGATCCATAAATTTGGAAAAAGCATTACAAGAGGGTGTAAAGGCCTTTGAACCGGGTATTTTACACGCAGCCCATCAAAATATTCTTTACGTAGATGAGGTTAATCTATTAGATGACCATATTGTAGATATTTTGCTCGATGTGGCAGCTATGGGGGTTAACACGGTAGAGCGTGAAGGGGTGAGCCATTCTCATCTGTCTCGTTTTATCCTCATAGGAACGATGAATCCTGAAGAAGGCGACCTTCGACCTCAGCTGTTAGACCGTTTCGGACTATCTGTCATGGTCTATGGAGAACAGGACCCAGCACAACGTATGGAGGTTATCAAGCGTCGCCTAGCCTTTAGTGACAATCCTGAAAGCTTTATAGCATCTTACAAGGAATCAGAACGTAGCCTGCACGAACGTTTATTACAAGCTCGTGAAGTATTGCCAGGCATCATCCCATCTGATGATGTGTTGTTGCAAATAGCGAGTATCAGCGTTGGTGTCGGCGTCGATGGACATCGCCCAGACATTACGATGATGCATACGGCTCGTGCTCATGCAGCCTTTCACGGTCGCAACCAAATTACAGCGGAAGACCTTAAGGTGGCGGCACGATTAGCGTTAAAACATCGCTTACGTCGCTTGCCCTTTGAAGAACAAGGTCACGATGAAGACCGCATTGATACAGTAGTATCCGCAGTGTTTGAGGGCTAGTTATGGAAACATCTGTACAAGAGGCCCTCAAAATAGGCCTTGTAAACGACCAGATTCATACCATTGTTATTTCTGGTGGTACCGGTGTGGGTAAAAGTTATTTACTTCGCCAGTATTTCGAGAAATGGCAAATTCCATATCGTTTGATACCTGTTTATATAGATAGTTCACAACTACAAGAGACCATCGATTTTGAAGCATCCCTTGCACAGGGCAAGATGGTTATGGCATCTGGCTTATTAGGTGATATGAGTATTCGATGCTGGGTCGTCGATGATGCTCACGTTTTATCGCCTGAAGTCCGTCATGTACTATTGGTAGAAGCGAAACTTCGTCAAATACTACTCATTATGACCGTAAACCATGAAGATGGAACCTTAGATGATGCGGAGTGGGAACTTGTAGATGTGCATGTATCTATGGACGCACCTACACTACAATCTAAGGTGAAGGTGTTACAACGAAGGCGAGATGAAATTGAGCCTTCATCGGAGAATTTATTGAGCCTAATAGATTCTAAACGAATTCAATCTATAGTTGTTCCTGATGCTATGCTTTCACTGGCTATATCCTATGCATTGCAAGCTCACACAGTAGGTCATGGTGCAGAGTATATATTATTACAAGTTATGAAATCCCTAGCAGTTCTTGATGGCAGTTCTTACTGTAAGCCGTCTCATGCGGAACGAGCCGCTCTCTATGTACTACCTCATCGCATGAAACGCAATGATACACCTGAGTCTCAGACTTCACAAGGAGAGGCATCTAATAGTACAAGTGACCAAAACCAGTTCCAGAAGAATACCGAATCAGCAACGGATGATTCGGATATGGACGACTCTAATAACTTTGATTCCGAAGATTCCAAGCGTGATGAATTCCATTCTGACGAGTTAAACGCTAATGGGCTAGATAATTCAAATAGTGATGGTCATGATGGCTCACGTGATATGGATTTTGATGATGGTAAATCAAGGACATCCAATCATCCAGAAACATTAGAGTCTACAGCGAATGAGTGGGGAACTTCTGATTCAATGAATACTCAAGGTGATGTATCTGATAGAATATCTTCTTTATGTTTGCCAGATACTGTTGCCCGTATAGCTAACCAATTTTTTCAGTGGAAACTGCAATCTTCTAAAACAGTAGACCGTCAGTATCGTAAGGGTTCCGGTCGGCGCCTCATGACTAAAACAAAGGACATTAGAGGGCGCATGATTCGAGCCTATCAAGATGAACGTGCTTTAGAGGATTTAGCTTTAATTGATACATTGCGTGCAGCTGCACCGTATCAGCGATTGCGGGCAGTTGAAAGGGTAAAGCAAGTACAGGTAGATCCTCCATTAAAAGTGGTAGAGCAATCGGTTACATCGAAATGCTTATGTCAAATGGAACAACAAGTAGAGCGGCATGATTTAAAAGGGCTATCTATTGTAGTAAAACCTCAAGATTACCGCCGAAAAGCTCGTGAAAAGCGGATCGGTGCGTACCAGCTTTTTGTAGTGGATGCTAGTGGCTCTATGGCAGCCCGACATCGCATGGAGGCGACTAAGGGTGCTATTTTGAGCCTCTTGCGTGACTCCTATGTTCACCGTGATTCGGTGGGACTCATTGTATTTCGCAAGGACTCCGCAGAGGTATTATTGCCTTTCACCCGTAGCGTAGAGCGAGCAGAGCGATTGTTAGCAAAATTGCCAACGGGGGGCAAGACGCCATTAGCCAAAGGTTTACGAGTAGCCTATACTATGTGCGATAGATTGCTTCGCAGACATTCGGTGGAGCGGATCCAAATGATTTGTATTACCGATGGTCGTGCTACTTCAGGCGATTCAGAGAATCCAGTAGCAGAGGCAAAACAATGGGCTCGTATTCTAGGAACGCTGCCTGTAGATTGTATAGTTATCGATACGGAAACGGGCTTTATCAAGCTCGGTCTAGCTAAGGAATTGTGTAAATTGATGAATGGCAGTTATTATGCCATGGATTCCATTACATCAGATGGTATTTTGAGCGTATCGCGGAGGTAGATCATGAGTCGTCTCATGTATATTTCTAATTTAGGAAAACAAATCCAATATATAGAAAAGGCTGTTGTGACCTATCCAGAACTCTTACAAGGCGAGGTAGACCTTTGCAATATGAAAAAGCCTCCTCAATGGGACGCTGACTTTGAAAGTCGCTTACGCGCTGCCGATGTAGTTCTGGTAACGAATATGGGGGTTGGTTTAGACTCGCCCTTCTTAGAACGTCTGGAACGCTGGTTATATGCACATCATCCTAAATACTGGATCGATGTAGTAGAACCTAAGAAAACAGATATTTTATATCGCAATTTGGATGAGGATAAACGGGTCCTTCTTGAAAGCTACCGCCGAACCAGTGGGGTCATGAATTATGTACGCTTAATCAACGGTGCTTTCAGTACAAAACCTACCTCTGAATGGGAAGAGCCAGATCCTATTCCTTGGCAAGCCATTATGGGTCGAGAAGGCAATATCTACGAAACCTATGATGAGTTTATGGATGCCGAAGGGCATCGAGATTGGCCATCTATAGCGGTCTACTTTTACCGTGACGAATGGATCATGGGGGATATTGAGTATCAACAGGCCTTATTTGAAGAGATTTACAAACATCAGTACAATCCGATTATCTTTTATGGTCAGTATGGCTCGAATCCGCGCGTAGGTATTCCGAATATGAAGCTGTCCATGAACCATCTTTTTGGGAAGGATGATTTCCCCTTTGATGTGCTCATAAATACTTGTAAATTTTCCTTTCAGTCCTTAGGTGCTCAAACCTTGGAGGAGTTAAAGCTACAGGATGTTCCTATCGTTCAGGGTTATACCATATACATGGATGAGAAATCTTGGGCCGAGAATCCACAAGGTGTAACACCTTTAGACGTGAATTTATCTATATCTCAGCCTGAGCTAGATGGGGTTATTCAAGGCGGTGTTGTGGCATGCCAAACCTATGATGAGCGTGGACACTATGTGTACTTGCCTGTGAAAGAACGCATCGCTGCTATTGTACAACGAGCTATTAAATGGTCTACATTGCGCCATATCCCTGTATCGGAGCGAAAAGTGGCCGTTATATTACATAACTATCCGCCTAAGAACTCCAATATTGGTTCCGCAGCAGGCCTAGATACACCTGAGTCGGTGCTGCGGTTATTGCGAGATATGAAGGCGGAAGGTTATACCATCGACACGGTGCCAGAAACAAGTGCAGACTTGATGGATGTGGTAACGTCTCATATGACGAATGACCGCTCCATGCTCACCGATGAACTGCTAGCCTCTGCAGAAGGTCGGTTAAGTAGCGATGATTACAAAGCATATTTTGCTACGCTGCGGGAAGATACGCAGGTGGCGATGATTAAATCTTGGGGCGAAGCCCCAGGGGATGTATTCGTCTACGATGATGACGTGATTATCCCAGGTTTCTCTAATGGCAATCTGTGGATTACGGTACAGCCACCCCGTGGATTTGGGGAGAATGTATCTGCTATTTATCACGATCCTTGCTTGCCACCACCGCATCAATATTTAGCATTTTATCACTGGGTACGGAACGTCTTTCAAGCTGATGCAGTCATCCATGTTGGTACCCATGGCTCTCTAGAATGGCTGCCAGGTAAAGGAGCTGGCCTCAGCGCTAGTTGTTATCCTGAAATCGGTATTTCTAGTTTGCCAAATATTTATCCTTATTGGACGACCATTATAGGGGAAGGCATACAAGCCAAGCGGCGTAGCTCGGCTTGTTTAGTGGGGCACTTGTCGCCACCGATGACGACGGCGGGCCTTTACGATGAGTTCGAAGAATTAGCGTCCTTGCTCGATGAGCATAGTCATTTTGAGCAGGAACATCCTGAAAGCATCTCTACTATAGGTGAAGTGATTCGGGAAAGGGCTATGGAATGTCATCTTATTGATGAAGATAGAGGCGCTATGATGGCGCTAGATGATATTATTACAGAGGTCCATGAAAAGCTGAGCGACTTGAAACATATGCAGATGCGCAATGGTTTGCACATCTTGGGGCAAGGGCCTAAAGGAGAGAATTTAGAAGAATTTATTACTGCTATTGTAAGTACCCCTCAAGGTGAAATTCCATCAGGTCTTGCTACCATCGCAGAAGAATTAGGTTATGATTGGTCCTATATGGTGGAACATGCTGGCGAAATTCATTCAGATGGTATACGATATAGTGTTACCATAGATAGAATTTGGAATGAGTTGCGTAGCTTTGTAAGGCATGTGATCAATATACCAGATTATATAGTGCCCGAACGGTTAGAACCTTTGGCGAATGCCATAGTTCGTGAGTATATTCCTAAATTAGGTGACACCAAGAACGAGTTAAGCTCCATTTCAAATGCCTTACAGGGCAGATATGTAGAGCCTGGCCCTGGGGGATCCCCATCGAGCGGTCAAGTCGACGTACTGCCTACGGGACGTAACTTCTATGGTTTAGATGAAAGAGCTTTGCCTACGAAGATAGCCTACCAATTAGGCATAGAGTTGGCAGATCAAGTCATCGCTGATTATATTTTGAATGAACAACGGTATCCTGAGACGATTGGCATTATCCTATGGGCTACTAGTAATTCTAGAAGCCATGGACAGTGCTTGGGTGAGTTTCTTTACTTGTTAGGGGTTCGACCTAAATGGCAATCGGGCGGTCGCGTGTCAGGTTTAGAAGTGATTCCTTTAGAGAAATTACAGCGTCCTCGTATCGATGTGATGGGCCGCATCAGTGGCCTTATTCGAGATATGATGCCAACTGCTATCGGCTGGCTCGACAAGGCCGTTGAAATGGTGGCAGAACTAGACGAGGCCTTGGAAGACAACTATGTGAAAAAGCATATTCACGATGATGTGGACTGGCTCATTGAGCAAGGTGAAGACCCTATGTTGGCCATTAAAAAGGCTAGACTTCGTATTTTTGGCGATCCGCCCCAAGCTTATGGCACGGGTGTGGGTGCCCTGATTGAAGGCAAAAACTGGGAATCCGTACAAGATATTGCTCAAGTTTACAGCAAGTGGAGTAGCTTTCACCTGCACAAGGACATTCCTCAGGACATGAGGCTGTTCCAGCGTCGATTAACCACGATGGATGTAACCATTAAGAACGAAGATAATCGGGAAACGCACATTTTGAGTGCTGATGATTATTATAGTTATCATGGTGGTCTCATTGCGGCGGTGCGGACGGCAAAGGGCAGCGCACCTCGAGCCTATGTGGGGGATAGCTCAGACCGCAGCTGCGTTGTGATGAGGTCCTTAGGTGATGAAATTCGCCGTGTCGTACAAGGGGAAACGCAGAATCCTAAATTCATTCAAGCTATGATGAACCATGGCTACAAAGGGGCATCGGATATGTCTAATGTGGTTTCTCATAGCTTTGGTTGGGATGTCACTAGCGATGTCGTACCAGACTGGGTTTACGAAGGATATGCTAACAAGTATGCCTTAGACAAAACGGTGCAAGAATGGATGCGGAACGTGAATCCTTGGGCTTTGCAGCGCATTACAGAAATCTTGTTAGAGGCTTCTCAACGTGGTTATTGGGATGCATCCCCAGAGATGTTACGAGATTTGCAGTCATTATTTATTTCCATGGAAGGGGTTATAGAGGGTCGTTAGCATGAAACAAAGAATTTCTATCATATGTACCATAGTAATGATGGTATTTCTAGTGGTCGGTTGTGGCCCTACGCAGACGGGGACTACGGGCACGACCTATCAAGTTACGGATGGCACAGGCGTAACCGTTACGGTGCCTAGCGAGCCGAAACGAATCGTCCCTATTGCTGCGAGTACAGAGGATATCGTGTTATCTTTGGTTGATCCGAGTCGAGTGGCAGCTGTTGGCACGGTACCTAACAATGTGCCTGACGAGTCTGCCAAGGTTGAGAAACATGTGAAAGCAACTGCTGAATCCATGTTGTCTGTACAACCTGATCTAGTGTTAGTTCCAAACTGGATGTCTCCAGATGCGATTGGGGAAATGCGGAATATGCAGATTCCCGTTTACGTCTACAAGACGCCTACTACGGTAGAAGAAGCAAAGGCTGTTATTCATGAAATTGCAGGACTCTTACATGCATCGGATGAAAAGATGATTGCTAGTATGGATGCAGATTTGAAAACTGTCGAAGAATTAGCAAATAAACATACCGGTGAACGCCCTGTAGTGGCATTTTATACGCAATTTGGTCTAACCGGCGGCAAGGGATCAACTTTTGATGATATGACTAAATATCTGAAGGTTACCAATGCAGCTGCCCAATTAGGATTAGGCCCTTTTGATAATGGGACGCGAGAGGATTTAATTAAAGTGAATCCGGATATTATTATCATCCCATCGGTAGCTTATACCTCGGATGGCACTACGCCAGCAACGGCAGAACAACTCTATTCTGACCCTGCTTTGCAAGGGGTTAAGGCCATCGCCAATCGTCGTGTGTTCCTCGTAGATTCATCGCAGGTCATGAGTTATTCTCAATTTATGACTCGTGCAATGGTTTCTATGGCACAAAATATATATGACAAGTGATTTAGTGTGTGTGGAGGTTTTTATGAAAGTATCAAGAATGCAACGATTATCCATGTACGTAGGGTTAGCTCTCGTATTTGGTAGCACATTGAGTGCACCTAGTGTATTAGCTGTTGATGCTGGTGATGCGAAAGAAGCGCATACCATTGTTGTTACGGCGACTCGTAGTGAACAACAGCTTTCAGAAGTGCCAGCTAGTGTAGGCGTAGTAACAGGTGACGATATTCGTGAGCGCCATGCTACGAATATGAACGAAGCCTTGAACATCGTACCGGGCGTAGATATTAATACGTATGGTGGTGGCGTAGGTTACACGAACTCCAATGCATTCCGCATCAATGGGTCTGACCAAGTATTGTATTTGGTAGACGGCATCAATATGGGCGCAGCAGGTGTGAATCCGCCGATGACTATTTTGAAAGATATGTCCAGTATTGATCGCATTGAAGTCCAACGTGGTGCAGGTTCTACATTGTATGGTTCCGGCGCCATCGGTGGTGTAGTAAATGTAATCACTGCAAAACCTGAGCAAGGTGTACAAACTAAGCTTCGCGTGATGGGTGGCAGCAATGATTTAGAGCAATACGCAATTACCAACGAAGGTAGCCAAAATGATTGGTATTGGCGTGTAGGCGTACAAAAAGATATTATTGGTTCCTATAAAGATGGTCATGGCGTGCGCGTTCCGCAACATGGCAATAGCCACACTGCATCTTTCATGGTGGGCAATAAAATCAATGATAAGAACGATGTAAAAATATCTTACGATACATATCGTGGTGATGTAATGTATTCCGACCATTTGGGTGCCCTCAACCATATTCGTTATGGTAATGAAGCGAATGATTCCTTACGCGCGATTTGGAAGAACAAAATCAGCAATCGTTGGAGCCATCAATTATACTTGATGAACAATCATTATAAAACAACATACGATGGGTACTTAACAGATGTGAAGACTCGTGGTATTGGCGATCAAGTTACGTATAAAGCAAAAGACCATACTGTAGTAGGCGGCTTTGACTGGAGACAAGATAAGGTGCTTAATATGGGCGGCGTGAAGCTTACGAACACATCATACTTCATTCAAGATGAATGGAAATTTGCTCCTAAGTGGACTGTAACACCTGGTATCCGCGTTGACCATCATTCCTCCTTCGGTACGCATACATCTCCATCCATCAGCCTTGGCTATGATGTAAATGAGAAGACAAATGTGTATGCTGCGTATAAAGAGTACTTCTTAGCCCCTACACCATACCAATTATTTGATGGCTTCAATGGCAACCGCAATTTGAAACCGGAAACAGGTCATGAATTTGATTTAGGTGTACACCACAAATTCGGTAAAACATGGAATAGTAATCTTAGTTTCTTCAGCCGTAGTACGAAGGATAAAATCGGTTGGGTTATGACAGATCCAGCAAATTTTACAGGCCAATATCGCAATTTTGACACTGAAAAAGTTCGTGGCATCAATGCGGATGTGCGTAAACAATTGACGAACCACTTGTCTGCACGCCTTGGCTATACGTATACTCATATTGATGCGACACCAACACGCAAAGCAAATCGCGATGGGTATGTGCCAAAACATGCTGTTAATGCAGGCCTTGATTACAACGATGCTAAATGGGATGCTCATTTGGATATCCGCGGTATCATCAACCGTCCTGGCCCTGCAGATAATGTATTCCCACGTAAAACATACTGGTTGGCTGATATCAGTGCTAACTATCGGGTACGCGAAAATGTTACTGTATTTGGTCGTATCAACAATATCTTTGATACATACTATGCGGAACAATCTAGTGTTCGTTGGGGCAACCCTGGTGACTGGTGGCCAGGTCAAGGTCGCAACTTCCGTCTAGGTGTAGAAGTGACTATCTAATAGGTATAACTACTGCAATGGCTAATAGATGTAACTACTGCAATGGTTCGATTATAAAGCTATACTAATAATTGACAATTACATCGTAGTTATTTGTATAGCTTCAAAATGTAATCTATATTATGGTGAAAGAGCCTCTTATGGGGCTCTTTCATTTTTATTATAATTTTTGATGATATATTGAGACCGCACTAAGCACCATGAGAGCTATTTTCAATAACCGATAAGTTAGGTATAGGTAAATAAGTATATGTTATAAAACTATAGATTTTCTATAGTAAAAGCTCTATAATATTATGTATCTATCTATAGGTATTCATAGTTTATGTTTTGTGATGTACTTGTATATTTGCTTGTATAGTAAATGTTTTGTTACTTTCACAGTTATCAAAACCTTCCCATGGAGAAGGTTGATTTTTAGAGGAGTTGGATCGAAATGAAACAACCAGAATTATCGCCGTATATGATGGCTCGCAAGCCGTCTGGCATTCGCCTAGGACAAATTAAATTCTTGGAACGTAAGAACCCACCTATCTTGGTGAATGGTTCTATTGGCAATGTAATGCGTCCTATGCATCCCGCCATGCAGCGTAGGTTGTTTGATTTGGGTGGTGTCAATAGCCCGTTCCACAATGGTATTGTGCCATATGTGCCAACTACGGGCACTGATGAGTGTCGTGAAGCGTTTTTACACATTTTGCGCAGTCAAGGTTTTGATACGACAGGTCTTGATGTACTCGTAACAGACGGTGCATCCATGGCGATGGAAATTATCATGCTTGGCGTATGTGGTGGTGCAGGCGAAGAGGAACGTCCTCTCTTGATGTTCAATCCTTCTTATACAAATTATGATGCAGTAGGTCTTCGCATAGGCCGTAAAACAGTAACAGTAGAACGGGAGCTCAATGAAAATGGTGAGTTCGAATTGCCGTCCGTAGAGACTGTAGAGAAGCGCATTATCGACACCAAACCTGGTGCGTTGCTCATCATTCCTTATGACAATCCTACTGGTCAATTATTTAGCAAAGAAACACTTATTGAATATACAAAATTGTGCGTTAAACATAATTTATGGATTATCTCTGACGAAGCGTACCGCGAATTGGCTTATGAAAAAGGGAAAGAAACATCTAGTATTTGGGCTTTAACCGATAAAGATGTGCCTGGCATCGAAGGTCGCCGTATTAGCCTTGAAACAGCTAGTAAGGTTTGGAATGCGTGTGGGCTTCGCATTGGAGCCATCATTACGGATAATAAATTGTGCTATGAAAAATCTGTTGCGGAGTATACGGCAAACCTTAGCGCTAATACATTGGGCCAATATATCTTTGGCGCTTTGAAGCACGAGTCCTATGCGCAGTTGCATAACTGGTATGAGCAACAACGCGACTACTATCGTCAAATGATCTTTGAACTCCATAAAGGCTTTAAAGAGGTAGAACCGGACTTCATCGTATCCCGTCCTGAAGCATCTATTTACTTTGTAATCGACGTGAGAAAGGTGGCACAACCTGGCTTTGACGGCGTGGAATTTGCTTCCTGGTGTGCCGAACACGGTGCAGTGAGCCTTGATGATGGTAAGGAATATACACTCCTCATGGCACCGCTCAATGGTTTCTATAGCGGTAAAAATGGTGATAATAACCCTGGTAAAACACAATTGCGCGTATCTTTCTGTGAAAATCCAGAACTATTGCGCTTGGCTCCTGAATTATTATCTAAACTATTCAGAGCTTATGAAGCACAAAGAAATGTATAAATGTAAAGAGTGCCATTCCCAAAGGGAGGCACTCTTTTTGCATTGTAAGTTATCATTATGAGTCATATAGATACTATGTATGGTATAGTATTACATAAAAAAGAGCTATAATATTCAAAATTATAGCTCTTTTCGTTTTTCCCTAGATATGGTAAGTAGGGAAGGGCTTTTATTTACTTTCTTCATCATGATGCGGTCCCTTAGTACGTATTTCGACTGCCAGTTGCTCGCTAGGTATGGAGCTTTCTTCAGTTGCTGGATATGAAGTGTCTTCTAAGATAACCGTTTCTAATAATTTGTCAATTTCATCAGACTGGATGGATACTTCTTTGTTGTACCATTCGCCAAATTCGCGAATAACCTCTTCGTTGCGACGGAAATAGGTATATTGGTCGATTTTACGCGATTCTACAAGTTCAGCATTTTCTAAAATGCTCATAAATGTAGAAATAGAAGATTGAGATACACCGCAGCGCTTTTGTATACTCTTAACGCTTACACTATATGGAAAGTCGATAAGCGTATTAGCATGTACTTGTACACCGAATTCTTTCTCTGGGTGTTTTAGCCACAATATAATATCTAACCGATGCGGATTGGATAATGCTTTCAAGATTTTTAACGGGTCCATAGGGCCTCCTCTTAATTAAAAAATAACGAGTTCCCAACCTTGACCGTGGACTTGCATTATGCGGTCGTATTATACGCGTCTTGCTCCGTATAGGGTTTTTGCTACCTTTATCATACGCTACTTTTCTTGTGAAAGCTAGACTTACTTATAAATTTCACGAATTGATGAATTTTATTGCACTTATTTAGAAGGGAAAGTATACATTAGTATTAATATATAATGAGTATATATACAACCTATAGAGACTTTTATAATATATTTCTGAAAAATATAGAATATATTCATCTTTCTGTGATAATTTTTAAAGGTATTTTGGTTCTAAATAGAGAAATATATATACTATATGAACTTATGTAAGTCTAAGCTTTCATTTAAAGGAGCTGAGTATATGGCAATTGATCGCAATGAAACATTTGATGTTATCGTTGTTGGCGCAGGGCCAGCGGGTTCTGCGGCAGCATTACGCTTAGCGGAGCAGAGGGTAAAAGTTTTACTTATCGAACGTGGAACCGCACCAGGTGCTAAAAATATGATGGGTGGACGCATCTATACACATTCTTTGGAGCGTCTTGTACCGGACTTTAGAGCCCGTGCACCGTTGGAACGAAAGGTAACAAAAGAGCGCATTTCTATTGGTACAGGTAATGAAATGACCACTATCGAGTATAGTTACGAAAATAGTGAACCTAATGAAGAATCCTACGTAGTATTGCGTGCTAAATTTGATAAATGGCTAGCAGAAGAGGCAGAGAAAAAAGGGGCTCTCCTCGTATCTAATGTACAGGTAACAGAGCTTATTACCGAAGGTGAAGGAAAACATCGCCGCGTAATAGGGGTTCGTTGTCACGATGACGAAGTATATGCAAAACTAGTTGTCATCGCAGAAGGTTCTAATACATTATTATTGGAACAGGCTGGTCTTACAGGCCCTACAGATCCAAGAACAATGGCTGTAGGGGTAAAAGAGGTATATAAACTCAAAAAAGAGGATCTTGAAAATCGACTCATGCTATCTGGTGATGAGGGGATGGCGTGGCTTACATTGGGCGATATGACCGATGGCTTATTGGGTGGCGGCTTTATTTATACGAATAAAGATAGTCTTTCCGTAGGTATGGTTGTAGGCCTTGAAGATATCGGCAAAGCTACTAAATCGGTAGATGATATGCTGTTAGCTTTCACAAACCATCCAAGAATCGCACCACTATTAAAAAATGGTCAATTGAAGGAGCATAGTGCGCATCTCGTGCCAGAAGGCGGATTTAAAGCGCTTCCTAAGTTGGGCGGTAATGGGTATGTTATCGTCGGTGATGCGGCGCGCATGTGTATGAACCTGGGGTATACCATTCGTGGGATGGACCTCGCTATCGAATCTGGCATGTGTGCAGCCGATGCGGTTAACGTAGCCTTGCGCGATGAAAATATGGAGCGCGTTGCTAAATTGTATGAACGTCAAATCAAGAATTCTTGGCTATATAAGGACATGAAGCTTTATAAAAATATGCCTGCCTTCCTCGCATCCAACCCTCGCATATTCAAAGAGTATCCAGCTCTTGTGAATAATGTGATGCGCGATGTATTCACTGTAAACGGTGATGGGGCAGTACCAATGATGAAAAAATTGATGAATAGTGTAAGTGATGTAGGTTTAGTTACCTTGATTCGTGATGCTTGGAAAGGGGTGCGTTCCCTATGAAATTAGAAGAGCGCTTGGGCGCCAATAAATACTATGTAGATGAAACGTCTCCTCATATCATTGTGGATGGCGCTGGCTTTGGTCTGGAAGAGAAAATGAAACTTGTAAATGGCTGTCCTGCTGGTTTATATACATTACAAGAGAATGGCGATTTAGCATTTGATTTCGCAGGTTGCCTTGAATGCGGTACCTGCCGTGTTCTCTGTGGCGAAACCATCGTAAAAACTTGGAAATATCCGCGTAACGCTAAGGGCGTAGAATTTAGACAGGGGTGAGTGTATGGAGTTATTAGTATGTATCAAACAGGTTCCAGATACATCTGAGATTAAGCTGGATCCAGAAACGAATAATCTCATCCGCACAGGTCTGCCTAGTATTGTAAACCCTTACGATATGCATGCGTTAGAGGCAGCTCTTGCGGTAAAAGACCAATATGAAGATAGCCGTGTAACCGTTGTCACTATGGGGCCTCCACAAGCCGAGACGGCACTGCGCGAGTGTTTATCCCTCGGTGCAGATGATGCGGTGCTCATTACAGACCGTGCGTTTGGCGGTGCTGATACATTGGCGACAAGCTATACAATTGCCTCTGCCATTCGTCATATTCAACGTACTATGAATCGTGAGTTCCAAATCATTTTCTGCGGCAAGCAGGCTATCGATGGTGATACGGCTCAAGTAGGTCCTCAAATTGCGGAGGAACTAGGCATGGCGCAAGCTACCTATGCTTGTGAATTATCCGTAGATCAAGCAGCCCAAAAGGCGATTGTGAAACGAGAACATGAAAATGGCTATGAAATTGTGGAAGTTCCATTACCTTTATTGGTAACGGCTACGGCTGAACTCAATGAGCCGCGCCAACCCGGTCTTTGGAGCTCGATTTACGCTAAACGGTATACGATTACACATATTACATTGCGAGATATGCCGCATATTGATGAAAGCCGTATTGGTCTCAATGGCTCTCCTACACGTGTGCGCAAGGTATACCAACCACCGCTTCGAGGCAAGGTAGAAATGCTTTCATCCGTAGACGAAGGCGCTAAGAAAATTCTTGAACTAGCTTATAATATCAAGCCAGAAAAGTTTTCTCATCTATTAGTGCCCAGCGAAGAACTGGTTGAAGAGCCTGTAGATACCAATGATGAGGGCGTAGATGTAAAAGATCCTGTGCAGCGGGCTGCCTCTGTTGAAAGTGTATCCTCCAGTGAGTTTAAGGTTTTAGCAGCTGTTAAAGGTGAAGAAGGTTCCAAAGGAGGTGATCGATAATGGGAGTGACAAATTTTGATGAATATAGAGACGTCTTTGTCGTAGCGGATACCATCGATGACGTAGTGCATCCGGTTACGTACGAACTTATCGGTCAAGCTCGCCGTATTGCTAAGGAATTGGGTCAACTCGTTCAAGTTATGCTGCTTGGTGAGAATGTTCAATCCGAGGCGGAGGAACTTGTGGCACATGGTGCCGATATTGTTCACGTTTTTGAAAGCCCTCTTTTGAAATACTATACAACGGACGGCTATACAAAGGTTTTGACGGACTTCTTTGAAGATCATAAGCCTAATATTCTTTTGATTGGTGCAACAAATAATGGTCGTGACCTAGCACCTCGTATGTCTGGTCGCATGAAAAACGGCGTCGTAGCTGACTGTACTATTTTGACAGTAGATACTGAAGAAGGCCTTGTAGAATGGACACGCCCTGCCTTGGGGGGAAATATTTTAGCTGAAATTATTTCCCCAAATCATCGCCCACAAATGGGTTCTGTCCGTCCTAATGTATTTAAAAAGCCTGAACGCATTGCAGATAGTTGGGGCCGCATTCAAATTGAACCATTCGACCTTAAACCTGAAGACATTCGCATGAAGCGTCTTGACTTCATTCCGTTCAGCAAAGCTGGGTACAACATTCAAGAAGCGGATATCATTGTGGCAGGTGGTCGCGGTATGGGCTCTAAAGAAAACTTTGATAAGCTCTACGAACTTGCCGATGCTATCGGCGGCGTTGTAGGTGCTACACGTCCTCTCGTTGAAAAGGGCTGGATTGAATTGCCATACCAAGTAGGCCAAACAGGTAAAACTGTAAGCCCTAAACTATACTTGGCATTCGGCATCTCCGGTGCTATCCAACACGTGAGCGGTATCTCCGGTGCTGACACAATCGTGGCTATCAACAACGATCCAAATGCAGAAATCTTCCAACACGCTAACTATGGGATTGTGGGGGATTGCATGGAAGTGTTAAATGATATGTTGGCGCATTTGAAATAAAACTATATAACTGATTACAAAGGATTACCGTTCCGAAAGACTCCATAGTGACCTAAGTCGCTTCCAGAACGGTAATCCTTTTTCATTTCTATGCGTTTTACTTTCAAATGCGTCAATATGTCATTTTGGGGAGTAGGAGAGCGTGGCACGCGTAGCGCCCAAGGCGGTTTCGAATAGGTATCCCTATTTGGCTTACTGCTGCTGTAGAGCTCAAATATTAGTGTATTATAAACAAATGCTCCGACATATTATTTATACAAAGGGAAAGTCGCTTCCAGAACGGTAATCCTTTTTCATTTCTATGTGTTTTACCTTCAGATGCGTCAATATGTCATTTTGGGGAGCGGGAGAGCGTGGCATGCGTAGTGGCTTAGAGTCCATTATATGTTAAAGTGGTATAATTAGGGTATAGATTTAGTTCGGATTGATAAGGAGGTTTTTATGGCTCGTAATGTTTTTGTTACTGGTGCAACGTCTGGTATTGGTCTTTGTATTGCTGAGGCGTATGCAAAGTATGGCGATAATGTTTTGATTTCTGGCCGTCGTGCTGAGGTGTTGGCTGAGGTACAGGCTCGTTTGTCTAAGGAATATGGCGTGCGCGTTGAGACTTTGGTGCTTGATGTGCGTAGTCGTGAGGGTGTTGAAAGCAAGGTTCCAGCAGCAATTGAAGCGTTTGGTGGCGTTGATGTCCTCGTAAATAATGCAGGTCTTGCGCAAGGGTTAGATCCTTTCCAAGATAGTACTGTCGATGATGCGGTGACTATGATCGATACGAATGTGAAAGGTCTTTTATATGTAACAAAAGCCGTACTACCTTATATGATTGATAAAAATGAAGGACATATCGTGAATATGGGCTCTACAGCTGGTATTTATGCATATCCTGGTGGCGCCGTTTACTGCGCTACAAAGGCGGCTGTTAAGATGTTGAGCGACGGTATTCGGATGGATACGATTGCAACAGATATTAAGGTCACTACCATTCAACCGGGCATCGTAGAGACTCCATTTAGTGAAGTCCGCTTTCACGGTGATGCGGAAAGAGCTAAAGCTGTCTACGCCGGCATTGATGCCATCCAACCTGAGGATGTGGCGGATGTTGTACTATACGTAACAAACCAACCTAAACGCTTACAAATTTCTGATGTCACAATCATGGCGAACCAACAAGCAGCTGGGTTTATGGTGTATAAGAAATAAGACATCCTATGATTTAATGTGAAGCTGAGTAAAGGTCTCGTATGTTAACTAAGGAGGCAAAGCAAGTGCAATAAAGCCGGATACTCTTATTTATAAAGGAAAGGCATAAAAAATGAAAAAATATATCGTTATTACAGGAGCAAGTTCAGGCATAGGAGCAGCTACGGCAAAAGCTTTTGCACGCCGTGGAGAAAATTTGATCGTTATTGCACGTAGAGCAGAACTATTAGAAAATTTGAAAGGCGAGATTGCTAACATTTCGCCTGATTCAGACGTTATTGTAAAACCTTGTGATCTGTCGCGTAGCGAAAACGTTTTAGCGCTTTGGGATGACCTTAAAAGCTATGAGTTAAAGGCACTTATTAATAATGCAGGCTTTGGTGATTTTGGATTCATGGGCAATCATGATATTCAAAAAATGGTAAAAATGATAGATTTAAATGTAACTGCACTTGCGATACTTTCCAGTTTATTCGTGCGAGATTATAAATGTAAACAAACACAGTTGATAAATGTTTCCTCCGTGGGTGGATATTTTTTAGCGCCCGGAGTAGTACCATATTGTGGCACAAAATTTTTTGTAAGTGCTTTCACAGAGGGTTTATATCATGAGCTTGCACAGGATGTGGATGCTAAAATGCAGGCTAAAATCTTAGCGCCTGCTGCTACTAAAAGCGAGTTCTGCGATGTAGCTTCAGGTAAAAGCGGATTTGATTACGATGCTTCATTTGAAAAGTATCATAGCAGTGAACAGACCGCAGATTTTTTGCTCACCCTTTATGATAGTGATGCATGTGTTGGCGAGGTGGATTTAACTAGCTTTGGGTTTAAGCTCAGCGGGCCAAAATTTAATTACCTAGCTGCTGCCAAATAGTAGATAGGGATGGACTATATATAGACATAGATACTTCTTGTTAGCGTCTTACTATCCATTTTGAATATATGTTTGTATAGTAACTAATATAGAACTCAGGGTTTTATATCAAAAATAACTACTTGAAATTCCCTATCATTTAGGGTATAATTATAAAATAAGTTTTGTTAAAGAATATTTTGCAAAATGTATTTATGTTTTATAATATTCTTAATACATGTGTTGTGTTTTACAGAGGTATTTATAAGAGAGCGGAGATTATAATCATGTTGAAGAAATTCGTATTGATGGCTGTTGCTTGTGCGTGTGTAGGTTCTTATACTGTTGCGGGTGCTCAAGGTACTCTTGATGTAAAACCGAATCAACCTAAATCTGTGGTAGCTGAACAAGAAGCGCCAATGGTTGGCATGCCAAGTCCGTTTCATGAGTTTTCTACTGTAGATGAAGCGGCTAAATATATGAATATTACACCTCAAATGCCTAAGGTATTGCCTGTAGGTTATAACATTGAATCTGTAAGTACTATTGATAAGGATGTATTGCAAGTGGTTTATGTTTACCAACCTGGTGAAGATACTACTCGTAATCAAGCTGTAGGCAAACGCATCGTGTATCGCGTATCTAATGAAATAAAAGAAGATATTAGCGGCGATTATAGCGATTTTCGTGTAACAGCTAATGAAAAAGTAAACGGTACAAAGGTTATTTTCAAAGGTGGCAATAAAATGGTATATCTCATAGGTTGGACCAAAGACGGCCAAACTCATGGGATGTACTTCGAACGGCCTGTAACTCGTGACATGGCTAAAGCCATCGTTGCTAATACAGTTGCACCAAATTTACATACAAAATAATATATAAAAGCCCAGGTCTAGTGGAATAGGCATGCGAGCTGTGGTGAAGCACTCGCATGGACACTGTAAGGGTTTTATATGGAACGGCTCCTCATATGAGGAGCCGTTTTTGTTGGTATGCAAAACTTTCATAATGAGAATCACTCTAATATACCTCTGCGGGTATACATATATATAAAGACTATTGATAGAATATAAATATAAATATAAATATGGCTATTTTGTGATAAAGAAGGCAGGTGATGTGTTGTATCGATTAATACTACAGCGTTTGGCGAGTATTGTAGGTATTTTATTTGTTGTTACCATCGGTACATTTGTATTGATAAAATTATCTCCTATTGATCCCGTGTCGATGAAGTTTAATCTTGTAGGGGCTACACCAGATCCAGTTGTAGTTGCACAGATACGAGAGCAGTTAGGTCTCAATGACCCTTGGTGGCAACAATATATGCGTTGGCTTAGTCAAATTGTGCAAGGAGACTTTGGTGAGTCCATTCTGTATGCTTTACCAGTGGCGACTATTCTTGGTGGCGCCTTGCCTAATACCTTGGGGCTAGTATCCTTAGCTCTTGTTATGGGGATAGTGGTAACCATACCGCTCGGTATGTTATCTGCAAAGTATCAAGACTCATGGATTGATCATGGGGTTCGTCTCGTTACATTCCTAGCATTAGCAATCCCTGGGTTCTGGGTCGGTTTATTATTACTGTACTTATTCGGTGTTAAATTACAGCTAGTGTCGGTAACGAATACCAATGGCTTTTCTGCCTATGTATTGCCCGCGGTAACCCTTGCTTTATGGATATGTGGTCTCTACATTCGTCGATTGCGCAATGCTATTTTAGAAGTGTCGCGACAGCCCTTTGTACAGGGGGCGCGAGCATTGGGCTTGCCAGAATGGATGGTCTACACCCGTTACATATTCCCTCATGTGGGACTTATGTTGTTGCCTATGATGGGGGTAACTATGGGCGCTATGCTAGGTGGCTCTGCTGTTATTGAAACGGTGTTCTCCATAAAAGGCATCGGCTACATGATGGTACAAGGCATTATGGCTCGCGATTATGTATTGATGCAAGGTTATATCATCTGGATTACCTTGGTGTTCATCGTAATTAATATCATCATTGATGTATTGAGTGTTTGGCTGAATCCGAAGCGAAGAGCCGCCATAAAAGGAGGCTCTTATGAATAGACAAAAGCCCTATACTTTATACGCCATGTTGGTATTAGCAGCTCTGTGGATCATATTTTTCTTATGTGCTCCCTATATAGCTCCCTTTGATCCTGAAACAACGAGTATCGCGGACCGCTTACAAGACATTAGTAGTACCCATCTATTAGGTACTGACCAACTCGGTCGTGATGTGTGGTCTCGTATTCTGTATGGTGGTAAAGCCTCTTTAGGGATTGCTTTCACCATCATTGGCATTAGTGGGGCCATCGGTATCGCTATTGGTGGATTAGCAGGATTCTCTACACCTCGCATTGACCGTTGGTTATCTCGCTTAATTGATTTGGTACTAGGATTCCCGAATATGGTTATCGCCATTGCTTTCATCGGTATCATGGGTCCTAGCATAACGAATGTAATCATTTCCTTGTGCATTACGAAATGGGCGGAATATGCCCGTATCACGAGGAGCCTCGTACAGATTGAACGCCACGCGGAGTACATTACCTTTGCTCGTATGTCAGGTGCTTCAAATCTACGAATTCTGTGGCGCTATATTCTGCCGAATGTATTGCCACCGTTGGTGATCGTTATTATTCAACATCTAGGGGATGCCATCATTTTGGTAGCCAGTTTCTCGCTCATCGGCATCGGTGTACAACCGCCGGATCCGGAGTGGGGCGCTATCTTGTTGAGCTCCCGAGATTTTCTACAAACGGCGCCGTGGCTGCTAATTTACCCGGGGCTCGCTATTTTTATTACTGTTGTTTTATTTAACTATATTGGCGATGCGTTGCGCGATGCCCTCGATGTATCTCGTTAACCGTGCTGTGTTTAGATTTTTTATGGTGAAAGCCTCAACGAGGCGATATATTTTAAAGGAGATATTATGAAACGTTGGTTGTTAGCATGTTTGTCCATGCTATGCATGGTAGCTCTCTTGGTCGGCTGTGGTAATGATACTGCTAAAGACGGTAAACAAGGGAAGCATATGAATGTTGGTTTGTATTGGTTTGGTGAAACATTAGACCCAACTCACGAATGGGATGCGTGGACATTGACTCGTATCGGTGCAGGTGAAAACTTAGCCGTTGTAACACCGGATATGAAATTTGCCCCACAATTGGCAGATTCTTGGGAAAATGTAGACCCTACAACATGGAAATTCCACATCCGTGAAAACGTTAAATTCCACAATGGTACTCCGATGACGCCTCAAAAGGTAAAAGAGTCCATCGAGTATACGATGAAACAAAGTGCTCGTTCCGCTAAAGCAGTTAAAATAGAGTCCATCACAGTAGATGGTCAAAACTTGATTATTAAGACTACAGAACCTAATGGTTCCTTGTTGTCCAGCTTGACTGAACCTGCTTTCGTTATCATGGATACTGCAGATCTTAAAGATGTAGCATCTAAACCAGTTCTTACAGGTCCTTACAAAATTACTGCTTTCAAAAAAGGCGAAACAATTGAACTCGCTGCCTTCGCAGATTACTGGGGCGGCAAACCAGGTCTTGATTCCGTAACTGTAAAAGACATCGAAGACAACAATAAACGCGCTATGGCGTTACAATCTAAAGATGTAGATGTGATTCAAAAAGTGGACTCTGCTAACCGCAGCTTGTTCAAAGACGGTTTCAATATTCAAGATATCGCAGGCGTTCGTGTGTTTATGTTGAAAGCAAATCACACAGAAGCATCTCCATTGCATGATAAAGCTGTGCGTTCAGCTATTGCTCATATCATTAACTATGACTCCATGGCAAAAATTATTGGTAACGGTTCCACACCAGGTGCGGCACCATTCCCGCCATCTGCCAACTTAGGCTATGATACGATTGCTAATAAAGCGATGACAGATGTGGCGAAAGCTGACCAAATCTTGACTCAAGCTGGCTATGCTAAAAATGCAAACGGCATGTACGCAAAAGATGGCAAAGAATTAGCGATTACTATTGCTATTTGGGGTAAAGACACAAGCTTATACGAAGAAATTCAACAAGAATTGAAAAAAGCAGGTATTTCTGTAACTCTTAAGAAATTACAAAGCCCTGATGAAGTAGATACACTTGGTACAGATGGTTTTGATTTAGTAGAACGCAATGTAGTTACTATGTCTACAAACGATCCTTATTGGTTCCTCAGCTTGTTCTACAAAACTGGTGCGAAAGCAAATGTTGGTGGCTACTCTAACCCTCAAGTAGATGCGTTAATCGACCAATTGTCAGTAACATTTGATCAAAACGAACGCTCTAATATTGCTAAACAAGCACAACAAATCTTAGTTGATGACGTAGCAGATATTTATTTGTTGTATCCAAGTGCAACGGTTGTATCCACTACAAAAGTTAAAAATGTACCAGTACATCCAATCGATTACTACTTATTAACAAAGGATTCTACTATTGAATAAATCTGATTGTATCGTATTTGATAAGGTTACAATTTCATACGGTGCGGAGCAAGCGGTGCGCGATGTATCCTTCTCCGTGCCCAATGGTGAGGTCTTTGCCATCGTTGGTGAAAGTGGCTCTGGTAAATCTACGTTAGTTCGTGCCGCCTTTGGCATGTTGAAACAAGCTAACGTTAGTGGCCAAATTTTGCTAAACGGCACCGATGTTTCTACATTGAGTGATGGTGATTGGCGACAATTGCGGGGTACGAAGATTTCCATGATCTTTCAAAATCCCAGCGCGTATCTAAACCCAAATCGTACTGTAGAAAATCACTTCAAAGATTTATTCCGTGCCCATGGTGAAAGCTATGATGTAAGCCGCGTTATGGATATGCTTAATCTCGTTCACTTAACCGACGGAGAGCGTATCTTGCAGTCCTATCCGTTTCAGTTGAGCGGTGGTATGCAACAACGGTTAGCAATAGCCTTAAGCCTCATCTTAAAGCCGAGTATCGTATTTGCTGACGAACCGACTAGTGCCTTAGATATGCTGGTGCAAGCCTCTGTATTGGACCTTATGAAAGAGGTAACACAGGCTCTTGGGGCAACGGTGATTATCGTAACCCATAATATCAAGGCGGCTGCTCGCATTGCCAATAGTATTGGGGTTATGAATAAGGGACAACTCGTTGAAGTGGGATCCACCGAAGAGGTCATGGCGCATCCGAAGAATGAGTATACTCGCGTCTTGTTAGATTCCGTAATGAAAGTGGTGTAGTATGATTCAACTCGAGAATATATGTAAACAATATACGAACCACAATCATACGGTCCGCGCCGTTGATAACGTATCCTTTTCCGTGGCTCCCAATGAACGAGTAGGCATTGCAGGTGGTAGTGGTTCTGGTAAAAGCACTCTACTTAGATTGATTGCCTTATTGGAAAAGCCTACCTCTGGTAATCTGTGGCTCTTTGGTGAAGACGTAACATCCATTCAAAACCATACAGAAATATATCGTTCCATGCAGATGATGTTTCAAAATCCCTTGGCGGTTATTCCTCCAAGGATGAACTTAGAAGCATTTCTCTTAGAGCCATATATCAACTATGGTCTCATGGATGTGACTGCAGCAAAGGACGATATCCGTAAGTGGATTCAACATGTAGACCTACCTGAAACGATCGTTAACAAATACCCGCATGAGGTCAGCGGCGGTCAATTGCAACGCGTTGTATTAGCACGAATTATGCTGATGAACCCAAAACTGGTACTCTTTGATGAACCTACATCAGCCCTTGATGCGGTGAACCAAAAACTAGTGCTAGACCTCCTACAAAAACTTCATACGGAACAACCCTTCGGCTACGTATTCGTCAGCCATGACATCGGACTATTACAAGCCGTAACAGACCGAATCATCGTCATGAAAGACGGACAAATTGTAGAAACTATCGAGTCACTTCGATTAAAAGAAGCGGTACATCCATATACACAAGCACTTGTGGAAACGAGTGTGTAAAATAGTATCCCCTCTATAATGGAATGAAATAAAAAGTTGTTATAACTTTAAAGTCATAATACATTATGAGGGGATATTTTATTTATATATAATATATTAAAATTTGTATGTTATAGTGTTTATTATCAAAATAAATATAGCGATTTTGGTATAATATTATTATCTATGAAAGTCTTAAATAAATATGTATTGATAAATGCTTTTATTAGGTGGTGGTTATATGTTATATGATGAGAAAGATTTACGTGTATTTGATAATCCAGACTCTCGAAATTATTTTAAGGAAATACTTCAATCATATTATAGTCAGAATTACAGAGCTACAATTGTTTTACTATATTCATTTGTGATTTATGATTTATTTACTAAATTACAAACTATGGCGGATGAAGGCGATACTAAGGCAAAGAGTAAATTAGTTGAAATTAATAGTATGATAGATTCAGATGAAAAATATTCAAAAGTAGAGAATGAGATTGTTGAATTTTTTAAAAAGAATTGCTCGTTGTACTTTAAAAGATTTATTGAAGATATTGATTATTTGAAGACTTGTCGTAATAAATGTGCTCATTTGAAAGTAAATGATAATTCTCTATATGTTCCTAATGATTATCATGCTAAAATGATGATTTGCTCTATGTATGATCATGTTCTTTCTGTTAAAGCACCATTTATTATGGACTTATTTTCTGTTGTACAACCGGAGATAGAAGAATATACTACAAAGGTACTATCAATATCAGAAAGTGGTCTAGATGAGTCTATTGAGAAAAGTATTAATGAGAAATATTTGACTAGAATGACATATGAGTCCTTAAAAAAGTCATATAATACGTTTATTAAATTATTGTTTTTAGTCGATGAAGAAACATGTATTCAAAATTTATCTGGTTTATATGCTTTTGTTTTTTCCATGACTGGATATATTATAGCAAATGGGCATAGTGCTATAATAAGTGATCAAGATATTTCAAGTAGATTTTTAAGCATTAGTGTAGAAAATTTAAGACGAAGCTCTATGAGGGCGGCTGCATTAACTTCAATTATTGTGAAATTTCCCATTATAATGGATATTCTAAGAGCTAATACAGATGTATTTGATTATTTATGTAAGTGTGTATTAACAAAGCCGTCAGGTTTACGTTGGTATAGAGCTTTTTATCCTTCTGAATCTAAGTCTGTATATAGTTACTTTAAAGATACGAGAGCGCTTAAAATACCTAACTATACTGAGTTAATCTACAATATTGTTAAAGATAGTGAAGATTTTAATCTAGGTGAATATACCAAAATTATGGTAGAATCTATACCTTCCTTTAATGGATTTGATAGTGCTGATAGTTATATGGTTTTTCTAAAAAAGCATTTAGCAGATTTATCTGAAGCTGAAATTAGACAAGTCTTGAGTATATATAATAGTAAAGAACAGTGCACCTCTAGAGCTAGGCATGAGGAAGATATGGCGATAATAGAAGAGTATCTTAATAATTGATTAAATATATATTGAGAGTATTTGAATATAATTTGTGAGATATTTATAAAATTATAATAGAAAAATAGCCCCTGGATTAAGGGGCCATTTTTGTATATGATGAATTGTAAAATATATTGCGACAAATAAAAAGACTCATATTGGAGATCTTGTGTAAAATATAAATAACCACAAATACATGACACGGAAGTCTCTAATATGAGCTATATACATCTTACCATAGAAAAACGAAGTCAAATAGAGGTTTTAAGAAAAGAAGGGTACTCTGTTCGCAGAATTGCTAGCTTAATCGGTGCTCACCATTTCTACTGTAGCAAGAGAATTAAATCGCGTTGAAGGCGAATATTCTACGATTAAAGCACAGCAGTTAGCGATTAGTAAGTCTGTTAATAAAGGTAGACCTACAAAGTTAATACCTCAATTAGTAGCTTTAATTGAATCCAGGTTACAACAAACTTGGTCTCCGGAAGAAATAGTTGGTGCTGAATTATCTGGAGTTCTAATCTTTAAGACAATATATTCTTGGATCCATCGTGGTTTTCTTTCTGTAACAGAAAAAGTACTTCGCCGGAAAGACAAAAAGCCCGGCACACAGGAAACCCGTGGGCGCTTCAATGTTAAAAGGACCATTAGAGAACGACCCCAAGAAGTTGAAGACCGAGAGGTTTTTGGTCATTGGGAACTAGATACAATGGTTTCTTCCAGAGGTCAAAGTAAAGGCTGTTTAGCTACATTTGTTGAACGTAAAACACGATTCTATGTAGCAATAAAAATGAATGATCGCTCTAAAGATTCGATGTTTTTTGCTATTAGTTCACTGTATAATACATTAACCAGTAAACTACTTAAAATCTTTACGGTGGACCGTGGTAAGGAATTTGCTTGCTATGAATAGGTTGAAAAAGAATTTGGAATACCAATGTATTTTGCCGATGCCTATGCAGCATGGCAACGAGGATCTAACGAAAATAGTAATGGTTTACTTCGAGAATTTTTTCCTAAGAAGACCGATTTAGCTAAAGTTACACTAGATAAACTAACAGAAGCACTAATGTTGATTAACAATCGACCTAGGAAATGCCTTGGATTTAAAACACCATTTGACATGTTTAAACATGAGATTAGAAAATTGATTTAATTTTGTCGCATTACTTATTGGAATTCAAGATATAAAAATGTTATCAACACTGAGTTGAGACTCTTAATAATTGATTTATTATCGTGTAATTTCCACTTTCAAATCAATAATATTTTTTGCGGCTACGCAACTAGGGCAGTCACAGAATTTTGCACCTTCTGCTTTGATGTCTTTAGCGTGTTGTAATAGGTTAGCAGCACCTTCTTCGCCAAGGAGTTGTACAGCGCGTTCGGAACCTGCAAAGCCGATTGTTTCATCGATGAGTGCAATGTTTTGCTCTGCTACGGATACGAGCTGTTTTGTAAGCTCTGCTTGTTTTTCTGTGCCCTCAGCATCGAGCCAAGATTGAGCGAATTCTTTTACAGTTGGATTGCTTTGTGGTGCATCTAATAACGCTTGTACAAGTTGTGTTAATTGTGTATGTGTCATGATTATTTCCTCCATCAAACTACTAATAGTTTTGGAATAGTGCATTTAGTATCATATGAGCACCTGTTCCTTTTATTGAGTTCATTATAACATCTACAGTTATTTTGAATAGTAGAATGATTTGTGATAGATACTATCAAATGTGATAGATTTATGATAAATGTAGGTGAAAAAATTGGATTTAATTTATAAATAAATGAAGACTGCTGTTTTAAATAGCAGTCTTCTTGCTTTGAATAGCTGAAAAATTAATTATACTTTAATAAAATAATTTGAACGAGGAGATTCATCTAATATATATCGTGATAAGGTTCTGTCATATTAAATGAATTTGTTTAACTCGGATATCCAATCTTTAGGTAGTTTCATTTTACGAGTAACTTCAGAATAAAGATTTGAAGGTAATTCCTTTTTTAGTTTGTTTAGTTCATCAAATATACGATGTAGCAATTGTTTATAGTCTTTTTTTGATAGGAATAAGCGGAGTAGTAAGATGATATCAAAAACTCCACCTTGGAATGCTGGTGTCGTGATACTTATATAAAAGAAGCTAGTTTGAATGGGTCTGCCATCCTTATTTTTAGCATAGTAGTCATAGAGTCGATCTTCATGTGCACAAACATTGCGAAATGCTTTTATACAGTTTATTGCACTCATAAAATCTTTTAAATAATTTTGAAGAGTGATTTTAGTTGCTGCTACATTGCAGTTATTTTTGAATTCATAGAGTACTGATTTTAAAATTTCGATTTGGGTGGGCTCTTTTAGATTATAAAAAAGGTTACATGTTTGCCCCAGAGTAAGCTTAGTTATTAGTACCCATAGGGGAAGTTCTTTATGTTCATTAAAGTAGTGATAAAATGGTCCTGACTTAGTGTTGGAGTCAGTGTTTTGTTTAGTTACCGACGATAGGGTTGCAATTAGTGAAGTCGTTTGCTGGTGGTTAGTATCTCTATAATTATTGATATTAAAATAGCTGAATGCTTCTTTTGGATGTTCTGAGGAGAATTGATAGGCAATTTTGGATTTTATAGAGTTTTCTGTCATAAGAATATACTTCATGAGAATATTCCTTAAGTTTCTATCAAATTCATATAGGGCATATATTTGTTCAAAAGTAGTTCCATTTTTATAGTAATCATCTTGTCGTTTCTTACTTTCAACTGTATCTAAAAATATATGTTTATAACCATTAATTAATTGGTAGTAGTTTTCTCTAATTAATATGGCCTTTGCTTTACTGCCATGTGTAATAAGAATGTTACGTTTACGGAGCATTTTTAGTTGTTGATTATGTGTTTGGAATGGTTTTGCCATGAGGTTTCTCTCCCAATGAAAAAGAGGCGAAGCAATCCGCAGATTGCTTCGCCTCCGTAATGTTCCCTCAGGTCCATTACTAACTCTTTGTATAGTTACTATAACAAAAATTGCAATCTGTTGTCAATGTATGTTGTAATTCCTAATTAAAGTGCTTATATCCTATTTGTATTATACTACAAACATATGTGCTTATCTAGGAGAAAGGATGGTCCAGTGGTATTTTTGCAAACTTTAATGGTAAAATTTAAATGTTAAGTAAATATTCTTATTTTATATGATTAGCGGTCATTTTAAGACGTTCTGAATAAACGTTAGTAGCTTTTTATGCTGTTATAGATATACGGAGGTACCATGAGTCTAAGTAGTCGTGTGAATGAAAAGGCGTCCCTCATTTGGGCAATTGCGGATAAATTAACAGGTGTGTATAAACCACACGAATATGGAGAGGTAATATTGCCACTTACAGTTCTAAGACGGTTTGACTGTATTTTAGCCGATACAAAACCTGCTGTGCTTGATACATATAATAAACTAAAAGATCAGAACTTGGATTTATTAGATGGTTTGTTGTATGAAGTAGCTGGCCATAAATTTTATAACATTAGTAAATATACATTTAAGACCTTGCTTGATGATCCTGATAATATTGAAAGTAACTTCAGAGATTATATAAATGGTTTTTCTGATAATGTGCAAGATATCATTAGAAAGTTCAAATTTGATAATCATATTACAACGATGGCAGATAAGCATATATTGTATATGGTAATAAAAGAATTTACTACTGATAAGGCAAATTTGCATCCAGACCATATCAGTAATCTTGAAATGGGTTACGTGTTTGAAGAGATTATCCGTCGATTTTCAGAAGCTCACAACGAAGATGCTGGTCAGCATTATACCCCTCGTGAGGTAATCCGTTTAATGGTTAATATTCTTTTCCATGACGATAATGCTGTGCTAAGTGGTCAAAACGTAGCCCGTACCATTTATGATTGTGCTTGTGGTACTGGTGGGATGCTTTCAGTAGCAGAAGAATATCTTGCGAACTTGAATAGCACATCTAAACTGATTTCATTTGGCCAAGAATTGAATGATCAGACCTTTGCAATTTGTAAGGCAGATATGCTCATTAAAGGCAATGATGCGGAACGTATTAAAAGTGGAAATACACTATCTGATGATCAATTTTCAGGTGAAACCTTTGACTATATTATTTCTAATCCGCCATTTGGACGAGAATGGAAAAATGAAGAAGCCATTGTTAAAAACGAAGCTAAATTAGGCTTTGATGGCCGATTTGGCCCTGGTTTGCCATCAACAGCTGATGGACAAATGCTATTTTTAGAAAATGCTATTAAAAAGATGAACCCTCAAGGTGCTCGCATTGCGATTATTCATAATGGGTCACCATTATTTACAGGTGATGCGGGTAGTGGCCCATCAGAAATTAGACGATATATTCTGGAAAATGATCTATTGGAAGCTATCATTGCTTTGCCAAATGATATTTTCTACAACACTGGAATTGCAACCTATATCTGGGTGCTTTCAAATAAGAAAGCTGGTACACCTCGAGAAGGGAAAGTGCAACTCATTAATGCTAATGATTTATATGAAAAACGACGTAAGTCATTAGGTAATAAACGAAACGATATTCCTGAAAGTGCTATTCAAGAAATCACAAAGATATACGGTGAGTTTAGAGAAACTGAAATTAGCAAAATCTTTGACAATGAAGATTTTGGGTATACAAAAATTACGGTTGAACGACCAGTACTTGATGAAGATGGCAAGCCTGTATTAGTAAAAGGTAAGCCAAAAGCTGACACCAAACGTCGCGATACTGAAATCGTACCGCTTAAAGAAGATATAGAAACATACTTTGAACGTGAGGTATTACCGTTTGCTCCAGATGCATGGATTGATACTAAGAAAAATAAAATTGGTTATGAAATTCCGTTTACACGTCATTTTTATAAATATGTAGCTCCACGCCCATCTGATGAAATTATGGCTGAGATTAAGTCTTTGGAAAGTGAATTAGATGGGGCTCTAGTAGAGGTATTTAAATAATGCGAGAAATGAAAGACAGTGGAGTTCAATGGCTTGGAATGATACCTAAGGCATGGGACTTAGACAAAATCGTATCATTATATAGTGAGAGAAGTACTAAGGTTAGTGATAGAGACTATCCAGCTTTATCTGTTACTAAACAAGGCATTGTACCTCAATTAGAATCAGCAGCAAAAACTGATAATGGTGATAATAGGAAATTAATTAAAAAGGATGATTTTGTTATTAATAGTCGTTCTGATAGACGGGGCTCTTGTGGGATATCTGAATACGAAGGCTCTTGCTCTTTAATAAATACGGTATTGGCTCCAAAAAATAATATGGTTAATCAATATTATAATTATTTATTTAAGACAGAGTTGTTTGCGGATGAATTCTATAAATGGGGAAATGGAATTGTTGATGATTTGTGGTCTACTAAATGGAGTAGTATGAAAAATATTATGGTACCATTTCCCCCTTTAGAAGAACAACGAGTAATTGCAGATTATCTTGATATTAAATGTACTCAAATTGATACTATTATTACTAAAGAGCAATCTGTTATTGAAAAGTTGCAGGAATATAAAAGAGCTATCATTACTAATGCTGTTGTAAAGGGCTTGGATTTAACTGTTGAAATGGTAGACAGTGGTATTGAATGGATAGATTCTATTCCTAATCATTGGAAAATTAAAAGACTTATATTTTCTGCATATATTAGGGCGCGATTAGGCTGGAAGGGGTTAAAAGCTGATGAGTATACTAGTGAAGGTCATCCATTCCTTTCTGCCGTAAATATACAAAACGATAAGCTCGTATGGGAAGATTTAAACTTTATCAACGATAATAGATATGATGAATCACCAGAAATTAAATTAGAATTAGGAGATTTACTTCTAGTTAAAGATGGTGCGGGGATTGGTAAATGTGCTGTTGTTGATCAACTGCCATATGGTACTGCAACTACTAATAGTTCATTAGGAGTTATAACACCTTATCCAGAACTTAATTCAATGTACTTATATTATTTTTTTGAAAGTGCTATTTTCCAGAATTATATTTCTCGAATTAAAAATGGTATGGGGGTACCGCATTTAACTCAAGGTAATTTAAAAAATATAATGGTTGTTATTCCCCCATATTGTGAGCAAGAAGCAATAGTTGCTTATCTTGATAAAAAGTGTTCTAATCTTGATTCTATAATACTAAAAAAACAAGCTCTCATCGATAAACTTGCTGAATACAAGAAATCCCTAATTTATGAAGTAGTAACTGGTAAAAAGGAGGTGCCTCATGTCTGAATTTGACGTAAAAGAAAAGCGATTTGAAGATGATATTGAATCATTTTTATGTACTGCAGGCGGATATGTAAAAGGCAATCCAAAGGTATTTAATCGTGAATTGGCTCTTGATACTGAAACACTGTTGTCTTTTATAAAACAAAGCCAACCAAAGAAATGGGAACGGTATACGAAGTTATATGGAGACTCTTGTGAGCAGCAATTTTTAAAGCGGTTTAATGACTCTGTAGAGCATGATGGTTTGCTATCTGTTTTACGCCATGGGTTTAAGGATAGAGGCATTACATTCCGAGTTGTGTATTGGAAACCAGAGACTTCCATGAATGAAACTGCTAGAGTATAATATGAGGCCAATATATTCCATTGTACTCGGCAGTTACATTATTCTGTATCAAATAATAACAGTGTAGATATTGTTTTATTCTTAAACGGTATCCCTGTAGTTAGCATGGAATTGAAATGTCAGTTCACGGGACAGAATGCAACTAATGCGATTTCTCAATATAAATTTGATAGATCTAATAAAGATCAAATTTTTAAATTTAATCGCCGTGTATTAGTTCATTTTGCAGTAGATTTAACGCAAGTGCATATGACAACAAAATTAAATGGTAGTAGTACATATTTTCTTCCATTTAATCAAGGTTCTAATGGTGCTGGTAATGTCGGAAGTGCTGGCAATCCTAATTCCGATACGTACGATACATCTTACTTATGGGAATCTGTTCTTCAGCGAGATAGATTGTTAGAAATTTTACAAAAATATATGCATCTATCTGTTGTGAAAGATAGTGCTGGTAATATTACTGATGAAATATTGATTTTCCCGCGCTTTCATCAATTAGATGTAGTAACAAAATTGTTAGACCATGTAAAAGAGAATGGAGCAGGGCATAATTACTTGATTCAACACTCTGCTGGTTCTGGTAAATCCAATTCTATTGCTTGGTTAGCTCATCGCTTATCTGGTTTGCATGATAATGATGATAAGAAGATTTTTCGGTCTACAATTATTGTAACTGATCGAAAGGTGTTGGATAGTCAGCTACAGAATACAGTTTCTCAATTTGACCATACCCCAGGGGTTATACAACGTGTGGATAAGACCTCTAAACAGTTAAAAGAGGCTATTGAAAGCGGTACGCCTATTATCATTACTACATTACAAAAATTTCCTGTTATTTATGAAGAGGTGAAAGCGCAAAGTAGTAACTTTGCTGTAATTGTAGATGAAGCACATTCTTCTCAAACTGGATCCGCTGCACGTAAGTTAAAACAAGCTCTTGCAAATACAGAAAAGGCCCTTCAAGAATATGCTGACTGGGCTTATGAAGATGAGGAAAATGCTTTAGATGAAGAGGATAAACTCGTTAAGGAGCTAGTCGCACAAGGTCAGCATGATAATCTGTCTTTCTTTGCGTTTACTGCAACGCCTAAAGCAAAGACTTTGCAACTATTTGGGACTCGTGATGAAATGGGTGAATATCATCCATTCCATATCTACTCTATGCAACAAGCTATAGATGAGGGTTTCATTCTTGATGTCTTAAAGAATTACATGACCTATAATACGTACTATAAAATAGCGAGTCTTGTTGATGTTGATATTGAATTGGATTCAGCGGCTGGAATGAAAGCTATTCGTAAATTCCAAACCTTACATCCACATAATATTACGCAAAAAACAGCGGTTATGTTACGCCATTTTATGGATGTTACTAGACATAAGATTGGTGGTCGTGCCAAGGCCATGGTTGTTACACCATCAAGGGTACATGCAGTTCGCTATGTTCAAGAGTTTCGTCGTCAGATAGAACAAATGGAACGCCCAGATTTGGAAGTGTTAGTGGCCTTTTCTGGTGAAATTGATGAAAATGGGAGAACATATACGGAAGAGTCTTTGAATATAGATAAAGATGGCAATCACATTAAGGAAAAAGCTTTACCCGGCACATTCCATAGTGATGAATATGGTATGCTTATCGTTGCAGAGAAATATCAGACAGGCTTTGATGAGCCTTTATTACATACTATGTTTGTAGATAAGAAACTCTCTGGGGTAAAGGCTGTTCAAACATTATCTCGTCTTAATAGAACTATGAAGGGGAAGCAAGATACATTTGTATTAGACTTTGTTAATAGTGAAGATGATATCTTGAACTCCTTTGCACCATTTTATCAAGAAACTAAGCTAGATAAAGAAACAGATCCCAACACGCTGTATGATGTTAAGTCAACTTTAGATAAGTTCAATGTGTATGATGTACATGACATAGAACAATTTGGAGAATTATTCTATCAAAGCCAAAATCAAATGATGGGAGATTTAGGGAAACTTCAATCGTATATTATGCCAGCTATTAAACGCTTTGAATTATTAGAGGAAGCTGATCGAGATATTTTTAAAGGGACTCTACAACATTTCAATCGCTTATACTCCTTTATCACACAGGTTTGCAGACTATTTGACAAAGAACTTCATACCTTCAGTGTCTATGCTAAGTTCTTAGCTATTCAATTGCCAAAAGAACATCAAGACCATGTTGATTTAGATGATAAAATAATGCTCGAGTACTATCGTTTGGAAAAAGGCTCATATGGGTCTATTGATTTGGCTCCAGAAGAAACTGGGGTGCAACCTATTACAGGCAAAGTAGGTCGTAAAAATAGCTTGATTACAACGATTAACGAGATTATTGAGGACTTTAATAAACGTTATGGCACTGAATTTACTGAAATGGATAAAGTGATATTGCAAATAGAACAAGATATTGCAAAAGATCCTAAATGGCGTGACTATATCAATAACAACGGATTTAAAACCTTTAAAATATTATTTGACCAAGAGTTTATGGGAATTGCTGTTAAGCGATTTAAAGCTAATGAAGAATTCTTTAAGATGTTGTTAAAAGACAAAAAACTATTTGAGGACATTCGTGATGCTCTAGGAAGTGCTATTTATAGTCGTGTAGAAAATAATGTCATGAATTATGGCTTACCGGATAAGATGATGCATGGAATGTTTGATTTAGTACAACCAGAAACTACGCAACTAGTAGCAGATAAGGATGCTGAAAAATAGTATTACAAAGGGAGCAGGTTAGTAAATGAGAAAAAATTTTTTTGATTTATTGAGAGATTCTGAAGTAGATATTAATAGAGAGCTACAAAAACTTAAAAGTTTATTTTCAGAAAAATGTTGCTATTTTTCATATAAAGAATATTCCTTATATGATTTAATTTCTGATGACTTTCTTGAATGCTATAAACGCCGTGAACATTTTTTGTCACTAAAAGAATTACTTGATAGTATTGAAGTGATGAGTTTTGGATTTTCAGAATATGATAAGTATTTTTTATTTGCTGAAATGTATATAGATTTATTTTCGGTGCTAGATGATTATTATGATGACAATGTGACTAGACAAAAAAAACTTATTCGTAAGCAGATAAATAAAATTATAAATTCATTAGGATATAAATTTATTAATACGGACGATAGAGTGATTATTGTTGAAGATAATGTATTTGCTAATGAGTCTGCTCAGATTGTAACAGAATTTGCTGATGTAAAAGAGGCATTAAGTATTCTGGAGTATAATCACTTTTCTAATAAAGGTGATATTGAGAGAAAGAAAGAGATTCTCAAGAAAATTGCTGATCTATTAGAACCATGGAGAAAATCATTTAATAAGTGTAATGAACTAAAAGGTTTGTTAAAAGTGAAAAATGATAAAATCCAAGCTTTAGAGAAGTTGTTTTATATGTACAATAAATTGAATATTCGCCATAATAATGAGGATCAAATGCTTACGGAATTATCTGATCAAGAGATTGAATCCTGGTATGATAAAGTTTATACATTATCCTTGTTTATCATTTTGGGGAAAGATGTAGGAAGTATTTTATCTGATTTTGAAGTATCATTTGGTGATAATAAAAAGTAGTGAATATTTTAAATCGTATATAAAGATACGAGTCTGTAAAAGCACGGTTATATATATAAAACGTCCTTGTGAGGATTTTATCCGAACAAGGACGTTTTTATGTATTACCAAAATTTATTTAGTTATTCATAATATAATATAACACATCATTCATAGATGTGTTTGGTTGGACACGATTCCAACCACTACCATTATTATAGTACCATCTGCCATTTTCTTTTTCAAAATATACTGTATCAGTTTCGTATCTTCCTCTTACCATTACATATTTTAAACCGACCTTATAGGCAGTTCCTGATGAATTGCTATTTATACTTGTCACCCAAACAGAATCTCCATCACTATATGTAGTTACATATCTATCAGCCGCTTGTACTTGATAAGATGTGCCACTTGCAAATGCTAGACCTAGAGCTAGAAATGGTATTAATAATTTTTTTGAAGCTTTCATAATTGAATCCTCCCTATACATAAAAAATAAACTCTTTGGTTTATAGTAGCATAGATATATATTAAAATTTAACGTTTCATTAGTTATTCATAAATTTAGGCGATTTGGAACGTGAAGACAATTAGTACCACATAATTGATTTATTAATGATGATATAATTTACTTAATATATGTAGTTTATTTATAGAGGAATGTATCATGAAAAAGATTCTATGTGCACTGGCTGCACTAGCTTTCATTGGTCCTATCAATGTTGTGTCCGCAGATGATTTGATGCGGTTCCGTATTAATGGTAATTCAATTTATGACCAGCCTTATGGTGATCGAAATGAGTTTCCTTGTCCAGATGGACTTGGTAGTTGCAGTATGACTGATAAGGATTATAGAAGTATTCGGAAGGGTCAAGCTTTAGAGGTATTTGATACTGTATATGAGGCTAAGCAACATTTGAACTTTAAGCCGCAGTTGCCAGTTGGGGTAGAGGGCCTCCGCTCTGTACATGTATCTATTGTGGATCATGATGTACTACAAGTGGTGTATGCCTATCATGAGCTTTTAAAAGGAAAATACTTTGACCGTGTAGATGATATGCCAAAGTATATTAAGTATCGAGTATCGACTTTATCTGGTAATATCGCAGGTGACTATAAGGATTACGTGCCTCAGAAAACAGAGGCTGTAAATGGCATGACAGTAACCTATCGAATGGTGGATGATTCTGTTTACTTAGCATCTTGGGAACATGAGGGGCAGAAGCATGTGTTCCTATTTAATGAGCCTATTTCTATTGAACGGGCTAGAGACATGATTAACAGTGTAGGTACTAATTAAGTTTATCGCTGTACTATTTAACTACTCTTTACACAAATAGCGATATACAGTCCTCTTTGTTGTGATTGATATTAAAAATAATGGAGTTTATATGAACGCAGAAAATTATAAGATTTCAAAGCTACCATATATAGAAAATGGTAGTAATGAAATTATGGAAAAGTACCAAATACGCACGCAATATGAAACGGAACCACCTCATGGGGATGCTATATACTCTATTGCTATAAAAAATAAGGTATTGCCATTTTGGATTTATGGTAGAGATGTTACTTTCATAGGTAGTAGCATGGTTATGGTGGAATCTGTACAATGTAAAACGTGGGATCCCATAGAAACTATCATTATTGATTTAGAGAATGAAGTGTATGCTAATTTAAGGGAATGGTATACAGATATTTCATTTGTTAGTGAACGCATTGAGCTAACGAACCAAGTGGTAAAGAAGAAGAAACTCATTATGAATGATTTTGATAGTTTAGAGTGGACTAACTACTAACGATGAGCTTTATGAAATCATATTCATTTTATTTTAATTGACATAAGTCTATAGAATACAGTACAATACCCTTATATCTTAAATCAAGCGATGAACGGGTATAAAGGTTTACAAATCCTGCTTTCAGAGAGTTGCCGGCTGGTGCGAGGCAATAGAGGTTGTACGCTGACACTCTCCCGTGAGCTTCGGTGGCGAACGTCAGTAGTCATCGACGGTGGTTCCGTTATACCCGAAACGAGTCCCAATTAGGGTGGTACCGTGTTATGAATATAACGCCCCTTTGAGCAACGACGGTTGTTCTGAGGGGCTTTTTTATTTGTGAAAGTCTAGTAAATCACTGATTATACATAGTGTCGACATTGGCGATGTTACAAACTTTCACTATGGATAGATATAATAAAGTATTATGTTTTATGAGGATAGAAAAGGTGGCTATTATGGAACAGAATCGCGTATATTTCTTCGATACAACCCTTCGTGATGGGGAACAAACACCAGGTGTATCTTTACAAACTCCTGAAAAAATTGAAATTGCGAAAGGCTTAGTACGCCTCGGCATCGATGTAATCGAGGCTGGCTTCCCAGCTGCATCCCCTGGAGATTTTGAAGCGGTACAAACGATTGCTCGCGAGGTTAAAGGCACAACGATTTGTGGCTTGGCCCGTGCCAACGAAAAGGACGTGCAAAAGGTGGCTGATGCGTTGAAAGATGCAGAGCGCAGCCGTTTACATGTATTTATCGCTACATCCGAAATCCACATGAAATATAAATTGAAAATGACTCGTCAAGAGGTATTGGATCGCGTTAAATCTATCTTGGAATTTGCAAAAGGCAAATTCGATGAAATTGAGTTCTCTGGTGAAGATGCGGCTCGTACAGACTTAGATTTCTTGTGTGAAGTATTCGGCGTGGCTATCGCTGGTGGCGCTACAATTATTAATGTACCAGATACTGTGGGGTACATGAACCCTAACGAATTTGGTGACAAAATCCGTTATATTAAAGAACATACACCAGGTATTGAAAATGCCATCATCTCTGTTCACTGCCATGACGACTTAGGCCTTGCCAATGCGAATACGTTAGCTGCTATTAAAGCAGGTGCACGCCAAGTAGAAGGCACAATTAATGGTCTAGGTGAACGTGCAGGTAATGTAGCAATTGAAGAGGTTGTTCTGGCTCTTAAAACACGCCATGATTATTTCGATGACCTTCAAGTGAATATTGATACAAAACAATTTACGAAAGTATCTAAACTTGTGAGCCGTTTAACAGGTGTTGTAGTTCCTCCAAATAAACCAATCGTAGGTTCTAACGCCTTTGCTCATGAGTCTGGTATTCACCAACATGGTATGATGAGCAACCCTGAAACCTATGAAATCATGACGCCTGAGTCCGTAGGTGCTGAAAAAACAGATCTCGTATTGGGTAAACACTCTGGCCGTCATGCCTTTGCCGATCATTTGGCAAAACTTGGATTTCAATCTTTCACAGAAGAGAAAATCAATGATCTCTTTGGTAAATTCAAAGAATTGGCGGACCGCAAAAAACAAGTATACGATGATGATATCGTAGCCCTTGTAGTAGATAATCTTCACCACAAAAAAGCATTTGAACTCGTGGCTCAATACTACAAATTGGGCGAAAAAGGCTATGCCTATGCTGACGTTCGTCTCATGACTCCAGAAGGTGAAAAAGCCGATGCAGCCGTTGGTGATGGCCCAGTAGACGCATCCCTTAAAGCGGTTGAACGTGTGGTTGGCTTGCCAATCAGTTTGAAAGATTACCAAATCCGCGCTATAACAGCTGGTAAAGATGCCCTTGGGGAAGCAACTCTCAAGGTAGAATATAACGGTCGCTTGTACCATGGTCGTGGTATCAGCACCGATATTGTTAAATCAAGTGTAAATGCATATATTAATGCAGTAAACTCAGTATTCCTAGCTATGGAGCTAGAACAACAGGAGGAAGAATAATATGGGTATGACCATTACTGAAAAGAATATGGCTCGTCATGCGGGTCTTGATGTTGTAAAGCCAGGCCAAATCATCGAGTGTCATTTGGATGCGGTATTGATGAACGACATCACATTCCCACCGGCTCGCAAAGAGTTCTTAAAAATCGGCAAACCTGTATTTGATCGTCATAAAATCTACTTGGTGCCTGACCACTTTACACCAAATAAAGATATTCAATCCGCTACACAAGCAAAAGTAATGCGCGATTTCGTACGCGAACATGGCATTACGAACTACTTTGAAGTGGGTAGAATGGGTATCGAGCACGTTATTTTGCCAGAAAAAGGTCTTATCGGTCCTGGGGAAATGATGATCGGCGCTGACTCCCATACTTGTACATATGGTGCGGTGAATGCATTCTCTACAGGCGTAGGCTCTACTGATGCGGGCGTTGCTATGGCGGAAGGTAAAACTTGGTTCAAAGTACCTGAAACTATCAAGGTTGAGCTTATCGGCAAACCTAATAAATGGGTAACGGGTAAGGATGTAATCCTCGATTTGATTGGCCAAATCGGTGTAGATGGCGCTCGTTACATGGCTCTTGAATTCGCCGGCGAAGGCGTACAGCATATGACTATGGCTGATCGTCTTACAATTTGTAATATGGCTATCGAAGCGGGCGGCAAATGTGGTGTATTCCCTTACGATGCAATTACTGAAGAATACATCAAAGGTCGCGTAAATCGCTCTGTTGAGCCAATCACTCCAGATTCTGATGCAGTATATGCCCAAACTATTACAATCGATTTGTCCAAATTGCAGCCAGTTGTAGCATTCCCTCATTTGCCATCCAATACGCATTACATCAACGAAATCGACAAGGATATTAAAATCGATCAAGTTATCATTGGTTCTTGTACAAATGGCCGTTATGAAGACTTGGTAGCAGCTGCGGAAATCTTCAAAGGTCGCAAGGTGGCTCCATTCGTTCGTTGTATCGTAATCCCTGGGTCCCAAGATGTATATGACCAAGCTATGAAAGATGGTTTGTTAGACATCTTTATTCAAGCTGATTGCGCTGTGTCCACGCCAACATGTGGTCCTTGTCTAGGCGGTTATATGGGTATCATGGCTGCAGGGGAGCGCACCGTCTCCACAACAAACCGTAACTTCCGTGGTCGTATGGGGCACGTTGATTCTGAGGTATATTTGGCAAGCCCTTATGTGGCGGCAACAAGTGCTGTATTAGGCCGCATTGCAGGCCCTGAGGAGGTTTAATATGGATTTTGAAAGCAAGAAAATCTGGCGCTACGGCGACGATGTAGATACAGACGTAATCATTCCGGCTCGTTACTTGGCGATTGCCGATTGGAACGAATTGGCTGAACATGCGATGGAAGATATTGATACTACATTCGCTCCTAATGTGAAAGCTGGCGAAATCATGGTAGCGGGCAAAAACTTTGGTTGTGGTTCCTCCCGTGAACACGCTCCAGGCGTTATCAAAGCTAAAGGCGTGCCCGTGATCATTGCCCACTCCTTTGCACGTATCTTCTTCCGTAATGCTATCAACATTGGTTTACCAGTTGTGGAAATCGGTGAACAAGTTGATCGTATCGATGCAGGTGATGCAATCGGTGTAGACTTGTCTAAAGGTATCGTGTACAACTTGACGAAAAACGAACAATACCAAGGGACTGAGTTGCCACAATTCATTCAAGACATTGCGGCAGCCGGCGGTCTTGTGAACTTTGCGAAAAACCGCAAATAGGGGCGAGCCGAACACTCGTCTCAAGCCTCCACTGGCCAGGTCTGACTCCGGCCTGCGGCCTCCGCAGGGCCAAAGTCGTTTTCGACGAGCATTCGGCTCTCGGGAGTGTGAAGGTTCGACCCCGGCATATAGAATTAAATAGTGGAATAAAGGCTGATGGGGTTGTGGTTCATCTATGAGTATTTACTATATATTGGAGAGGTAAGATGAGCGAAAAGAATATTGTATTGATTCCTGGTGATGGTATCGGTACTGAGATTATTGCAGCAGCGAAGGCTGTGTGTGATGTGGCTTTTGAGAAAGCCGGTGTAAAGGTTAATTGGATTGATAAGAAAGCGGGCGGTGCGTCTATCGATGCATATGGAGTGCCTTTGACTGAGGATATTATCGAGGCGTGTAAAAATGCTGATGCTGTATTGCTCGGTGCTGTAGGCGGTCCTAAATGGGATAATGTCGATCCTTCTATCCGTCCTGAGAAAGCAATTCTAGGTCTTCGTAAGGAGCTTGGTTTGTTCTGTAACTTGCGTCCTGTAAAAATCTATCCATCTTTGCAAGAGTATTCTCCACTTAAAAAGGAACTCGTGCAAGATGTAGATTTCGTTATCGTTCGAGAGTTGACGGGCGGTATTTACTTTGGTGAACGCGAAGAGGCGCAAGGTGAAGGTGCTAACGAGTTTGCTTGGGATAAAGAAACATATAGCCGTTACGAAGTAGAGCGCATCATGGATATCGCTATGGAAACAGCTCGTAAACGCAACAAAAAGGTTGTATCCGTAGATAAAGCAAATGTATTGGCTTCTTCTCGCTTGTGGCGCAAAATTGCGCAAGAGAAAGCTGCTGCCAATCCAGATATTGCAACAGATTACCTTTATGTAGATAATACAGCAATGCAGCTCGTTGTAAATCCTGCACAGTTTGACGTTATCGTTACAACGAACTTATTTGGCGATATCTTGTCCGACGAAGGTGCTGTTATTTCTGGTTCTATCGGGCTTTTACCATCTGCATCCATGGGTACCGGTACTGCATTGTACGAGCCAATCCACGGATCCGCACCGGACATCATGGGCCAAAACTTGGCAAATCCGTTGGGGACAATCTTGTCCGCTGCGATGATGTGTCGTCATTCCCTTGATTTACCTCAAGTGGCTGACGCTATTGAAAGTGCTGTAGAACAAGTGCTCGTTGATGGTTACCGCACTGGCGATATCTACCGCGAAGGGTTGAAACGAGTTGGTACAACAGAAATGGCGCAAGCCGTAATTGAACGTTTATAAAAGTAATGAATTAAGATTCCTGAAAGGTATTAACGTGAGTTACGTCATTTTTAAAATCGTATTATAAGCGTTAAGATATAGGTATTATAATATATTTGTCCAATTAAAAAAGAGAGGGTTGTAAGGCCCTCTCTTTTTTGTAGGACCCTAGCGGTATGTGTAGTTGCTCTTCATATATCAGAGTGCTATATTGGTAGATGTATGGAGAGATAGTCCTTAAGGAGGCCTTTATGAATTCTTCGATGTATCGAAATTTAACCATTACTGCTTTATTGATGGCATTAGCCATCATGATTCCTATCGTGATGCCTTTGAAAGTTGTGATTCCACCGGCATCGTATACATTGGCGAGTCATGTTCCTATATTCTTAGCTATGTTCTTATCTAGAAAGATGGCAGCTTGTGTCGTGATAGGTTCTACCCTAGGTTTCTTTGTAGCAGGTTTCCCAATTGTTATCGTTATGCGTGCTGCATCTCATATCATCTTTGCCTTGATGGGGGCTTACTATATTAAACATCATCCAGGCGTATTAACAGGGGCTCTATCCTTTGTTGCGTTTAACCTTGCTTGTGCTATCGTTCACGCTATTGGTGAGGTACTAGCATGCCTATTGTTCTATACTACCACTACGATGCCAAACATTGATCTCATCTACGTTGTATTTGTTCTTGTAGGTGGCGGTACCATCGTTCATAGCTTGGTTGATGGATATATTGCATTATATATCTATAAAGCTATCCCTGGACTATCTAAATCGGGTAATAAATAATCATATAATTACATATACTCGTAACCACTCATGGGAAATCGATGTGTACTAATGTACGGCATGTGATTACCTATGAGTGGTTTTTATAATAATTCTCAAATCTGTACCTACAGATACAGACTTAATTATGCGATATGATTATAATAAAACCATAATTAATGACCGATTTATGTTGTATTCATTGATACAACATGGGGCCATATATTGGGGAATACCGGTGAAAGTTGCTTCTCTCATCTGTGGGCCTTTATAGACTCATTAAAAGATATGAGGTGAGTATATTTACTTTCACAGAACATGGAGGTTATTATGAGAAAGCACATTAAAAACAACGTATCATGGGTTGGTAAAATCGACTGGGAATTGCAAGAGTTTCACGGCTCTGATTACACCATTAATAATGGATCTAGCCAAAATGCCTATTTGATTGAAGAGGAGAAGACGGTCCTCATCGATACTGTATGGAAACCTCATTCCTCTGAGTTCATTGATAATTTGGAATCTGAAATTGATTTGAATACGATTGATTTCATCGTATGTAACCATGGCGAAGTGGATCACAGCGGTTCCTTGCCTGCATTGATGGAAAAAATCCCTAATACGCCTATTTATTGTACAGAAAATGCTGTTAAGTCCTTGGTTGGACAATATCATCACCCTGAATGGAATTTTAAAACTGTTAAAACAGGGGACTCCGTAGATATTGGGAATGGTAAATCCTTGGTGTTTGTGGAAATGCGCATGCTCCACTGGCCTGATTCCATGGCGACTTATATGACAGGGGATAATATCTTGTTCTCCAACGATGCATTCGGTCAGCATTTTGCCGTAGAAGAACTATGGGCAGATAAGGCCGATCAATGCCGTCTATGGGAAGAGGCAATGAAGTATTACGCTAATATCTTGAATCCGTTTTCTCCATTGGTAAAAGCTAAAGTTGAAGAAATTCAAAAGCTTAACTTGCCAATCGATATCATAGCGACTAGTCATGGCGCGATTTGGCGTGAAAATCCAATGCAAATTGTAGAAAAATACTATGAATGGTCGCAAGCGTACCAAGAGGATCAAATCACAATTGTATACGACACTATGTGGGACGGCACCAAGAAGTTGGCACATAAGATTGCCGAAGAAATTGCGAAACAATCCCCTGATACACGTGTTAAGATTTTCAATATTAGTAAAACCAATAAAAATGACATCATGACAGAAGTCTTTAAGTCTAAAGCTATTGCTGTAGGGTCTCCAACAGTAGGTAATAGCGTATTATCTTCCGTAGCTGGTTGGCTTGATTTCTTGCGTGAGTTGAAATTCAAAAATAAAAAGGCTGCTGTATTTGGTACCTATGGCTGGTCTGGTGAATCTACAAAGGTACTCCGTGAAGAGTTGACTAAATACGGATTCTCTGTAGTAGAACCTGAAATTAAATGTAACTGGAACCCCGAAGAATCCGACTTTAATAAAGCAGAAGCACTTGTAAGTGCATTATTAGTATAATTACATATAATAAAGAAAGATTCTTGTTATAAAACCCCTATTTTTGATATGTACCCCCTTTACTGGATAATCAGTAAAAGGGGTATTTTCATGAAGAATAGGGGCCTTCTTTTTTTAAACATATACATAAAATATTAGTCAATATAAATTGTATTTGTCATGTTTATTCTCATAACATTCTCGTTAGCGTTTTTTGGGGCACCGATTTGTATTGATAGATACTGGCGCTATAGAAATATAAAATTATAATAAAATGTTAAGTTGTTGATTAAATATACAAAACAGTTTAATTCACATATAATTCATGAATTAAGTGTGAATGGGATATAATAAGGGTAAAAGGTATATTTTGCGTACTTATAAGGTGGTTATTTATTTATAAGTTATACAGTTTGTTACATGAGAAAAGTTTACAAAGTTGCGAAAAATTTAACTCATAAGGGAAAATAATGAGTAAAATTTATTTCCTTATAAAGCTAGGAATAAAGCGGATTTTGATAGGTATAGAAACTTGTTAATTTGATTTGTGTTAGAAAAAAGGGTTGTGTATATCGTAAAACTTTGATATTCTATGCGAGTAATCGACAATATAAATTTTTCTTAAACTGATATAGGGGTATTTCTTTATGCTAATTTAGAATATCACCTGTTCAGACCGAGGTGAGAGACGGAACATAGAGAGAATGAAAAATTGTATTGTAATTTAGATAATTTTTTAATTTAGTGAGGGTGTAAGATGAGAGAAATGAAACATTCCAAAAAATTAGCATTTGCTGTATTGGCTGCTGTCACTGCTGTTGGTGCGAATGTTAATCCAGTAGACGCTGCTTCTGTTGTAATGGACAACACTAATGTTGTTACAGGTGCTAATAATGCAGTTGCGTATGGTAGTGGTAATACTGTAAAAGAATCTGATGCAAACTTCCGTGATCGTGATTATGAAAATGAGCCAGATGATGCTACAAAGAGAACTGGTGACTGGAAAAGTAATTCTGTCGCTATAGGTGTTAACAATACTGCAGCAGGTACCTCTGCATTAGCAATGGGGAATTCTTCCAAAGCGTTGATGAATGAATCTATTGCTATTGGTCATTCTGCTGAAGCACAACGTACATGGTCTACCGCTATTGGTACTCGTGCAAAGGCTTCCGAAGTTCGCTCACAAGCTATTGGCTATGAAGCACTAGCGTCTGGCTATAAATCTAATGCGATTGGTTCTAGCGCACAAGCAACTAATAATCATTCTGTTGCTATGGGTTCCTCTGCCCTTGCATCTGGTGATCATGCTCAAGCATTTGGCGCTGGTGCACAGGCAACTAATGTGCGTTCTAATGCATTTGGTTCTGATGCGAGTGCTACAGCTGACTACGCTATGGCGATTGGTGATCATGCAAATGCAACACATTTAAACTCTATCGCATTAGGCACAGGTTCTACTACAAGTGAAGCTACAGCTCAAAGTAGTGCAACCATCGCTGGTCATACCTTTGGTGGTTTTGCTGGCGTAGGTTCTGCAGCTAATGGTTCCGTGTCTGTAGGTAAAGCTGGTGCTGAACGTCAAATTAAAAATGTTGCGGCTGGGGAAATCTCCGCTACTTCTACAGATGCTGTAAACGGTAGCCAATTATATTCCGTAGCTAATGACTTACAAACACAAATCAACAATTCCACACCTGGTCAAATTAATAACAATATTAAGAACTTGACTAGTCGTGTTGGTACTGTTGAAAGACGCGTTAACAAAGTAGGCGCAGGTTCCGCTGCATTGGCTGCATTGCATCCATTGGACTTCAACCCAGATGACAAATGGACAATTGCTGCTGGTTATGGTCACTACCATAATGCTAACTCCGCTGCGTTGGGTGCGTTCTACCGTCCTAACGAAGATACAATGTTCTCCGTTGGTGGCACTGTAGGTACTGGCGAAACTCAATTGAACGCAGGTGTATCTATTCGTCTTGGTAAACGTTCCCCAGAATCCCGTTCCCGCGTAGCTATGGGTCGTGAAATTGCTGAATTGAACGCACGTCTTCAAGATATGGAAAACAAATATAATAACTTGTTACAAATCTTGACTCCACATGCAATTGATCCTAGCAAAACTGCTGAATTCCCAGACGTTCCTCGTAACCACTGGGCTTACCAATATATTAGCCAATTGGCTGGTAATGGTATCCTTGTTGGTTACCCTGATGGCACATTCAAAGGCGATGTTAAGATGACTCGTTACGAATTCGCTACTATGTTGTACCGTGCACTTCAAAACGGTGCTCCTATTGACGAAAACATGAAACGTGCATTGAATGAATTCGGTCCTGAATTACAAAATATTCGTCTTAACCATTTCCGTGTTGATCGTATTTCTGGTGATGATAACGACCGTCATAAAACTGAACGTGTTCGCGTTAACAACGAACCTAAAAACGAACGTGACGTATACGGTTCCCGTATATACAATAATCAATAGAATTAACTTTTCTAGAGTTTGTAAAAGTTCAAAACAGGATGTATCTTTGATACATCCTGTTTTTTTGTCTAATATGCTTTTGTATTATCTTATATGTTTTTTGAATACGTATTCTACTTTTAATGAAAAAAGATTTGTGAGATAAATGTCCCAATATTTGACGAAGCCTCTTTTATGCTCCTTTTCAGATGTTTTTCTTTATGTTATAATGAAATTTAAAAAAGACTGCCTTGATTTATATGGTTTTTCTACAAAACTTTTACAAATCAAAGTAGCCTTATTTTGTTTTCTAGCACTATAAATAGAATTGCATAATAATTAAGATTTTGGGGTTCTTGAATTATTATTATAATAATAATGTAATAATGATTTTAAAATATATACTTACCTGTTTTTGAAGAGGTGTTTTTGGCAGAGAGTATATATCTTTTATCTTAATATATAGTGTATTTTTAGTGTAATTAGTTAGTGTAACAGAAAAAATTTAGGAGGAGTGTTATGAACCGGATTTATAAAGTCATTTGGAGTCGGGTGAAAAAATGTTATGTGGTTGTTTCGGAATTTGCCAATAATCGTGGAAAAATCAGCGGAAGTGGTGGAACGAGTGCGCGTACTGTTTTATGTGCACTTGCATTGGTGGGAAGTATAGCACTGCCATTGAACACTGTTCATGCAGTAATTCCTGAAGGAACAGGATCAGGTATATCATTGGGAAATGGAACTGAGACAGGATCTGATCCTAATAATGTGGCAATAGGTGGTTATGCTAAGTCTTTAGGTGCAGTTGCTTTGGCGATAGGTGCTCATAGTAATTCTTCGGCTCAATATTCGACTGCTCTTGGTGGAGGCTCAAATGCTACGGCTCAAAATGCTACTGCTATTGGTGGCGTAGCATATGCATCAGCTAAAAATGCAGTTGCTGTAGGTGCAAATGCTAAAGCTTCTGGAGAATATGCTGCTGCTATTGGTGGAGACGCAAAAGCGGATAAGACTCATGCTATTGCTATTGGTAGCGTTGCTCATGCTCAAGAAGAATCTTCTTTGGCGATGGGAAGTTTAGCGAAAGCTACAAATACCTATGCTTATGCAATTGGTGGTAATGCGCAGGCAAAGGGAAGATGGTCTATTGCTATGGGAACAAATGCGGTGGCTGAAGATGATGCTAGTGTGGCGATTGGAACATGGTCAAATGCTACGAGTGGGCAGTCTGCAGCTGTTGGCTATCAAGCCAAAGCAAAAGCTTTAGGAGCAACGGCACTTGGTAGACTCACGAATGTTACTGCAGTAGATGGCACTGCCATAGGGTCTTCGACTTCTGTTACTGGATTAAATGGTACCTCAATAGGTAATAAGGCTAACGTAACAGTAAAGAATGGTGTAGCTATCGGTAATGAAGCAAATGCAAAGAATGAAAATGCTGTAGCTATCGGTTCTGGATCTGAAACTGCAACAGCAGTTGGTACTACGTCTGAAACGGTCAATGGAGAAATACATAATTTTGCAGGCATTAATCCTACTTCTACAGTAAGTGTTGGCAAGACAGGTGTAGAGCGTACCATTACTAACGTAGCAGCTGGACGTCTTTCTGCTACATCTACCGATGCTATAAATGGTAGCCAATTATATGCGGTGAATACTGAAGTGAATAAAGGCGTAGTGTATGCAGGTGATGTAAAGGCTGCAGGAGCTACGGATAATAAATTTATTCAAAGACTAGGTGCACAAACTAATGTTGTTGGCGGGGTAACAGATGTATCTAAATTGAGCGACAACAATATTGGTGTGGTATCCGATGGAATAAATACGCTGAATGTTAAATTGGCTAAAGAACTTAACAATCTGACTAGTGTAACAACTGGTAATACGGTTATGAATACTGACGGTGTGACTATTACCGGAGGTCCAAAAATCGTAAAAGATGGTATTAATGCGGGGAACAAACAGATTACAGGCGTTGCTAGCGGTGGAGATGTCATTACAAATGGTGCTAATATCGGAGATATCAACCGTATCGTTGATGCAAAGGATAAATACGTGACCGGTGGTACAGCAACTTATCAAGCTAATGGTGACGGCATTGCAAATCTAACCGGTACAAACGGTTTGACCGCTAATGTGACAGGCCTTAAAAATAACTTTGTTACAAGTGGTAGTGTATCCAATGATGGTAAAACTTTGACATTGGAACGTAACGATACAGGTAAAGTCAATGTTGATTTGAGTAATGTATTTACCGAAGTGGGAAAAGGGGACTATCGTTTGGTAGCAAACCCTGATTTAAATAGCCAAGGTAAATATAAAGTTGACAGTGATGGCAACATGGTATTGACTGTAGCTAATGATAAAGGCGATAAAAAACAAGTTACATTGACAGATATCGCATCCAAAGTACAACAAGATACCAATACAACAAATATCACAAATATCAATACTACTATTGCAAAAGGATTGAACTTCGCTGGTGATACTGGTACAGATATTAATAAGCAATTGGGTGATAAGTTATCTATTAAGGGTGGCGCTTCTGCGGACTTGACAGATAATAATATTGGTGTAGAATCTGATGGTACTCAACTAAATGTTAAACTTAAAAAAGATATTAACTTAGGACCTGATGGTAGCTTGGCTATCAATGGGAAGACTTATGTCAATAAAGATGGTTTGAATGCGGGTGGTCAAAAAATTACTAATGTAGCAGCAGGTACTGCTGGAACTGATGCTGTCAATGTGGATCAATTAAATGCCGCAATTGGTGGTACAGCCAAAGCAACAACTGTAAAAGCTAAAGATGCTAACGTAACCGTTACAGAAGGAGTTAACGCTGCTGGCGGTAAAGAATATACAGTTGGATTAGGCGATAAGATTACTCTCGGTTCAGATGCTGATAAACAAGTCGTTATAGATGGTACTACTGGTACGATTACAGCTGGAAATAAGGTTACAATTCATGGTACAACAGGTGATATTAAGGCGGGAATAGTTAAAATAACTGGCGCCGGTACGGTAAATGAATTGACTAACCGTATATGGGATATCGATAATCCTACAGTTGTACATGGTCAAGCAGCAACAGAAGACCAATTAAAATATGTTAGTGACGGTGTAAAAAATAATAAAAATGATATTACAAATATCAATAAAACCATTGTAAAAGGCTTAAACTTCAAAGGTGACGATACAACTGTTATCAATAAACAATTAGGTGAACAGTTAGATATCAAAGGTGGTGCCGATACTAATAAATTGTCTGATGACAATATTGGTGTAGTATCTGCAAATGGTGCGCTTAATGTTAAATTAGCAAAAGAATTGAAAAATCTGACTAGTGTAACTACCGGCGATACCGTTATGAATACGGATGGCTTGACTATAAATGGTGGTCCTAAGATTCTTAAGAACGGCATCGATGCAGGCAATAAGAAGATTACTAATGTAGCGGCTGGTACTGATAATACGGATGCAGTAAATGTTGGTCAACTGAAAGACGCTATTGCAGCAGGTAAGACTATTCTTAAAGATGGTAAAAATACAACTGTTGAAGGTGATGGCTCAGCTGCTAATCCTTACAAAGTTAATGTAAATGATGATCTAGTCCTTGGTAAGAAAGGTATTGATGGCAAAGACGGTTCCATCGGAGTTAACGGTAAAGATGGTTCAGCTGTTGTTATCAATGGTAAAGATGGATCTATTGGTTTGAATGGCAAGGATGGTAATAACGCTATTTCTATCAAGGGGGGCGACGGAAAATCTGGTATTGATGGCAAAAATATTACTCGCTTAGTAATCGAAGAAAAGAATGGCGACAAGCATGATGTTGCAACTTTAGATGACGGTATGAAGTATGGCGGAGATACAGGCGCTGTTATCAAGAAGAAACTTAACGAACAAGTGAATGTAGTTGGTGGTATTACCGATGTAAGTAAATTGACTACTGATGACAATATCGGTGTTATATCCGATGGTGATAGCAACTTAAAAGTTCGTCTAGCTAAGGACTTGAAAGGTTTGAACAGCGTAACTACCGGTGATACTGTTATGAATACTGATGGATTGACTATTAATGGTGGTCCCAAGATTGTTAAGACTGGTATCGATGCAGGTGGAAAGAAGATTACTAATGTCGCTGACGGTACTGATGTTACAGATGCAGTAAATGTGAGTCAATTGAGTAAAGCGGTAGCTGGTGCTACAACAAAACTAGAGAATGGTAAAAATACAACAGTAACTTCCATAACTAATAATGATGGATCTAAGACTTATAAAGTAAACCTCAATGATGATATTACTCTTGGAACAGATCCTAATAAGCAAATTTCTATTAAGGGTTCTGAAGGAACAATACAAGCAGGTAAAGTAACTGTTAATGGCACAGCTGGTACAGTGAATAATTTGACTAATAAGACCTGGGACCCTGCTAACATAACTAGTGGTCAAGCGGCAACAGAAGACCAATTGAAGGCTGTAGCTAATGGGGCAGGTAAATACTCTTCCGTATCGGAAGGTAACAATATTAGCGTAATTAAAGGGACAAATGCAATTGGTGGTGTAGACTATAAAGTATCTGTAATCGATACACCGACATTTAAATCTGTAACAACTGGTAATACCATAATGAACAATAATGGCTTGACAATTAAGAATGGTCCTAGCATCACAGAAACTGGTATCAATGCAGGTAATAAGAAAATCACCAATGTTGCAGCAGGTACGTCTGATTCGGATGCCGTTAATGTAAGTCAATTAAAAGAAATCGGTGGAAATATCAAGAATATTGATAGTCGTATGAATAGGGTTGGTGCAGGGGCAGCCGCATTGGCAGCACTTCACCCTCTAGATTTCGATCCTGATGATAAATGGGATATCGCTGCAGGCTATGGTAACTACAAAGATGCTCATGCAGCTTCAATCGGTGCATTCTATCGTCCAAATGAGGATACTCTATTTAGTGTAGGTGGTTCCTTCGGCGGCGGTGAAAATATGTTGAACGCTGGTGTTAGCATGAAAATCGGTCAAGGCAATCATGTGTCTACTTCTAGAGTAGCAATGGCGAAAGAAATCAAAGATCTTCGTGCTGAGCTTGAAAATGTGAAGGGCATACTCATGAAGGTTTCTGAGGGGAAACAGCTCAACTCCTTGGATTTGGATAAGATGCAACTTTTCCCAGATATACCTGAAAACCATTGGGCATACGACTATGTGGCGACATTAGCAGGTAATGGTATTATTGTGGGTTATCCAGACGGTAAATTTGGTGGAGATCGTATGATGACTCGTTATGAAATGGCTGCATTAATTTACAGGGCTATTCAAAACGGTGCTGTCGCCGATGATCAAATGGTTAGAGCACTTAAAGAATTCCAACCAGAACTTGAACGTATCAGAGTAGATACTATTTCTAAACATAAAGATGGTACGCCTGATATTCAACGTGTTCACGTTATTAAAGGTCGCGGTTAATAGAATCGAAAGATTTTCATATGAGAAAAAATCTGTTTTATTGTGATTGGATGTCCAATGATAGGGCGTAAATATATCATTTATAACGTATATTTTTAAAAGTGTTTTAAAAAGATTTTGAGTTATGTCTCCTTATATGTATAATACTATTATTAAGGAGACATAATTTATTTTTGCTATCCGTCAAATATTACAATTTTATCTTATGAGTATTTTTTGACACCAATCATTTTATGGTTGGTGTCATTCTTTTTGATTAAAAATAGAATACGTAATATAAATCTATCAATATGGCGTAGTTGATAACTTATTTGTCTCAATAGTTTTATCTTGTTATTAGTTTCTTCTGTGTATATATTATGGCACTCCATATGAGATCCTCTTTATAGATATTATAATTTCATATAATATTTATGTAATTGTATTGCAAATAAATACATATAGGTGTATAATTACTTTCACAAAGTGAATTAATATTCGTAGTTTGTGAATAAAAATATAGATATGAGGGAAAGACCATGAAAGAATTTAGACAATTAACAGTTGCAGACACAGCAGAATATCATAAGGTATTAATCGATGGTTACGCAGCTATAAAAGACTATCCCATTAGCTTCGACGCTATTGATTTTACGGAAGAGGAATCTAAGGAATGGATTGAAAATTATCCTGTATACGGCTTGTATATTGATGGGCAATTAGTTAGTTCTATTACGTTTTGTATGCCTTGGGTGAAATACTCAACGCCGGATAAATATCCGCATATTGCTCATTTTGTGACGGCGCCAGCTTTCAAAGGCAAAGGATATGCACGGGAAGTCTTGGGCTATGCAGAGGAGCTTTTAAAAGAACAGTTTAAAACACATATTGTTACATTAGGAACGGCTAAGGAGCATCCGTGGTTGCCTAAAATGTATGAATCCTTTGGGTTTACGGCGTATGATAAGGTTCATTTTAGAGGAAAACAGCATACAACTATATTATTCAAGAAAGAATTAAATTAATTAAGAAAACGTTATATTAATTACGTAAATTACCTTGTACTCTATTTGAGTGTTTTATGCTCTGATCGCAGATCAGGGACATTCACTAAATTTAGATACAAGGTATTTTTTTGTGTAAGATTATGACTATTCAGTATATAATATATACATATAACGTATCTTTATGGTTATATGTGTTATGGATGATTTGTAGAAAGGATGTGTCCATATGTTGATTTTGTCTGGTATTTTAGTGATGGTCATCGGTCTGATGCTGCGCTTTAATGCCTTGTTAGTTGTCGTAGCCGCAGGCTTTGTAACAGGCCTGGCAGGTGGTCTCAGTATTAACGATATCGTTGGTGCTATTGGAGAGGCCTTTGTTAAAAATCGTTATATGTCATTATTTATTTTGATTTTACCTGTTATCGGTCTTATGGAACGTCACGGCTTGCGTGAACGGGCAGAAATTTTAATTAGCAAGATCAACGCTGCTACGGCAGGTCGTATCTTTATGATTTACTTATTTGTGCGTCAAGTAACTGTAGCCTTTGGCATTAACATGTCCGGTATGGTTGCCATGGTTCGTCCATTGATCGCTCCTATGAGTGAAGCTGCGGTAGCACAAGGCCGCCCAGTATCTCAACGTACGCTTGATAAGGTGCGCGGTGTGGCTGCTTCTGCAGATAATATAGGTAACTTCTTCGGTCAAAACTTATTCCTTGCTGCTGGTGGGTTATTACTCATCAAAGGCGTTATGGAACAATTAGGTTATTCTGTAGAATTAACAGATATGGTATTGTACGGATTGCCAACTGCTGTTTGTGCCTATATCGTTAACTTTATTCGCTTTATTATCTTTGATAAAACAATTCAAGCCTCTGTAGCTCGTGACGAAGCGGATATGAAAGCTGGTAAATTAGTACCTAATGAGTTAAATATTCTTGTTACACCAGAAGAATTGAAGGAGGAGGCTGAATAATATGTTAGAAATATTCTATAAAATGCAGCCCTTAGATTATGTATATCTTCTCGTAGGGATTATTCTATTTATCTTTGCTATTCAATCATTTCTAGATAAAGAACATAAATATCGTATTGGTACAGGCTTATTTTGGCTCTTATATAGCGTATCCTTTATCTTTGGTTCTTATCTCTCCAAGGAAATTAATGGCTGGCTTGTCATTGCTATGGCAGCTATCGTATTAGTAAAACAACTCGGCAAAGGCCATTACTTTGAGTCTCCTATCGAATTCAAAAAAGGCGAAGCTATTCGTATTGGTAATGTAATCTTTGTACCAGCGTTACTTGTTGGTATTATTACATTCTTCATTGGTTTCTTTACTAAGTTAGGCGCTCTTGTTGGTCTAGGTATTGCCGCAATCATAGCTATGTGTGCTGCTCTTTTTATTACAAAGGGCGAACTTAACCAAGGTTTCCATGAAGGTCGTCGTCTTATCGATGCTATCAGTTGGACTGCAATTTTGTCCCAGTTATTAGCGGCTCTTGGGTATCTATTTAATTTGGCTGGCGTTGGTAAACTTATCTCTAGTGCAGTCGCAAGTGTAGTACCAGCAGATAATGTATTCCTCGTTGTTGTGGCATATTGCATTGGTATGGTTATCTTCACAATGATCATGGGTAACGCATTTGCCGCATTTGCGATGATTACAAGTGCCATCGGTATCCCAATGCTCGTTGTAGCTCATGGTGCGAACCCTGCGGCTGTTGGTGCTATAGCAATGCTTGCTGGCTATTGCGGTACTTTGATGACACCTATGGCCGCCAACTTTAACATCGTACCGGTAGCGCTCCTTGAAATGCGCGACCAATACGGCGTTATTAAAGCACAACTTCCAATTGCATTAATCATGCTCGTATTGAATATTCTATTAATGTATTACTTTATTTAACCCTTTTGTGAAAGTACGATATGCTTATGAAACTATATGATATATCTTGTAAGGTTATGTATCATGCTTGATTATTCTAATGAACCATAAGATATCGTTATGAGGTAGTGTGATGAAAACAATTTTAATTACCGGCTTTGATCCATTTGGCGGTGAACCTATTAATCCGGCTTGGGAAGCGGTCAAAACAATGGATGGTTATACCGATGGTGATTACAAGGTAGTGACACAAATGGTTCCTACCATTCGTTATAAATCTGTTGATACTGTAAAAGCAGCAGCTGAACAGTGCCAACCAGATTTTATCCTGTGTGTAGGTCAAGCAGGTGGTCGTCCTGATATTACAGTGGAACGCGTTGCTATTAACTGCGACGATTTTCGCATCCCAGATAATGGGGGCAACCAACCGGAAGATGAGCCTGTTGTAGCCGATGGCCCTAGTGCCTATTTTGCGACATTGCCCATAAAAAATATCGTCAATGCGTTACATCAAAACGGTATTCCTGCTAAGGTCTCCAATACAGCGGGAACCTTCGTATGCAACCACTTGATGTATGGTGTATGTCACTATGCCGCGCAAAAGGGCAATATTAAGGCGGGCTTTATGCACATCCCATACTTGCCATCCCAAGTGGTGGATAAACCAAATCAACCAAGCATGGCTGTTGAAACTGTACGTGCCACATTGGAAACCATCGTTCATGTATTAGCTCATGGTGAAAGTTACAAGGCACAAGATATTAACTATACAACACCTCACGAATAAAAATATTACCAATACTAGTGTTTGTTTAATACACATAATTTAAATAAAGCTCGAGTTATATCTAGAAACGATATAACTCGAGATTTTTGTTTGTAATAGATATTATAAATTTTAAATACCCACTATTGACATAGGTTTTTAAATAATATAATATAGGTTTATATTCATATTGAGTTAGTAGGAATAGTTGAGGGATATCACAAAAGCTTTCACCATAAAAAGTGGAATAAAGCTAATGGGGATGACCTTTATAAGGAGTATAGAATGAGTGAACACGTAGATGTAAGTAAAATCAAGGATCCTACCATTGCGGCGGCTCGAAAAGAAGTTGAGTTTCAACGCGCTATGAATCCTTGTCCTATCGATTTTTCTGAGTTTCAATCTAGTAACCCTCGTTCTCAAGGGGAGCAGAAGGAGTATGAAGGTAAAGATGCATCGAATTTTAACCGTCGTCAAAAATATTCTGATAGTGAAGAGCCTCAATTCACAACACCTTTTGGCAGTGAACCAGGGTTTCTACCTGTAGAAAAGGACCGTTACCGCCTTGTATGGTCTAAGCATTGCCCTTGGGCTCACCGTATTGCTATTGCCATTGATTTGCTTGGCCTAGATAAGGTAATCTCCAAAGGCACGGTTGATCCATTGCGTCCAGCAGGCGTTATTGCAGACTGGTTCTTTACCCTTGATAAGGATGAAAAGGACCCTGTATTGGGCATTCACTCCTTAGGTGAAGCGTACCGCAAAGGTGATCCTAACTACGATGCACGCTCCACAGTACCAGCTATCGTAGATGTTACGACTGGTGCGGTAGTCAACAACGACTACCATGCATTGACTACAGAATTGGCAGTGGGTTTTAAAGATTTTGTGTCCCCTGATGCACCAGATATTTATCCTGAGGAATTGCGTGCCGACATCGATGCATTGAATGTTATCATCTACGCTGACTTCAACTTGGCTGTAAACTTGGCAGCTCTTGTAACAAACCAAAAAGATTACGAATATTACTATGATCGTATCTTTGCTCGCTTAGATTGGCTCGAAGAACGCCTTAGCAAGCAACGTTACTTGATGGGCGACACAATCACAGACCCAGATATTCGTATTTTCCCAACATTGGCTCGTTTTGACCTTGTATTCTACCAAAAATACTTGGTGAATAAGAAACGTCTTGTAGACTATCCAAATCTTTGGAACTATGCGAAAGATTTGTACTCCAATCCTGCATTCGGTGGCACAACGGACTTCGACTCCATGCGCAAACGCTTCTACTATGTAGATCATACGCCATTTGAGGATCTACCACGCCTCGTTCCAAAAGGACCAGACGATTCCATTTGGTTAGAACCAAATGACCGGGCTGAAAAATTTGGTAAATAAAATAGACGGTAAATTCATATGTTGGATGAGCCGTATTTAGTACATCTTTTACTATGAAATCTGATACATTACTGACGAATCGATCAATATATTTAATTATAGATAACTGAAAGGAAGGCTCCATGGATTCCGTAACACAGACGATTGTGAACTACATAGAACAAACGGATGTGACGAACCGTGAGGACCTCCTGTCAGTGGCTCGCATTGCCTTCCTAGATTATCTAGCATCCTTAGCACCAGCAGAGAACAAACAAGCCGTTCGAGACTTGGCTCGGTTCATAGGAGCTAAGTCATCTATAGGATTGGATGTTGGCCGTCATATGAACTCCTCTGTTTTCAGTGGCAAGGTTATATCAGCGGGCAATACTGGCTTAGCAATAGAGAATGTATCTAAGGTTGATAAGGCCTTATATTATGGCTTTGCCTCCCATTATTTAGATTCTGATGACGCCCAGGCAAATCTAGCAGGTCATTTCAGTACTGTTTTATACTCTGCTTTACTGGCAGTGCTCGAGCCGACGGATACATGGCACGAATTCTTTCGGGCCTATATCATCGGTGCCGAGTTAGAAGGGATTATTGGTTCCCTTATCAATCCTGCCCATCGGACCCAAGGATGGCATTCTACGGGGACCGTTGGTGTTATTGGGGCGGCGGCCGCTATAGGCGCTTTGCGAGGCCTTCATGGTGAAAGCTTGGCTCAGCTCCTGTCTTTGGCTGCTACTCAATCGGCGGGCATGTTCTTTCAAAGTGGCACAGATGGTAAGCCGCTCCATGCGGGACTGGCGGCACGCAATGGCGTATGGGCTTACGAACTGTTACAACATACATCACTGCGAACAAGTACAAAACCATTTGACCCTGAACGGGGTTGGTTTAAAACTATCGGTAATATTACCGTTACATCAAATGACATTGCTAGCCGTTGGCTAGCACCAGGACAACTCATTGATCCTGGTTTGTGGATGAAAGTTCACCCGTATTGCTCGGCAGCCATTTGTGGCGCTGAAGCAGCAGAAATCGTGGTACATAGACTATATACATCTTCTTCGTATGTGTCTAAACACAACTACCTTTCACCAGATACAGAGGAACAAGATCAATGTAGATTATGTACCACCCCCGATTTCTCCCTTTGGGATGAGATAAATCGAGTGACTGTTCACTTCCCACCTGGTGCTGATGCGGCATTGCGTTATACATCGCCAACAACAGGTCGAGAAGGGCAGTTTTCCATAGAGTACATCGTGTACCAAGTCCTCGCGTATGGGTCGGTACAGGATGAGTTGTTCAAGATAGATGCCATAGACACAGATGTACGAGACTGTATGTCGCGCATAGAGCGTGTCTATGGCTTGCCGAAGGTATCTCAAACAGAGCGGATTACGAAAGTAACCGTTACCTTGAAAAATGGAGATACTTTCACAGAAACGGTGAATAATCCTAAAGGATCGCCGAAGAATCCTCTTACTATGGAGGATATACGCATTAAATTAGGTCTCACCTTGGAGGCTGACCAAATAGATAGAGTTATTGAGGCTTTTACCCATACAGATAAGGTAGAGTCATTCCTGCAAACATTGCGAAAAGAAGGAGTTTTACATGTTTAATACAAAGAAATTAACGAAATTATTCGCCATCGGCGCGTTGGCACTAGGCGTGCTTGTCGTAGCTGGTTGCGGTGACGATACATCTAAGGACGCAAAGGTAAATCCTGATGCTAAAGTAATTAACGTAGCTACACGCGGTACAGTTCGCCCCTATTCCTATACAGATGATAATGGCAACCTTACTGGTTTTGACGTAGAATTGTTGAAAGAAATTGAGCGTCGTAATCCAGACCTTCACTTCAACTTCAAGCCAATGGCCGTTGATGCTGCCTTTGTAGCAATGGATGCAGGCCAAGTGGACATGATTGCAAACCAAATGCGTCGCAACCCGACACGTGAAGCAAAATACTACTACACAAATGAGGTTAACAACTACTCTACACGTAAATTAGTAGTTAAAAACGATCGCAACGACATCTCTAAATTGGATGATTTGAAAGGCAAGAAAATCGCCGTTACTACATCCTCTGAGTTCAACGAGTTAGTAAAACAATTCAACGAAACAGCAAATCCTCAAATCGAAGTTATCTATACAGATAAAGCAGGTGCAGAAACATTAAACCTCGTTGCTACAGGCCGTGCTGATGCAGCAGGTGAGTATGAATACGTAATTAACTCTGCTATTAAAGACCGTGGCTTGCCACTTAAAGCCGTAGGTGATGTATTGGCCGTAGTACCAACTTATTTCTTGTCTAAACGTACAGATGACATGAAACAAGTAAACGAAAAAATCGATAAAACTATGAAAGAAATGCGTGCAGATGGTACGTTGAAAAAACTTTCTGAACAATATCTTGGTGGGGATTACACATTCGATCCAACACAAAAATAACGGATAGGCCGCCTTGGCGGCCTTATTCTATTATGTCTAGAAGCGAGGTGTTACTGTGGGCAAGTATTTTGATGTGTCCTACATGATCCAAGCGTTTCCACAGCTCTTGAATTATGTGCACGTAACGGTGCTTATCACCGTTATTTCTGCCATCTTAGGTGTTATTTTGGGCTCTATCATAGCCATCATTCGCCTCAAGAAGGTACCAGTATTAAACCAATTATTTATCGTATTTATCTCCTTTATGCGGGGCACTCCGTTCTTGGTACAGCTCTTCCTTATTTACTTTGGGGTACCAGAAATCATGTCCCATATGGGGCTTAACATGAAAAATGTGCCAGGCCTCGTATTCGTATACGCCGTATTTACATTGCACATTGCAGCTTACAGCGCTGAAATCATGCGCTCCAGTATTGATGCGGTGGCTCCTGGTGAGAAGGAAGCCGCTAAAAGTCTTGGTATGACCGAGTTCCAAAGCTATGTGCGCATCATCTTGCCGCAGGCTTTCACCATGAGCATTCCACCGTTGACGAACCTCGTTATCGGCATGTTGAAAGGGACGGCGCTCATTTTTAACGTCGGCGTTGTCGATATGATGCGTAAGGCGGACCTCATGGGCGGCAATAGTCAGCGCTATCTTGAGCTATTCGTCGATGCGGCCATCATTTATGGTATTCTAATTATCATCGTGTCTCTCTTGGGCCGATTGCTTGAAAAACGTTTTACCGTTGCGGGCAAGGAAACGCAACGCATTTTGATCAGTGAGGAGTAGGGGCGTATGGGACATATAATCGATTCAACCTATATTTATGGCACCTTCTTTGCTGTCATTCCTTATGTGAAAGTCACCCTTATGATTACCTTCCTCAGCGTTGGTTTGGGTACAATCCTAGGGTTATTAAGTTGCGTGCTACAACAAAATAAAGTGCCTGTGCTCAGTCAGCTCAGCTACCTATATGTATTATTGTGCCGTAGTATTCCGAACATGGTTCTCTTATACCTCGTGTACTATGGTTTACCAATTCTATTCCTCGCGCTAGAGGATCAAACAGGGGTGCATGTGCCCTTTGAAAAGGTGCCAGCTACCTTTGTAGCCGTTGTAGGTTTAACCTTGCACACAGGAGCCTATTTGAGTGAAATCTTCCGGGCTGCCTTACAATCGGTACCGAAAGGGCAAATGGAAGCGGCTCAGGCCATCGGTATGACTTGGTTCCAAGCGTTCCGTCGCATCGTATTGCCACAGGCTACAGTCTTTGCGTTGCCACTATTTACAAATCAGTTCCTTAACACCATGAAGAGTACGAGTATCGTATTTGTCATCACAGTTATTGAACTATTTGGCGCTGCAAAGTTATATACAGAGGAAAATTCACAATATTTTGAGGCCTACATCGTGGTGGCCGGTCTATTCTGGGTGATGGGGATTGTATTTGAATTTATCTTCCATCGTTTAGAAATCTATGCAAGCAAGTATAAACGAGGTAATGCATTATGATAGATATTAAACAAGTTCACAAATCCTTCGGGAACCGTGAAATTTTAAAGGGCATCGACTTACATGTGCCAACAGGGTCTGTAACGGTTATCCTTGGCCCATCCGGTAGTGGTAAGACGACATTCCTTAGAACGCTTAACTTCCTTGAAAAGGCCGATGCAGGGACAATGCAGTTAAATGATATTTCTGTAGACCTCCATAAAGCGTCTAACAAGGAAATCTTAAACGCACGCCGTAACACATCCATGGTGTTCCAATCTTATAACTTGTTCTCTAATAAGACCGTTATTGAAAATATTATGGAAGGCCTTGTAACGGTTAAGAAGATGAAGAAATCTCAAGCCCGTGAAATCGCACAACGCTTCCTCAAGGAAGTAGGCATGGAAGGTTATGATGATTACTATCCGGTACAACTTTCCGGTGGTCAACAACAACGTATTGGCATCGCTCGTGCCCTTGCGATGGACCCAGAGGTTATCCTCTTTGACGAACCTACATCAGCCCTCGATCCAGAGCTCGTAGGTGAAGTATTAGCTGTTATACGCAAGATTGCGAAAGAGCTCAAGGTTACGATGATTATCGTAACTCACGAAATTGGCTTTGCCAAAGAAGTGGCTGACCAAGTCGTATTTATGGAAGGCGGCGTCATCGTAGAACAAGGGGATCCTAAGGTTGTCCTTGAACATCCAACAGAAGAACGAACACGCAAATTCTTGAGCCGTTACCTTACACTAGATAGCGAACAGCCACTAGATAGTGCAGCTTTATAAATAGTACTGCTCTATAAAAATACTGCTCTATAAATAATGCAGAGCATAATAATGCGTGCTATCCTAGTAATATAGAAATTCATGGCGACCTAATATTTTTAGAATTAGGTCGCTTTAAACGAGGTACATATGAAAGAATTTAGACAATTAACCGTAGATGATGCGGCTGAATATCACGAGGTGTTAATTGCAGGATATGCGGAGAATAAGAACTACCCTATATCCTTCGATGCTATTAACTTTAGCCCAGAAGAATCTCGGGTGTGGATCTTAAAATATCCTGTATTTGGTCTCTACGTAGATGGTTCCTTAGTATGCTCTATTTCATTCCGCATGCCTTGGATTCCCAAAGCTACGCCAGACGTATATCCGCACATTGCACACTTTGTGACAGCCCCTGAACATAAGGGAAAGGGCTATGCTCGTGAAGTTTTAACTGAAGCAGAAAATCTACTGCGCAATGTATATAAAACACCAGCCGTAACACTAGGTACTGCCGCAGAACACCCATGGCTTGCCAAAATGTATGAAGGCTTTGGCTTTAAAGAATATAAACGGAAACAACTACCTGGAAAGGTACATACGACCATATTCTTTAAGAAAACACTGTAATAAGAACTCTAATTTTAAAGTCCTACCATACAAATAGCGACTAGTTAAGATAATCAACTAGTCGCTATTTTATTTTTACATATAGTTACGTTATAATAAATGAAATTGTTTTTGTCTGTGGAGTGTGAATAGTATGTATGAAATCGTAAATGAACCAAATTTAACAATAGCTTTTGATATGGATGTAGAGTTATCTGAATTTGGTGTGTTTGGCGTATATATTAAACGAGGCTATAATATCTGTTCTGGCTATATTGATCCTAGCGATTGGTCCGGAATTCGTAAAGGCTATCAAGAATTAGTCGATTTGTATGAGAAGTGTAAAGGCAAAGCAACCTTTACCCATGTATTAACTGGAGAAGGGGATACCTTAACATTCTCGTTAGATCAAAAGGGTGCATTGGCGATAGATGTTACTATCTGTACTACTTATAATTACAAATGTAATATGACAATTGAAAGTTTAGATCAAACATATTTGCCAAAGTTTATTGAGTTTTTCAAAGAATTTTTGGAACGAGAGCCAAAATAAAAAGAGTCGCATCAAAGGATGCGACTCTTTTTTGTACCCAGTTTCTATTTACAATTATTTTGTAACAACTTTAAGATCTACAGGGATTTTAGCTTCTACAGCTTCGCCTTTGATAACTTTTTGAGCTGTATCAATAGCGATTTTACCCATTTGATCCGGTTGTTGCGCAATTGTTGCAGCCAATGTGCCGTCTTTAACAGCTTTGTCTGCATCAGCAGTACCGTCAAAGCCTACGATGAAGATTGTTTTGCCTGCGGATTTAGCTGCTTGGATAGCGCCTAATGCCATTTCGTCGTTATGAGCGAAGATAGCTTGTACATCAGGGTTAGCTTGCAAAATGTTTGTTGCTACGTTTAAACCTTTTGTACGGTCAAAGTCAGCACTTTGTTTTGCTACTACTGTTAAGTCTTTGTCAGCTACGTTGTGGAAACCTTGGCCGCGTTCACGTGTGGCGGAAGCACCAGGGATACCTTCGATTTCTGCAACTTTTGCAGCTTTGCCTACTTTTTCAGCGATAAGTTGAGCGGCCATTTCGCCGCCTTTTACGTTATCGGAAGCGATGTGAGCTACTACTTTGCCTTTATCAGCAGAGCGGTCAACAGTGATTACAGGAATGTTTTTAGCATTTGCTGCTTCTACGGAAGTAGAGATAGCTGCAGAGTCTACAGGGTTGATGATCAATACAGAAACGCCGCTTTCAAGTAAGTCGGAAATATCGTTTGCTTGTTTTGCAGGGTCATTTTGAGCATCAACGATTTTAACTTTAAGACCAAGCGCTTTAGCTTGAGCCTCAACGCCTTCCTTCATAGTTACGAAGAATGGGTTGTTCAATGTGGAAACAGAGAAGCCGATTGTGCCGGATTTTTTGTCGCCGCCGTTATCAGCGCTTTTACCACAGCCTGCTACAAGACCGATAACCATGATAGCCATCGCCAACAGTAACAATAGTTTTTTCATAGGAACCTCCTAGGCTTTCTTGCGGTCTGCAAGAACCGCCAATAAAATGACAATACCTTTTACAACTTGTTGATAGAAACTGGAAACGTCGAGAATATTTAACCCGTTGTTGAGGGTACCGATAATGAGGGCACCAATTAATGTGCCAACAATATGACCACGACCACCAGCAAGGCTTGTGCCGCCAAGAACCACCGCTGCAATAGCGTCAAGTTCATAGCCTGCACCTGCTGTCGGTTGTGCAGAGTTAAGACGAGAGGTGATGATTGCACCCGCGATACCACAGAGCATACCGGTTAAGGCATACACGAAGATTTTAACGCGGTCAATCTTGATACCAGCAATGTAACTTACCTTTTCACTACCACCTACGGCGTATGTTTTACGGCCTAAGGATGTGCGGCTCAATACGAACCAAAGGGCGATGAAAGCTAGGAACATTGTGATCGCTGGAACTGGAAGGCCTGCAATATCCCCTTGGCCAAAGCCGTGGAATAGAGGATCTTGAGTAAGGCCGGAGATTGGGTTACCGTCTGTGAATACTAGCGTTGCACCACGGTAGATTGTCATGGTTGCCAAGGTAGCAATAAATGGAGCTACGCGACCATAAGTAATAACGAGACCGTTAATACCGCCCAATACAAGGCCTGCACCGGCAGCCAACACGATAGCCAATACAGGGTCAGTACCAGTTACGATGAGGTTGGCCATCACTGCACTGGAGAGGGCGAGGATGGAACCAACGGATAAGTCGATACCGCCAGTTAAGATGACGAAGGTCATACCAAAGGCGATGATCGCATTGATGGATACTTGGCGCAACAAGTTACGCAAGTTAGAGAATTCAAGGAAACTGTCGTTCATGACAGAGATAATTACAAATAATAGGATGAGGCCGATGAGGGGGCCTAATTTTTTTACATATTGTAGAGCTTTGCTGTCCATTATTGTCCTCCTGTGGCTAATGTCATAATCGATTCTGGTGTTGCATCGCTACGGTCCAAGATACCTGCTACGCGACCTTCATGAATGACCATAACGCGGTCGCTCATGCCGAGCACTTCAGGTAACTCAGAGGACACCATGATAATGGACACACCGTCATTCGTTAATTCGTTCATTAAATCATAAATATCACGTTTCGCCCCGATATCGATCCCCCGTGTTGGTTCATCCATGATGATAATGGATGGTTTTTTACCAACCCATTTCGCGATAACCACTTTTTGTTGGTTACCACCGGATAGGGACGATGCGGGTTCGTGAATAGATTGTGTTTTAACGCCCAGTTTTTTAGACAATTCGTCAGCAAAAGACGTAAGTTTGCCCTTATCTAGTACATGAGAGGGGCAAATTTCGCCAAGATTCGGCAATGTAATGTTAGAACCAATGGAGAAATCGAGGATCAAGCCTTCGCTCTTTCTATTTTCTGTGATGAAAGCAATGCCAGCCTTGATGGCATCTTCTGGCTTTTTACAGTTGAGAACGGAACCGTTTACCGTTACGGTACCGCCATTGTGTTTATCTACACCGAAGATGGCGCGCATGATTTCTGTACGACCAGCACCCATAAGGCCTGCTACGCCAAGAATTTCCCCTTTGCGCAAGGAGAAGGAAATATCGTTGTTAAAACCTTCTGGTTTGAGGTTATCCACGTTCATAACCACATCGCCCGGTGTTGTAGTGCGAGCAGGGTAGAACTCGTCGATGGAACGGCCTACCATGTGGCGTACCACTTCGTCTACAGAAATCTCAGATGTTGGTTTAGTGATAATTGTGTGACCATCACGCATAACCGTAATTGTGTCACATTCGCTAAATACCTCTTCCATACGATGAGAGATATATACGATAGCAACGCCGCGTGCTTTCATTTTGCGCATCATGTTGAACAATGTCGCCGTTTCACGCTCTGTGAGGGCTGCTGTCGGTTCGTCCATGATGACAACCTTTGCATCTAACATCAAGATACGAAGAATTTCCGTCATTTGTTGGTGACCAACGGAGCAAAGGCCTGCTTCTGTTGTGAGTGGCAATTCGATCCCTAGTTCGCGGCATGTGTTTTCAGCCTCAGTGAGCATCGCCTTTTTGTCGAGCATACCAAATTTGTTGCGCTTTGGTCTCATTAAATATAGATTTTCTAACAATGTTAGATTTGGCCAAATGTTGAGCTCTTGGTGGATGAAGGCCACACCGTTTAGCTCGGCCTCTCTCGGGTTCGGGAAGGTGCGCTCTACGCCGTCGATGGTGATGGTGCCAGAGTCAGCCTTGTGAATACCGGTGAGGATATTCATGAGGGTGGACTTGCCGGCCCCATTTTCGCCCATCAAGGCGTGAACCTCGCCCTCCTTGAGGGTAATACTTACATCGCGCAACACTTGATTCGTACCAAATGCCTTTGCAATGCCTGACATAACAATTTCCATAACTACTCCTATATGACTGGTGAAAGTATATCTTAATCTATTATTCTACGGACGATCGCTGAAAATACAATCGGCACGTAAGATAATGTTCGCATACGGAGATGCTTCACCAGTTCGAATGATGCACTTGCATTGTTTTGTAGCTTCCTTGAAAGCTTCATGGCTCGTTTCAATCCATTCGTATTGCTCGGATGGGAAGGTAGACTCTAAGAAGGCGTAAGCCTTAGGATTATTTTCTTTAATTTCTGTTGCCACATGAATCGCTTCGGATTTCATATGTTTAGCGATGATGGATACTACTTGCTCAAAGCTAGGTACACCAAAATCCAAGGCTAAGTCGATTTTTTGAACCCCTTCAGGTACCGGTAAGCCACAATCAGAGATACAAATGGTATCTGTGTGACCTAAATCTGCAAGAACCTTAGCGATATGGCTATTTAAAATGCCGTGTCGTTGCATGGTAAACTCCTTTTCAATCTATATGTGTTCTGCTAGGAATGCGGCGACCTCGTCCTTTGTTGGCATGCCTCCTTGAGCTCCCAAGCGTTGGATGGAGAGGGCAGCTGCTGCATTGCCGTAGTGTAGAGCGTCGGCTAAGCTTTTACCATTAACGATAGCCGTTGCAAAGGCACCGTTAAATGTATCGCCAGCGCCTGTTGTATCTATGGGCTCAACCTTGAAGCCAGGTACGATGCGGATTTCACCGTTGTCAGCATAACCTACGCCCTTGCTACCAAGGGTAACGATGATTTTGTTTTCGTTAGCTAGTAAGGTCTCCTCTGTAGATTGGTTAGGGTAGAGCGAAGATAGCTCATGTTCGTTTGGCGTAATATAGGTTGCTAATTTTAACCATTCCGAATCGAGGTCGGCTGCAGGAGCAGGATTTAAGAGGACTTTCACATTCGCCTCGTGACAACGACGAACGATGTATTCAATAGTTGGAATAGGAATCTCGTTTTGAACCATTACGAGATCGGCGTGCTCGATAGCAGACCAAGCGTTATCTACTACGGACTGGTCTACCTTAGCATTAGCGCCTGCAATCACGATGATGCTATTATCGCCTTCAGCTAATGTAATGTGTGCTGTACCGGTTGTAGTATTCGGTACCGTAACGATGTAATCTGTATTGATGAAATTTTCTTTTAAATTATCTAAAATCATTTGGCCGTATGCATCCTCACCGATACAGCCGACCATTGTGACCTCTGCACCTAGACGAGCTGCAGCCACCGCTTGGTTTGCACCCTTGCCACCGTGAGCGATGTGCAATTCGTTGCCCATAATTGTTTCGCCCGCAGTAGGGCGTTTATCCGCGAGGACTACAATATCCATGTTGCAACTGCCAATAACAACAATACGATTCATAATAACTCCTTAATAAGCCTCTGCCCTAACTGGGACTAAAAATGACTATCATTTATTTTTATACATAGAATCTTGCACATTTTATACAACGAACTGTATATATAAATATAATTGATAATCTAAGAGGCATTTGCTTTCACATACCTATAAGTGTATATTAATCATTTATTAGTATAGCGTAAATACGTGAGTTTATCTATATAAATATCTATAAAATGTAGGAATAAAAAAGGTATATCCAAAATCTATGTTACATGAGTAAAAATGTACTCTTTAGATCTTGGATATACCTTATTATTAAAGAATTAATATATTATACTATTTATATTTTATCTAACATTTTATCTATACTATCAAAAGATTTCTCTAAAGATAGAATACGACCTTGAATGATGTCATTTTGGCCTTGTACAAGAGCAGATAATATATCTACCTTAGCTTGTAAAATATTAGTTGCATTATCGTCAATATTTATTGTATTACTGTAGCTTTTATCTATTTTCATAGTCTATCAGGCCTTTATTGTTAATATAGCTATATATTAGTGAAAGCTTGGTTTGTCATAGTGTGTACCTGGTTCACCTACACCGATGCTTGTGCGATGGAAAGGCGTTTCATCCGCAGCGTGTAAGATATCAAAGATGGCTTTTACCACTGCTTCGCGTGAAACCTGGGCATCGTTGAATTGAGCTCCTTCAGGGATGAGTTCGTAATCAGTTTTCTCTGGATCATTGTAAAGCCATGTGAGGCGCAAGATGGTGTAATTTAAGTTGGATTCGCGTAATACATTGCGTGCTTGGCGCTCACCTTGAACATAGCTAATCGGCAAGTTATCGAAGGTCCATTTTTCAAGTGCTACAGGGAATTCACCAGAAAGTCCAGCCATGGACACACCGATAACACGGCGTATATTTTTGCGGCTCAATGCTTTCACGATGGACGCCATATCACTACCAGACTCCATAGCACCTACAAATACAACCTCCGCATTTGTTACAGCTTGTTCTAATTTACCTGGATTTTGGAACGAACCTTCAATCACTGTAACGCGTTCATGGTCGATAATCTCTGGAGGTATACGTGTTTTCAACTGACGACCATATAATGTAATGTGCATATCTGTATATGTTAATAGTGTAGCAGTCAACTTTTGAGCTATTTGGCCCGCAGCTCCTAAAATCGTAATATACTTATACATAAAAAAGACCTCCTATGTTCGGGCATAAATATTTAATGAAATTTTAACATACATATATGACAAATACGTGAGAAAAATTATAGAAATCTTTATAAATTTTTCACAATTTAATTGATGCTTAACATTTCGTTTGTTGTTTTTAGCTGTGCAAATCGATTCCGCCAAATCTTTTCTTTGTAAAAGGACAGGATTGTATCGGCTGGTAGATACTCATTATCAAAGGTTGAGATAGCATCTTCGACGATGGTGATATTATAACCATACTCAAAGCCTACTTTCACAGATGTATCAATGCAAAATTCCACTTGCATTCCTACAAATGTTACATCGGTAATATTTTTTCGGTTTAAATATTCCTTTAACTCACTATCTTTGAAGATGCTATTGTAATATTTGTTAAAAATCTTTTCGTTTTCTTGCGGTTTTAATTCATGATAGACTTGCCAATTATCACTGCCCGTTGCTAATAAGCCTTCATCTTCAGAATGTCTGATAAAAATAACTTCTATATTCTGATCTCTATAATATTGAATGATTGCTTTTGTATTAGCGATAAGATTTTTCGCATTGTAAGGGTTTTCTTTAACTAAGCCTTCTTGTATATCGATTACGATTAATGCTTGTGCCATGATATATTTCCTTTTTTATTCGTAAATAAGTATCTATGCGCATTATATCATAAGTATATAACAAGCAAAGGAAGAAAGAAGTATCATAGATGTTGATAGTAATTTTAAAGGATGCTGTAAAATTTAATGTTGAATTTACGCGATAATTTAACTACAATAGTGATAAGATATTAGAAAAATGAGTAGTATATCACTAAAGTATTCTGGAGGTGATAGTATGCCGAATATAAAACCTATTTCAGATTTACGAAACTATTCTGAAGTTTTACGTGATGTTACTATAGATAGTCCCGTATTCTTAACTAAAAATGGTAGAGGCCGATATGCAATTATGGATATTCAAGATTATGAACGTCTAATGGCTACAATAAAACTTATGGGCGCTTTAGAGACAGGTCGTAAATCTGGTGAAGAACAAGGCTGGATTTCATCAGAGCAACTAAAGAGTGAATTGGGGATTTAATTATGAATAATCAAATTAGCTATGCACCAAAAGCACTATCATTAATAGATGGTGCTTTTTTTATGGGCTTTACTTAAAGTCCCTTGATAGTCTCTAGGCTTTCACAAATTCTCGAAGAATGATAAAATAAGTCCATATATATTTTTATAGAAATGAGGCTATTATGGAACGGATTCAGGATCTTGTGTACACGCATGTGCAGGGTGGCCAGTTTAGATGGGTTACTGTCAGCACATTGATGCTCGCATTGGGCACGATATTGCATTTGGTGAGCCCTAGTGTGGCTGGGGTAACGCCGAACTGGACGATTGCTACGTACTGCGTAGCTATTTTATTGACTCGTCCTAGTTTGAGTCAAACCTTGGGGATTGGTCTCGTGGCGGCTCTCATCAATGTTTTGACGTCTAAGTCAGCGTTCCCTTACGGCAACTTATTGTCTGAGCCGGGTGGTGCTTTGACGGCGGCTCTCGTAACGCGCGCTATGTTGTCCATGAAGTTCCGTAAAATTGGTGGTTTTGATTTAACGCCTGTCGTGTCTGGCTTTTTAGCAACTGTTGTATCTGGCGGTATCTTTGTTACCATTTTGTGGCAAGTGCTTGGGTTGCCAAATAATGTGTACATGTACGGCATGTGGCCATTGGTACTTATCGTAGGGGCCTTGAATGGTGCCATTACACCAATCTTGTATATTCCGGCACAACGTCTATTTTCTAAACGTGGCATGTTGCCAAATGCGGACCAATTGACATCTGATCATAGTCGCTTGACTATCTTGCCTGAGCGCCAAGCTAAAATATCCATTGAGCACGTAAATTACTATCATCCTAAGGCGACTACACCATCCCTTGAAAATATCAATCTCGATGTAAATGAAGGTGATTTTCTCGTTGTTACAGGCCCTGCAGGCTGTGGTAAAAGCACCCTTTGTATGGCGATGGTAGGGGCGGTGCCTAAATTCTATGGTGGACGGCTAGAAGGCATGGTCTTCGTAGATGGTCATGCGACTACGCAAATGGAAATCCCAGAGCTGGCGAACCATATCGGTGTAGTTCTTGCCGATTACGATACACAGCTCGTAACGATGACGGTTCGTGAAGAAGTGGCCTTTGCCATGGAAAACCGTGGTTACGACCGTGAAACGATTACCTCTCGCTCTCAAGAGGTGTTTGAACAAGTTGGTCTTGTGGGATTAGAAGACCGCAAGATTACAAGTCTATCTGGTGGTCAACGCCAACGTTTGGCTATCGCTTCCGTATTGGCTACGAACCCAACCGTACTTGTTCTTGATGAACCGACTAGCTCCCTCGATCCAGATGGAACCGCTGAATTATATCGCCTCGTAGGTGACTTGAACCAAAAACACGGTATCACCGTTGTCGTTATCGACCATGATTTGCATGCTGTATTGCCGTACGCTAACCGCATGGCTCTCATGGTGGATGGCTCTATCGCATGTGATGACGATGTACCTACTACGCTTCGTTACATGTACGAGCATAACATTCACGTCGATGCATTGCCATCCGTGTTTACTACGTACATGGAACTTGAACAAGCCGGTTTCCACAGTGATGAACCTTGGCTCAGCATCGAGTCTGCTATCAAGGGCTTGCACCAAATTGAAATGGCTCATGCTATTCAAACCGAGGTACATGGTAAAAGCAACTCTCCAGCTAATCAAAGAAATATAGTAGATAATCTTGCTGATCATTCTAATATAGTAGAAAATAGACAACCAGTTCAACGTGTTGATGATGTACAAGGAAAGGACGGTGGCGCTCATGCTTAAGGTTGAAAACATCCGCTTTGGCTATGTGCCATCCGTAGATATTTTCCGAGACGTGACTTTCACCATCGAAGGAGGCGAATATATCGCCATCGGTGGTCGTAATGGTTGCGGTAAAACGACCATAACTCGTTTGCTCGTAGGCCTCGAAAAGGCTAGCGAAGGCCGCATGTATTATAACGGTAGGGACATTACGTCCATGCCACCGTCTAAACGGGGGCAATTTATCGGCTATGTATTCCAACAGCCAGATCGTCAAATGTTTAGACCGACTGTAGCCACTGAGGTTGCCTTTGGCCCTGAGTCTTTGGGTCGTACTAAATCCGAAGTGAAACGCATCGTTGATGAAGTATTGCAACGTACAGGTATTGCTCACTTGCGTGAAGCATACCCTCCGACATTGCGCCGTGGTGAAAAGCAACGCGTAGCCATTGCTTCCGCCTTGGCTATGAAGTCTAAAATCCTCATCCTCGACGAGCCAACAAGTGGTCAAGATGGTAAGGAAACAAAAGAGCTATTAGCATTATTGCGTCAGCTCAATGAGGAAGGTATCACGATCCTTCTCATTACACATGATATGGAAATCATGGCTAGCGAATGTAGCCGTGCTATCATCATGGGCAACCAAACCGTAGCCTTTGATGGCAGTCCAGAAGAATTATTCAAAAAGTCTACGGATGAATTGCAAGATTTAGGCCTTACGAAGCCGCCAAGTGTGGAACTTTCACTAGCGGTACCATCCTTGGGCTATTGCAAATCTATGGATGAATTGAAATCTAAGTTAGTGGCTCAGTTGAGTGGAAAATAGGAGGGACATATGGAACGTTTAGTACCGTTAACAAAAATCTTGATGACCCTCGCCGTATCCGTGTGGGCCATCCTGTTGCGCGACTGGGTATCTCTATTGGTATTAGTCGTAGTAGAACTCGGTGTATTGTTTGTAGCGGGTTTGTTGTTCAAACAACACAAAGCAGTGTTGGCATTAACTAGCTTTGCCGTATTCCTTGGTCTTATCCAATTCCTCGGCAGCGGCGATGTGACATCTGCCATTGTATCTGGCTTACGTATGCTCGCTATGACACTTGTGTTCATTGGACTGTTAGCAACTACAAAATTGCAAGACCTTACAGCTGCACTCGTAACACAATGTAAAATTCCTTACGAATATGCTTTTATGTTCACTGCTGCGCTTCGCTTTGTGCCTGATTTCATTGCTGAAAGCCATGCTGTACAAGAGGCTCAAGCCTGCCGTGGTTTGTCTTTAGAAGGCAACTTTATTAAACGAATCAAATCCTATGCATCTGTTATCCAACCATTACTGCTAAAATCCTTGGGGCGCTCCGAAACAATGGCATTGTCCCTAGAACTACGTGGCTTCGGTGGTCCAACACACAGCTTTGCTGCCTCTGTAGGATTGAAAAGAATCGACTATACTGTGATTGGTGCTTTAATTGCTATTACAATACTTTTATTTGTTATTGTGTAATTTTCTTATAAATCAAGTAAGAGTATGTTTTTGCTCCTATAGAAATGTACTAGCTTTAATAGTTATAATAAAAAATATGATAAAAGTATATAAGTAAAATAAGAGCTTTTTACTTATATATGCTTCAAAACGTATATGCTGAGTGGTAAAAAACGTTGTTTTTACCACTCAGTTTTGTTATATTGGGTGTATAAAGGTAAAATTTACAATTTTTACATTTTAATGGATTGTGAAAGGTGAAAAGCTATGTCATATGAACCTTTATATAAAGTATTTTATAAATGCGAAGAAAAGTGGCAAGAGATTCTTGATGCACGATATGCATCTGAAAATACGCAACATATAAGTATATCAATAGCACAAATCAATAGAAAAAAGAGTTTTTCTGCTTTTTTTATGTATCATAAGGATATTCTTGATATAATGATCCAATTAGAGCGGAAACATTCAGCTTTTTTAGATTTATTAAAACAAGTTCCGTTAATTATGCATCCTCACTTACTAAACACATTTTTGGTAGAAGAAATCAAGGCTAGTAATGATATTGAAGGTGTTCATAGTAGCAGAAGAGAGATTCAAGAGGCTATTGATACAAATGTTACTGAGGTAAAAAGGTTTAGTAGCATTGTTTCAAAATACAGAGATATATTAAATACATCAGGGAAGAAAGAATTTTATATAAATGAAGATATTAGAGCTCTATATGATGAGTTAGTATCAAATGAAATTGAAGAGAAAAATAAACTAGATGGAGCGATTTTTAGACGCGACTCTGTTTCAGTTTATGATGGTTATGATAGAGAGATTCATATAGGAACTACACCGGAATCACAAATCATCAAACTTATGACCGTAGCACTAGAGTTTTTGAATAATGATGAGATACAATTACCAATTCGTGTGGCGGTATTTCATTATATGTTTGGTTATATTCATCCTTTTTATGATGGTAATGGCCGTGTGAATAGATATATTTCTTCTTCGTATTTATCAAAGGAATTTCATCCACTGGTAGCGTTGCGTTTATCTGCTTTAATAAAAGCTAATCGTTCCAAATATTATAAAAGCTTTACTAATACTACGTCAGAGCGCAATGGAGGGGATTTGACTCCATTTATCATTCAATTTTTAATTTTTTTAGTTGATACCGTTGATAATTTAAGTGAATTGCTTAATACACGGTTAGAACGATTACGTAATGCCTGTGATCAATTAGATCAGTTTTTTATTAACCAAGGGATTACAGATGAACTGGTTCAAGACATATATTATATCTTATTACAGACATCTTTATTTATGATTGGGCCAGGGATTACTAGAGAAGAATTATGGAAAAATTTAGGTAAGAGTAGAAAGACCGTGTATGAACGTATCAAACATATACCACGTGAACATCTTAAAGTCCAAAAAGTAGGTAAAACAGAGCATTTTAAGTTAAAGAAATCTATATTGAATTCTATTCAGTAATATATGAAAGAAGAGTTACTATGAATAATTTAAATATTCGTCGTGCTAGAATTGATGATATAGTCTCATGTTTAGATATTTATAATTACGAGGTTGTAAACGGCGTAGCCACGCTTGATCTTGAACCTCGCACGTTGTCAGAGTGGCAGGAGTGGTATGAGTCTCATAGCGATGAGCACCATCCTATTGTGGTAGGTACCATTGATGGGATTGTAGCAGGCTATGCATCGCTTTCACCATATCGACCTAAAGAGGCTTATAAAAGTACCGTCGAATTATCTATCTATATCCATCAAGATTATCGCGGTAGGGGGATCGCTACACAACTGATGGCTCATATTTTAGAAATAGCAAAAAATGATCCGTTATTGCACAATGTGGTATCCGTTATTACGGCTGGCAATGAAGGTAGCACTAAGTTACACGCGCGATTTGGCTTTACCTATTGTGGTTTAACGCCTCAAGTTGGATTCAAACATGGTAAATATCAGGATACCGAAACATACGCATTATTGGTATAATAATTAGTATAGTAAAAGATAGATATTAATACGTTATACTAATGATGTATAGATTATAGATAAGGGTTCGCCAGGGGTTAGGGCGAATAGGGGTGATTGAATGAACATGAAAGATGAACGGCAGTTCGTTGGATATAGTAAATATCGTAGCCGTCTCGTGGACGGTCATGTGCATACGGAATTGTGTCCACATGGTAGTGGGGACCGAACTGCGATGATGATAGAAAAGGCCATCGAGTTGCGTATCGAAAAGGTATGCCTTACAGAACATGCACCATTGCCAACAGCTTTTGCTGCAGAATATGGTGGTGATAAAAAGGCCTATGACACAGCGTCTTTGAAATTAAATGAAGTTGATACTTACTTAGAGTTGGGTCGTCAATTACAACGTGCGTATGGCACACATATCGATATTTCTCTCGGTTTTGAAGTCGATTATATTCCAGGCTTTGAATCAGACATTCAAGAGTTCTTGGATCGCTATGGTCCGTTGACGGATGATAATATTTTATCCGTTCACTTTATGGAAGGCGTTAATAATGCCTTTTACTGCTTAGACTACAGTCCTAAAGAATTTGAAAAGGGATTTGGTCCGTGGATCGAAAAACAATATGAGTTATATTACAAATATTACTCCACCGTGCGCCAAGCCGTGCGTGCTGACCTCGGTGAATATACACCTAAACGCATAGGTCATTTTGATTTAATCAAGAAATACCAACATCACTTTGGCTTTGAACGTCATTTAGATCGTCGCAATGCGCAGGTGGTAAGCGATATTTTGCATATCATGCGCGTCCAAGGTCGTGAGCTAGACTACAACATGAGCGGGTTCTTCAAACCAGACTGCCGTGAAATGTACCCAAGTCGCTTCATTCAAGGCATGGCGGCTATCATCGGTGTGCCATTTGTATTGGGGTCTGATGCACATAGCGTGGCAGATATAGAACGAGTTTGGGGCTAGCATAAAATCATTATTATAGTAAATACATGAAATATTAACGGTTCTATTGACAATTCTATAGAACCGTTATATTATGATTTCATACTTTAATAAAGTAAAGCGATAAAATAGAAAAGTATCGATATAGGTAAATTTTTTCTCATAGCAAACTGAATAGCTAGATGACTTAAATCGTCATATAACTTAAAAGGTTAATATAGGTATATAGTTTTCAAAAACACGAGAAATGATATGAATCAATTGATAGAAAGGATGTTTACGATGGTACAGCAGCAATTACCTACTGGTTTCCGCGATGATATAGGGGTTGTAGCAGAGCGTAAGGATGATGTGAGTCAATATGTACTCGGTCTTTGTCGAAATCGTCAATACACAAAGATCTCTACGCCTCTCGTAGAGTACAAAGATGTATTCAATGGCTATGCAATGGGGCGCGGTCAGCATATGTACGAATTCATGGATAGTTCTGAAGTGTCCGTCGTAATTCGTCCTGATTTGACCATGCCTATTGGTCGTTTCTTAGCGACTACAAATATTGAATTGCCTCGCACGTTCTACTACTTGGGCGATGTATTTATGAAAAATAAAAAGCACCGTGGCGATGTTAACCAAGTGACGCAAGGTGGCATCGAGATGGTAGGCTACGAAGGGCTTGAGGCTGAGCAAGAGTGTTTCAAGATTATTAAAGAGGTGAACGAAGCTCAGTTGGGCAACAATTTATTGCTTGAAATTGGGGATGCTCGTTTTTCTCGTGCTATTACCGATGCTCTAGGACTCAGAGATGATGAAAAAGCGGAGCTCTTAGAGGCGTTATTCACTAAATACTTGCCACGATATAACGAGTTGATTTCTGACTTTAAAAATAGTGCGCTATATCCTTTCTTAACTGTATGGCCTCGCTTGTTTGGTACGGTTCAAGATATAAAGGATGAGCTTAATCAAATTATCTTGCCAGCAGCGGCACAGCGCATTTTAGATAATCTTGTAGATATGGCAAATCAAGTGGAAGCAACGGGGCAACAGGTTCGCATCGATGTATCTACGGAACCGCTTCAATCCTATTACACAGGCCTTACTTTTAGAGGCTATGTGGACGGCGTGTCTCAATACATCGTCAGTGGCGGTCGCTATGATGGCTTGCTATCTAGCTTTGATGGTACGCCGATGCCGGCAGTAGGGATGGCTTTTAATATCGACGTCTTGACTGATGTTACCTTGCAGGGTGAAAGCAAAGCTCAAGATAATGATACATTGCGTATCGCTCTTACGAAAGGGCGCGTAGAAAAGGATTTTATTCCACTCCTAGAAGCATGTGGCATTAATTGCGAGCCATTACATAATAAGGCGCGTAAGCTCATTATCTCTTTAGGCGATTCTATGGAGGTAATCCTTGCAAAGGGGCCAGATGTAACGACGTATTTGAAAAATGGTGTTGTTGACCTTGGTATCGTCGGTAGCGATGTGCTCGATGAACAAGACGATACGAGCTATGAAATGTTAGATTTACAAACGGGTAAATGCCAATTTATCTTGGCGTCCTTAGCGGGCTATAATCCTAAAGAAGGTCGCCGCCAACGAATTGGTACGAAATATCCAACCGTTACAAAACAGTACTTTGGCGCTCAAGACGTGGAAATCATCAAGATTGAAGGCTCTGTTGAGCTGGCCCCACTTGTAGGACTAGCGGATGCTATCGTAGATATTACGGAAACGGGTACCACTTTGCGTGAAAACAATCTAGAAATCTTCGATTGGTTACAGCCCATATCTACACGCTTAGTAGCAAATCCATTAGCATTAAAACAAAAGAGGAATACCATTTTTAAACTCATAGATCAGCTTTCAGAAGCAATTAATAAGTAAGATGTAGAGTGAATCATATATTTAACTAGCAATACGGATAGCTCAAATAGGAAGAAGGATGACAGATGAAAATATATAAGGAATCATTAGAGGCGATGCTTGCCATCGTACGGAATTACACACAGCAAACCACAGATATGGAGATTGAACGTCGGGTGTACGATATCATCGCTGAGGTCCGCACTAACGGTGATGCGGCGCTCAAATCGTATTCTGAAAAATTTGACGGTGTTTCCATTGAAGATTTCAAGGTGCCTCAAGAGGAAATCGACGCAGCTTATGAGTCTTTATCTGATGATTTGAAAGCCGCATTATTAAAGGCAAAGGCAAACATTACAGAATTCCACAGCCGCGAAATCGAGCAAGGTTTTGTGGACATGGACACACCAGGCATCATCCGCGGTCAAAAGGTCATTCCCTTGGCTCGCGTTGGTCTCTACGTCCCTGGAGGTACAGCCGCGTACCCTTCGACCATTATCATGACTGCTTTGCCTGCAAAAATCGCAGGGGTGAGAGAAATCGTTATGGTTACGCCCCCTCAAAAGGATGGCATTAATCCTGCCGTATTAGGTGCTGCAAAGCTTGCCGGCGTTGATGCGGTATATCAAGTGGGCGGTGCCCAAGGTGTGGCGGCCCTTGCTTATGGTACGGAAACGATTCCAAAGGTAGATAAAATCGTAGGCCCTGGCAATATTTACGTGGCAACGGCGAAACGTCAAGTATTTGGCCAAGTCGATATCGACATGATTGCGGGTCCAAGTGAAATCGGTGTTATCGCCGATGACAGCGCAAATCCAGTTCACCTCGCAGCAGATCTCTTATCTCAAGCTGAACATGATCCTCGTGCGCGCGCTATTATGGTGACTACTAGTGAAAGTTTAGCAAATGCCGTATCCGATGAGGTGGAACGTCAACTTAAACTGTTACCTCGTGAAAGTATCGCTCGTCCAGCTATTGAAAACAACAGTTATATTGCCATTATGGACAACATTGAAGACATGTTCACGGTGATGAACGAAGTGGCTCCAGAGCATTTGGAAATCCAATTGCCAGATCCAATGAATTACATGAGCCTCGTTCAAAATGCAGGCTCCGTATTCCTCGGCGCTTATGCGTCTGAGCCATTGGGCGATTATGTAGGTGGTACGAACCACGTATTGCCTACTAGTAGTACGGCGCGATTCTCATCTCCGTTAGGCGTATATGATTTCGTGAAACGTACATCTTTCACACAATTTACAAAAGAACGTTTAGAAGAAGTGGCAAAACACATTACTACATTGGCTCGTACGGAAGGTCTCGAAGCGCATGCTCGTGCCATCGAAGTACGATTTGAAAAATAGCTTATAAAAAATATTAGAAAATAAATTTGGTATCTATATTTATATGTGTATTTAAAATATACAGTGAAAACATAGATTAGAAATATAGATTATAAAAATAGATTTGAAGTATAGAGGTCGTTATGATACGCACAGGTACGGTGCAACGCACCACTCAAGAAACAGATATTACAGTAGAAATTACCCTTGATGGGGCACAAACAAGCTCCATATCCACAGGGATTGGCTTTTTTGACCACATGTTGACGCTATTGGCGAAGCACGGCCGTTTTGAACTTATGGTAGAGGCAAAGGGCGATACATATGTGGATGCTCATCATACGGTTGAGGACGTTGGACTTGCATTAGGTCAGGCCTTGGTGAAAGCTCTTGGCGATAAGGCTGGTATCGAGCGCTATGGCGATGCTTGGGTTCCTATGGATGAAGCATTGACGCAAGTTGTAATCGATTTGAGCGGTCGTCCATACCTCGTTTTTCAAGGGGAATGGAGTACGCCGATTCTAGGTGGCAACTTTGAAACAGAGTTGGTGGAGGATTTCTTCCAAGCTCTTGCGATGAGCGCTGCTATGAACTTACATGTGCGCAATTTATATGGTCGCAATACACACCACATTATTGAAAGCATGTTTAAGGCAACGGGCCGTGCGTTGCGCAAAGCAGTTACTATCAACCCAGATATCCAAGGCGTAAATTCTACAAAGGGCGTTATTTAATACAGTCATTTAATAAAGGAGAACCTATGATTTTTCCAGCTATAGATTTACAAGATGGTCGAAGTGTTCGTCTCTATAAAGGTGACTTCGCACAGGAAACGGTCATCAATCCTGATCCAGTAAATCAAGCAAAACAATATGAAGCAACTAAGGTGGGGGCCTTACACCTTGTCGATTTAGATGGTGCCAAGGCGGGCAAGCCTGTAAATGTAGATATTGTAAAAGCAGTGCGTGCAGCTTTTACAGGCATCCTTGAAATTGGAGGCGGCATCCGAGATAAAGAGGCGGTTGACCTCTATTTAGGCTTGGGCGTAGATCGGGTTATCTTAGGCTCTGTAGCGCTTAAAAATCCGGAACTTACAAAGCAGGTTATCGCGGAATACGGTACGGAGCGCATCGTTATCGGTGTAGATGGAAAAAATGGCAAGGTTGCCGCTGAAGGTTGGCTCGACCAATCCGACGTGCCGATGACCGATTTAATCGGTGCCATGGTTGAAGGTGGGGCAAAGTATTTCATCGTTACCGATGTAGACCGAGACGGTACGATGCAGGGTGCCAATGAAGAGTTACTTGGAAATTTGCAAAACGAATTTCCTACTGCACGCATCGTTGCCTCTGGGGGTGTTCGTAATTTGGCGGATATTAAATCCCTAGAACAAAAAGGCGTTAAGGATAGTATCGTGGGTAAGGCTCTGTACGAGGGCACGATTACACTAGAGGAAATCGCCGAGTACAATCAGCAGAAATAATAGAAATGATCGTGATGTTCTTAAATTAATTATTGACTGCAACCAATGGAATATATTGAGTGACACTCGATGGAAAGGAGCGTTATGTTAGCGAAACGGATTATTCCTTGCCTAGATGTAGATGATGGACGCGTAAAAAAAGGGGTTAACTTTGTTAATCTCGTAGACGTAGGCAATCCAGTAGATATTGCGTCCTCCTATGAGCAGCAACAAGCTGATGAGCTCGTATTTTTAGACATTACGGCCACCGTTGATGCGCGGACCACTATGCGCGATGTGGTTCAAGAAATCTCCACACAAGTATTTATGCCACTCACCGTGGGTGGTGGTATCAAGAGCATTGATGATATGACGGCTTTGTTGAAAGCTGGTGCGGACAAGGTATCTTTGAACTCCGCGGCTCTCGCTAACCCTGAGCTCATCACAGAAGGGGCTCAAAAGTTTGGCAATCAATGTATGGTGGTAGCCATCGACGTGAAAACCGATGAAAAAACTGGTGAATGGTATGCTTACACTCATGGTGGGCGCAACCGTACAGAGTGGAAAGCTCTCGACTGGGCTAAAGAGGCCGTAGCTCGTGGAGCAGGAGAGTTGCTAGTGACGAGCATGGACAAAGATGGCACAAAATCCGGCTTTGATATTGAACTATATAAGGCTCTAGAGTCCGTCGTAAATGTACCTATCATCGCCTCTGGAGGGGCAGGTAAGGTTGAGGATTTTATAGATCTCTTTAAGCAAACCAGCGTTACCGGTGCACTGGCGGCATCTATATTCCACTTCGGAGAAGTTAAAATTCCTGAACTCAAACAAGAACTACGAGCTCACGGAATTACAGTACGCTAAAACAGATTTAAAAAATTATTATCTCTCGTAAGTTCTTTACTATTTTATATGTCCAGAGTTAGTTAAATAGTTTATTTATAGATAAACAGAAAATAGAAATAGCGATAGATAGAGATACAAGCTAATATAGGATTACAGATTATTGATTACTTTTAATAAAGGATAGAATATGAAACCGGATTTTGAAAAAGGAAATGGCTTGTTGCCGACGGTTGTGCAGGATGCAGAGACTAAGGACGTCCTCATGGTGGCGTGGATGAACGAAGAAAGCTTTCACAAGACACTGGAAACAAGGGAAACGTGGTTTTGGTCTCGATCTCGTCAAGAACTATGGCATAAGGGTGGCACTAGCGGTAATGTGCAGCACGTGGTGAGCATGGCCCTAGATTGTGATGGCGATACCTTGCTCATTCAAGTTAAGCCTGAAGGTCCTGCCTGTCATACTGGGCGTACAAGCTGTTTCTTTAATGAAGTAGAACGGAGTTAAACATGGCACAGCAAACACTGAACGAATTATACGAAATTATTAAAAACCGTAAGGCACAGCCAAAGGAAGGTTCTTATACGAATTATTTATTCGACAAAGGGCTCGATAAAATCTTGAAAAAAGTTGGTGAAGAGGCTACAGAGGTAGTAATCGCCGCAAAAAATGAAGATCCACAGGAGCTGATTTACGAAACAGCAGACGTGTTATATCACTTGCTCGTGTTATTAGCGGAGAAAAATATCCCATACGAAGCCATTGAAGCTGAGCTAGCGAGCCGCGAAGGGGTTGTTAGCAAGACTACGGATCGCCCAGAAATTACAAACTTATAATGTATATCCTATTATGAGCTTGGACATATGAGCTCTGGTGGAGTTCATATGTGTCTTTTGTGTGTTATATGAGTTATATGCGTTATATGCGTTAAGAAAATAGTTAGAAAGGATAGCCTATGAAAGAGATAATTCGCACATTGAAACCTTATATACCTGAGGAGCCGGCTGAAGCGGTGAAAGAGCGCCTTGGTGTAGAGCGATTGGTGCGCTTGTCGGCGAATGAAAATCCCTACGGTACATCGCCATTGGTACGGGAGGCTATTCTTAGCTATGTAACTCATAATGATGCTAACTACTATCCAGATGGCAACGCCTCCGATTTGCGTATGAAACTCGCTGACTACTGGCAGGTACAACCTGAGCAACTCATCATCGGAGTAGGTCTCGATGAAGTCATCGCCATGGTCAATAAAACATTGATTACTACGGGTGACTCCATCGTAGTAAGCGTGCCAGCCTTCTCGGAATATGCCTTGAATGGCCTCGTGGAAGGTGCTGAGATCCGCGAGGTGCCAGCTGATTTTGAAACAGGACAGTATGATTTTTCTGCTCTCGTGAAAGCTGTAGATGAAACGACACGCCTCGTGTGGATTTGTAATCCTAATAATCCAACGGGTACCTATGAGTCTGTTGAAGATATCCGCAAATTTGTAGCAGCTATACCAAAGGAAACCTTGGTCATCATAGACGAGGCGTATATCGATTTTGTTACCTCTGTAGCAGTTCCTACGGCACGTGCGCTCTTGGATGAGTTCCCTAATGTGGCTATCATGCGTACCTTCTCGAAAGCCTATGGCCTTGCCAATTACCGTGTAGGTTACATGATGACACCTATAGAGTTGGCAAATTATATGCAAACCATTCGCTTGCCGTACAATTTGAATACCTTATCTCAAGTGGCTGCAGAAGCCGCTTTCGGTGATCAAGAATTCGTGGCGAGAACGGTCTCTCAAAATGCAGAGGAACGGGCAAAATGGGAAAGCCTCTTAGATGAGCTAGGTATTCACTACTATAAGAGTGAGGCTAATTTTATTTTCTTTGCAGCGCCTGATGCAGAAGGTCTTGCAGATGCTTGGCTCAAATCAGGTTACCAAGTGCGCCGAGGTCAACGTGAAGGGTGGTTGCGTCTTACGATTCCTATGTCTCAAGATGGGGATGTTATGCGCAGGATATTAAGAGATTTCATGAATTAATTCGTACAGAATAACATACAATTCGTAATACGTTTTGTTTAATCTTATCGTGTTTTACCCTATAGAATGGAGTTTATTATGATTGCCATTATAGATTATGATGCAGGGAATACCTTCAATGTTCAGAAAGCATTAGCTTATATCGGTCTTGATGCAGTGCTAACGGCAGATTTGGCGACTATATTAAATGCTGATGGTGTTCTCTTGCCAGGTGTAGGAGCATATGCGCCGGCGATGGCAGTTTTAAAAGAGCGTGGTTTAGTCGATGTCATCCATGAAGTAGTAAAACGGGATATACCTTTATTAGGTATTTGTTTAGGGATGCAACTTTTATTTGAAGAATCTGAAGAATACGGCCCAACGCCCGGTTTAGGGCTTATTCCCGGTAAGGTAAAAGAAATTCCTCGCAACCTTGGCCTTAGCGTGCCTCATATGGGTTGGAATAAAAATGTAGTACACCAGCCTCATAGCGCTTTTAGCAATGTAGATGATCAATATACATATTTCGTTCATTCCTATTATGTGGATACAGATCCTGAATATATCACATCTACTGCAAATTATGGTATCGATGTACCTGGCATTGTAGAACGAGGTAGAGTATATGGAATGCAATTCCATCCTGAAAAAAGTGGTGTCGTAGGTTTAAATTTGTTGCGTACATTTGGGACTATTACAAAAACTTATAGAACAGCAGGAGAATAGGGATATAGCTATCTTTCATTACAGATAGGAATAAGTCATTCAGTAACCAATATATCTAGGATAATAACGGCATCTCATAGGTAGAGAATGCCGTTATTATGCTTTATAGTTATACTTAACTTTCAAAATGAGAAATTAATAATTGACACCTTGTTGATTAGTTATACAATAATGTTGTAAGTACTAACATTTTAGGAAGCCATTGTGGCATGGATACGATACATAAGTTTTATCAGTAATATTCATATACTCCATGTCACGTGATTATTGGAGGTGTTTATATGGTTATGAATGGTATTTACTTAGTTATTGCCTCCGCGTGTATTCTAATTTTAGCGTACCGCTTTTATGGGGCTTTTATAGCGGCTAAGGTACTGACATTGGATCAATATCGTCCAACGCCAGCTATGGTTCACAATGATGGTCACGATTACGTGCCAACCAACAAATGGGTAACCTTTGGTCATCACTTTGCAGCAATTGCTGGTGCAGGGCCACTTGTAGGTCCTGTTATCGCAGCACAGTTTGGATATTTGCCTGGGGCATTATGGATCCTAATTGGTTCCGTATTAGCCGGTGCTGTACATGATATGGTTATCTTGTTTGCTTCCGTTCGTTACGATGGTAAATCGATTGCGGATATTGCTCGCGAAGAAATCAGTAAACTTGCTGGTTTTGGTGCTATGCTCGCTACCTTATTCCTATTGATCATTACCCTTGCTGGTATGGCTGTAGTAGTAGCTAATGCATTGCATAACTCTCCTTGGGGATTCTTCTCCGTATTTGCTACCATTCCAATCGCTATTTTTATTGGTATTTATTTGAAATGGTTGCGTCCTGGTAAAATCCAAGAGGCGACTATTATTGGGGTAGCCTTAATCTTCGCAGCTATCATCTACGGCCCAAATATAGCGGCTAGCGAATATGCATCTTGGTTTACATACGACTTGCAAACCATTGAAATTATGCTTGCTGTGTATGGTTTCTTTGCAGCTGCATTGCCAGTATGGTTGTTACTTGCTCCTCGTGACTATTTGTCCACATACCTTAAAATCGGTACAATCGGTGCATTGGCACTTGGTATTATCATTGTAATGCCTGAAATTCAAATGCCAGCCGTAACTCCTTACATCTGGGGCGGCGGTCCTGTATTGAAAGGTTCCGTATTCCCTTACATCTTCATTACTATCGCATGTGGTGCGTTATCTGGCTTCCATACTGTTATTGCTACAGGTACAACACCTAAAATGCTTACTAATGAACGAGAAATTTTACCTATCGGTTATGGTGCGATGTTAACAGAAGGCTTCATCGCTATGATGGCGTTAATTGCTGCTACTGCATTGCATCCAGATGATTACTTTGCGATTAACTCCACAGTTGAGTCTTTCAAAGCTTTAGGCCTTCAAGTTCATGAATTGCCAGCATTGTCTGCAATGGTTGGTGAAGACTTGATGCACCGTCCTGGTGGTGCCGTATCCCTTGCAGTAGGTATGGCTCATATCTTCTCCAGATTGCCTAATATGGCTCACTTGATGGGTTACTGGTATCACTTCTGTATCATGTTCGAAGCATTGTTCATCATGACATTGATCGATGCTGGTACTCGTGTAGGTCGTTACTTACTTCAAGAATTATTAGGTCATTTCCATCCTAAATTCAACGACCAACACTGGGCTCCTGGTGTGTATGGTTGTGCCGCTTTAATTTGTATCTTGTGGGGCTACCTAGTTCTACAAGGTAACATCGGTATTATCTGGCCTCTATTCGGTGTATCTAACCAATTATTAGGTACTATGACATTGGCTGTAGGTACTACAGTTATCATGAGACTTGGCCGCAAACGCTATGCATGGGTAACAGGTATTCCTTGTATCTTAATGGCTATCGTGGCTATCGCTGCAGACTATGAAAATGTATTCTACAGCTATATTCCTGCTGGTAAATGGATTCTAGTAGCATTTAGTGCTGCTATGTTCCTCATGATCCTTATCGTATTAATTGAAGCTGTACGTAGCTGGATTCGCTTGTCCAATATTCCTCAAGACTATCGGACTCAAGCTGAAATCGAAGCTGAAAGCCTTGTAAAATACGGTAAAGAAGTAAAAGCATAATATTGATTATTGCAATATATACAGTGCACTCACATTTGTGGGTGCACTTTTACTCTATAAATTTGCTGCCTTTTTTATAAAATAGTTAGGTAACGGCGCCTTGCATGCAGAGTTTTCTGTGAGCAAGGCGCTTTTTATATGGAAAAGAGTTTCTTATGGTCAATATATTTGATACAGGCAACACCGCATTGGTATTGTTATTTGAACATGCTATAATAGGGCTATGAAACATTATATACGTTCTTATTGGACAAAATATAAACAATTGTATAAGAAAGGCCTAAAAGGCATTGCTGCCTTTCTTGCCATTGGAGCGATTATAGTCTTTGTACTAGCAACCATTGCTAGTCGTGGAATGGGCGTTATTTTTAATGAGGTTATGGCTCGACAAACTATGATGCGCGGTACGGTTACTGTTGAAAGTTTATCTGCTACACCATGGGGAACTTTGACTTTTACAGGCCTTGTTTGGAAGGACCCAGAAGGGCATGAGTTGCTCAATGCACCAAGTGGGAAAGTCCGCGTCAATATGTGGGATGTGGTGACACGTAATTTTAAGTCCTCCGCTATCAAGGGCATTGAATTAGATGATGCGGTTATAGTCATTGATTTGGACGATAATAATCGGTTGGATTTCGCGCCCATATCTCCAGATGTAAATAAACCAATTAATGAGGTAGAGCCTCGTCCAAAAGCACCTAAAAAGACCACACAAGAACGGCAAGAGGAACTAGGTAAGAAAGTACGTAACTTTAATTGGCAAGGTCAACATTTAGATCTTAAGATTACACTTAGAAATAGTCAGTTAGAGGTTTTTAATAGAAATCGCCATTATGTGATAAAGAATGTAAACTCAAAAATTGATCTTGATAGTAAGCGAGCGATTCGTATCGATATGGAGACGGGCAAATTTGGTGGTACCGCCATAGGGGATGGTCTCGTATTAAAAGGTCGTGTAGATTTAAAGGATGTTTTAAAGCATCGCATGCCTCAACTGGATCTACAATTTGATGTGAAAGGGGTGGATCCATCATCACTAGGCTTTGGTGAGAATATTCATGATGCTATGACCTTGCTTACAAAGGTAACAGGTGATTTTAATCGTCCCTTAGCTAAAGGTCGTGTGACGATGCCTATTTTACGCATTCCTGCACTTACTTTTGAGAATGTAGTAGGAGATGTGACGTACCAAGATGGTATTTTAAATTTTGAAAACGTTAGTGCCAATGTATACAGCGGTAAATTGGAGGCTAAAGGTGTATATAATTTGGACACTCGAGCCTATACGATTACAGGCGTAGCAAAGGATTTAGATAGCAGTGTAGCCCTCAAGGCTCCTGAGTTTCTCGTGCCCGTATCGGCAAATTTGAACTTTAAAAGTGAAGGCCAACCTCGAGACATGGAGGTATGGGGTAACTTCTGGTCTGGTGAAGGGCACTATATGCTAATTCCGATTCAAAGCATTACGGGAAACTTTCACAATAAAGGACGGCATTTATCCTTTAGCGATGTGAACGTACATACGAAAATCACTACTATTACTACGGATGCTTTGCGTATCGATGATGGACAGCTCACGATGGGGCCGCTAAATATTACGTCCCACGGGGGCAGTAATTTTATTTTGTATGATGAGTCATTTGACGAAATTGATGAAAATATGACTCGCATTAAAGACGATATGAAACAAGCCAGGGAAAATAGTAGACGTGCCTCTGACTCTGCAAAGGGCATCGACAAATCTGGGCTTATAGCGCCGGACATGAAAGAATCCATGAAGGATCTGAAGCGGAGTATGGATACGGCAAAAGATAGCTTAGATAATCTGTCAAAAAACAGTAAGCAATAAACTGTATTGAGCCGTAAAGGGTAAGAAGAAACAATAAAGTAATAATATAAAGTAACAAAAATAATAAACTAGCAAATATTATAAAAAGAAGGCAATCCATCATGGTGATGAGTTGCCTTCTTTAAGTTATAAGGTGCTAAATTATATATAGCTATACGAAAGATTTTATTATCTGTTTAATCCGTTAGAGCGTACATATTCGGTATTTTCTGTGTCTTTGGTATCTGTTTTGGTGTTAGTTCGTTTTACCGTAATAAGAGGTTTCTTTTCTTTGGTTTCCTTTTCTTCGTATGGAATTACTTTATCTCCTTGATCCGGTAAAAATGTTTCGATACCGTTTCGTTTGCCTTTTTGCGTGTTTGAATCAGTGGCCAATTGACTTTGTTGTGGAACGATATATATTTCGTCTTTATTGATGGTTACATCATTTAACAAGAGTTTGAATGCGTTCGGACTTACATATAGAATTCCGTCTACCATACGTGCTGCAGGGAGTAAAGATTCGGATGTATCAAGGTTGATGATTTGCAGTTTACCTTTGCGCACGACTTGTTTAGAGTCTGGTTGTACCGCTAAGGTAGCAATGTTCATATCGATTAATGCCGTTTTTGTAGGGGTATCCCAAGATACTTTATAACCTAATGCTTCTGATACTTGACGTAACGCTACGAGTGGCTGACCGTCAACATAGATAACATTTGGTTTATTATCTATGGGCTCTAATAATATGCCATCTACATTGATATAATGCTGTGTCGTTACTGATGCAGGTCTCTTTAAACTTTGCGTCGGTGCAGGCGTATCCATACCGACTGCTGCCTGTGCAGGCTGTACCATTCCGCTTGTGAAAGCTAGCGCTCCAACGGCTATACCGGACAAAATCAGTTGTTTTAATTTCATGGTAACCTCCATTGTGTATAAAACGTAACGATAAATCATAATGGGTACTATAACATGGATATATGAATATTATATTATAAATTTTAATTTTATAAAACTAAAAAGAAGAAATATATTTATACTTTACAACAAAACTTTAATTATGCTATTCTGATGGAACTATTTTACTTCATGCTAATAGTGCAGATTCAATTAAAGGTAATATTACTGCAATTGGAGAGCAAATCAAAGGGAAGAATGTACAATTAGCTGCTTCCAATACTATCAATCTAGAGGCAGGTTCAAATACGCAACGTATTGAAACAAATAGTAAGTCTAGTGGCTGGAATGTCTCTGCTAATATTGGTATGAGAACTGGTGGGCTCGTAGGCTGGTCGGCATCCGCTTATAAAGGGTCAGAAAATGGCATAGAAGATACTACTACTCATACAGGGACACATGTTGTAGGTACTAATAACGTATCTATCGAAAGTGGCAATGATACTAACCTTATCGGTTCTACTATCTCTGGACGAGGTGTAACGGCGAAAGTAGGTAATAATCTGACTGTAGAGAGCTTGCAAGACAGTCGAATCTATCATGAAACATCTAAGAACAAGGGTATTTCTATCTCTGGCGCAAACTTTATATCTCAACCTACGATTAATGGTGTTAATGTAAAAGGTAATATTGATAGTACTTATAAAAGTGTTACAGATCAATCTGGTATTTATGCAGGTAATGATGGTGTAAATATTACTGTTGGCAATACGACAACATTAAAAGGTGCTACTATAACTAGTAAGGCTACACCTGAAAAAAATAAGCTATCTACCAAATCTCTAGTTATGGAAGACCTTCATAATGAAGCATCTTATAAGGCTAAGAAATCTGGTTTAGCCATGAATACATCTGGATTGACAGCAAAAGGTATTCTCGGTAAAATCAACCCGTTAGGGCTATCTCCAGTAGTCTCTATTCCTGTATCAGATGAGGCCCAATCTACCACGAAATCTGCTATTAGTGATACTATATTAGTAGAAGTAGAGGGTAAACCTCTTACTACTATTAACAGAGATACTGAAGACGCACTCAATAGTATTAAACCAATATTTGATAAGGCTGATGTAAAAGAGCGTATGGAATACGTTAATGCTGTATCTGATGAAGGTTTTAAATTAATTGGGGATATAGCCATGAAGCAAGCTCAGAAGTATGAAGAAAAAGCCGCCACTACTACTGATGAAGCTCTAAAAAAACGATACCAAAAAGAAGCTGATAAATGGAAAGATGGCGGTATTTATAAAGTTGCCTTACATGGCGGTTTCGGTGCAGTAGTCTCTAATATGGCTGGAGGCTCTAGCTTAGAAGGGTTTACAGTATCTAGTGCTAATGAGGTGATGGTAGGAGCTATTGCTAAAGAATTAGCTAAACATCCTAATAGTACGGTAGACGCTAATGGTAAGTATGTTGATAATTCTGATGTATATAAAATTGCTAGTGCAATATTAGGTAATACAGTTTCATACTCTTCATTGGGTTCTGGTATTTCATTATCTGCTACACAGAATAATTATTTGACACATGAGCAAATAAAATTATATAAACAGGAATATTCAAAAGCAAAAAGTAATGAAGAGCGCGAAGCAATAGACGCAAAGTGGAAAGAAATTTATTTTCAACAAGCTCGTGAAATTCTTAATGAGATGTATGTATTACACAATAAAATAATTAAGGATGAAGTCGGTGTTAATAATCCTAGTAAGGTATCAGAGTATTATAATGCTGTAAGAGCTTTGTTTGCACGGCATGGGTATTATTTTAAAATGGGTAATTTACCAACCTTAGATCGTAATGAAAATGGGTATAGAGATTATAAATCATCATTTAAAACTTTTGGGTTACCACATAATGGACGAAGCTCTATATTTAAATCGATAGGAATTAGACGATATTATGACAAAAATCTTACTCCGTTGGATAGAGAGAAATTAGGCTTTGTTAAGCGTAATGAAAATATAACTCCTAAGACTATAATTAAACCTGGATTTGTTTGGACTAAAGATGATTTAGGCAAGTCTGTTGCTCAAAATATGCTATCTGAAGTAGGAAATCAACCATGGGTTGGATATGTTCATTATGCTGAAAAGGCATCAAAATTTGCACGTACTGTTTCTCGAACTGGAGGACCTGTTTTAATTGGTTATTTAGCTAAGGACTTATATATGGACTATCAAGTATACAGTGGGCGTGAACTAGCAAAGGCCTGGGGAGCTGATTTAATTCCTGTAGCTACTGGATTAGGTGGCGGACTTGTAGGAAGTGGTGCTGGTCCTGTAGGAGCTTTTGCTGTTGGTGTTGCTGGTGCAACATTTGGCGATCGCATTAAAGATGAAATTAAATTTAATTTGAAAAAGGATGTAGATAAGTAATGTATCAAGATCTGATTATAATACTTGGTATTATATTCCTCATATACAAACTTATTACGCATAAAGGTAAGCTTAGCTTAGCTCGAATTATCTATACTTTTAGCTTAGTACTCGGGTTTGGAATATTTTTCATACGTAATTTAATATCTCCATTTACTATGTTGTTTTGGTGGATATTTTGTATGGGGATTTCTTTAGTTGGAATGTACTTTATGCTTAAAAATAATGAGTTTGAAAGTGATAAAGTAGAAAAATATCAGTTTAACTTTAAAGCTGGCGTATATGTTTGGTTATTTCTAGTAGCTTTATACATATATTTATATATTTTGACCTATTATTAGATATTCTGACCGTACATATAGCAGGTTCTATTGATTAACGTATAATGCTAATATAAGGTATATGAATCTAAAAAAGGACGCTATAGTCTAATCTTCAGTGAGCGGTATTACTGAATGGGTGGAGCCATAGTGTCCTTTTAGTTTTTGTGGATTTGATATTTGAGCGCATGTTATTAGATGCATTAGTTGCTACTAACTGTTTAACTAGAACTGGAGGAGGACTTTTTTAGCACTACGTATGATATAATTTATTTATATTGAATGATTTCGCAGAATTTATATTTTATAGAAAGAGGTTCCTTATGGCATCTGGCAGATCTGAAAAAGAGTTACAAGGGGTAACGATGTTAGGTCACAAGACCGATTATCCTACTGATTATGCGCCACAGGTGTTGGAGGCGTTTGATAATAAACACCCTGACAATGATTACTTCGTTAAGTTTAATTGCCCTGAGTTCACAAGTTTGTGTCCTATGACAGGTCAACCAGACTTTGCCACAATCTATATTTCTTATGTGCCAGATAAGAAAATGGTAGAGTCCAAGTCTTTGAAGTTATATCTGTTTAGTTTCCGCAATCATGGGGACTTTCACGAGGATTGCATAAACATCATCATGAAAGATCTTATGAAGTTGATGGATCCTAAATATATCGAGGTGTGGGGTAAGTTCACGCCGCGCGGTGGTTTGTCCATCGATCCATACGCAAATTACGGCAAGCCTGGTACTGAGTGGGAAAAGACGGCAAAAGAGCGCCTTCATTTCCACGACATGCAGCCTGAGCGCGTAGCATACCGTTAATATGGCATACGAATATTTAACAATGGTCGCATCCTTTATTACTTGTTTTATGATGGGTGTGACCTTGTCTTTACAACCTGCATCAATAATCGTAGGGGCTCACACTCATTTAAGAGAACAAAGTAAATGGACTCGCTGGAACGGATATATCATGTTTGTGTTGCTCCTATTTGTGCTAGATGTGCTCGTAACGAATGGTATATATATTGCGTTTCACGATGTATATGGTAATCTTTTGAACATTGGTTATCTTGATTTCGATCTGATGGATATGTTCTTTAGTGAAAGCTTTCAAATAGGCGTTATTTTAGTCTTTTCGCTTGTGTTGTTTCAAGTGTTAGGGCTAGTTGATTTAGCTCATGGAGAACGGGATTTATCCTTTTATTATGACCAAGTAGATGCAGGTAAACATAAGCCTTCTTGGATGGAGCGGTACATGGGGAGTCAAAGAGGCTTTCTTGGAGCGAGCTTGTTGGGCTTGCTCTATATGTTGAGAATGACGATAAAAACAATGTGGCCTTATATCGTGTGTCTAGTATGGTTTAAAATCCTAGCTATACTTGTAAATGTACTAGTGTCTCCGAGTATTAACCGAATTATGCATGTTGATAATGAATTAACTACCCTAATCATTTTCGACCCATATATTATCACCTATGTAGTTGCTGGTTTCTTATGGGGGCATGTAGCGTTACATCATGATATAACTAAAGTATCGCACTTAGCTAGTAGCATGGCTATATCTCTTATCCCTCGTCTTACAGTCTTGGTAGGAGCAATTTTCTTTATTGGATTGGCCCTCATGATTATAATGGTACCCATCACATGGGATGGGGTACTTGACGCACTTACAAAAAAATAGATAAAGCTAGTTATTTCCTGTATTTTTAGGGTTTTAAAAGTCGTTCTCATTCTCTTGACAATGAAATGATTCAAATGTTAGAGTATGGTTGTATTAATTGGAATACATAAACGGTTATACTCCGTATATGGTGAATAACAAGGTGCAATATAAAATCGTCCTTGGGATGTTCCTAAGGACGATTTTTATCATCTATCGCTAGAGGGAGAATTAGATGAGTATAGTAACAAACCAAACAACTGAACTTATTGGTAAAACACCGATATATCAATTGCCAAATACCAATATTTATGTAAAACTTGAAAAATATAATGTAGGCGGTTCTGTAAAAGACCGTGCCGTTCTCGGTATGTTACAGGCTGCAAGAGAGCAAGGTCGCATCCATGAGGATAGCATCATCGTAGAAGCCACAAGTGGTAATACGGGGATCGCTCTTGCTATGGTAGGCGCTATTTTACATATTAAAACAGTGATTATCATGCCTGAAAGTATGAGTAAAGAACGCCGTGAGCTTATTAAGGCGTATGGGGCGCAGCTCATCTTAACACCAAAAGAAACAGGTATGAAGGGGGCTCTTGAGCGGGCCAATGAAATTTTAGAGAAGTATCCAAATGCTTTCACCTTGGGCCAATTCGTAAATCCTGCAAACCCAGATATGCATTACCGCACGACGGGTACTGAAATTGTAGAACAAGTGCCGAATGTTGATGTATTTGTAGCGGGTATCGGCACGGGTGGTACTTTCACAGGCGTTACAAGACGATTGAAAGAACATAATCCTAATCTAAAAGCCATTGCTGTAGAGCCAACGGGATCTCCTGCTATTACCGAAGGTAAGGGCGGCCCTCACAAAATTCAAGGGATTGGGGCTGGGTTTATTCCTGAAAACTTTGACCAAACATTGATGGATGGCGTGCAAACTGTAAGTGACGAAGAAGCTTTTAGCGAGGTGCAAACCTTTATGCGTGAAAGTGGTATTTCTATTGGCCTTTCCGCGGGGGCGGCCATTGTAGCGGCAAAACGGATGGCTCGTGAGTTACCTAAGGCGAACATCGTTGTTATTGCACCTGATGGAGTAGAGAAATATTTATCCCTCTTGGACTTCGGCAACAACGAATACGTTAAATAATAGATTTTAAATAGATACAATACGGAATTTTGGATTGGTATAAGAATAGGTTCTATATAGATATAAAGCCTTATATATAGGAATATAGACCAAATATGTTGTATACTAGATATATCTATATTTCTGTAGAATGTAAGTAGAGTTATTTGAGATGGAGTCACTATGATGCAAGGTTTGCGCGAATTATGGGGCAAAATTCAATATAATATTAAGCGTGTAATGGATTCTGACCCAGCTGCCACAAGTGTATGGATGGTTATATGGACATATCCGCATATTACGGCTTTGTTCTGGCATTTCTTTGCCCACCGTTTATATAAGGCGGGGTGGCCCATCTTGGCTCGTCGTGTGGCTCTCCATTCTCGTCATGTAACGGGCATTGAAATCCATCCAGGTGCGACGATTGGTCGCGGTCTCTTTATCGATCACGGTATGGGGGTTGTTATTGGTGAAACGGCTATTGTAGGCGATAATGTAACCTTGTTCCATCAAGTAACACTAGGTGGGATGTCTTCTAAAAAGGTAAAGCGTCATCCGACCATTGAAGACGATGTACTCATCGGTACGGGTACAAAAATTTTAGGAGATATTACGATTGGGGCGCGCACGAAGATTGGCTGTAATCTCGTTATCAAACATGATATTCCTAAGGATATGGTAATCTTTGAAACAGATCCAGAAAATATGTATGTCCGTAAACCTAGTCGCAATGCAACCGCTGCACAAGCAGAGGAGAAAAAAATCCCTGATAATTACATAGAATACTATATTTAATATAGAAACGTATTTAATATATAATCATTTTTAATATAGAGTCATATTGAATATAGAATCATACAAGCCTCTAACTATTAGATTAACTAGTAGTTAGAGGTTTTTTATGATTCGTAGAAACATGATTCCGTGAATTATTGGATTTAGATTTGGTATGTATTGTATTGGATTGGGGATATGTTTGATTTAGTATGGTTATAATGTTTTCATTAAACTTTTATACAAAAATATCTATTCATATATTGACATGGAAAATCATTATTGGTAGAATATAAACATAATCAATATTGATTATAAATTAAATAAACGAATTGATGGCGTAGAAGCCAACTGTGTTTGTTCTGCTTTTAGAATAAACTATAATTGAGAATTAAGTGAAAAAAGGAGTTTTATTATGAAAAACGTACAACAAGTAAATCAATATTTAGCAGATCTTTCCGTATGGAATGTAAAATTACATAACCTACACTTCAATGTAACTGGTCCGCAATTCAAATCTATTCATGAATACTTGGAATCCATTTATGATGAAGCCTTTGAATACTTTGATGCCGTAGCAGAACATGTGAAAATGCAAGGTCAATTTCCATTGGTAAATTCCGGAGAATACGCAAAATTGACTAAAATCGAAGAATTGGGACAAGAAGACATCCCTCAAGCAAAGGTAATTGATATCCTTCTTAAGGATTTTAAATACATGAATGATCAAGCTGTAGCAATTCGTGCAGCAGCTGATGAAGAAGGTGATTTCTTGCTCGTAAGCATGATGGAAGATCACGTTGCATACTATGTAAAACAAATCTGGTTCATCGAATCTATGCTGAAATAAGACGATTGACAATGCCTTATTGGGTATGATATGATTACCCAGTAAAGCATGGAGGATTACTCAAGAGGCTGAAGAGGACGGTTTGCTAAATCGTTAGGGCGGGTTACCGTCGCTAGGGTTCGAATCCCTAATCCTCCGCCATGTAAAGACCTCACATCACTCGATGTGGGGTCTTTTTGTATAATATAGTGATTTGTTATATTATTTATATAGGCCCAAAATTTGTGAGGATTCGAGTGAGTCCGAGGCCTTATCAGTATTAAATGACACAGGTGTGTAAGGGTATAGAGTTGACGTATGTCTAGGGGTTTCATATAATAGATTGTATAAAATGTAATTTTAAGGAGACTCTTATGAATAGAAAACATACACGTCAAATGAATCGTATCCGTCGAGCGTTAGGCATTAGTGCATTGTGCCTCGTTGCGTCTGTTGGGTTTAGTCATGCTGAAAGTATTGCCATCCCAAGTGCACGTCCTATGGTGGATGGTGTAAGTGCTGATGTAGAGACTGTTAGTAGTTCTAGTAAAGGACAACAGCATATAAACTCAAATGTTATTACGCCTAATGATTGGACATATACAGCGTTACAAAGGCTCATTAAACATGGTGCCATTACAGATACCCATGGATATACTTTTGATGGTGCTAGCTATACAAAGGATGAGCTTATGCCTCTTATCGATGAGGTAGTCACAAAACGTGAGCAAATGAACGACAATGATCGGGAATATGCATTGCGTATTTACCAAGAAAATATGCGTGATGTAATGGATTACCGTATTGCTCGCGATAAAAAAGTTACTGACGAGCGCCGTCAAAAACTAGATGAAAAGCGTGCTGAAAAGGCTAAAAAATCTGGTAAGACCTATCAAATATCCAAGGATCAACAAGAAGCCCTTGATAAGGTTGGCGATGAAGTAGCAAAACCGGAAGAACGTGCTTTAACAGATGAACAAATCAAAGAAAAAATGAAGAAATTCAAAATTGATGATTCTCGCGTTAAGGTAAATAATGAAGTGCGTATTCGTTATGCTGATTCCAAGGATAAAAAGTCCAAAACAGATGCTCGTATGCAGACGGAGATGACGTTCACTCTATAACTCTTAGTAAGGGGTTATAATGATTGATTTTTTTAAGAAACAGTTGTTTACTGTCCATCAAAACGGTAAACAGCAGGTAAGTGAGGTCTTTAAATATATAGGACCTGGTATAATCGTAACCGTTGGATTTATCGATCCGGGCAACTGGGCTGCTAATTTGGCAGCTGGTGCTAGTTATGGTTACGAATTATTGTGGGTAGTCACACTATCCACAATTATGCTCATTTTATTACAGCATAATGTGGCGCATTTAGGCATTGTACGCGGTCAATGCTTGTCGGAATGTGCTTATGAGTTTTTACCGCGTTATGCATCTCGCTTTGTGCTTAGCACGGCAGGAATTGCGGCGGCAGCGACGGCCTTGGCTGAGTTTATTGGCGCCGCTATCGCCTTGAAGATGCTCTTTGGTATTCCTATCTTGATAGGCAGCATTCTGACGGCTCTTATCTGTACGGTCATGCTCATTACGAACTCCTATCGTAAATTAGAGCGAATCATTGCTGGTTTTGTATCCCTTATAGCATTGGCGTACCTTGTTGAGGTAAATATGGTCAATGTGGATTGGGCAGCGGCTGGTATCGGTTGGGTGGATCCTAATATTCCTAATACATCGATGCTCGTTATTTTGAGTATATTAGGGGCCGTAATTATGCCTCACAACTTGTTTTTGCACTCTGAAATCATCCAAAGTCGCCAGTTCAATACACAAGATCCAGCGATAATGAAACGGCAGTTGCGCTATGAATTCCTCGATACTTTGTTATCTATGGGGATTGGGTGGATGATTAACTCCGCCATGATTATATTGGCGGCGGCTGTCTTCTTTGCTCATGGTATTGAAGTAACAGAACTTGAACAGGCTGAGGAGTTGTTGAGACCACTCATTGGACCCGCAGCGGGTATTATTTTTGCGATAGCATTGTTATTTGCAGGTTTTGCCTCATCTGCTACGGCAGGTATGGCGGGGGCAAGTATCTTTGCAGGAATGTTTGGCGAATCTTATGATATGAAAGACTTCCATACGCGATTAGGCTTGGCACTAACATATGTTCCAGCATTATTATTGATCGTGTTTATTACAGATTCCTTCCAAGCATTATTGTTCTCTCAAATGTTCTTGAGCTTGCAATTACCTATCACCATATTCTTGCAACTTTACATGACAAGCAGCCGCAAGGTCATGGGAGAATATGCGAACCGTAAATTTACAAATATTCTCTTATGGGGTATAGGTATCATCGTTACTATTATGAACATTTACTTATTGATTGTAGGCTAAGAGCATATTCTTTGTTAGTTTCCAAAAGGTTTCTTATAAAGTCAACATTAGAATTCAACATTAGAATACAGAATTAGAATACAACATTAGAATACAAGATTAGAGTACAATATTAGAATGCAAAGGACCGCTATGGCGGTCCTTTTGTCATGTTGCTAACGTATCTATTATGTGAAACGCGTATCTTTGAATACCCAAGAGGGGTATAAAATATGGTACAATTAAAAATAGTATAATATAAGAATAATATTTTTAAGGATAATATAATATCTGTTGGGAGTATTCCTTAGCAGTGTGATATATGGAAAACTAGGAGGCCCTAATGGCAAAGGAAATCAACGTACAAGAGACAATACAATCTGATTTTAGTGTTGTGGTTAACGATATTGCTGAAGAGTTATTGACGCGCCTCAATATGGATGAGGATGGTTCTGTTATCGATATGTTCCAAACAGGCTCCTTTGATCCTTGGCAGTTATTCGTATTTTTTGGTGCTTTAGAAAAAGCTCTTATTGAGTTCAGAACGGATAAACGGAAGAAAACAGTTATCGTTCATGCACAACCTGAGGCTCTTATCGGCATTGGCCGCGTAGTGACACCTGTATCTACTATGCTTGAGCATGTATTGATGTCTCGTTTGAACGATATGAGCGAAGGTCGCTTGGAAACCGGCATGCTTACAGTATCTGCTGAAAGCATCGATTATGAAGGTGTAAATCTTAAAGGGCGTCACGTGGTTATTGTATGCGATCTTGTAGATGAAGATTCTAATTATCTCAAAGAATGCATTAAATTATGTAAAGAATTGAAAGCAAGCCACGTAGTGGCGGTGCCTCTCATGTTGTGGAACCCTGAATTAATCGACAATTTGACAGAGGAATCTATTAAGGCGGAATTATCTCATGAAAATCGTCCTCTCTCCTAGTAAGACAAAAACGATTGCCGATGTTGCTAGCAACGATGAGGCAGTACATCATGCAGCTCGAGATGGTCAATTTCAGCCGAACATCACGAAAGAAATTGTAACACATGTACAATCTCTTGATGTAGCGGCTCTTGGAAAGGCATTAAAACTTAAGGATGATAAGGCACAGGCTCTTTTTGATTTTTATCAGTCCTTTGAGTCCCATCCCGTAGGTCGTGCCTGTGAAAGCTACGATGGTATTGCTTTTAAATATTTAGACTGGTCGAACTTATCTGATGAAGCCAAGACCTTTGGTGAAAGCCATCTTGTTGTGATGTCCGCGTTGTACGGTGTCGTTGAGCCTAATATGGGTGTGCGCGACTATCGACTCGATATGGTTGATAAGGTAGGCGTTAATTTATACGATACATGGCGTGAAGCAGTGGATGCATACTTTCACAAGGAAGATTGGATCCTAAACCTAGCATCTAAAGAATATGCAAAAATGGTGAACCATCCGAAGGTGGTAACCATTGAATTTTGGGAATTACGGGGCGACACATTTAAGCAAATGAGTACGTCCTCCAAAATGAGTCGCGGTGTGATGGCTCATGAATGTTTAACTCAACAAGTGAAACATGTGCGGGACTTGCCCCACGAAGTTAATGGATTTACTTGTGTCTCTGACATTGAATCCATTACCATACCAAGCGAATCGATGACGGTTCGTTACGAAAGGAAGTGATTGTTTGCAAGTGCAAGACATTCTTGCAAAAGACCTCGTCGGCGATGAATGGCTGGCCGAGGAGGAATTGCGATTTCTCATGTCTGTAACTGATGAAGAACAGTTGCAGTTGATATATAAAAAGGCCTACGAAGTGAAGGCAAAATACGTAAAGCCTGTAGCATACTATCGCGGCCTCATCGAGTTCTCAAACCGATGCATTAAAAATTGTAATTATTGCGGTATCCGCCGTGAAAATGACAAGACGGAACGCTTTGATATGAATCGCGAAGATATCATCAAGATGGCACAGTGGGCGTACGATCATGAATATGGTTCCATTACACTTCAATCTGGTGAACGCTGTGATGATGTCTTTGTAGACTATGTTGTGGATTTAATTCGCGATATTAAAGCCATTGGTGATGGTTCTCTTGGCATAACGATGTGTGTAGGGGAACAAAGCGAAGAGGCGTACCGTCGCATGCGTGAAGCCGGTGCGAGTCGTTATTTATTACGCATTGAAACAACCAATACAGATTTATACCATAAGATTCATCCTCGTGATGAATTGCACTCCTTCGAAACGCGCGTAGAATGCTTACGTCGTTTGCGCCGCGTAGGCTTCCAAGTTGGCACGGGTGTTATGATTGGCCTACCTGGTCAAACAGAAGAAGATCTTGTGAATGATATCTTGTTCTATCGCGATATGGATATTGACATGATCGGTATGGGCCCTTATGTGGTGCATCATGATACGCCACTAGGTCAAGAAGCTTTGGCTATGGGCATCGATGATGAAGCAGGTAAATTGCGCCGCGTTCAACTAGGGCTTAAGATGATTGCCTTAACACGTCTATTCTTGAAAGACGTAAACATCGCAGCCACTACTGCATTACAAGCATTAGACAAACTAGGCCGTGAAAAAGGCTTAGCTGCAGGGGCGAATATCCTAATGCCTATCATCACCATTCCTGAACACCGTGCAAAATATTTGCTATACGATAATAAGCCATGCGTGGACGACAATGCAGAACAATGTAAAGACTGCTTGACGCGCCGCGTAATGTCCATCGGTGATACAGTAGGTTGGAAACAAAATGGGGACTCCAAGCACTACGGTAAACGGACGGGGAAATTTTAGTATTCTATGTTCTAATTAAATTATTTAGTTGACTATATCTTTGTCCTTAGTATTGTCCATATATAGATGGGGCCCCGTTATATAACGACAATTTAATTAAAAAAGACGGCCTATACTTGTTTGCTTCTCGTTCCTGATGTCGCTGCACAAGTACAGACCGTCTTTTTTATAACTTTGTGAGGGCACTAGTCCCATCTATATATAGGATATACCGATAAAGTCTTATTAATAATTTAATTAAGTTTAATTAAGTTTAGGATCTACATAGGAATACTAAAATTTTCGTTATAATTTAGTATTAGTATATAATCCTCCTTTTCTAAGAAATTTTTCTCAGAAAAAGAGGATTTTTTTATTGTAGTGTCGAAATGTATTAGCAAAGCCGTAATTTGCCAGTAAGGAGGCGATTCCAATGAAAGAGTACAGTAGTGATAAAATTAGAAACGTTGCTGTTGTTTCCCACGATGGTGCGGGCAAAACAGCTCTTGTTGAATCCTTGTTGTTAACTTCTGGTGCGGTTGATTTCGTAGGTAAAGGTCAAGATAATAAACATATTATGGACTTTGAACCGGAAGAAATTAAACGTAATGTAACTATTCAATTGGGCACGGCGCCATGTGAGTGGCATGACCATAAGGTTAACTTCATAGACACTCCAGGCTATAATGAATTCCATGGCGAAGTTCGTGCCGCTTTGCGTGCGTGCGATGGCATGTTGATGGTGCTCTCCTCCACATCTGGTGTAGAAACTGACACAGTTCGCGCATGGGATTATGCAGTGGAATTACAAATGCCTCGCATGGCATTTATCAATAAAATGGATGTCGATGGTGCTGATTTCTTCGGTACTATTGAAAGAATGCGGGAATTATTTGGCAAAGGCATCATGCCGTTGCAGATTCCTATCGGTGAAGGCGCCGATTTTGAAGGCGTTGTAGACGTAGCAAAAATGACTGCGTTTACTTATAAGGACGGCCAACCAACAGAGGTCGCTGTACCAGCTCACCTTATCGAAAAGGCTCAAGAAATTCGGGAAATGACCGTAGAAGCCGCGGCTGAAGGTAGCGATGAGTTGTTGGAAAAATATTTAGAAGGCGAAGAATTATCCTTAGAGGAAATCCGCCAAGGCTTGCGTGAAGGGATGATTAGTGGCCGTGTGTGCCCAATCATGTGTGGCAGTGCCACATCTCGTATTGGCTTAGATCAAGTATTGGATCGTATGATCCGTTACATGCCGGATGCAACTAAAAAAGTGATGACCGCAACTGATGCGGAAACCGGCGAACAATGTGTTGTACATGTAGATAAACCATTAACTGCATTCGTATTTAAAACATTGTTAGACCCATTCGCAGGCAAACAAAGCTTTGTACGTATCTTCTCTGGTGAACTGAAAGAAGGGGATCGCCTCTTTGATGTGAACCAAGATGTAGAAGAAAAATGGGGCAAGATGGTTACCCTTATTGGGAAGCAACAAATCCCTGTATCCGCTGCTAAAGCTGGCGATATCGTAGTGATACCGAAATTGGCCAATGCTAAGACCGGCGATACATTAACGGCTCCTGACTTTAAAGTCACATACGATGCTATTCGTTTCCCTCAACCTCTATACACTGTGGCTATGGAGCCAGTGAAAAAAGGTGAGGAGGAAAAATTAGCTAGTGCTGTTCTTAAAGTGGCGGAAGAAGATCCTACTTGCGTAGTAGTGAAAAATGCTGAAGCTCGCCAATTACAAATCGATTGTATGGGCGAAGTACATCTTGAGCATATCCTCAACAAAATGGACCGTAAATACGGCGTACAAGCTAAACTTGTGGCTTCATATATTCCATACCGCGAAACTATTAAAGGCTCTGCTGAAACCGAGTCTAAGTATAAGAAACAAAGTGGCGGTCATGGTCAATATGGTCACGTTAAGATTCAAGTGGATCCATTATATGATGGTAGCGAATTTGCATTCGTAGACAAAATTTTTGGTGGTGCTGTACCTAAACAATACATACCAGCAGTGGAAAAGGGTGCCAAAGAAACCCTAGATAAAGGTCTAATTGCAGGATATCCTATGATTGGCGTGCAAGTGACACTCTTGGATGGATCTTACCACAGTGTAGACTCCTCAGAGTTAGCATTTAAAGTAGCTACGTCACAGGCTATCAAGGATGTGATTCCTAAGGCGAAACCAGTCCTATTAGAACCAATCTATGAAGTCAACGTGTTTGCACCAGATGCTTTCATGGGCGACATCATGGGTGATTTGAATAGCCGTCGAGGTCGTGTATTAGGCATGGAACAAAGTGAAAGAACAGGTATTTCCGTTGTTAAAGCACAAGTACCATTGGCTGAAATGTCCGATTATGTGACTGCATTGCGCTCCATTACACAAGGACAAGGTGTATTTAACCGTCAGTTCTATACCTATGAAGAGGTTCCCCATAAGCAAGCGGAAGAAATTATCGCTGCTCATAAAACCCAAGAATAAGGTAATGGCCACATGCTGTATCTAATACAGTTTGAATCATTACAACTGAATAGACAATTGCATAATGTAACAATTTAATACTGTAACAATTTCATAGTGTAATAATTGACGAAAGTCATAAATTTGAATAGTATTTTACTGAGGCCCTCCATATATGTAGCGTATGGAGGGCTTTTACATAAGAGAATAGCTAGTTCTTTATGTATATATGTGCTAACATAAAAGGTAATATAATTAGTTTATTGTGGTGCCATATCCATAGATATTGTGAAAGGATTGTGTATGTTTTTCTCTAGTATTACCGCAGATTATACAAAAATGGGCTATCCTAAAGCCATCGTGCGCGCTTTGGATTTCTTGAAAAACACAGATTTGAAAACATTGCCTGGAGGACGTCATGCCATTGAAGGCGACATGATGTATGCTAACGTAGACGATGTAGAAACAAAACTATTTGAAGCTACAAAACCGGAATCGCACCGTAATTATGTAGATATCCAATTTATGGTGAGCGGCGAGGAAAACATGGGCTTTTTCGTAGATAAAGGTCTCGTTAAACCTGTGGAGTCCTATCCAGATCGAGATTGCTATTTTTATCCTAATGAAGCGGTTGATGAAGGGCAAATCCATTGCCCAGAAGGGTACTACACTGTATTCTTCCCCTCTGATGTTCATCGGCCTTTGCTTGCTGTAAACGATAAACCTATTAAAATCCGTAAGGTGGTTGTGAAAGTTCACGTATCTTTGCTCGGTGACTAGCATGAAACAATATGAAGTTATTGGTGTTATTATAACTCTATTAGGGGCTGTTTTATGGGGCGTATCAGGTGCATCCGTACAGTTCTTAAGCAATTTTAGAGATATGAATTTGGAATGGCTAGTAACTATGCGATTGATTACAGCAGGTTTACTAACTGTTATTTATGCATGGTTTAGATTTGGAAACTCTATCTTTAATGTATTTCATAGTATAAAGGATACGCTAGGGCTCATTATTTTTGGCGTATTTGGAATGGCATTATGCCAATATACATACTTCAGATCCATTGCTTTAGCTGGAGCTGGCATTGCAACGGTATTACAATATCTGGCGCCGTCTATGATTATTATTTACCTGCTGGTTCGCTATGGTAAACGACCATCCAAGGGGGAAATGGTTTCTGTTATACTGGCCTTAGTGGGGACCATTTGTTTAATGGGGAATGGTGATGGTCTTTCTATTGAAAGCTTCCCAATGGCGGTTCTCGTATGGGGGCTTTTATCTGCTGTGGGTGTAGCCGTATATAGTATTTCTCCTGTTGATTTACTCTACAAATATGGCACATTGCCTATTGTAGGGTTTGGGATGCTTATTAGTGGTATTGTAGCCGCGATATTATTCCATCAACCGAATTCATATGCAGTGTGGGACGTATGGACTGTTATTGGTTGTTTCAATGTCATATTCCTAGGGACGATAGTATCTTTTAATGCCTATTTAGAAGGGGTTAAACGAATTGGGGCAGTACCAGGATCTATTTTGTCATCTATTGAACCTATTTCGGCGGCTTTCTTTGGGTGGGCTTTTTTAGGAAATGAATTTAGTCTATTAGGGCTAATTGGTATGGCTATGATTATTGCTACCGTTGTTATCATTGCTTGGGATAGACAACGAACTATTAAACGAGAGGTACTGACAAAACTGAATAAAACAATATTAGAATAAATTGATAAGCACACATATATCACAGAAATCATTTCGTGGTATATGTGTTTTTTGTTATAACATACAGTATATTTTAGATACTGTATACATGTGCCATTTAGTTGACTATTTACCTATCTATTCATATAGTAAATGTATACGTGATTATTAGTTTGTTACGGAGGTATTTATGTCTGTAAAAGATTTCGTGCAACAACGGCGCGATGCGTTAATCGCTATGCGTCGAGATTTTCATATGTACCCTGAACCTGCTTGGCTTGAGTATCGCTCTGCTACAAAGGTAGCGGATAGGCTTATTTCTTTGGGCTATGATGTGGCGTTGGGCGCAGATGTACTCGATTTAGACTCTCGCATGGGTTTGCCTAGTGATGAGGTCATGAAAGCTGCTATGGATCGAGCCATCGAAGAAGGTGCAAATCCTGAGCTTGTAGAAAAGATGAGTTATGGTAAAACGGCCATTGTTGCAACTATGAACTTTGGCGGTGAAGGCCCTGTAGTAGCATTTCGTGTAGATATGGACTCTAACGATGTCATCGAAGCTAAAGAGGATAGCCATGTGCCTACAAAGGAAGGATTCCGTTCTTGTCACGATAAAGCGATGCACGCCTGTGGTCATGATGCACATATGACGATGGGGTTAGGTCTTGCCGAATACTTGGCTACTCACAAGGATGAATTCAAAGGCACCATTAAACTTATTTTCCAACCAGCAGAGGAAGGCGTGCGCGGTGCTAAAGCGATGGCGGAAACAGGCGTAGTAGATGATGTGGATTTGATGTTCGGCATGCATATTGGGTTTAACGAAAAATTATCCAATTGCTTTGCATGTAGTGATCATGGCTTCTTAGCCACTACAAAACTTGATGCGGTATTCCACGGTTATTCTGCTCATGCTGGTGGCTCCCCTGAAAAGGCACAAAATGCAATGCTCGCCGGCTGTACAGCGGTTCTTAACTTACAAGCCATCGCTCGTCATAGTCAAGGCGCTTCTCGCATGAATGTAGGTGTTTTTGAAAGCGGTACAGGTCGCAATGTGACGCCTGATGTGGCGGTGCTTAAACTAGAAACTCGTGGTGCCACTACAGAAATCAATGATTACATGATTGAACGGTCTAAGACTATTATTAAAGGTGCTGCAGAAATGCACGATTGTACCTTTGAAATCACAAAACAAGGAGAAACTCCTGCAGGTCGCATCAGCGATGATTTAGCTCGTGAAGTACAAGCTATCGTGGAACCACTTGGGATCTTTAAAGAGGTGCCATTCGATTACAGCGGTGGCGGTAGTGAAGACTGTGCGTATTTCTTGAATCGTGTCATCGATCGTGGCGGAAGAGCGACCTATATGGTTGTGGGGTCTGCTATTAAAGCGCCACATCACAATCCGCTCTTTGATATCGATGAAGAGGATATGTTAAACGGTATCGTAGCATTAGGGACAATTGCTGCTCACTATTTAAAATAAACTTTACAGACTAGCCACCATATGGTTTGTCAGTAATTGATGTAATAGATTGTGAGGTGTTACATGATTCAACGAGAGCGATTAGTTAAGGATTTTGAGGTTATGGCCCAATTGACGGCTCCTGGTGAGGGCATTAATCGCCTTGCTTTCACCGATGCAGATTGGGCAGGACGTCAATATATTATAGATCGCATGACTGATGCGGGTTTATCCGTTGAAATGGACGATTTTGGTAATGTCATTGGCTATAAGATTGGTAAGAAACCAGATTTGCCAGTTGTCATGGTGGGGTCTCATACGGATAGCGTACCCAATGGAGGCAATTACGATGGTGTGGTCGGCGTATTGTCTGCCATTGAAGTAATTCGTAGCATGACCGATGATGGCTATAAACATGATCATACCATCGCTGTGGTGTCTTTTATGTGCGAAGAGTCCGGTCGCTTTGGGGATGCTACTCTAGGTAGTAAGGCCATGCGCGGTGAATTGACATTACAAGACTTACACCGCTTGGTAGATAAACAAGGAGTTTCCTTGTACGAAGCATTGAAAGGTCGCAATTTAAATCCCGATGGGATTGAAGAAATGGAATATATACGACCTGTAAAGTCTTTCACAGAAATTCATATCGAGCAAGGCAAGGTGCTGGAGCACGAACAGAAAACGATTGGCATTGTGACTGGTATTGCCGCGCCAGAGCGATTCTATGTGACCATTCGTGGTAATGCCGATCATAGTGGAGCTACGCCGATGAATTTGCGTCATGATGCTCTATGTGGGGCCTCAAAAATCATCCTCGGCATCGAGGAGATTGCATCCATGCAAGAGGTGCCACCCGTGGTGGGTACTGTTGGTGTTGTAGAGGTTATGCCTGGTGCGATGAATGTCATTCCTGGTGCTGTGAAGCTAGGGGTAGACATTCGCAGCATATCTAAGGCAGCTCGTAATTCTGTAGTTACTCTTGTTAAAGAATTTATTGACATTACTGCCGAGAAACGTGGATTATCGTATACAATTGAAACAATTGCACAGGACCATCCAGTGGAGATGCACCCGGCGATGATTCGAGAAATCGAAGAAGCTGTTAAGTCTGTCGGTGTGGAGTACATGACAATGCCGAGTGGTGCCGGTCATGATGCGATGCATTGGGCAGAGGCAGTTCCGACGGGAATGATTTTTATTCCATGCCGTGATGGCATCAGTCATAATCCTGCAGAATTTGCTGAAATGGATGATATTGTAACGGGTGCAGAGGTACTTGACAAGGTACTTAGAAAACTTAGCTTGGAAGAAACAAAGCTTGTTTAATATACTTCTTTATATAGTTATGTAGTTATGTAGTTATATAGATAAGTAGTTATATAGTTATATGATTATACTGTATATAATAAAGTGATTACTTTTACTATTGTTAGGCCTATTAGGTGTAAGAAATAGATAGGACTATTGTATTTAGTGTTGTTAGTTGTGTATTGGGTGTAAAGCGTTTATAGAGGGGATATAGTTATCTTGCATCCTATGTACACGGATAGGAGAGTTATGGTTATTACAGGTATTGTTATCGTAGTAGCAACGTTTATCGCTATTATTAAACAGTTTGAAACACGGCTCGTATTATTATTATCGGGATTATTGATGTGCTTTATTGGGGGCAACCTTGGAGCTGGTACGACAGCCTTTGTAAAAGAACTTACAAATCCAGGTCTTGTACCGACTATCTGTACGGTACTTGGCTTTAGCTACGTTATGGAATATACAAAATGTACGGAGCATATGGTGTATTTCATTTCCGCAGGGCTTAAAAAGATGACTAAAATCATCATCCCAGGTGCCGTTATTATTACATTCTTAATTAATATTGCACTGCCTACAGCGGCAGGCTGTGCCGCTGCCGTAGGTGCGCTATTGATTCCGGCTTTAATTCGTTCTGGTGTGCACCCAGCGATGGCTGGTTCTGCTATCTTCTTAGGTACATGGGGGAGCTCCTTGAGCCCAGGGCTTATGTTCAACCCTCAAGTAGCGCAACTGGCAGGCGTAGACGTAATGACAGTTATTGCGAGCTTCTCCATGCAAGCCATTATCGGTATCGTAGTGGCCGCTATTTTGCTTAATATCGTTGCTATCGTTAAGAAGGAGCATACAGGGTATGTGATGAAACATGATACTGTAGAGGAAGGTAAAGAGTTTAAGGTAAATTACTTCTATGCTATTATCCCTATCATTCCACTTGTTATGCTTGTACTTGGTAGTAAACAAGTAGCGGTGATTCCAGAAGTTTCCGTTCCCGTTTCCATGCTCATCGGTACAGCGATTGGTATCGTTGCAGTTCGTCCTAATGTGACAGACGCTGTTAAGAAGTTCTTCCGCGGTACTGGTGACGGTATGTGTGATGTCGTTGGCCTTATGGCGGCAGCAGCATGCTTTACAGCAGGGATGCAACTCATCGGGCTTACAAGTGCCCTTATTGATGGAATGAAGAACTCTCAACAAATCGCCCAAATCGGGGCAGCCTTTGGTCCATTCTTATTGGCTGTTATCTCTGGTTCTGGTAATGCGGCAGCTCTTGCTTTTAATGGTGCTGTAACACCGCATGCAGCAGACTTTGGTTATGGTATTATGCAACTTGGATCCATGGCTCAAATTGGTGCTGGTATCGGTCGAAGCATGAGTCCTGTAGCAGGAGCAGGTATCATCATTGCGGGACTTGCAGGTATCAACCCTATGGAAATGGCGAAACGCAATGCCGTGCCTTGTATTATTGCGACTGTAGTCATTATGCTACTGTTATTATAGTCTTAAACTAGTTATATATTTGAAAGTATAGTTATTATAGTGAGTTCAATATGATCGTTATATTGAAATTATAATTATATCAACACTACAATTATATTAATATCATAATTACACAGAATAAAAACCCTTCTGTATGCTGATTAGATATGTCATATTCGTGAGAATATAATCTTAATAATCAGCTATAGAAGGGTTTTCTTTTATGTATCGTTATTATTTGAGTTTTAAGCCAATCCAGAGAGCAGAAATTATAAATAAGCAGCCACTTGCCCAGAATAAGGTTGTAAAACCTAGCCATGCCATTAGGCTTGCACCACCGACGGCGCCTAAGAAGTAACCAAGAAATAAACATGATTGGTTGTAGGAGAATACTTGTCCCGTAAATTCTCGAGGCGTTTTTGAAGAAAGGTAGGTGTTTAATGCCGGTAACATGCCACCTAGGCCGAAGCCTTGTAAAAATCGAATGAGTGCTAGCTGGTAAATATCAGTTACATAGGCTTGAGGAATGTTAAATAAGCCTACATAGATAAGAGATACGACTAATACCTTGCGAGGACCAATCTTGTCAACTAGCTTGCCGAGAGGTGAACTACTTATTAATTGAGCAATGCCCATGGCAGAGAACACCGCTCCTGCAATAAAGGCTAGGTTTTCAGTGTTGCTCGGAACAATACCTTTAATATATACGGAGATAACAGGTTGTAAGGACATGATGCATATAGCATAAATAAAGGATGCTATACACAATGCTACAATACTATTAAATTCAGGAATTTGTTCTTTTAGTTTGCTAATAGAAAGTTTTTCAACATTAGGCTTCGGTACATAATTTTCATGGATAAAAATAGTAGCTAGCAAACCCGCGAAACCCATGAGAATACCAACTAAAATAAAGCCATTACGAATACCTATAGTATCTGCAATATATCCACCTAGTAAAGGTCCAATTAGAGAGCCTGCTAGATTGGCCGAAGCTAATAGGCCAAGTGCCCAGCCAGTTCGTTCAATGGGAGATTCTGAAGCAATCAATGTAATAGTTGCAGAATAAAAACCATTTACTAAACCTTGTATAAGGCGAATTATTACAACCCCTTCAGGTGTTGTTTGAAAGGCGAGCAATAGATTACATAAAGCCATTCCAAAGCTAGATCGTATTAATGTAATTTTGCGACCTTTTTTATCTGCTATACGACCCCAAAATGGTGCAACTAAACATACGATTAAATAGGTTGCGCCGGTTGCTAAACCTGACCAGAGAGACATAGCCGATGGCGTTTGAACTCCTAGATCATGAAAATATAGAGGGAGAATAGGTGCTAATTGGCTCACCCCAAAGGATGTACAGAATACACATATTAAACTTATATACACCGTACGTTTCCAGGTTTCCAAAGTATCTCTCCTTCACTAGTCTTAGTACAATTTATAGTACCAGAAAAATAGTAATTCTATATCTTTTTGACTTCATCCCCAATATTAAGTCAGGAAGTTTGTCGTTTGCACTGGTATCTTGAATCCAGTAGTTGATGGATAAAATAAAACTTAGGCTCTCTTTTCCACAAAATAATCAGTGGGAACTGATAACATATGTAATTTCAGTATACTATTAGTGTTTAAAGGAAAACAATATAAATATTCTGGACTCATAGTGTTGATATTTTAATATACATATATTTATATTAGAATAAAGTAGATTAAAAATTATTTTGAGCGTATAGAGAGAATTATTTTAATGTGGTTAGATAATGAACTTTCACTATTTAAACAAAATATAGAAATGCTACGAGTGAATCAACGTATAGGCCGATTAGCATATTTGTGGGCTGTGCTTGGTGTAATGGTTAGCAAATTTTTAGCCTATCTTATGTTTGGTTTATTGGTAGTGCTTATCCAAGGTAGTTCACTTCAAGATAGTCAGTATTTGTCTTATATTTATTTTGGATGCCTACAGATTATACATGTAATTGCAACTATTTTTTTGCTTAAACGTAGACTAAATGATTGTGGGGCATCCTTGTGGTATATGATTTTGGTTCCTATAGCATACCTAAGTTTATGGATGTATTGGGGGATGAATTTTAGTTGGGAAGCTATATTCGGAACTATTGTAAATGAAAGTTTTTATTGGGAGGGTTTCTTTTGGCAGTATTTCGTCTTAGCTTGTTTTGCCCTGCCTCTTAGTGTGCCAGATTCTAATGAGTATGGCTTAGATGAAGGACGGGATAAATATAATAACTATATTATTGCCTACGATAGAAGCTCCACCGTTAGTGAAGAAAAAGATGTTGGTACATTTGACTATGTGTGTGGTTGTATATGGGATGTTTTATTTGCTAAGCTCTTTGATATTAAAGGAAGATCTTCCGTATCAGCCTTTGGGGTTGGTCTTGTAGGAACTCGTATTTTCATGGATGTCATTATGTATATGGCTATTGCCATAGTGTCGTTAATCGTTCAGCTGGGTACACCTATTTATATACCACATTGGGGTTTTATGGTTATCCAAATATGGCCAACCATCGCAATGATTACATTAGGTATACGTAGACTTCACGATTCTCTATTAAGCGGGTTATGGATTATTGGCCTTTTCATTCCGTATATCAATATCTTTGTTAGTTATCATCTTTTGTTTAAAAAATCTTGGCATATAGATGACTAAATGAAATGTCTTGGGTTTAAAATACCATTTGATATATATAAATAAGAGATTAAAAAACAACTTATTTTGTCGCATTACTTATTGTAATTCAAGAGATAAATAAATGATGTTGATGGGAGAGGTGTTATGGAGATTAATTTAGTAAATGAAATAAAATTTGCACTTAAACAAAATGATTTATATTTTATTAATAGGACACAAGACTATGTTATCGTTAATGATGATTATAGAGGAGTAATAATTTATACTCCTCAATTAGAGTATGCCGACTCTTATATACTAGATAATACAAAGGTTATAATTGTAAATAGTTTTGTAGATTCTGAAAATAATAGAATTGTACTCCATTTAGAAGCAGGATTATGGTACATTGATTTAAATAGACATTATTCACAGTTCATAAAGTATAATTTTGAGAGTGAATGCATTTATATTTTGTATTTTTCTGTATTTAAATCAGAGTCTATTAGCCTATTTGCCAATTCTCTTATGATACACTGGGACTTTGTCGATAATAATTTAAGTTTTACAGCTATTGATAGACTATCTTCTTCTGATGAACTCACTTTATATAAGAATTGGGAAAGTGAAATTAAAGGTGTAAATAGTATTGGCTTTATAGATAATAAATGGATAGTATATGAGGAGGATATTGAGATATATCAGCATAATAGTCTTATTCGTAAATTTCCTATGGAATATAGGAAATGGTATCGATTTGATATGGATGGTGATTATTTTATTGCCATAGATGAATCTATTTTAATTCTAACTAGTTTAAGTAATACCCGAAATAAGCTGAAAAAAGTTTATGTTGATAATGAATCTTGTTTTGGCGCTGTGTTAATACATGATAAGCACTTTTCTTATTTAGTTGTATTAATTTGTAATGAAAGAACAGGAGCATCATATTTGCGAAGTTATAATATTTCCAATTAGTGCATATATTACAATACTTACCATAAGATGAAGAATGATGAGACAACTATTATATTCTGAATTAATAAAATTTAAGCTTGAATTATTAATATTAGTTCAACGTTTAAAAACAATTAGATTATTTACAGTCAATATACAGACATACCTTTCTATAAACTTATTGGTGTTTATTGGTATAGGAATAAATATCTTTGTTTTATCTACTCTTCCGGAGATAGTATATACTCAAGAAATTTATGACATTATATATTATGTGGGCACAGTTATTTATATTCTTTTTGTAGCTTTTACAAATTATGCTAGCTTGAATTATTATAAAAAAGTGCAATTTAATTGGGTAAATATCATAATTACTGTACTTTTACTATTGATATTATTGGGTGGAAAGCATTTTGACCTTTCTTACGGAAAAGCTATTTTTGAGTCCAACAATATTATATTATGGGGCGTTGATGTACCAGATTTATTCTATCCATGTCTTTTGGGATCAATGTTATTGTTTTCTGTAGTACCTAGGAAACTTTGGTTAAAAGATAATAATGTTGAACTTAAGGGAATAATTTTTGATAATAAGGTTATAGATGTACTCTGGGGTGAGCGTAATGATTTAACTACCTCTCAAATTAAAGCTATAAACTCTTTTTATAGTCACCAAGATAAAAGGCCTCTTTTAACAGATCTTTATAAAAGCATATTAATTGACAGTCTTTGGCCTAATGGACGAAGCACAGTTCGACAATGGAATCTGTTTAATGTATATTTAGCGTTTATAATATACAATATGATATTAAATTATAATATCGAAAACTGTGCTCTGCGATATGCTTTATATGTTTATCTTATATATATTATTATCAACATAATCTTTAGACGTTTGAGAGATAGCAATAGTAGTATATTTTGGATTATTGGCTTATTTGTCCCTATTATCAATATATATGTATTGTATCTGCTGTATAATAAAACCTCTGCGTTATACGACAAGGAACGTAACAGTATTTTTTATTATGCATTATGATAGATAGAATAAAGATTTATAAGAATGTATATCAAAGATTGTGCTATGCTAAAACACAAATCTATGAAAAGGATGGAATTATTACAGATAAACATTAATGATAGGTCAGATTATATATGAAGAAGAACGTTTTAAATCTGTTAAATGATTTTAGAATGAGATGGATTGGCGCAGGTCTATTTATGGTTGTTGCAATTGCTGCAGCTTATGAAAAAAGCAACAATACCTTTTCTTTATCTTTGTTAGGTTATTTATTTCCGGCTTATATTTTTTGCATACCTGTATTATGGCCGGTATACAGACGACGAAAGATTTATTATTTTATTTATCAAAAGGCCTATAAACGTTATCAGTCGAAATGGAAAGTTTATCTTTATTTTCTATTGGGCCTTCATGGTAAGTTGTTAGGTATTGATATTATCCCTAGAAGCAAAATAAATTGGGCATTTATTTTTGCTGCATATGTTATAGGGCTTATTTGGCTGTTACAGAGTAATTTGCCATTCTTGATAAAGGTAATATTAATACTGGTAGCTTCATATAAATTTGTTCGCACTATTAATTCGTAAGAATATAGTTAGGAGACATTTTATGGACACATTTATCATTATCATCAAAGTCCATGCTAAGAACAATAATTAGAAATTAAAACTTCTTGACTTTCATTCTATAGAAACATTATAATCAGATTATAATTTTATACTCGCCTGAAATAAACCGATGAGGTGGAGATAAAAATAGGATATGCACTCACAGAGAGCGGGATTAGCTGAGAACCCGTAGTACGCAGCTTATTAAATGGACCACCGAGGGCGCATGGAAAAGAATGAACTTTCACAGTCATTCCTAGTATGGTGCGACGTCACACGAGCGTTAGTCGTGAGGGATATGTTAGTATCCTGCGAAAGGGGAATGCATTGCATTCAAACAAGGTGGTACCGCGATTTATAGCATAATACTAGTATTCTTGATACTTTTATAAGCATAGAACTATAAACTCGTCCTTGACGTTACATTGTCATGGGCGAGTTTTTTTATTGGCAAATGCCAGATGGAGGTTCTCATGATTTTCCCTAGTCTTGACCGTGTGAAAGCTATCGCACCGGGCTACGATATCGTGCCTGTATATATGGAAATTTTATCCGACGTACGCACACCGATTAGTGTGTTGAAAGCGTTAAAACAAGTGAGCAGTCATACGTACTTGCTTGAAAGTGCGGATAATAGTAATCATTGGGGCCGTTACTCCTTCTTGGGCTATGATCCTAAGATTGAGTTATTCTGCAAGAACCATAAGATGACCATCAAAGACGGAACGACTCGTACCTTTGAGTGTTCTGATCCTGCTGCAGAGATTCGCAATATTTTAAGCCAATACAAGAGCCCACGTCTCGAGGAACTGCCAACCTTTACAGGTGGCTTTGTGGGCTACTTCGCATGTGAATACATTCGCTATATCGAGCCAACATTGGATTTCCCAACGCCAGATGATGATTCTGCCATGGTAAACGATGTAGACCTTATGCTCTTTGATAAAGTTATCGCTTTTGATCACTACAAAAATAAAATTTACTTGATTGCCAACATCAGCACAAATGATTTGGAACGCAACTATAACAAGGCGGAGCTTGAATTGAAAGCTTTAGCTGACCTCGTAGTGAACGGTAAAGAGGCTAACATTCCAAAAGGCATCCTTAAAACAGAATTTACTTCAGAATTTACAAAGGACGAGTTTGAAGCAGTTGTTAAAAAGACGCAGCACTACATCAAGGAAGGGGATATCTTCCAATGTGTTGTATCTAACCGTCGCGAAGCCGAGTTTGAAGGGAGCTTGTTAAATGCATACCGCGTATTACGTACCTTGAATCCATCTCCATACATGTTCTACTTATCTGGCGGTGATGTAGAGCTCACAGGTGCTTCTCCAGAAACTTTGGTGAAAATGACAGATGGTAAAATGTACACCTTCCCAATTGCAGGTACGATGCGACGCGGTAAAAATGAAGCAGAGGATCTTGCGATTGAAGAAAAACTCATTAACGACGAAAAAGAGTTGGCTGAACATAACATGCTCGTTGACCTTGGGCGCAATGATTTAGGTAAAATCTCTAAATTCGGTTCTGTAAAAGTAGAGGCATTACATATGTTGCAACGTTTCTCCCATGTCATCCATATTACATCTACTGTAAGCGGTGACATTCAAGACGGCAAAGATGCACTCGATGCTATCGGTGCTACATTGCCAGCCGGCACATTGTCTGGGGCGCCTAAGATTCGTGCTATCGAAATTTTACACGAACTTGAAAAAAGCCCACGCGGCGTATATGGCGGTGCCGTAGGTTACATCGACTTCTCCGGCAATATGGACGTATGTATTGGCATCCGCATGGCTATGAATAAAGGTGGCAAGGTATATGTTCGTGCTGGTGCTGGTATCGTTCGCGATAGCGTTCCTGAAAGCGAATACAATGAGACCTTGATAAAAGGCCAATCTATGATTTCCGCAATTACAAGTGCACAGGAGGTAGAATAATGGTACTCCTTATAGATAATTACGATAGCTTTTCCTTTAATCTATATCAATTAGTAGGCTCTATCGATCCAGATATTAAAGTCATCCGCAGCGATGAATTAACAGTTGAAGAAATCCGTTCGTTGAAACCAGATTATGTGATACTTTCACCAGGTCCTGGTAGACCAGCTGATGCGGGCGTATACGAAGACCTATTGCGTGAATGCAAAGGGGAATTTCCAATCCTCGGCGTATGCCTTGGACACCAAGCCATCGGTGAAGTATTCGGCGGTACCGTATCCTACGCAAAACAAGTGATGCACGGCAAACAAAGCGTGGCGAAACAAGTACACCCATCTAAAATCCTTAAGGGCTTGCCTGAACAATTCGAAGTCGCACGATACCACTCCTTGGCGATTATCGACGAAACTATGCCAAGCGAACTCATCGTCACATCCATTACAGACGACGGCGAAGTAATGAGCGTAGAACACAAAGACTACCCGATTTATGGAGTGCAATTCCATCCGGAATCCATTATGACACCGAACGGGGAACAAATGATTCGCAATTTCTTAGAAAAATAAATTACAGTCTAATTTATGTATCGAGGGGCCATTCTTAGGCTCTAGAACGATAAGGCAGAAATAAGGTCTCTCGGAACTCCAAGTGGCCACCGCCCCACTACGTGGGGCCGCCAAGTCGTTCCTTATGACCTTATTTCCTGCCAACTCAACCTTGGCATTACCTACTTAATAGCCCCTCTACAATATATATATATATCGAACAGTAACTATATTTTTCTAAAGAAATATGCGAATCAGAACCTCTAATATAGAAAGAGGTGGTGCAAAGCACCACCATTCCCACCACCCTATAAAGAAATGACCTGTACGTTACTCCATATAATGTGCAGGATCATTTGATAATAGTTTGTTTGAGGAGTATCTATTAAATTGGTATGGTTTTTAGTTGAATAAATACGATTGGGTTATGTGCGAAGTCGACTTGGCGCCCCGCATAGCGGGGGGGTGGCCACTTGGAGGCTGAGGTCATGACCCAATCGTTACCGACTAGGTAGATTTGGCATCAATTTAATAGATATCCTCAAAAGGAGATATAAAATGATTAAAGACGCATTATATGCAGTAACGCATGGTCAGGATTTATCTTACGACCTTGCTAAAGATACAATGAACAAAATTATGAGCGGCGATGTAGCCGAGGTTCCTATGGCTGGTTTCTTATGCGCCCTTGCAGCGAAAGGCCCAACTGTAGATGAGGTTACGGCGTTTGCTGAGGTTATGCGCGAGAAGGCTGGTTCTGTTCCTCACGAGGGCACTGTTGTGGAAATTGTAGGTACTGGCGGTGATGAAGCGAATACGTTCAACATTTCTACTACGTCTGGGTTCATTATTTCCGCCGCAGGTATTCCTGTAGCAAAGCATGGTAACCGCAGTGTATCTAGTAAATGTGGTGCTGCTGACTTAATCGAAGCGTTGGGGGCTAAATTAGAGCTTAATGGTGAACAAAACGAGGCAGTGCTTAACAAAGCGAATATGTGCTTCATGTTCGCTCCTGTATACCACCAAGCTATGAAGTATGCAGGTCCTGTACGTAAAGCGTTGGGCGTTCGTACAGTATTTAACATCCTTGGACCCTTGGCAAATCCAGCGGGTGCTACGGTTGAGTTGATGGGCGTTTACGATAAATCCTTAGTAGAGCCATTGGCTCGCGTATTGGCTAACCTTGGCGTTAAACGCGGTGCTGTGGTACACGGCTTTGACGGCCTTGATGAGATTACGGCTACCAATAAAACCTATGTATGCGAAATTAATAATGGTACTTTCATAAGCTACGAATTAGATCCTAAAGAATATGGTTTCGAATATGCTGATAAAACCGAGCTTGAAGGTGGCGATGCTACAGTGAATGCTGAGATTACTCGCCGCGTTCTCGGTGGTGAGAAAGGCGGTAAACGCACTGCGGTTGTTCTTAACGCAGGCATGGCGATTTATCTTGCGAAAGACAGCATTACATTAGCAGAGGGCATTGAAGAGGCGAAACACATGATCGACTCTGGCAAGGCGCTTGCGACAATGGAACAGTTTGTGAAAGCAACCCAAGAGGTGTAACCATTGATTTTAGATAAGATTATAGAGGCTACCAAAATTCGGGTAGCCCAAGAAAAACAGGTGGAATCTCCAGAGTCTGTGAAAGCAGCGGCTTTGGCATTGCCTGCAGATACAGGATTTCCTTTTGAAGCGCCCCTTCGTCAGCAAGACTTCAACTTTATTTGCGAAGTAAAGAAGGCATCTCCATCAAAAGGCATCATAGCAGAGCACTTCCCATATTTAGACATCGCCAAGGAATATGAAGTGGCTGGTGCTGCGGCTATCTCGGTTTTGACGGAGCCAGACTTCTTTAAAGGCGATAAAAAATATTTGCAAGAGATTGCAAGCACCGTAAAAATTCCCGTGCTTCGCAAGGACTTTATCATCGATGAATACCAAATCTACCAAGCGAAGGTTTGGGGCGCTAGTGCCATCTTATTAATCTGTGCATGCCTCGATGTGCCAACATTAACAAAGTTCCGTGAGCTAGCTGATTCGCTTGGATTGTCCTCTTTGGTAGAGGCTCATGATGAGCACGAAGTACAAATGGCCATCGATTGCGGTGCGCGTATTATCGGCGTTAACAACCGCAATTTGAAAGACTTTACAGTAGATGTACAAAACAGCGTGCGCTTGCGCAATCTCGTTCAAGACGATGTGATTTTCGTATCTGAAAGTGGCCTTGAAACGCCAGAGGATATCCAAGTATTACGAGATAACAATATCGGCGTAGCCTTAATGGGTGAAACCTTCATGCGTTCTCCTAACAAGGTTGAGAAATTATCATATCTCTATGGTCCAACCTACTACACACCAAAGGTTAAGATGTGCGGCATCTCTAAGGTTGAAACAATCCCATCCATCGTAGAAGCAAAGCCAGACTACATGGGCCTTGTATTTGCTCCGAGCAAACGACAAGTCACTGTGGAACAAGCTAAGACATTAGTAGAAGAACTCCATAAGCAATATGCAGATAGATACAATACAGATGTGGCAAAATGCAATGATAATGCAGTACACGATGGAACTGTAGCGAGCAAAGCATTAGAAAACGTGCAGATAGTTGAAGAAAACATTGATTCTGATGCTATTAAAACAGTAGGCGTTTTCGTCAATGAAACGCTAGATAATCTCGTTAGCATTGCTACAGAAGCCAATCTTGATGTGGTGCAATTGCACGGTGATGAAGATGAAGCTTTCATCCAATCCTTAAAAGGACGTACTAATGTAGAGGTTTGGAAGGCTGTTCAAATCCGTAGCGCTGCAGATGCAGAGGCGTGGATCGATAGCAGTGCGGATATGCTATTATTTGATGCGTATCATAAGGACGAGCGCGGCGGTACGGGGGAAGTGTTCGATTGGTCTTGCTTAGACGTTTTTGAACGACCATTTATGCTGGCTGGTGGTATCGATAGCACCAATGTGGCGCGTGCCATTCGTACGGTTCGACCGTACGGCATCGATATCAGTAGCGGGATTGAAACAGAAGGCGTGAAGGACGATGAGAAGATAAAAGCTTTCACCAACATTGTGAGAGCAATAACAATGCCATAGTATGGCGTGCTAGCAGGAATGGTATATAGAAAGGTAAGTTATATGAGTGAACAAAGACATGGCTATTTTGGCTCCTTTGGGGGTCAATTTATGCCAGAAACATTGATGAATGCAGTCATCGAACTAGAAGAGGCGTACAACAAGTACAAAGATGATCCTGATTTCGTACATGAACTTGAGGATTTACATAAAAAATATACAGGTCGCCCATCTCTTTTATACTATGCGGACCGTATGACAAAGGACCTTGGGGGGGCTAAAATCTATTTAAAACGTGAGGACTTAAACCATACTGGTTCTCACAAGTTGAATAATGTAATCGGCCAAATGTTATTGGCAAAACGGATGGGTAAAACACGCGTTATTGCTGAAACTGGGGCAGGTCAACACGGCGTGGCAACGGCTACTATCGCTGCATTGATGGGCATGGAATGCGAAGTATATATGGGTGCAGAGGACTGTGAACGTCAAGCACTTAACGTATATCGTATGGAATTGCTAGGTGCTAAGGTGCATCCAGTAACAACAGGGACTAGCACATTGAAAGATGCGGTTTCCGAAGCGTTGCGCGAATGGACAAACCGCATGTCCGATACGCACTATGTATTGGGCTCCGTTATGGGGGCCCATCCATTCCCTATGATTGTACGCGATTTCCAATCTATTATCAGTCGTGAAGCGCGTGAACAAATCCTCGAAGCAGAAGGCAAATTGCCAACAGCTGTTATGGCTTGCGTAGGCGGTGGCTCCAATGCGATGGGCATGTTCTATCACTTCATTCCAGATGAAGGGGTTCGTCTCATCGGTTGTGAAGCAGCAGGTCGCGGCATCGATACAGAGGAACATGCAGCAACAATCGCGAAGGGTTCTGTTGGTATCTTCCATGGCATGAAATCCTACTTCTGCCAAGATGAAGACGGTCAAATTGCTCCCGTATATTCTATTTCTGCAGGTCTCGATTATCCTGGCATCGGCCCTGAACATGCGTACTTGCACGATAGCGGTCGTGCTGAATATGTGCCTGTTACAGATGACGAAGCAGTAGATGCCTTTGAATATTTATCTCGCTTGGAAGGTATTATTCCTGCGATTGAAAGTGCTCATGCGGTGGCACATGCACGTAAAATTGCTCCTACTATGAGCAAGGACGACATCATTATTATTTGTTTATCTGGTCGTGGCGATAAAGACGTGGCGGCTATGGCGAAATACAGAGGGGTGGATCTTCATGAGTAAAATTAAAGACGCTTTCACAAAGGGCAAGGCATTCATCCCGTTCATTAGTGCTGGTGACCACGGTATTGAAAATACAGAACGTTATATTCGCATTATGGTGAAAGCCGGTGCAGACATGGTGGAAATCGGTATTCCTTTCTCCGATCCCACAGCGGAAGGACCAGTTATCCAAGAAGCAAGTACACGCGCATTATCTACAGGCGTAAAAATCAATGACATCTTCGATATGGTGCGTCGTCTGCGTACAGGTGATGATGCGGTGACTATACCGCTCGTATTCATGACCTATTTGAATCCTATTTACGTATTCGGTCGTGAAAAATTCTTTACCCTCTGTGAAGAGGTGGGAATCTCTGGTGTTATCGTGCCAGACATGCCATTTGAAGAAAAAGGCGAGCTCGCTAGTGTGGCTCATAAGCATGGTGTTGAAGTGGTATCCTTAATTGCGCCAACATCTGAAAACCGTATCGAAATGATTGCCAAAGACGCAGAAGGCTTTGTATACTGTGTATCTTCCCTTGGCGTTACAGGCATGCGCAGTGAAATTAAGACGGATATTAAATCCATTGTTGAAACAATTCGTAAATATACAGATATCCCTGTAGCTGTTGGTTTTGGTATTTCTAAGCCAGAACAAGCGGAAGCTATGGCGCGCGTATCCGACGGTGCTATCGTAGGCTCTGCTATCGTTAAAATCGTAGCAGAACACGGTGAACATGCGGACCAAGCGTTGTTTGACTATGTACAATCCATGAAACAAGCTGTTCTAAAGGCTGGCGCATAACATAATAACTCATATAGCCTTGGGAAAAATTATATAGGGAATAACACAAAAGGACGTTATACAATGTATAACGTCCTTTTCATTGGTTGGTTAATTTAGTTTTGTGTTTTTAGGGCTAGTAATATATATTATGCACAAGGTTTAGTCATTAGAGGATTCAGAACGTTGATGTTGTTCACTGCGTTTTGCTGTTGCATTTTTATCATGCTTTTCACGTTCAGATATTCTATGCTTTCTGTGCTTTTTCTTTTTATCATTTACTTTGTACCATGGATGAGCGCTACTATCTACTGTGCCATCATCATTTTTTACCATGCGATGATTTTCACCGATTTTGAAGTGGTAATCTTTGGCTTGGGCTACATTGGCACCAATACCAACTGTTAAGAAGGCACCTAAGCTAGCCAAGGCTACTGCTTTCATTAATTTAGCTTTCATAATTATCTCCTGTATAATTGATTGTACGAATTTTAGTTGTAAGAAATATATCTGTAGTATAGGCATATTTCGTGAACAAAAAATGAATCAACTAAGTTGATAAATCATAGTATAATAGGAATATCTATATATGTTTATTATCTAAGATTATGGTAGGAGTTTTATGAAACAGAGAGTATACGAAATCCTCTATCGTGAGCTAGTGGAAAACTATGCGAACAGTAAGGGACGTACCAATACAGCCGATTTTTGGCTCACCATAAGTGCTATATCCTTTGTATATGGCTTAATTATATGTATTACAGGTCTTGCAACCTACATACCGTACGGATTTCTTTATGTTGTCTCTATCGGTGGCGGCGTATTATTTGTACTGTCCATCCTGTTATGCTTGCCGAAGATTATGTTAATGGCAAGACGGTTACGAGACTCTAATAATGATCCAATGTTGATGATTTTACTATTGGTTCCTTTTTTAGGCTGGCTTGCATTATTGTATCTGTTCTGTAAGCGCACATCGCCTATATCTAATGAATCAGAGGAAAAACGTTCCGTATCGGGCCTCTTTATTGTGGCCATATTAGTATTAGGATGCCTAGCCACTAGTGCAGGTAGTACAATGATTAATCATAATTTTATGGTAGAAGAGACTGCTTATGGCAATTTGGAACCTAGTTCGTTAACGAAACAAGCAAATCGTCTTTTACAAAGTGAAACGGCTACAACAGAGGGGCGTACTGTGGTAAGTAATTATTATGAAGCCCTCAACAAAAAGGATTATCATGGTGCATATCGTTATTTGAGCGCTCGTGCTATGGAACGATATGGTACCTTTGAACTATGGGAACAAGCCATGACTAAGGAAGAGATTCCTAAGGTGAAAGCGATACAGCTTGACTATGTTTCTCAAGACCAAGATGATGATATTGTTGTAAACTATATGGGCTTTACCGTTACTTTTAAAGATAAATCAGAGCCTCTATTAGTTCGTTTGCATAATGAAGGCAAAGGCTGGGGCATTGTTGCTATTGAAGCCGCAGAGGAGGATTAGGTTATGTCAACCATAAATATATATGATTTGAACTATACTGATGCCTTCAAATTAGGTATTAGGAACTATGCTAATTTTAACGGTCGTGTTAGCCGTAGTGAATATTGGCGATTCGTGGCAGGCGTTACATTGATACAAGGATTACTTGGCATTTTAGCTTTACTTTGTAGTACCTTGGGCTTCCCTAATTATGAAGCGCTTATCGATAATATTGCTGTAGGGGTATCCCTTTTCTTTATAGTTCCCAATATAGCTATCACAGCGCGGCGTATGCATGATATTGGCCGGAGTGGTTGGACGCAGCTAATCTCATTTATTCCTGTTATAGGATTCTTTATATTTCTCATTTACGAATTGCGTCGTGGCGATCAAAGAGAGAATTCATATGGTGAAAGAACCGGATATACACCTATTACTCCTGAGGTTAGCAAAGCTACTGGTCTAGAAGAAACTCCATCCCGTCGCCAAGATTGGGCGATGGGGATTGCTATCTTTATTATCCAATCTATTATTATTGCTGATATCATTAGAGAGATATTATGGTATGGTATTAATGGAAATGGATATATGTAATAATCACCTGTATTTATTAACAATCTCATTATTTTATTTTATAAAAGTTTAACATCTCCTTTATAGACAATATAACACTTTATAGTAAAATGAATTTCAGATGAATTTAAAAACTTAGATATTAATAAATAAAGAATATCTTAGTTGTTATATGTGTTAAGTACAGCAGGACATCGTAATCTTTGCTGATTTCTGTTTGTAGCTAGAAGGAGTTTATTATGAAATCTTGTCCCTATTGTGGACATGAAGTGTTAAAAACAGAGTGTTACTGCCCAGAATGTGGGCATGTTAGTAGGCCACAAATCTCGTTAGATAAATATAATCTAGGCTTGATTGAAAACTTTAAACAATGTTTGGTTTATAAATATGCTGATTTTGATGGTCGTGCAAGTCGTAGTGAATATTGGCATTTCTTGTTAGTCTATCAATTGTTGTTTGTGGCCATTCTATTTACTTGTGCTTTTTTGAGCTATATTAGCCCACTATCTAGCGTAGTAGGCGTAGGTTTTGGCTTGGTCATTCTTGTTCTTTTGTCCGTGATTATGGTTATTCCTGGTGTGGCCGTTTCAGTACGACGCTTACACGATCAAGGCCGATCAGGCGGACTCGTATTTATTGGATTTATCCCGGTGGTAGGGACCATTATCCTGTTGATCCTTATGGCTCTACCTGGTGAAAGCCTATCAAATCGCTTTGGTCCCCCTACAGGTCAAGTGGTTGTAACAAAACAAATGGCCCGTGAATTAGGTCTTATTGATACTACGCCATCTATGGGACTAACTGCAGGACTATTCTGCGCTATCTTTGTGCTTTGGTTTCTGGTAGATAAACTACTTATGACTAGTGCGATGTAGGCTATGATGTATCCTATTTATCTACTTGCTCAAAAGGGTGATGAAGGTGATAACCAATACGGATCTCCAATGAGCTATGAAGTTGTCACTGCTGAAGAAGCTGCTCGCACTGGTCTTAAAGAAACTCCAACTGACGACATGGATCGTAAATTCATGTACGTGTGCATTGCAATTATTATTCTTGAATTAATTCTCATGAGTGCAATCTAATAATTGTATTTACAATAAAGCCTACATAAGTAGGCTTTTTCTTTTGCTTAATGAGAAAAAAATTTTTATTAAACTTAGAAATGAAGTATTTGACAATTCCCCCTCGTGAGTCCTATAATTATCTATTATATGAATATTGCGTTGAAAAAGACGGCATGTCTCAGACGGATTTAGTAGAGACCAAACTCATGGGCTGAAAGGTTTGGAAATCTAGAGATGTGCGGATCACTTTGGAGCAAGCGGCAATGCCGCCGGTGAACACCGTTATATGTTTAAGTGGCTTTCACAGTTTACGTGATGAGTTGCGTCTTATGTGTTACAATCATGTGTTAGCATGGGGGTGACAATCGCAGTTGCGGTGGCGCTAGCTTTCACTAGTAACGAGAGTCAGTAGGGTGGTACCACGGATATGACGTCCGTCCCTTCGGGGACGGGCGATTTTTTTATGTAAAAGGAGCACAGCATGGATTACGGTAAGACGTTACATTTGCCTGAAACAGAATTCCCAATGCGCGGCAATTTGCCTAAGCGCGAACCAGAAATCTTAAAATTCTGGGAAGACAACAAGATTTATCAAAAACGTTTGGAATTGCGTAAAGACGCAAAACCTTTCATTTTGCATGATGGCCCTCCATATGCAAACGGTAAATTGCATATTGGTCATGCCCTCAACAAAACGTTGAAGGACATCATCATGAAATACAAAACAATGACTGGTCACTATACTCGCTACATTCCTGGTTGGGATACGCACGGCTTGCCAATCGAGCATGCGGTTATTAAGAACACTGGTCTTAACCGTCATGAAATGGCGCCATTGGACTTGCGCAATAAATGTAAGGAATATGCATTGGAGTGTGTAGAAACACAAAAACAAGACTTCATTCGTTTTGGTGTATTAGGCGAATGGGATCGTCCGTATTTGACATTGCGCCCTGAGTTCGAAGTAAAACAACTTGGTATCTTCGGCGAAATGGCAAAACGCGGACACATCTATAAAGGTCTTAAAACTGTATACTGGTGTACTCACTGCGAAACTGCATTGGCAGAAGCAGAAATCGAATATGCTGAGAAAAAATCCTTCTCCATCTACGTAAAATTCCCTTACGTATCCGAGAAAAAGGTAACATTGCCAGCTGGCGTAGAGCCAAAACAAGCATACTCTGTTATTTGGACAACTACTCCTTGGACAATGCCTGCCAACGTAGCAATCTCCGTTAACCCTGAGCTTGAATATGGCTGGGTAAAAGTAGGCGACGAATATTACTTGATGGCTACTGAGCTTGTTGAACCGGCTATGAAAGATATCGGTATCGAAGACTACGAAATCGTAAACCGTTTCTCTGGTGCAGATTTAGAATTGGCTGATTTCAAACATCCATTTGTAGAACGTAATTCCATAGTATTGCTTGGTGACCATGTAACACTTGAAGCCGGTACTGGTTGCGTACATACAGCTCCTGCACACGGTGAAGATGACTTTAATATCGTTATGCGTTATAACAAGGAAGGCAAAACTGAACTTCCTATCGTATCTCTTGTTAACGAAACTGGTAACTACACTAAACAAGTTGACGACAATCGTTATGGCGATACTGAATTCCCATTGGCTGGCGTAGAAATTCACGATGCAGAGGTGCCTGTAATCAAAATCTTGGCGCACAATAATGCATTGCTTCACAAATCTAGCTTGCGTCACCAATACGCTCACTGCTGGCGTTGTAAAAATCCTGTAATCTACCGTGCTACAGAACAATGGTTCTCCTCTGTAGATGGGTACCGTCAACAAGCTCTTGATGCAATCGACAATCAAGTGCAATGGATTCCTAAATGGGGTCATGACCGTATCTTCAACATGGTTCGCGATCGTGGTGACTGGGTAATTTCCCGTCAACGTATTTGGGGCGTGCCAATTCCTATTTACTATTGTGAAAGCTGCGGCGAGCACATCATCAACGATGATACTATCAAAGCATTACAAGAAAAAGTAGCAGTAGAAGGCTCCGATGCTTGGTGGGCGCACAGTGCAAAAGAATTGTTACCAGAAGGTTTCAAATGTCCTCATTGCGGTCATGATGAGTTCAAAAAAGAAACTGACATCATGGACGTATGGTTCGATTCCGGTTCCTCCTGGGCTGGCGTACTTGAAGTTAACGATCTTGAAGTACCATGCGCAATGTACCTTGAAGGTTCCGACCAACATCGCGGCTGGTTCAACTCTTCCTTGTTAACTGCAGTGGCAACAACAGGTAAGGCACCTTACAATTCCGTATTGACTCACGGCTTCGTTGTGGACGGTGAAGGTCGCAAAATGTCTAAATCTGTAGGTAATACAGTGGCACCAAGCGATATCATCGACGTATACGGCGCTGACGTTATGCGTTTATGGGTATCCTCTGCAGATTACCAAGCAGACGTACGTTTGTCTAAAGACATCGTAAAACAATTATCTGAAGTATACCGTAAGATCCGTAATACATTCCGCTTCTTGCTTGGCAACTTGGATGACTTCAATCCAAATACCGACAAAGTGGCTTACGCAGATATGTCCGAATTCGATAAATGGGCATTGTTGCGCTTAGAAGAAGTGCGTCAAAAGGTTACTGATGCGTACGAAAATTATGAATTCCACATGTTATACCATGCAATTCATAACTTCTGCACCGTAGACTTGAGCTCCATCTATCTTGATGTAATGAAAGATACTATGTATGCTGAAAGCAAAAACAACGTAGCTCGTCGTTCCGCTCAAACAGCGATGTATGAAATCTTGAAAACATTGGTAGCTATGGTATCTCCAGTACTTTCTTTCACAGCGGAAGAAGTTTGGAAATACATGCCTAAAGAAGAAGGCATGCCTGAATCCGTTATGCTTCAAGATTGGCCACAAGGTCATCCTGAACACTTCAACCAAGAATTGGCTGATAAATGGAACCAATTGTTAGACTTGCGCACATCCGTACAAAAAGCATTGGAACTTGCTCGTCAAGATAAAACAATCGGTCACCCATTAGATGCATCCGTTACAGTATACGCTGAAGGTGCTGCATTTGATGCATTGAACGCCCTTGGTGAAGAAGGTTTAGCTAAACTCGTTATCGTATCCGAAGCTCACATCGTAAACGGCGCTGCACCAGCAGAAGCTGTAAAAGACGAAGAAACTGGCGTTGCCACAGTTGTTGTTGCCTCTGGTCTCGAAAAATGTGAACGCTGCTGGATTCACCGCGATACAGTAGGTCAAGATAGTGAACATCCTACACTTTGTGCACGCTGTGCCAGCGTTGTAAAAACACTATAATAAAAAAAGACCATCCTGTTGAACTTCACTTCCCAAAATTGTGTCCAATTTTGGGGGAGCAGCTCACTGGGAATGGTCTTTTTATGTTTGTAAATCCTTTGGCACTGTTAACTGTTTCCAATTATCTAGTTCAGGGATTTCCAAGGTATTTATCGTTTTTTGAATCCAATAGTTTAAGGACACTTCGTTTCCCACATATTGTTCAAATAAGTAGGTCTTACCAGGCATGTCTTGTTGGTTTCCATCGTCATCGATGGTATGACGGGCGGACTCTTTTAGATAGAGCTGCACCCTAAATGGGGCCGACTGATTGCCTTTGAAAATGAAATAGGATGGGCCTACAAAGTCATGGGTACGAATATTAATTTGTTCGTACTTTTTCTCTTTTAATCCTTGTAATGCAGCTTGAATCATAGCGTTTGCATCATCGTATTCCTCTAGTAAAAACGGCTGTTGATCCACATCGAGCACGTAATGCCAGGTTGGCTTTTCTTCGTTCTTTTCGATAGTCCAATTACCCTCGATGCTAGGCACTTGATGATTATCGTAAAGCTCTTTCAATAGGCTTATGGTATTCTCTTTGTCGTAAATGGACTTGTAGATAATTTCGTGTCCTTCTGATGGATCATAACCATGTAGCCTTATTTGATAGTGATCTCGTAGCATCCGTTTTACATCGACCTTAAAGATATTGCGCAATGTATCTGGAACGGATAGGAAATGATTGTAAAAGCTGAGCTTCATTTCTTCCTGTGACTCTAAGGCGGTTTCAATGGTTTGCCAGTCGTACAAGGTTGTATCCCATAGGAAGTCGTCCATGATTACAGATAAGCGGACCGCATTTTGAGGCCAGTTGGTAGGTGCAGGACGCACCGTAGTAGTTGACTCGGCAATACCTTCTTTGTACTGCCAATGACCATCGATCTCCTCAAAGGCGGCTAAGCGTTCTTCTGCTTCATCATCGATAGGAATATCTTTTAGCTCCGGATCTAAATTGGTTTTATGAGATAAGATATATTGATGGGATTGCTCGTAATAGGATACGGCTTGATCTAAATCTGGTTTGCCAGTTACATAGCCTTTTTCGTAGGCATAACCTAAGGCAACGCGTGTTAAAGCGCGTGTAATATCGTAGAAAAGAACGCGATTCTCCTCTTCAAAGGCTCGTTGTTCCTCGTCTAAGACACGTAGTAATGATTGCACACCAAAGCGTATGTTTTTCGTTACCCCTAAACCGTGGATTCGCATGTATCCGATATAGGGCAAGGCAAATATGAAGCGATCTTTTGTAGCCGCCATATGTGTTAAATCTGCAATGAGTCCCCAGTCGAGAGGCAGGTGGCCTATGTGAAAGATGTAGCCAAAGGCTGCCTGTAAGGCGGTATATCCTGCATCACTAAACTGTTTTGTTGCCGCACGGCGGTAGAGGCCAATAGCCTTTACCGGATCGTAGGGAATCGTAGAACGTAACACTTTAGCATCATAGAAATGATAGTAATAATCCGCTAATTCTGCGATACTTTCAGATTGACCTAAGGCGGCACCTTTAGTGAACCACGTGAAAGCATCCTCGAATTTACCATTTTCGTGGCAGTCGAGGCCTGTATATAGCATCATGGCAGGGTTGCCAAGTTCGGCCGCAGTCTTGGCAACACGGCGCGCATTGCTGAAATCAGCTTCGTCGATATAGATATTGCGCAAGTTTCCTTGGAACATAGCAAGACCGTTGTCGAGGGCCTTATTAAACCATTTCTTAGCCAGATTAGATGCATTTTCTTGCAATGTTTCGTCTGGCACAGTGCCTTGTAAGGCGGCAATACGATCCTGCACAGAGTTTGCTGTAAGGCTTTTTTGAATGCGTTTAGTCCAACTCATAGGTGGAGGTATTAGCATAGTCTCAGCGGAGCTGATGCGATTGTCATCACGCCAGAAAAAGACATTGCCTATAACATATTGGCAATAGGCATCGCCTTGGTTTGCGTAATCATAGACAATGCGAAAGGCATCGTCGAAGGAAATTTGCATATCCTTTTCCACGGTAGGGGTGATGGAACCTTTGATGCGCAAAGCTTGTAATGTACCGATAGGGCTACAGCGACGAATGCTATCGTGTAAGCATTGATAGGTGCGCATATTATCCTCTGGGAAGTTAAACTCTTCCCAGGTAAAGCGAGGGCCTGCATAGACGCGTGCCAAGAGGGCATAGGCGTCACCTAGCTCTCGCGCCTCTGGATCATTGGCTATCTTGAGAGCATCCTCTTTAGTGTCTATATCACTTTCAAGACGGCTTGTCTTGTCGTTTCGTAAGGCTCTATCTTTTAGCTGACTAGGATTTTGCTGATTATTGACGATGAGCTCCAATTGACGTAAGCCTTCTTGAGCCATTTTTTGATTATAGGATGTAAAAATCATGTGGAAGACCTTTTGCAGGCGTTCCGTAAAGTACTGTGCCATTAGGCCTCCTTTTATACATGTATACAGTAAATACATATTTATTATATAACGAACGCGAGGTACCGTAAAAGAGGCAATACTAGTATATCTGTATGTTCTCCATTGATATCATACTGCTATCAGTTACCTGCTTTCATAGTATACTAGCCTATTTTTACTCTATATCTATGCATAATACAGAATCTTAGGTATAAATTGGATTTAAGCACAAAAAAATCCCCTCTGAAGAAAATCTGCTGTCACAAATTTTATGTGATGTCTGCAATCTTTCAGAGGGGTTATTATGTATCCTAGTTCTTAGGAATACATATTATTTTTGGTTGTAATCGCCAAACCATTTGTTGTAGATTTTTTGGTAAGTGCCGTCTTCTTTAAGTTCTTTAAGAGCTTTGTTAACAGCTTCTTGTAAAGCTTTGTTGCCTTTTTTCACGCCAAGCACTGTACCTGGGGATTTAGTAGGTTCACCTACGAGTTTAAGGTCTTGATCAGCACCTTGTTTGAGGTAGTACATAGCCACTGCGTTATCGATGATAGCACCATCGATTGTACCGGCTTTCAATTCCATGAAGATATTAGCGTTGGAATCGATTTGTTTTACTGTTGTGTTAGGAATTTTTTGAGCCATTTCAACAGGGATTGTGCCGATTTGAACACCTACTGTTTTGCCTGTTAGTTCGTCCATGTTGTGGATTGTAGTGTTGTCTTTACGAACAACTGTAATGAAACCGCCTTGGTCGAAGTACACATCGGAGAAGTCCAATACTTTTTCGCGTTCAGGAGTAGCGTTGATGCCTGCAGCAATCATGTCGATATCGCCAGATTGAACTGCTGGAATCAAAGCGTCGAAGCCCATGGATTTGAATTCCATTTTTAGGCCGATTTTTTTAGAAATTGCTTCGGACAAATCAACGTCGAAACCAACGTATTTGTCGCCTTCAGTGAATTCGAATGGTGGGAATGTAGTTTCAGAACCTACACGCAATACACCTTCTTGTTGTGTCATTTTAGGTTTGTCGTTGCCACAACCAGCCAATAAACCCATTGCTGCTACCGCTACGAGGGCGATGGCTGTCAATTTTTTGAACTTAAACATAGTATCCTCCTCAAACATCCATATACATGGTTTATACATTTCTGTTTATATTGTACGGAATTTTACACCAATAGGCAATAACATTGTATAATTAAGAGTACATGAGTTTCATATTTAAAAATGACTTTCATTTGGACTGATTTTAGATATATCATATCTCTGTTGTTTATGTTAGTTTTCGAACCGTATTAATTTATCTTAATTGGCTTAGGTAAAGCCGTTCATATCCATTTATTTATATAAATTTATTTATATTATTGGAGGCGCTATGTCCCTTACGCAAATATTTTCAGATCTTTGTAAAAGCTTCGCTCCCGATGCTTTTGCGGTGAATTATACATTAGCTAAAAACCCTGAGATTTCCAGTCAAGAGTTCGAGTCTGTTAAGACCATTGGTGCAGTCCTCGAAAAACACGGCATGGACGTAACCTATGAGTTCTGTAATTTACCGACTGCCTTTAAGGCGTCTGCCGTGAAAGTAGAGAATCCAAAAGGTCGCTTAGCCATACTTTGTGAATACGATGCACTACCTGAGGTTGGTCATGCTTGCGGTCATTCTGCGAGCGGAGCTATGAGCGTATTAGCCGCATTGACACTGCATAAAATGCAACAAGAGGGCGTAGCTTTCAACATGGATATCGACATCATCGGCACTCCAGACGAAGAAGCGATGGGGTGTAAGGTGGATATGTGCAATGCAGGGGTGTTCAAAGAATATGATTTTGCCATCATGGTGCACCTCGACGGCGAGGAAACGCGTCCTAATTCACAATTCTTGGCACTCGATTGCTTCCGTGCTAAGTATCACGGTAAGCCAGCCCATGCAGCTGGTGAGCCTTGGAATGGCATCAATGCGGTAAATGGTGTGCAACTCGCTATCCATGCTATGGATATGATGCGCCAACAAGTGCGCCCTGAAACGCGCATCGGCACGTGGATCATTGCTGGAGGCACCGCATCCAATGTGATTCCTGCCTTCGGTGAATTAGAGGTCACCGTGCGTCATACAGAACGGGAGTACTTGAATGGTTTATCTGAGCAGATTAAAAATATCTTTAAAGGGGCGGCCCTTTGTACAGGTACAACAGTAGATGTAGAGTTTTATGGAAATCCTTATGATGATATGAACCAAAACCATCGCGGCACAAAGCTTATCGAAGAGGTAATGGCCGACATGGGCCTCGATTTTGAACCAGGTGCTGCGGCTCTTGGAGGTAGTTCAGATATTGGCAATGTAAGCTATCAATGTGCTGCATTCCATCCTAAATTGCGCCTCGCTGGCGAGCCGAAGGTGTGCCATTCTAAAGAATTTGCTGCTGCCATGTTAGAGCCTACCATTGAACAAACCATCATCGACGGTGCTAATATTATAGGAGGTTCCTTATTGCGATTAGTTGAGGACCCAACCGTCTTAGAAGAAATTGTAGTCGAATTTAAAAAATCTCTAGGGAAATAATCTTAGATACTATGAGAATAACCATAGAATACTATGAAGATACGCATCTGAAATTCAAGATGTGTGTAAGTGTATTATAAATACTATGAGGATACTCATTTGAAATTCAAGATATTGATAAATCTATTTTAGATACTATGAGGGAGGTTGTATGTCCTCAAAGGAAACATTAACTATAAAAAATTATATTGGTCTCACAGGCGATAAGCCCATTCGATTTATCGCATCCGATGTAGATGGCACCTTGGTAAACGATGCGAAAGCGATTCCTGAGGATGCCATTGAGGCGATTCGTGCAGCTCGTGAAAGCGGCATTCGTGTAGCTATTGCTTCTGGCCGCGCTTGGAATGAGATGAATGATGTCATCGAAAAACTGCCTTGTTTGCGCTATTTCATGTGCACCAATGGTGCTTACGTGATGGACAAGGACGAAAACCGTAGTCTATTTCACGTAAATTTTGATAAGGAACAAGCTCTACATTTGTTGCGCAAACTATTAACCTATGGCGTGTATGTAGAGGCCTATGTGAAAGACCAAATCTTTGGCATGTATCCGCCATCTAGATGTATTACGCCTGAACGCTTAGGGGCATGCGCTAGTGAACGTAATGGAGAAGATAAAAAGACTTTGCATGGTATAATGGATAATCATTTACCTAATACCAAAAATCAGATTTCTGGTACAGGGGACACTCGTCTGCCAGGTGCAACGTACGACCACTATGCATTGGTGGAAGGTAATGAAGCAGCAAAGGTAAAGATGTCTGAATGTGAAATAGAGCAGTCCAATTTCTTCTTTAGACCTAATATTCGTCCATTTATCTTGACGACGCGCACTATGGTCTGTGATTTGTTAGCTCATATGGAAGCCTTAGACGAAGGACCTGAAAAAATTCAAATCTTCTACGGTGACGAGCCGATGCGTCAGCGCATCTTGCAAGACTTACGAGATGAATACCAAGGTTTATCCCACGACGGTACTGGCCGTGAACGATTCTATGATGTACTTCTCTCTAGTGAAGGCAATCTAGAGTTTGTATTGCCTCATACTACAAAAGGCACTGCCGTAGAAGCCTTGGCAAAACATTGGGGATTAAGTCCTGATGAGGTGATGACACTGGGGGATAGCGAAAATGATCTATCTATGTTACGCTTTGCGGGTGCAGGCGTAGCGATGGGCAATAGCAAGCCGAACATTAAAGAAGCGGCACGATACGAAACGACAGACAATAACCACCAAGGCGTGGCAAAAGCTATTTACTCGGCTATTGCATATAATATTGCGCTCAATAGAAAATCTTAACTTTAGTGTTTATAATAACCTAACGTTACATGGCAGATATAGTATTTAATCATTACGTGGATATACTTAATTTTGTTTTTTCTGATAGGGAGGTGATGTATAATGGGAAATCTAAAGTTTAATATTGATGACACTTGTGTTAAATGTGGTGCTTGCGCTGAGGACTGTCCTGTTCAATGCATCACCGAAGGGAAGACTCGATTTACTATTGGGAAAGGTTGTATTGGCTGTGGCGATTGTTATTCGATATGTCCTGTAGGGGCCGTAAAAATGTATAAACAGAAGGATGTTAAGGATCTTAAAGAGTAATATAACAGCAAACTAAGCTGTACGTTAAAACTGTATTCCAGCTTTTAAACTGAATGTTAGGATTTTAACTTTGAGTCCTAATATCTTGAATTTGTATTCTAATCTTAAAATCGTATTCTAGTATCTCACATCTGAATTTAAGTACATATTATAACTATATAAATAAAAATCCGAACATTAAAATCTTATTTATAATCTATATACGGAATATATGGAGTCGTTATACTTCCTATGGTATAATAAAATGTAATGAAAAATTAGCGTTTGGCTCGGAAAAACGCACCCCCAGTACAGATATGTATGGGCATAACAAATAGTGAATATACTTTCACAAATAGATGCATATGGAGGAAGGCATGGAAAACAAGGAATTTGTAATTGTTGTTGACTTTGGTGGTCAATATAACCAATTGATCGCGCGCCGTGTTCGTGAAAATCACGTATACTGCGAAGTATATCCATACAACAAAGCGCTGGAAAAAATTAAGGAATTAAAACCGCAAGGTATCATCTTCACAGGCGGTCCTAACAGCGTGTATGAAGAAAACTCTCCAAAAATTGAGAAAGAGATTTTTGAACTTGGTATTCCTATTCTTGGCATGTGCTATGGTATGCAATTTATGGCGCATACATTGGGTGGTGAAGTTAAATCTGCGGACAACCGTGAATTCGGTAAAACACCTACTAAAGTGGACACTACATCTCCATTATTCAAAGACTTGGAAGAAGACCAAGTTGTTTGGATGTCTCACGTTGACTATGTAGCAAAAGTTCCTGAAGGCTTTGAAATCGTAGCACATACTAAGGATTGCCCTGTTGCATCCATGCAAAATACAGAACGTAAATTATATGCTATGCAATACCATGCAGAAGTGTTGCACACTGAGCATGGTAAAGAAATGCTTCACAACTTCTTGTACGAAGTATGTGATTTCACAGGCACATGGACAATGGCAAACTATGCAAAAACTGCTATTGAAGACATCCGTAACACTGTAGGCGATGGCAAAGTATTATTGGCATTGTCTGGCGGTGTAGATAGCTCCGTTGCGGCAGCTCTTATTTCTAAAGCTGTAGGTGACCAATTGACTTGTATCTTCGTTGACCATGGTTTAATGCGTAAAAACGAAGGTGACGAAGTAGAAGCAGCTTTTAAAGATTCCGGCATGCATTTCATCCGTGTCGATGCAGAAAAACGTTTCTTAGATAAATTAGCTGGCCTTGAAGATCCAGAAGCTAAGCGTAAAGCTATTGGTGAAGAATTTATCCGCGTATTTGAGGACGAAGGCCGTAAAATCGGTTCTGTTGACTTCTTAGCGCAAGGTACAATCTACCCTGACGTTATCGAGTCAGGCACTGGCGAAGCTGAAGTTATCAAATCTCACCACAATGTAGGCGGCTTGCCTGCAGTGGTAGACTTTAAAGGCCTCATCGAACCATTACGCAACCTCTTCAAAGACGAAGTGCGTGAACTTGGTTCAGAATTAGGTTTGGCTGATTACCTCGTATGGCGTCAACCATTCCCAGGTCCTGGTCTTGCTATCCGCGTAATGGGCGAAATCACGAAAGACAAACTCGACATCTTGCGTGATGCGGACTACATCTTCCGTGATGAAATTGCAAAAGCTGGCCTTGATCGCGACATCAACCAATACTTTGCCGTATTAACATCTACACGTACTGTAGGTGTTATGGGCGACTTCCGTACATACGATTACACATTGGCATTGCGTGGCGTAACAACAACAGACTTCATGACTGCTGACTGGGCGCGCATCCCTTACGACGTATTGGACACAATCTCCCGTCGTATCGTAAACGAAGTACAACACATCAACCGTATCGTGTACGATATTACATCTAAACCACCTGCTACAATTGAGTGGGAATAGTCTAAGCACTAATTGAAACCATTGATATTACTGATTATTCTAAGGTTTCAAGTGGTTAGCTGAAGTATTTTTAGAAACAAAATAGATACTGTAATATAAAATAGGAAATAAGTATACTATGATAAGTATAGAATCTAATGTGTAGATAATTCTGTTAAAAAACCGGGTTATGGATAAGAAGTTAGAAGCTTGAAGTACTTTTGAAGTATTTTGTGTTCAAAGCACCTACAAAAACGATGAAAATATATAATGGATAGAAATAAAAGCCTTGCAAATACTCATTCTATAATTGGTAATAGTATTTATATGAAGAGTGGGAATAATAGTAACGAATATGTTCCTGTTATAAAACCCTTGAAAATAGTTGGATTTAGCGAGTAGGTGTTGCCAAAAACTCCTGAGGGATACTATTTTGATACTAAAAAGTTGAAAAAATAGCTTCAAAAGAGAGTTGTTGAATTAAGCGAGCTTTACGAGCGATACTTATTGACCGAAGGGCATTAAGGTAGGAGATCATAGAAAGCCTTCCATCATTTTGGTGGGAGGCTTTTGTGGAGGTAGTGAATTGTAAATTGGAAGTTGTGCTTATGGATACTTTTAGTAACAGCCAGTACTCAGGTTTAATTAGTGAGTTGTTGAATGATACTCAATATATAAAAATTTCTAATAGAGGGAAATTAGCTGGTCTCAGAAATCATGCAGAGGTTTTAGTTAGAAAAATTTTAAATCTCGGAAACAATCAAAAATTAATGTTGGGACAAATTAGAATAAATTCAGACAATCGGGCTGTGGTGAAGAGTTTGAATAATCTGGGCGAAGAATTAAGCGAAGAATTGATTAGAATAATAAAAAATATAAATGTACTTGGTAGAGAGGGGGCACATACTCAGCATATAGGTGAATTTTCAAATGAAGAGGTTGAAGGCGTTGAGGATGCAATTTTAGAGTTGTATGCCCTAATGTTTATTAGGCATTTCCAAAAAATAAAAATAAGTATTTATTCAGATCCACCGGTGTTACGTCTATTTTCGCTGCTACCGCCCGTTATTAGGTATAAAACGTGGAATTACTTGTTTCAAAGAGATAAAAATAATATACAAATTGTTGATAAATTGTGCTTATCTATTATTAAGCTTTATGACAAAAAGACAGCTTATGAATGGCTAGAGGATAATAGCGAAATAATAAAAGCAATTCCCTATCCAAAAGCGGACGATGTTGAACATTATGATAGAATTCACGCTATTGAAATTCACCCGGGAAAAAATGTAGCAACAGTAAGTTTGGATTTTGATAATTATGATAATATGTATGATTTGTTATATGCCAAAATTTGTGATAATCGGACATCCATTAATGAATCGGGAAAGATGTATAAAAATTTTGAAGAAGCGAAAGAGTATTATATCGAAGAGGTAAAAAAATATAGTGATATTTCTGATAAAGATTTCTTAGATTTAATGGAATTTGCATATATTGGAAGAAAATCCATTTTGGAACTAAATTAATGTTCCTACAGTAGTATTAATTTATATCAAAGTATGATGAATAAATATAGTTTATCAATTTAATCAGATAAATTTTTTAGAAAAGCACATGACTTTAAGATCTAAAAATCTTTCAGTTATGTGCTTTTTCTGTGCCTATTTCATTTCCGGAGGAACTTTAACTGACATAGAGTTATTAAATTTGAGATTACTTTCTTCAAAAGGAACATAATCTTTTTTAGACCGTCGGGATGCTTTGCCTTCCAATCTTTCAATGCTTCTTTTGTGATTTCGTTATTCTCATATTTTTTCTTTATTTATTGTCACTATTCAATCATGTCACGAATTCTAGAGTTGGACTTAATACCGAAATATATACCTGTGGTAATATATTCGGAATCTTTATTATTCATAATAATTGGTCTTATATTAAATTCAATATTGTAGTCAAACTTAAATAAGCATCGCATAAGGTCATGTTCTGTGTATGGATGGGCAGGTTCTTTTGAATAATATTTATTTATATGGAGTGTTGTAAAATTATTTTCTAAGAAATCATATTTAGAGTGCGAATATTAGGCTTATATTGTCAAATCTACGTTGTTTAAGTGTGTTCTGTCTCCTAATGTCTTTTAAGAGATTCTCCGTAAATTACCGGATTTCTTAATTATTTTACTTAAACTCAATTTTAATACATCATTAGAAGCAAATATATTTCTAAAAAGAAAGATAAAATCAGACAATATTTTTAGGAAATAAAATGAGCATTTTAATAATTTTCGGGCTAAATAAGAAGAGATAAATAAGAAGCATAATTCATTAGCGTCGAAGTATAATGAATTAGGGTGTCTGAAAGTTAATATGAATGAGTATCTTGGTAGAAATAAAAGTAAGAAGAAAAAAGAATCAATTATTAAAACCTTTAATAGAAAAGTTTAGGGCTAAGGTTACAACAAAAGAGATTGCAAGAAGCAATAGGAAAAATCCAAAAGAAATTGATTTATAAAGCAGACTCATATTTAATTATACTTTCAAACGTTATAGCGTATAATATAATATATGACATATAAATGTAGTATAAAATTTTTTAAGGAGAAGATTGATATGGAACTTTCTGAAATCATTAAGACCATTCGTTCAGAATTAAATTTATCTCAAGAAGGATTAGCCAGAAAACTACATGTCGGCTTCAGTTCTGTGAATCGATGGGAGAATAATAAATCAAAACCTAATCAAATAGCAAGATATGCCTTGATAGAGCTTTGTAAAAAGAGAAATTTGGATCAGGATTTGATTTCGTTATTGGAAGATATGAGTTAAGTTAGATAAGGATGATGCGTATGAAGAACGAACAGCAAATAGAGAATGAGTTTATTGAAAAACTGATTGATTTAAAATATGTGTACCGTGAGGACATTAGAGATAAATTTTCATTAGAAGAAAATTTCAGAAAGCATTTTGAAAGATTGAACCGTGTAAAATTAAGTGATTCTGAATTTATAAGATTACGTGATAGTATAATAAATTCAGATGTTTTTGAGAATGCAAAAAAGCTCAGAGAAATAAATACTTTTAAAAGAGATGATGATACGCCTTTGCAATATACTCTTGTGAATCTCAAAAACTGGTGCAAAAATGAATTTGAAGTAGTTAATCAGCTGCGCATTAATACAGAAAATAGTAACCACCGTTATGATGTTATTTTGCTTATTAATGGGATCCCGGTAGTTCAGATTGAATTAAAGACTTTACAAATCACACCTAAAAAAGCGATGGAACAAATAGTGAATTATAAAAATGATCCTGGAAATGGATATACAAATTCTCTACTTTGTTTTATTCAGCTTTTTATTGTTAGTAATGAAACTAATACCTATTATTTTGCCAATAATCGCAAAGAACATTTTTCATTTAATACAGATGAGAGATTCTTGCCTATTTATGAATTTGCAGATAAGAACAATAATAAAATAACCAATCTATATGAATTTGCGAATTGTTTTTTGCCTAAGTGTACTATTGGAGAACTTATCAGTAGATATATGGTTTTGGTAGTGAGTGAGCAAAAATTATTGATTATGCGACCATATCAGATTTATGCTGTGAAAGCCATTGTGGATTGTATTGAGCAAAATCGAGGCAATGGATATATTTGGCATACTACAGGTAGTGGCAAAACTCTTACATCATTTAAGACATCAACACTTTTGAAAGACAATCCAGATATTGAAAAGTGCTTGTTTGTTGTGGATAGAAAAGATTTGGATAGACAGACTCGTATAGAATTTAACAAGTTTCAAGAAGGATGTGTGGAAGAAAATACTAATACAGAAAGTTTAGTTAAACGTCTCACATCTGATGATTATAAGGATAAAGTGATAGTTACTACCATTCAAAAACTTGGGCTTGCACTTGATGATGATAGTAAGCGTAATCAAGAAAAAAGAAAAAGAGGTGAATTGACTTTTAAAGAAAGGCTATTAAAGCTTCAAGATAAGCGTATGGCGATTATTTTTGATGAATGCCATCGTTCACAATTTGGAGATAATCATGAAGCAATAAAGACTTTCTTCCCCAAAGCACAATTGTTTGGTTTTACCGGCACACCAATTTTTGAAGAAAATTCAAATTATAAACAAGTTGATGGGACAATTGGTTCTTATAAAACAACAAAAGACGTCTTTGAAAAAGAACTTCATTCTTACACCATCACAAATGCGATTGATGATGGCAATGTTTTACGTTTTCACATTGATTATTTTAAGCCTGATGATACTCAAATTGCAGCAAAAGCAGATACAAAGGTAAACAAAAAGAAAATTGTGGAGGCTATTTTATCTAAGCATGATGCGGCAACATATAGTAGACGGTACAACGCTATTTTTGCAACGGCAAGTATCAATGAAGCAATAGAGTACTATGGTTTATTTAATGATGTGCAGAAAGAATATTTAGATACAAATGAGAGTTTTGTTCCGTTGAATATTTCTTGTGTTTTTTCGCCTCCGGCTGAAGGCAACAAAGATGTGAAACAACTGCAAGAGGATCTTGTGCAAGAAAAAGAAGATAATAAACAAGAGCCAGACAAGAAAAAAGAAGCCTTAAGAAGAATTATTGACGACTATAATTCAAAATACAAAACAAATCATACTATCAACGACTTTGATTTGTATTATCTAGATGCACAGCAACGGATAAAAGACCAACAATATCCAAATGCGGATTATCCACATGAAAACAAAATAGATATTGTTATTGTTGTAGATATGCTTTTGACAGGCTTTGATTCCAAATATTTAAATACTTTATATGTAGATAAAAACTTGAAGCAACATGGATTGATTCAAGCCTTTTCAAGAACTAATCGTGTGCTTAATACTACTAAACCTTATGGCAATATTATTGATTTTAGAGGACATGAAGATGAAGTTGATGCAGCGATTAGATTGTTTTCAGGAAAAGAAAACAGTGAGAAAGTTAAAGAAATTTGGCTTGTAGATCCGGCTCCTACTATGATTAAAAAGTTGGGAAAAGCAGTAGATGAACTTGAGCAGTTTATGAATGCGCAAGGACTTGAGTGCAAGCCTGAAGCAGTAAGTAATCTTAAAGGTGATACGGCTCGTGCCATGTTTATTGATAAATTTAAACAAATACAGAGGCTCAAAACCCAACTTAATCAATACACAGATATAAAAGAGGAGCAAGTAGCTACTATTGAGGCTTTATTACCAGAAGATACAGTTCGAGCATTTAGAGGTGCATATTTGGATATTGCCGGAAAGTTAAAAGATGAACAGGAAAAAGATAACCATAATATATCTCCGGAAGTAGAGCAATTGGACTTTGAATTTGTGTTATTTTCATCTGCCGTTATTGATTATGATTATATTATGGCGCTTATTTCTCAATATACTCAATCAAATGTGCCGAAGAAAGAAAAAATGACGAAAAAAGAACTGATTGATTTGATTGCTTCTACTTCTAACCTTATAGATGAAAGAAAAGATATTGAAGAGTATATAGAAGAGCTTGATCGATTTATTAAGTCTTCAGAAGAGAATAAAGGATTAAGCGAAAAGGAAGTAATGGAGGGATACCAGAAATTTAAAGCTGAAAAATTTTCTAAGAAGGTGATTTCCATATCTGAAAAGTATGGGATTGAGCCTGGCTCTTTAGAAGCTTTTGTTAATGGAATTATGGAAAGAATGATTTTTGATGGAGAAAAATTGATTGATTTACTTGAACCTCTGAATCTTAGTTGGAGAGAACGAACACAAAAAGAATTGGAGCTTATGGATGAATTAGTTCCGTTACTAAAGAAAATGGCAGATGGACGAGATATTGTGGGGTTAAAAGCGTATGAGTAAAAGCGAGAAACAAAAGTTAGAACCGAAATTGAGATTTCCGGAGTTTACCTCAATGGATGAATGGCATAATTATAGACTTGAAGAAATTTCTGATAGAATAACCGAGAGAGTTGGGGATAAAAAATTACCCACATTGAGTATTTCAGCAGGAGCAGGCTTTGTTTCACAAGAACAAAAATTTAGTAGAGATATTTCAGGAAAACAGTATAAGAATTATATTCACATCAAAAAGGGGGATTTTTCCTACAACAAAGGGAACTCTAAAAAGTTTCCGCAAGGGTGTATTTATGAGCTTTTAGAATATGCAGAAGCTGCTGTTCCAAATGCTTTTATAAGTTTTCGATTTAAAGATTCTTATGTTTCAGGATTTTATAAAGGGTACTTTGAAAACAATTTTCATGGAAGACAGTTAGTAAAATATATTACAAGTGGAGCCAGAATGGATGGATTACTTAATATAAATCCGTTGGATTTTTTTAATATTATTTTACCTACACCTATAAAAAAGGAAGAACAACAAAAAGTTGCGGACTGTTTATCTTCTATTGATGACCTTATTTCTGCCGAAGAAAAGAAATTATCATTGTTGAATGAATATAAAAAGGGCTGGATGCAAAAGTTGTTTCCAGCTGAAGGAAAAACAGTTCCTGAATGGAGATTCCTAGAGTTTAAGGATGATAACAATTGGAAATGTGTAGAAATTGAGACGGTTGGAAAGGTAATTACTGGTAAAACTCCACCTACATCAAATGCTTCATTGTGGAACGGAAGTATACAATTTGTGACACCAACTGATATTGTTGGAGATAAGTATCAGAGGCTAGTCCAAAGAACAGTCGTAAAATCTTCTAATATGAAAGTGCTGCCGAGAGGAACTATAATGTTTACCTGTATTGCATCTATTGGGAAAATGGCTATTTCTGTATATCCTTGCGTTACTAATCAACAAATAAATTCGATAATTACAAAAAAGGGGTTTTATAATGAGTTTATTTATTATTCGTTGTTTCGCAATGTAAATAAAATAAAGTCAGGTTTATCGAATACCACAGTTTCTATAATAAATAAAACTGATTTTTCAAAAATTCAAATTTTTGTAACATTAAATGAAAAGGAACAAGAAAAAATTGCAAATTTTTTATCTGGGGTAGATGATTTGATAAGTAGACAAACAAATAGAGTTGAATCGTTAAAACAACATAAAAAAGCATTGATGCAAGGATTATTTCCCATTACTAAGGAGGTGTGGTAATGAGTATAAATATTCCCTCAAGCATTACCGAAGAAGAGTTTCAAAAATTAAATAAGATACTGTCGAGTAAAGATTTTCAACATTACAAAAAAATAATTACCGATAATTATAAAAGTGATAAAACTTCTGGAGATTATATCTTAAAAGAAGGTTTAGTGGAAGAGGTTATTACAAAAATTGATTTTATTTTAAAGAGGATTGGGCTTAAAAATTTTAGTTCAATTAAAGAAATAGCTGAGTATTTTAAAAGATTACTGAATGAAAAGAAATATATTGTTTTATTTGCCTATAACGGAACGGGTAAAACAAGACTTTCTGGTGAGTTTAAGTCTTTAGGGCAACATTTAAACGAAGAAACAGGAGAAAAAACGGCAGATACCCTTTATTATAATGCGTTCACAGAAGATTTGTTTTATTGGGATAATGATTTAGATTATGATACAGAGCGTGTATTAAAATTTAATAGGCATTCTCGTTTTTTCAATGGATTAAAAGATTTGGATATGGATAATAAAATTCGCCCATTTCTTCATCGATATGCGGATTTTGGCTTTGATATTGATTATGATGAGGCAAAGATTAGTTTTTATAGAGAAGAATTGGTTGAAGGAACGATGCAACCTACAGACAATATTAAAATATCTCGAGGTGAAGAGAATATTTTTATTTGGTGCTTTTTCTTGGCTATTGTCCAATTGGTAATAGACAAAGCGGAGGCATATGAATGGGTAAAATACATTTATGTAGATGATCCTATTTCTTCTTTGGATGATAATAATGTAATTGCTGTCGCAAGTCATTTAGCCTCACTTATGAGAGGAAACGACATAAAAGTTATTATTTCATCACATCATACACTTTTTTTCAATGTCTTATGTAACGAGATTAACAGAGCGGAACAAATATTTTTACAAAAAAGTTCAGACAATGCTTCTTATATTTTGAAAGATACCACTAAGACACCTTTTTTCCATCATGTTGCATTATTGAAGGAATTAAAACAAGCATCGGATACAGGGATATTGTATACTTATCATTTTAATATTTTAAGGAATATATTAGAAAAAACCGCTTCATTTCATGGCTATGCACATTTTTCTTATTGTATTAGAAAAGGTGATGAAGAAAATGAACCTGTGTACACAAGGGTTGTTAATCTTTTAAGTCATGGCAATTATTCTTTATTTGATCCTAAAGAAATGGTAGAGGAAAATAAAGAATATTTTAGAAACATCCTTAATAACTTTTTAGAAGACTATAATTTTAATCAGAGAATATTTGAGGGAACTCAAAATCAGGAGGAAGAGTAATGAATGATATACAACAAAAGCAGTTAGGGGCAGCTCTTTGGGGAATCGCCGATAAACTTAGAGGCACTATGAATGCGGATGATTTTCGTGATTATATGTTGTCCTTCCTTTTTTTAAGATATCTTTCGGACAATTATGAAACTGCGGCAAATAAGGAGCTTAGCAAAGATTATACAGATTGTGAGAAAGAAATTGAAAACATAAAAAATAGTGGAAATATAGATAAGGTTATAGCCGAGTTAAAATTAAAGATAACGGATTATTTTAATACATTGCCTGTAAGTAAGCTTCCCGTAAAGGAAAATGAGACAAATAATGAGGTCATTAAAAGAGCAAGACAAACTTTTGTCGATGAATATACCGGTTTACTTGAAAGTCAGAAGCTAACTCCTTTGAGTTTATGGTATATTAATAATTTAGATCAAGTATCCTTTTTTGAAAAGCAGATGCGCAAAAAGGTTCATTTTGTCATTAAACCACAGTACTTATGGAGTAATATTTATGAGTTATCTCGAATACAAAATAATCAACTTTTGAAGACTTTGCAAGCCGGTTTTAAATTTATTGAAAATGAATCGTTTGATAGTACATTTCATGGACTATTTTCAGAGGTGAATCTTGATTCGGATAAATTGGGTAAAAATTATCAATTACGTAATGAAATGCTTTGCTCTATAATAACGGAAATTGCTGAAAAACTTGCCGAGTTTACCAATGAAGTAGATTTGTTAGGCAACGCTTATGAGTATCTAATAGGGCAGTTTGCAGCAGGTTCCGGTAAAAAAGCCGGAGAATTTTATACCCCACAGCAGATTTCTAATATTCTTTCCAGAATTGTTATATTGGATAGCCATAAACCGGAATTAGGAAAAAGAGATTTTATAAATAATCTTTTAGATTTCGCATGTGGTTCCGGTTCATTACTTATCAATGTAAAGAAACATCTTGAACCGAATAGTATAAGCCAAATATATGGACAAGAGAAAAATATAACAACATATAACCTTGCACGAATGAATATGCTATTACATGGGTTTAAGGATTCGGAGTTTCAAATTTTTCACGGAGATTCTTTGTTAAATGATTGGTCGTTGCTCAATGAAATGAATCCGGCTAAAAAGTTGGAGTGTGATGCTGTAGTAGCAAATCCGCCTTTTAGCTATAGATGGGAACCGGATGATACATTAGCCGAAGATTTTCGTTTTAAAAGTTATGGACTTGCACCAAAGTCGGCAGCCGATTTTGCATTCTTGTTACATGGGTTTCATTTTTTGAGTAAAAATGGAACAATGGCGATTATCCTACCTCATGGAGTATTGTTCCGAGGGGGTGCAGAAGAGAAAATTAGAACTAAACTTCTGAAAGATGGAAATATTGACGCGGTAATCGGACTGCCAGCTAATTTATTCTTTTCGACAGGGATACCGGTTTGCATTCTTGTATTGAAAAAATGCAAGAATCCTGATGATGTATTATTTATCAATGCAAGTGAGTATTATGAAAAAGGCAAACGACAAAATGTTCTTTTACCAGAGCACATAGATAAAATTGTTGATGCATACCAATTCCGTAGGGAAGATGACAAGAGGTATTCACGTCGTGTATCTATGGAAGAAATTGAGAAGAATGGATACAACTTAAATATTTCTCGATATGTAAGCACAGCTCCTGAAGAAAAAATAATTGATATTGAAGAAGTGGCAAAAGAATTGAGGACAATAGAGTATGACATCAAAAAGGCAAAAGATGCTCATAATGTATTCTTGAAAGAGCTTGGTCTTGAACAACTACCATAGGTTTATGTTTATAACAAGTGTAAAGATAAGGAGGTGTATGTTATATGCCAAATTTAAAAGCAAAAGAATATAGGCGATTTGAAGATATTAAGTATATTAGAAAAGACAGAAGCGAATATTGGAGTGCAAGAGAACTTGCTGCTGTACTTGATTATTCTCAGTGGATAAACCTAATTTGCTATACAAACATATAGATAGGAAATTGTAGACCATTTTAATCAGCTTTTGGTAGAAACAACACATGATGCAGTAGTCATTACAAACGAAGAATTTGCTATATTCAAAAATGCAGGGTATATAGGGCTGTATGGTGGATTATATGTAGAAGCTATTCATGGTAGTAGAAAAGGCTTAACTACGAGATAAAAGGTTTTGGACTATATGGGAAGCATCGAATTGATTACTAATTTATTTAGAATTTCACAGATGAAGAGACGTTAAGGAAAGACAAAGTTGATGGTGTAGTTTTACAAGCAAATGATAGAAGAATATCGAAAAGATATTATCATTTGGGGTAAGAAGCTTTGGCAATATAGTGATGTTATTATTGAGTCGGATCTTGATGGTGAATTTCCTACAGGTGAGGAAATATCTGAAGATGACAAATCAACTATAATTAAAATAGGAAAATATTCTATAACGAGTATTGGTTTGTATATCATTGAATTTGATCTCTTGAAGAATCATCAAGAGCTATTAGCTGACTACTATAAAAGAGTACGTATCCCTAGGGCAGCAAAATATGCAAGAGACATGATAGAATTTTATACAGATGTTTTTAGTTAAAACATTAAAATGTAATAAATTTTTACCTTGAATTGCAATAAGTAATGCGACAAAATTAAATCAATTTTCTAATCTCATGTTTAAACATGTCAAATGGTGTTTTAAACCCAAGGCATTTCCTAGGTCGATTATTAATCAACATTAGTGCTTCTGTTAGTGTATCTAGTGTAACTTTTGCTAAATCGGTTTTCTTAGGGAAAAATTCTCGGAGTAACCCATTACTATTTTCATTAGAACCACGTTGCCATGCTGCATAAGCATCGGCAAAATACATTGGTATTCCAAACTCGTTTTCAACCTGTTCATAGCAAGCAAATTCTTTACCACGGTCCACCGTAAAGGTTTTAAGTAATTTGCTGGTTAATGTATTGTACAGGGAACTAATAGCTAAAAACATAGAATCTTTAGATCGATCATTCATTTTTATGGCCACATAGAATCGTGTTTTACGTTCAACAAATGTAGCTAAACAGCCTTTGCTTTGACCTCTGGAAGAAACCATTGTATCTAGTTCCCAATGACCAAAAACCTCACGGTTTTCAACTTCTTGAGGGCGCTCTTTAATGGTCCTTTTAACATTGAAGCATCCACGGGTTTCCTGTGTGCCGGGCTTTTTTCCTTTTCGGCGAAGTACTTTTTCTGTTACAGCAAGAAAACCACGATGGATCCAAGAATATATGGTCTTAAAGCTTAGAACTCCAGCTAATTCAGCACCAACTATTTTTTCTGGAGACCAAGTTTGTTGTAACCTGGATTCAATTAAAGCTACTAATTGAGGTGTTAACTTTGTAGGTCTACCTTTATTAGCAGGCTTACTAATTGCTAACTGCTGTGCTTTAATCGCAGAGTATTCGCCTTTAACACGATTTAATTCTCTGGCTACAGTAGAATGATGTACACCGATTAAACTAGCAATTCTACGAACAGAGTACCTTTCTTTTCTTAAAACTTCTATTTGACTTCGTTTTTCTATGGTAAGATGTATATAGCTCATATTAGAGACCTCCGTGTCATGTATTTGTGGTTATTTACATTTTACACGAGATCTCCAATATGAGTCTTTTTATTTGTCGCAATATATTTTACAATTCATCGTTTAAGGGGCTGTTTTGTTATAGCCCCTTTTATGTTATACCCAAAAGTTGATATACTGATTTTAAGTTAATAGACTTTATATTTTGGTTGTTAGTTTGTAAAACCGAGGTCCTATGAAAACTACAAAATCTTTTGGCAACCATTCCAAATATTCTCTCCATGATGCAAGGGTACAGAAAATAGAATATGAAGATGATAATTTGATCCTTACTTTTGAGTACATTTTCTCTTATGAGAATGGTGTTGAACAAACTCATAAGGCTCAAGTTGTATTTGAGACATGTGATATAGATTTTTTTGAAATTCTCGTATTTAATACTACAATACTAGATACTTTCACAGGTAAAAGAATTGAGTTATCGCAGTATCAGCAGGATTATAGTGAAAGTGAATTTGAGGTCATTACGGAGACCTATAATTGGGGACACGCTGTATTCCAGGGTTGGTTATGGACCGAAGGGAATCCCGTACACTGTATAATGAACATATACTTTAAAGGTGATATGGTATATGTAGTGGAATGAGGCCCGAAATGAGTAATTTAGATTTTACTATTTGCTGTACAGTTACTTTCTTCAGCAAGAAGAGGAGAACTCTACCGAATTTAAATAATGGAATGTACTATCCTCATTTTGTTATAAAAGGTACTGAGGAATATCTTGGTATCAACTTTATTGATGGTGAAGATGTCATTTTTGATAAACCAATTCAAGCTAACGCTTTACCAGTATATGAAACCGTAGATTATTCTGCTATACAGGTAGGTGCAGAGTTTCTTATCATGGAAGGTGGAAATATTGTTGGTGAAGGGATCGTAAAAGAAATCTTTCAACATAAACCGTATGGGAGTAAATAACTATGGGCTATAAAAATGTATGTGTAAATTGCCGAATCTCCTTGTCGGAGGGCACAAACTACGAGTTATTTAACAGAAATAAAACCTGCCCTACCTGTAAAGATAAAATGTACTTTGTGAACGAGAAGTTCAAAGCCCCTAAAAAATCTAATGACAAAGAATGGAAGATTATCGAGTATTTATTATTGAGCGGATATGACTTCCGCAATCCTTATTGTGGATATGAGCAATGTATTTATTTTGAGTTTCCTAAAAACCTGCAAGAGGCAGAGGCGTTTATTCGTGAGATGCGAAAGTTAAAGTAATTATTTAGAGGAGCTTTTATGGTGATTACGTATACCGAAGAAAAGAACTTTACGCCCCAGCAGGTAGCAGCGTTATTTCTATCTGTCCGTTGGGTAGTAGGTAAATATCCTGATCGATTACATAAGGCTCTAATGAATTCCTCTCGTGTGATTAGTGCTTGGGATGGCGATCGTTTAGTCGGTCTTATCCGTGTCATGGATGATAGCGAGCTGGTATGCTTCATAAACTATGTGCTAGTTCATCCTGATTATCATGGCCAAGGTATTGCAGGGCATTTGCTTGAAATGGTGAAAGACGCTTACAAATCATATTTGTACATCAATGTTATGATTGGTGATAGCAAGAATGCGCCATTTTACGAGAAGCATGGCTTTAAAGTAAGGGAAAATTCTTTACCGATGCAATATCGCAATGTACCTAAATATACGAAAAAGTAGAGCAGAAAAGGCTACACATCACTCATTGAATGTGTAGTCTTTGTTTTATAAACGGTATATACTAAAACCGATATGTAGATATGATGGAGAAAGATATGGATATATTAATACGAAAAGCGACAACAGATGATTTAGATATAGTAACTCATATTGAAGCGACTTGTTTTCCGCCCACAGAGGCTGCTCCTCGTGAGGCTTTTAAGGAACGATTAGATCATTATGCAGGTCAGTTTTTAATTGCCTTTGACGGCGATACACCGATTGGTTTTATCGATGGTTTTGTAACGAATGATGAAATCTTAACGGATGAGATGTTCGGTGATGCTTCGTTACATAACCCTAACGGCGCATGGCAGATGATATTTGGCTTAAATACAATGCCAGAATATCGAAATCGCGGTGTAGGTGGTCAGTTAATTGGGGCGTTTATCGACCTTGCGAGAGAGGAAATGCGAAATGGCGTAATTCTAACCTGTAAGAAAGAAAAGATACCTTATTATGCCAAGTTTGGTTTTGTAAATGAAGGGGCGTCAACGTCGGATCATGGCGGTGCTAAATGGTACCAAATGCGCCTTGAATTGTAGAGGAAACTCGTAACATTGCATCATCTTGATCTGGCGGCTATGTTCGCAGATGAAATCATCGTGCTTAAAGCGGGTACAGTATACGCTCAAGGTGCGCCGAAAGACATCTTTACAGAAGCCATGATGGAAGATGTATATCGTGTTAAAACGAAAATTTATATGGATGACAATGGGCTACCTCATGTAATTCCATTAGAAGCTATTATTAATTAATAGGATTCTTTGTGATTGCACTGATCTATTATAGTGTTGGTACTATTTGTTATAGATAGTCATTGACGTGAATCCAGTTATTAATAGGATGTAAGACTATTAGTTAAAAATAAAAGAAGCTGAAATCTTTGCAGAGCAGCATTGATTTCAGCTTCTTTTTGTTGGGAAAAGTATTGGTATTGTATTTAAATAATCTCTTTAACCTGTGCTATACCCTTATCAGTAAGCACGTAGTGTCCATTTGTCACATATAATAGACCTTGTTTCTTTAGCTGTGAAGCAGCTTGATGAGTATAATCAGGCCTCCAGTTCAAATGTTCATGAATGGTACCGATGCCGTTTTCAACGTGCGCGATAGGTGTATCCATATGAGTATAAATATGGCATAGCATCATCGTTTCCCGATAATGGCGACGTAAGTGACGTTGACGGCGGTATGTGGCGATATAGCCTGTCTTCGGTGTTGCAATAACAGCGATAATCAGTGCGATACCGATGGTGGTTGCAATGGAACCAGCGATGGATACATCCATGGTGAAAGCTACTTCCGTACCGACGACGGCACAGATAATACCGATGATGATACTGCTAGTAAGCATGGCTTTCACAGAGTCCGTCCATAAATAAGCGATGACCGCAGGCCCAATCATGAGGCCGATAACGAGAATGGCGCCTACCGCTTGGAACGAGGCCACAACGGTGAGGGATACCATGGTCATGAGTACATAGTGGATGAGGGCTGGCATAAAGCCGAAGAGTCCCGCTAGTAGGGGATCAAAGGTAGATAATTGCAATTCTTTGTAGAACAGCATGACTAAAATTAAATTGATGAGCGCCACGCCTAGAGAAATCCATAGCGATACAGGCCCCAAGTCGGTGCCGTTCACAATCCATCGATCAAAAGGGGCAAAGGCTATTTCGCCGAGTAATGCGGTATCTACATCGAGATGAGCGTTACCACTGTATAGGCTGACTAGAATGATGGCGATAGAGAATAGAAGAGGGAAGATGATGCCGATAGACGCATCTTCGTTGACAAGCCCCGTATTGTGTATCATTTCCGTAAGCCATACGGTGCCTACACCAACCAAGGTAGCCCCGACGAGTAGAAATGGAGAGTTTAAATCTTCCGTCATAAAGAAAGCAAGCACGATGCCGAGGAATACGGTGTGTGTAATGGCATCGGCCATCATGGACATGCGACGCAATACGAGGAAGACCCCAGGGATGGCACATGCGATGGATACCGCAATGGCAATGAGCAATATCTCTGTATGAACTGTCATGGGGCACCTCCTATGCGAGGTTGTGCGTCCTCTGCTACGTAAATACTTTGCTGTGCCTTGGATTTGGGAGCCCTTGTGGTTTCTAACAATAATGCGTGCTTTGACTGTCTATTTTTGCGGAACTGCCAGAGCATACCTCTGTTAGGAGCAAAGATGAGACTCAGTAATACGAGAATCGATAAAATGACGATGATAGCTGGACCTGTCGGTAATTTTGGGATCGATGTACTCCAGATAGTACCGCCGATGGCAGATATCATGCCGAAAAATCCTGCTAATATACACATGGTGCCCAGTTTATTCGTCCACTGTCTTGCCCCAACGGCGGGTGCAATGAGGAGAGAGCTAATCAAGATAGCGCCTACCGATTGAATGCCGATAATGATGGTCATGATTAATAGTGAACGATATAAAATAAGGGTGAAAGTGACGGGAATTTGTAGTGTTTTGGCGTATTCCACATCGAAGGAAATGAGTTTTAGCTCCTTCCAGAATAGTGCGGTTAACACGATGATGATGAGCGCTGCTGCAGATGTAATGTACACATCGCGCGCCAATATGGTGGCTGCCTGTCCAAATATGAATTTTGAAAGCCCCGCCTGACCAGCATCGTTTAAGCTTTGTACATAGGTGAGCAATACCATACCGAGACCAAAGAAGGCGGAGAGTATGGTAGCTAAAGCGCCATCAAATTTGATTTTGCTGTTTTCTACGGTAATGGTAATAAGCCAAGCCGCAGTGATAGAGGATAGGGCGGCGCCCAAGATGAGAACCTCGATATCTTTGATGCCTGTCAGCAAAAAGGCTATGACCACACCGGGCAGTGCTGCATGAGATAGGCCGTCACCGATGAGGCTTTCCTTGCGAAGTACCGCAAAGGTGCCAGCGATACCGCTAGCGAGGCCTAATAGAGCCGTGCCGAGCAGTACCATCTGTGTCGTATAGGATTGGAGTATGGTCATACAATCCTCCCCTTGCTGTAGGTGCGCTCAATAGCTTCGTCCGTAAATGTATCTGCTACAGGACCATAAGCGATAGTTTGTTTGTTTACCATCGTTACCCAATCGAAATATTGGGGCACCGTATTCAGGTCGTGGTGCACGACGATAACCGTTTTGCCTCGAGCTTTCATTTCTTGTAAAAGTGAAATAATAGCATGCTCTGTGGTTTTATCGACGCCCTTGAAGGGTTCGTCCATGAGGTAAATATCTGCCTCTTGGACGAGGGCTCTTGCGAGGAAGACGCGTTGTTGTTGTCCCCCTGAAAGCTGGCGAATTTGTCGATCCACATAGTCGCTCATACCCATTTTTTCAATCATAGAGAGGGCTAGTTCCTTATCCTTTTTGCTAGGTCTCTTGAACCAACCTAGATGACCATAACGACCCATGAGTACTACATCTAGTACGGTAGTGGGAAAGTCCCAGTCTACGCTACCACTTTGAGGGACGTAGGCGATTTTCTTGTAATCGTTTTTGTCCATCGCTAAGTGGTGTTCGATATAAAATTTTACACTTCCTGAGATAACTGTTAGTAGGCCGAGCATAGCCTTTAATAATGTGGACTTACCGGCACCATTAGGACCGACAATGGCCGCTAAGGAACCGATGGGTACCTTCATATCTACGTCCCATAATACGGGTTTTGTCGTATATGCTACGGTCATATCTTCAACTTCAACGGCCCATTCCATGGAAACCTCCTTTATTTAAGTGCTTTGGTAATTGTATCAATATTGGCTTTTACCATGCCGATATATGTACCGCCTTCAGTGCCTTCGGAGCCGAGAGAGTCGGAATATAATTCGCCACCGATGGCAACATTCCAGCCTTTAGCCTTAGCTGCTTCTTGAACGGCTTCAATTGTTTTATGTGGTACAGAAGACTCTACGAAAATCGCTTTAATTTTGTGGTCTACGATATATTGAACCAGTTCATTCACATCTTGTGTTCCTGCTTCTGTAGCAGTACTTACACCTTGCAAACCTTTTACTTCAAAGCCATAAGCGCGAGCGAAGTATTGGAATGCATCATGTGCTGTTACAAGTACGCGAGATTCTTTCGGAATTGATTCTGCTTGAGCTTTAACGTACGCATCAGTTTCATCTAATTTAGTAAGATATGCGTCATAGCGTTTTTTGTAATCTTCTTTATGAGCCGGATCGGCTTTAGCAAGACCTTCGTATACTGCTTTTGCTGCCAGTTTCCAGTTAGCTACATCGAACCAAATGTGAGGATCTTTTGTTTTTACCCCATCTTCTTCGTCAAAGTCGAGCAATGTAGCTGGATCAATAGCATCAGATACGCGGATGGTCGCTTTATTTTGTTTTGTTAGATTATCGAAAATAGAACCCATTTTACCTTCCAAGTGAATGCCGTTATATACTACAACATCCGCCTTAGACATAGCTGTTACATCGCCTGCACTCGCTTGATATAAGTGAGGGTCTACACCAGGTCCCATGAGACCTTGTACGGTTACATGGTCTCCGCCGATTTCTTTTACTAAATCCGTTAACATCGTCGTTGTAGCTACGACATTAAGTTTTTTCTGACTATCTTGGGCTGTGTCTTTTCCGCAGCCTGCAAGGGCAAATAATATAAGTGCTAATGATACGACGACTAATAAGATTCGATTGAATTTCATAATAAACCTCCTTTTTATAGATACTAAATTTAAAAACTATAACGATCTTGGTTGAGGGAAATATTTTGCTTTAATAATGAATTAATTTGAAGAAGAATATTTCTCTGAATTTAAACAGAAAAATAGCCGCTACTAACGTAGCGGCTATTGGCAGTTATACGGTCTTCTGCTAAGGTCAAAATAATCTAGGGAATAAGTGCTTGTAGATGGTTAGGCCCAACGAGGGCAACGATACCAAGTACCATCATGACCTTCATTTGAATACGCTTTCTACGTCTCATGATGAACCTCCTTTGTGTAGTTTTTTATCATATCAACTAGATATGTGAGTCCGAACAGTTATCTTGAATTCAATATATCATAAATGAGAAATTTTATCAATAAGAATTTATTCTTTTAATATTCATCTTTATTTAGTATGATATTATGCATAGATAAAAGGTTAATAAGGAGGCTTCTTATGAATAAATTATTCCGATACGCTGCTGCAGCTGTACTTGTTGCATCTTTCGGCATGTTAGGTGATTATACAGCTGATGCGGCGAAGTTTTTAGAATCTCCAAGAGAGGTTACTATTGTAAAACCTGAGTTGCCTGAGATCCCACAAACCGCTACGGTAGCGCCTGATATGCGCGTACGCTTCTTGATTGATAAAAAAGGTAATGTTAAAAATGTTTTCGTAGAGCGCTCTTCTGGATATGCTCCTGTTGATGAAGCAGTAAAAAAAGCAATTTTGCAGTGGAAGTTTACCCCTGCTATTGGCACAGATCAAAAGGCACACGAATCCATTATTGGGATGACAATTACTCTGCCTAAGCAAGCTGTGAAAGCTAAATAAGGAGAAAACGATGAATAAAGTGTTGCGTTGTATTATCTTAAGCTCATTGTTTGTAATGAGTATGGTAGCTTCTGTGTTGGCAGCTCCATATGATCCACCAGTAGCTATAGCTACACCACCTATTGACCGAGCTCTGCTTGCCGCCTATGGTGAATCAGCTCATGGTGCGGATATACGTTTTACCATCAAGGAAGATGGTTCTGTAGGGGACGTTGAAGTTGTCTCATCTAGCGGCTCTAGTGCTCTTGATGCAGCCATTGTTGATACTATTTCTAAATGGAGATTTAGTCCTGCCACAGATTCCAATGGTAAACCTGTAGCATCTTCTAAAACTGAATATATTGATTTTAAAAACTAATCAAAGACACTCATATAGAACTGCACTCCCAAAATTGGATACAATTTTTGAAGTGCAGTTTTTGTATGCCAAAATATTCTAAAAATAAAGTAAGGTTATTCTTTTTCATAATATTGGATGTGTAAATTTTTAAAAATAAATCAAAATTGTATCTATAGCAACTGAAAATTACTTTCAAAATGATATAATAAAAATATAATTATAGATTAGCCCGTGGAGGTATAAGCATATGAATCCATTAAAACAAAAGCTAGATATTAACAATGAACGTTACAGAATTATTGTGTCCATTAAAGAAGATTATTTAGATGGTAAATTGTCCTTAGAAGAGGGCAATCGCATTTTAAAAGAGAAATTAGGTACTTGTACACCTGATGAGTTTGCCTACGCAGAGCAAAGTTTGAAAGGTGTTTACAAGGACGAAGAAATCCTAGAGAAAATGGATGATCTTTTAGATCTATTTGATGGCGTTTTGGTGCGTGCTGAAAATGAGTATCCTGAGAACCATCCGTTGTGGGCGTACTTGGAAGAAATCAACGCTGTTGAAAAGGTAGCCCTTGAAGCAGACGAATTGTTGAAACAAGAGAAGTTTATCAAAAATCCGTGGCTCGGTATTTTTGATTCCTTAGCAGAGTGGAGAACTCATCTATCTCGTAAGCAAAATCAACTCTATCCGATGCTTGAGGACCACGGCTTTGATCGTCCAACGCGCATTATGTGGACCTTTGATGATGCTGTGCGCGATGCTATCTCTGCATCCTACGCATTGCTTCGGGAAGATAAATACGAAGAATTCCTAGCATCTGTGCCAGAAACTTTGGCAAAATTACGAGATTTGAATTCTAAAGAACTAGAAGTCTTATTGCCAACATCTTATAAATTGTTGAGTGACGAAGAGTTTGTGCGGATGAGTAAAAATGACCATGAAATTGGTTATGCTATCATCAATGCGCCAGGTTTATATGTAGTGCCAGGTATTAATGATTCTGCGGCGCAATTGAATGGCAATAATTCAGCTCAAGGTGATGCTGTATCTAACGAATTTTTAAATGATTTAGCGGGCTTGCTATCTAAATATGTAGGCCCTGTTGGTGGTGCGCCCACTGGTAAGGATGCAGTCCTCGATGTGGCAACGGGTAAATTGACATTAGAGCAAATTAATTTGTTGTTCCGTCATTTACCGGTAGATTTATCCTATGTAGATGAAAATGAACTAGTTAAGTTCTACAGCGATACGGCACATCGTATTTTCCCTCGCAGTGCGAACGTTATCGGCCGTGAGGTGAAGAATTGTCACCCCGCAAAATCTGTTCATATAGTAGAGGAAATCGTAGAGAAGTTCCGTTCTGGCGAACAAAGCCAAGCGGAATTCTGGATCAATAAACCAGGCTTGTTCATCTATGTTATCTACACAGCGGTGCGCGATGAAAATGGTAAATTCCGCGGCGTATTGGAAATGATGCAAGACTGTACTCATATCCGTGAACTTGAGGGTTCTCGTACATTGTTGACTTGGGATAAAACTGATTTTGTAGGCGATGGTGGTAAAGAAAAATCCTTGGCTCAAGAGGCAGCAGAAGAGGTAGAAGAAGAACCATTAACAACTGATGCAGATGGTCGATTCCACATCGATGCAAAAACAACATTGTCTAATTTAATTAAACATCGTCCAGATATTGTAGATCATTTGATTTCTTTGAATCCTAAATTTGAGAAATTAAAAACACCTATGGTAAAAGTAATGGCCAAGGTGGCAACAATTAAGATGATGGCAGAGCGCGGCGATTTTGAGGTAGATGATCTAATTAGTAAAATCGATGCATTTATCAATAAAGATAAGAAATAATTGCATTTTTTAAACGTGAAAGAGGCAAGTGCTTAGGACCTTGCCTCTTTTTCGTTTTGCTATTTGACTAGTTGATTTGTAAATATAACTAGTTACTTTGTAACTACGTCTAGTTTTTAAGGTGTTCCATTGCATACTAATAGTTTTATGCCGCTAGGTATTAATTTATTACATTACAAATGTGTTGCACTAATTCAAAATAAACATACATTAATTTCCTATAAATCATTTGTTTTATGTATACAAATTTGATTGAAAAGGGTAAAATAGAAAATAATGAAAGTATTTGCCTTAGCAGTGTTTTCATGTACAACATTACTTTTACAAGAGAAATTACTAATATATTTAAAGGTGAGGATCTAGATACTATGTCGACAAGACGCGTTTGGAAGCAAAGTGAAATCAAAACAAACCCATTATTTTCTATGATGCGCAGTACAATTGAAACTGCATTCTATGGGAACAATGTAACTCCTGTAACATCTGTGGCACAAGCGTATCAATTAGCCTCTGAAGAGCCAGGTGTTATCGTCCTCGATATGCCAGTATTTAAACCTTTAGAGCAAGGTTTGCCAGCTGATGCAAAGGTTCTTGTTACAAACGATGGTAAAACTACTGGCCGTTATGCTAAAGCTCGCCGCATTATTGGCGATGAAGGCATAGATGAAGTTGAACTCGCTAACATTGCACGTGACGCAGTATATGATAGCCGCAATAAAGAGTGGATTTCTGCGGAATCTATCGTTGGTCTTGATAAAAAATTCACAGCTCGTGCTCATTTGATGATTCCAAAAGATCACGCGTCTATTTTGTATTCTTGGCTTATGAACTTTAAGTTCTTTGATGCGGCTGTAAAAGAGTTCTACAACGATAGTGTGGACATTCCGGAAGGCGATATCTATATTTACTCTGATCCTGACTATGTTGTGCCAGGTCATCCAGGTGGTCTTGCCATTTTCGATCCTGCTCATAACTGTGCCATGATCCTTGGTATGCGCTATTTCGGGGAGCATAAAAAAGGTACGCTTACACTTGCGTGGTCCTTGGCAAATCGCTTTGATTATGTTGCATGCCACGGCGGTATGAAACGTTACAACCTTGAAGGTGGTAAAACATATACTATCGGTGTATTCGGTTTGTCCGGTTCCGGTAAATCCACATTGACTCATGAAAAACATGGTGGTCGATATGATATTTCTATCTTGCATGACGATGCGTATGTTATCAATACAAACGATTTGAGTTCTATTGCTCTTGAACCTACATACTTCGATAAAATGCAAGATTATCCTGTGGAACATCCTGCTAATGAATTCTTGTTAACACTACAAAACGTAGGTGTAACAATGGATGAAGATGGTCGCAAGGTTGTATTGGCCGAAGATGTGCGTAATAGCAATGGACGTGCTATTAAATCTCAATTCTGGACAGATAACCGCGTAAACTACGTAGGTGAACCTGTTAATGCGATTGTATGGCTTATGAAAGATAAAACATTGCCACCAATCCTTAAGATTTCCGATCCTGTATTGGCTTCTACAATGGGTGCAACCCTTGCGACTCGTCGTTCTACAGCAGAAAAACTTGATGCTCACGTCGATCCAAATGCGCTTGTTATCGAACCATATGCAAATCCATTCCGTACATATCCATTAGTTCGTGATTATGAAAGCTACAAAAAATTATTCTCCAAATGTGGCGTAGAATGCTACATTATGAACACAGGTTTCTTCTTGGAAAATAAAATTCCTAAAGAAGTTACTCTTGATTTATTAGAACGTTTAGTAGAAGGTACATTAGAATTTAAACCATTCTGTGAATACGAAAACCTTTCCTATGTAGAGGTTCCTGGATTTGAACCTCCATTCGAAGTGCGCGAGTATCATCACCAATTGCACCAAGCTTTTGAGTTCCGTTATGATTATGTAGAAAAACTTAAAGGTCATAAAAACGAATTACCTCAAGAAGTATTGGATGTACTTAAATCCTTAATGTAATCTAAAAATTAAAAAAGGCTGTAATAGAATGCGGTTTTACCGCATCCTATAGTTCGTTTAACTTATAAGATATACCAAGAAATTTAGGTTTGTAAGACACTAAATTTCTTGGTATTTTTTTATTTT
>CAUGOU010000002.1:0-248007 GCA_959601155.1 Veillonella parvula | reverse complement strand
ATAACCTTTTTCTGTTACAGATTTGAAAATATAATCGGCCTTACGCTGTTCCCAATCTTCAGTAAATCCAGGAAATCGTAATTTAGGTACTCTCCGTTTTTCTTTACTCATCATAACCTCCCTTTCCTTTTATCACAACAACACTACCTTTCATTAACATAAAAATCTGCAAATTTATATAAAGCTGCTACAAGTTCATTACCATATTTGATTTTATTAAGACTTACAATATCCGTATCTTGTGCTTTTGCTTGGTATTCCGCACGTGCATCTTTCTTTAATTTACTAATTCTACCAGTACTATCCAAATCCTGTTTGCCAGCCGTATGTCGAGAAAATAGATCTAATATTTCGTCATTACTGATAACATCAATGATTCCCCATTTTAAGCGGAAATCAAAAATATCATCTTTCATAATCATAGTATTTACATCTTCAATGACTTCCAAACTAGTTAACTTTACAGGATATTGAATAGTCTTTCCTTCTGGAGGATACGTACCTTTATAAATTGCATCAGCCGCATTATTAATTTGTTTTGCATATTGGCGATCATCTAAAGCCATTGCAAAGTCATTAATTTTTTCACGATAATCTGCAGCTGCATCCATACGTTTTTCATGAACAGCATTCATTAATGCTTCTATCAATTCAGTGAGATAGTCATAGTTAACACTAATTTGTTTTACATGTATCATGCGTAGTTCAATTTGAGCAACCGGTACATCATGATTTTCAGCAATACGCTCTTTCAAATCGTTATACAGAGATGTGGTTAACATTTCTTCTTGTTCAGGTGTCATCCCTAGCAAGGTAACAAGTTCATCTGGATTATCATAGTCAAAACCGATGTCTTCTCCATTAACAACATCTGGATCATATTGTTTTAGCTTCGACATTCCAGCACTATATGTACGCATAAGATTAAACATTTCTTCTTGCTTAGCTTCACTAGCAGGAACTTCTGTAAAGTTATCCGTCATATCTGCAAGACGATCTACCACTTGTTTTACTTCTTCAAATTGTTCTTTAAAAGGTTTCGCTAAAACACCAGTATCAACTAACGCCTTTGTATCTACTAATGTATCTTGTACATCAGCAGAGTGTTTATTCGCATAAATACTTAAAGCTCGGTTCATGAGTTCTTCGTTTTTAGCTGGCCATCTGTAATTGACTATACGGCCCCACGGTTTTCCTTGATTATCGGCAATACGATTTGTTCTAGAATACGCCTGAATTAGCATTGCATCCTTCAATGTACGATCTACGTAAAGTGTATTTAGCTGCGGTGCATCAAAACCAGTCAAAAGTTGATCTACAACGATAACAAGATCTAAATATTGTCCATCTTGTGCGGTACGATTTAAACGAGTTGTTAAATCTTGAGTATAACCAGATACATCATCTAGTCCAAAACTAGTACCAAACATTTTATTATAATGTTTCATGGCACGTAATAGACCATTATTGGTAGTTAATTGGTTATCACTATTATTGGTACTCATGCTGAAAGTTATACCTACTTTTAATGTAGGTAACCCTTGCTCCTCACGTTCTTGATTCACTCGTTCAAATTCATCAAAGTACATTAAGGCCATTGGTGTGCTTGCTCTATTACCACCTACATGTGTAGTAAGCATTGCGTTATAAGCACCATCATTAGAACGATTTCTCCAATTTTTAAAGATGTCTTCTACAACCAATTTTACGTGATCAAGATTATTATCATAGAAACTTGGTTCTATCATATCATCCATATCATCATCAGTAAGGTTAGCGATCTTTCGTTCAATATCGAACTCATTCCAATTAGGATATTTCTCTTTATAGAACTTTGGTAAGTATTCTAGTTTCATTTTGTCTTCTGCAATTGTAGTTTCGAAATCTACCTTGAAACCTAATACATTTTTATCTGCAATAGCTTCTCGAATGGTATATGCATGTAACAACTTACCAAAAACTTCATGTGTTTTAGTACCTTTTTTGCCAACCACCTTATCAAACATAGGGGTTCCTGTATAGCCAACCCAAGCAGCACCTTTAAATACTTTTTGTAAATCTTCAAAGCTTTCACCACCGGTAGACCTATGTGCCTCATCGACAATAAACACAAAGTTTTTCTTAGGTACCACAAAGTCTTTACGATTAATGAGAGTATTTAGTTTTTGTACAGAAGTAACAATGATGCCATACCCTTTTTCATTTAATTTTTTCTTTAACGCTGAAGTATTTTCTGTTCCACCAACGGTATCAAATTGTTTACCATCAATATCAATAGAACCTTCAGGGTCATAGGCCTTATAATTTGCTTCAGTTTGTTTCGTTAACGCTATACGGTCAACTACGAATACTACCTTATCTACATTTGGCATACGACTCGCCAACCATGCAGTTTTGAAACTAGTAATCGTTTTACCAGATCCTGTTGTATGCCAAACATAACCTAACTTATTAATTGGTAAATCGAAATCAGCGCGTTTTAATTCATTTAAAACTGCTTTTGTGGCATATACTTGGTAAGGGCGCATAACCTTAAGCATTTGTTTATTCTTAGTACCATCAAGAATAGTAAACAATGTAGACATTTGATGTGCCATTGGTATGCTAAGAAACATATCTGCAAAGGTAGTCCAATTGCGAACAACCTTATTATCATTAGGATTTTGCCACTCAAAAGCAAAGTCTTTATTAAACAAATCGGCCGTTGTATTCGCCATATATTTAATGCGATTTGGAGTCATTGCGACTAGAATTTGAACGGTTGAGAAAATATCACTGTACTGTTTTTCCTGAATATATTGATGCATTTGATTTAATGCTTCATCTACAGAATGTTTTACAGATTTTTCTTCAATTTGAATAATTGGCAAACCATTAATGAGTAGTGTTGTATCAAAACGACGTTCTGGGCGACCTGCAATTTGTGGTTCTCTCTTAACTTGGCTAACTACTTGATAAACAGTATTACCTGCCCCGATTTGTTTTTGATCAAATACGGTTAAAAATACATGACGACCATCATCTAGATCGATCTCTACTTGGGATACGCCATTAATACCATATAGGAATTGTCCTGCTTGATATGGCGTATACAGTTCATTAATTACCTTTTGAACTTGTTTAAATTCCGTATCACTTAATGGTTGTGTCAATTGATTTTGATTCAATTGATATAAAATCTTGCGGAAATTCTCCCAAAGAGCCTCTGTTGTTTTTATGGTTGGTTCATATTTCCAAAGTTTACTTTTATAAACTTTCATATTACCATAAGCATCAATCGTATCACCTATTTGATTAGAGTTAGCTGCGTTAGTCACAATCCCAGTTGATAATTGCTCAATTAATTTATTTTCAAATTCTAGCTCTGTCATATTAGTTTACTCCCTGTAACGTAATAATTGCTTGACGATATGTGTTATCTGCCACCCGCTGCTTTAATGCTCTTAGTCGTAATTGTTTAAAATAAATATCCCCCATAATACGTTGCATTTCAATTGATGGTAGTTTTGGTAACTGTATTTCTTTTAATAAGCTAAGACTATATCGTACAACCTGACTTCCCTGTAAGTTTTGTTTGAACTGCTTTTTTATTTTAGGATTCTCATTAATCAAATAAGCCATAAACTTTTTATCTATTGGCGTATTTAAAGGTTCCATTCGAACATAGTTTTGAGTGAAAAGGTATCCTTCATGATCTGTAGTAACAATTGTAGCCATGCCAGATATTGTACTAAATATTAAATCGCCGGCTTTAAGAGTAGAACCTTTATACTCTGTACGAATCTGCTTCCTATCACTCATAGGTCCAGGTACACCCGTTAAGTCTTCATATAATTCGTTCTGTCCATACATTGTATACAACACTGCATTTTTACTAGTACTTTCCTCTAGTCGATATTGTGATACTCCTGTATTACTATGAAATATATCTTTAATATACACTAGATCACCTCTTCCTTAAAGATAATTTTCATTTTATTTTTATTTTTGCATGTAAAAAAATTACACTGTATAACTTTTAACTTAAGTATACAGTGTAATTTATATAAAAGCAATTATATTTTTGTAATTTTTTAAAATGCAATTTTATTTCGTCATTTGTTGATATTTACTAAATTCAGTCTTAGCTACATCAATTATCTTTCTATATAGATCCTGATTAGATTGCATATCTGTATAGCGAATAAACTCACCCGTTTTATCAAATGGTTTAGATTCTGCAACAAACGGATTAACATGAGAAGCTACACCAGCTTCTCTCCCAATAATTAATGTATCATGATATGGATTTACATAAAACAGATAGTAAGTACCTAAATGACTTCCTCCAGATGAACAATAGGCCACAGGGACTAACCCATAATCCTTAAATGTGTGCATAGAATATGCTGCAACTTCAGATACAACACCATCATTCATAGACATATCTGCAACAACCCAACCATTGTAAGGACCATATCCCTCCCCTTTACCAACTAGCTCAGATGTTCTTGCTTGACAACTAAAAGTTGTTATGCAGATAGCTAGTAACATTAATAAAAACTTTCTCATTTTAATTTCCCCACCTTGATTCATTCAAATAAATTTTACATTATTATATTCTAGAATACTCTGCAAAAGTATGAGTAGATTCATTCTCAATAATCATATAATTAGGATTATCATCTGCTATAGTAATTTGATCAATATATCTCCCACCAAACAAAGAAACTCTGATATAAGTTTTCCCGTCTATATGATTTATATCTTTAATAGTATAATTTGCTTTGCCTAAATGATGAGTGTCTACATGCAAATAATAACCACTCTTAGATATCCATGATCCTTGCATAGTAAATGCATCTACAGCTAATACTGTAAAACTACATAAAATCAAAAATATTGATAATAGTAAAAATTTATAATATCGCATAGTTTCTCCTTACTGATAAACAAAATATTTTTTACTTAGTATTCTTAATATCATAAGTAACCATTTCTTTTGGCATCTTAGCCCCTAGTCCACTTTGGAATGTATTATAGTAGTCCTTATTGTTATTAGTATCCACATATTGCACAATATCACGATAGTCTTTTACCAATAGATTACTATTATTAGATATAATAAAGTGCGTATATACAAATTGTTTGTCATGAGATACTAACATATACAAAGTTGTTTTAGGGCGCTTAATTTGCAAGTATACAGATGGCATAGCATCATTCCATACGGTAGCAAATTGAATTGGTTGTCGCATTGAATATTTATCAGACATAATGATACTTCGTACAACTTTTGGGAATATATTCTCTAGATGCTGCATATCAGTATCTGCTATTGGCATCACCATAATCCCCTCTTTATAATGATCGCTATCATGTATGTACATATACGAATCGCTTTTATCTACCCGTACCATTTTACTTGTTTTTAGTGTTAAAAATGTAAAATCATTAATTTTTAATGTCTTACTTTTAGAAAGGATATCCTTAGCTGGCTCAATAGATGGTAGAACATAGTTTACCAAAGGTGACATTATAATCTCTTTAGTCTTATCTACACCTTGTTTCTCCAATGAATTGAACTGTTTTTTAGGTGTCAAATTGTAACCGATATGATAGGAAATTGTAGGTGTATCCTTCATTGTAAAATTGATACTCCCTACCATCGGCGTCCCCTTAGCATATGTTACATCCCATGTAGCTTTTTCTATAGTAGGATACATAAATTTATCAGCATATAATGAAGGATTAGGCGCTTTATACACTCCAGCTGTTTTCTCTGCAATAGATTTCATATCATCAATAGTCAACTTGTTATATGGAATCTTACTATCTTCCCAATTATTTCCAGCTGGTTGATGTCGTAATTCATAGGCCATAATCCCATTAGGACTCATAATCATTGCCTGTTTGAACGCAGAGGTGCCATCTGAAATTTTTTCAGTATTACCATACCTACTTGGATATGGCATAGTAAATTTTATATTTGCCCCATCCTCCTTTAAAATAAATACTGTTGAAGAAAAATTTAGTGAATGGTTTAACTCACGATTTGAATAAATTACCTTATCTAAATCTATATCACCATTACCTACCACTGCTTTGGGCATATAATCTTTTATCTCTGCTTCAACCTCACGTTCCATCTTGTGTACATCTAAATCAGTCTTGCGATAATTTTGATATGCATCCTTTGATATTGTAGGATCCGCACCTGGTATATTAATATCAATCGCATGACTTCCTAACGTAACACAGCTTAAGCATAGTGCAGCCATCAATATACGTTTCATAATAGACTCTCATCCTTTCACATAATGTCTCTCAAATAGTATATATGTATAGAATATCATATTTTATTTGACTTATAGTAGTACAATATAAGTATAGAATTAAGGAGATGATACATATGAGATTTACAAAACGTATGCTCGTCATGACCTTTTTAGCCGTGACTGCTGCTGTATCTACGGGATTTGCTTATGATTATGTATGCAATGGATCACAAGCAAATTGCAATACCAATGCTCAGTATAAATGTAATGCAGATACTCAATACAATTGTAATACAAACGCTCAATACAACTGTAATAATAACAATACAGTTTGTAACAATACTAGCCAAAGTTATTGCGGTCCAAACTCTAATACAAGAGGATGCGGCGGATATAGAAGATAATATGATAAGTACACTAAAAGCCTATAGTACTGTATATGTACTATAGGCTTTTATAGAGTTTATAACAAGAATACTATTTAATGCATCAATGTACTGATAAGACACAATTTAAAGCTACACTTGTATTAGGAGTTCATGCGGTTAAAGTATTCAATGGCTTTTGGTGTAAAACCAATATAGGTATTACCAGCTGCGTACGGTCCTAGTTCATATGGTTGGTAAACTAGATCAATGTTCCCCTTACCGCGTAAGCAATAGTTATCGGTTACATATTTTACACTCCATCCATTTGGAATATAGCTCTTTGTATGATTACCTGTATAATAACTTAATACATGGGATCGTAAGCCGTTATCCAATTGTGCTGCATTCGCAATTTTTATATAGTTATATAATGGAATGCGTTGACCTGTTACTTTATTATATACAAGACCTCTTGTATTATACATACCATGAGCAGCTCCGGCGTAGTAATAATAGGTAGTTAGTAGGATTGAAACAACTTGACTATCCTCATAGGTAACCTTATAGTTTTGAGAAACTTGATAAATATGTTGGTTGTAATACATATCCTTTGCTTCGAGTACATAATTTGCAATATCTGTATTAATAACTCTTTGAGCATAAGCATGATCTGTATAAACTAAAGGATACTTTAAATCTAAATTTACATCTGATTGACTGCCTGTAACAACAGTTGCATACGTTGGTACAGTTAACATAACACCTAACATAGAGGTCATACATAGCTTTTTAAAGATTCCCATAATAATGTCTCCTTTTACAAGCACCTTAAATAGGTTTATTACTATGTTAGTTCTACAAGCTATAATAAAACTCCTCTTTTATATTTTACTTTTTTGATAGTTTATTTCACTTTATAAAACAGCTAAAACGATTTAGTATTTTACACTAAAATATAAATGTAGCTATATCATACTTTCACCATACAAAAAGGACCCTCCAAAGAGAGTCCTTAATCTGTATTATTATGCTATTAAGCGTTTTTAGCTACTTCCATAAACTCATTTATCTTATTTCTTATGAAGAGTCATATTTTCAAAAGTTGTACCATAAGCTTCTTTAAAGATATAGTTACCTACAACATATTTAGGATCATGCAAAGCTACATCAACGTATTGTTCTGGAATATTACCGAAATTCCCTAAAGCCACACCTTCATAATTAAAATCTTCCACACTATTTATTGTTAATTTCATACCAGAGCTGGCCTGTTTAGCATATATGAGAAGTGAATAGTCTTGTGCATACTGTGGAGTACGTAATACGCTGGCTACAGAATGGTTTATATCATAACGATAAGTAACTAAAACCTTGTGAATATATGAGTTAGTTCTACGACTATTATTATTTTCAACCTCATATACAACGGCCTGTGCTTTATAAATAAACTCATTCTCTTCTACTCTTTTAATGGAACTTTTATCTACAAAATACGTAATAGCATTTTTTCCTGTAAGAATAGGAACATTGTTCTTATCATTTTTAATTGCTTCCATCGATATAGCTTGGATCTGTAATGGTATTACTATACATACTAACAATAACATAGAAAATAATTTTTTCATTATTTTAATTCCCCTCTTTTAATATTTATCACACACATTCTATGTATAGAATATCATATTATAAAAGTTATTGATAATCTATTACTTTCACCACATAAAAAAGGACCCTCCAAAGAGAGTCCTCAATGTATATGATTATGCTATTAAGCGTTTTTAGCTACTTCAACAAGTTTAGCGAATGCTGCTGCATCGTTAACTGCCAAGTCAGCCAACATTTTACGGTTTACTTCAACGCCTGCTTTAGCTAAACCAGCGATGAAACGACTGTAAGTTGTACCGTTGATGCGAGCCGCTGCGTTGATACGAGCGATCCACAATTGACGGAATTCGCGTTTTTTCGCACGACGGTCACGACGAGCGTAGTACAACGCTTTCATTACTGTTTCGTTAGCTTTTTTGAACAAACGGGAACGTGTACCGCGGTAACCTTTAGCTAATTTTAAAATCTTTTTATGACGTGCATGAGCTGTAACGCCCTTTTTCACTCTTGCCATTGTATATTCCTCCTAAATTACGATGTATCGATCTAATAGTTAACGATTAAGCGTATGGTAAGCATTTAGCTACGCGTTTGTGGTCAGCTTTTGCAACCAATGTAGCTTTACGTAAATTACGTTTACGAGCTGGAGATTTTTTCTCAAGAATGTGGCTTTTGAAAGCTTTCGCACGCTTGAATTCACCAGTACCAGTTACTGCGAAACGTTTAGCCGCTGCGCGACGAGTTTTAATTTTTGGCATAATATAATCCTCCCAATACCTTATTTACTTACTAAAATCATGGTCATGTTACGACCTTCTAATTTAGCTGCTTTTTCAATAGACGCCGTTTCTTTGAGTTCTTCAGCAAAACGTGTCAACACTGCCATGCCTAGTTCTGGATGTGAAAGTTCACGACCGCGGAACATGATGGTTACTTTTACTTTGTTACCTTCACCCAAGAATTTAGATGCGTTTTTCATTTTTACGTAAAAGTCATGGTCTTCAATATGTGGACGTAATTTGACTTCTTTCAAAGTTACGATTTTTTGTTTTTTCTTCGCTTCTTTCTCGCGTTTTTGTTGTTCATAACGATATTTACCGTAGTTCATAATGCGAGCTACTGGTGGTTTAGCGTTAGGCGCAATTTCCACAAGATCAAGATGCTGTTCTTCAGCCAATGCCAAAGCCTCACGGCCAGACATAATACCGATTTGTTCGTTTTCAGGACCTACGACACGAAGTTCACGAGCACGAATCTCTTCATTAATGCGTGGTGTATCCTTGCTAATAGCGTTCACCTCCAAGAGAATAAAAAAAACGGACGGCAAACACCATCCGAATAGAATTCTCTATATTAACCTCATACTTCTTGGTATTAGGTGAGTGGCGGATGGCCTCTGCTTCATAAATTACTTAATTATAATAACAAATTAGATAATGAAAGTCAACAACAATCTTAAGTTGCTCTCAGCAATTTATTATTATAACTCTTACAGTATAACAGAGATTATAAGTTCTGTATATAGGTATAATTACTGACACCTATCCCCCTTTATGTATACAATATTTCTATAATATAATTATTAATTCTATAGAAAAAATACGATACAATAATATATATAATATATTCTACCTAACTAGGTATTATCTAAATAGGTATTATCTAAATAAGTATTATCTAACTAGATATTATTTAACTAAACATTATCTAACTAAACATTATCTAACTAGGTATTATACAGTAATAGGTATTACACAAACTGAAAGGGGTTTTATCATGAGTGTAACAACTAGTTCGCCTCCGCAAAAGGCTCGTACAACAGTTCAAAATATTGGCCTTATTCTCGCCTTTATTGTTCTAGGTAGTATTTTATTATTGCCTACGCCAGAAACATTATCTACCGGTGGTCATCGTATGATCGGTGTCCTCGCCTTTGCAATCATCTTGTGGATGACATCGGCTGTATCCTATCCGGTAAGTGCGACCATGATTACGGCACTCACTGCCTTATTACTAGGCTTCTCTCCAAATCCAGAAGCGCCAGCGAAAGCTATGGGCACGGCCAATGCCTTAAAGCTGATTATTTCAGGTTATTCTTCCCCTGCGATGATTCTCGTAGGTGCAGCGATGTTTATTTCCGTAGCCATGCGTAAAACAGGTCTCGATCGTCGCATTGCTATGCTCGTATTATCTAGTGTAGGCACAAAGGTTAGCCGCATCTATTTAGGTGTTATTATTACAGGACTTATTCTCGCCTTCTTTGTGCCGAGTGCAACAGCTCGTATCGCTTGTTTGGCCCCAATTATTATCGGTATCGTCGAAAACTTAGGTATTGAACGTAAAAGCCGTGTAGCAGCCCTACTCATGGTAGGTGCCGTACAAGCAGATACATTTTGGAATATTATGATTCAAACAGCAGCTGCTCAAAACCTTGTAGCTGTTGGGTTTATGCAAACACAGATGAATACATCTGTAAGTTGGATTGATTGGCTCACAGCAGCTGCACCGTTCTCCATAATTATGGCTATTATTACCTACTTTGTAACGCAAGCTTTTATCAAACCAGAGTTTAAAGAGCTCGTTGGCGGTGATGTACAACTCGCTAAAATGCGTAAAGAAATCGGTCCAATGACATTTGATGAAAAGAAACTATTATGCATCTCCATTGGTTTATTAGCATTGTGGGCCACAGGGGGTAAACTACACTCTATCGATACTACAACAACTACAATTATTGCAATTGCCTTATTCTTCTTCCCTAAAATTGGTATTATGGACTGGAAGTTTGCACAGCCAAATATCGACTGGGGATCGATTGTTATGTTTGGAGCTGGTATAGGACTTGGTTCCGTATTACTTAAAACAAAAGCTGCTACTTGGCTCGCACAGGTATTTGTAAATGCCTTCTCCCTTGAAACGGCAAGTGTGTTCCTTTTGATTGCTATTATGGCTGCCTTTCTGATTTTAATCCATCTTGGATTTGCATCAGCTACAGCTCTCTCGTCTGCCATGATTCCTATCGTAATATCCATCGTTATGGGACATTCCGCAGAAGGACTTAATCCACTTGGCGTAACAATGCTCATGCAATATGCAATCTGCTTCGGTTTAGTATTACCAGTAAACTCACCACAAGGCATGGTAGCTTACGGAACAGATACATTCGACGTAAAAACATTTATGACTACAGGCATTCCATTAACCATCATCGGCTATATCATGATGCTCGTATTTGCACTTACATACTGGCACTGGATTGGAATTACATAAATCTAAATATTCTAAATAAACCAAATACTCTAAATAATTCTAATATTTTAAATTAAACATACTATAAAAGGCTCTGTCTTATGACAGAGCCTCTTGATTTTTATATGAGTTTCAATATAAAACGTCTATATTCTTTTCAATGTAAAGCTTTTACAAACAATTATTTATTCTAATTCCTTACCTTTTAGTTCCGGAATCAAGAATACGGTTGCTAATATATCGATTACATAGATAATCGCCAAGAATGCAATTGCCACTTGGTACGAATACATTGAGATAATCATACCTACTACCATTGGGCTAAAGCCACCTACGGCGCGACCGATGTTAAATAATACATTTTGAGCCGTTGCGCGAGCACTTGTTGGATAGGCTTCTGCCATTAAGGCACCATACCCACCCATCATACCATTTACAGAGGCCCCTAGAATAGCGCCGGCAAATAGCATAGCTGTTGGATCAGATAGTTGAGAATAAATCAAAATAGATGCCACAGCACATACTTGGAACAAGATAAATGTTGGTTTACGACCAATTTTATCAGCCAATCGTCCGAATAACCAAATGCCAAGCATCATACCACATACAGTTACGGCAGTCCACAGACCCGATTTTGTAAGGGAAAAACCTAATTGCTTACTCAAGAAGTTAGGCAACCAGATCATAATACCGTAGTAACCAAAGTTTTGAACAGATGTTAAAACAGCAACACCTATAGAGGTCTTTGTAGTTCTTACATCTTTTACTAATAACTTGAATGAATTCGTATGGGAATTTTCCTTAGTTTCTTTACTTTGAACAAAGATTTCTGGTTCATGTAATTTCGCACGGAAGATCCAGGCCACAAAGGCAGGAATAATGCCAACCATGAACATACCACGCCAACCAATATAAGGAAGTAATACGGGAGTTAACAGTGCTGCGGCCAATACGCCTAACTGCCAGCCAATGGCAACATAGCTTGTTGCCTTTGCACGGTGTTGTGCCGGCCAAGCTTCAGCTGCTAAGGCCATACCAATACCGAATTCACCACCTAGACCGATGCCGGCAATTGTACGATATATGAGAAGATCCCAATAACCTTGTGCAAAAGCACATAGACCAGTGAATACAGCAAATAATACAATAGTCCATGTCAACACACGAACACGACCAAACTTATCTGACAAGGTACCAAAGATAAAACCACCAATTACAGCACCTACCAAGGTCCACGTCACAAGGGAACCTGCTTGACCTGTGGTCAAACCTAAGTCCCCTGAAATTAAGCTCAACATAAAGCCGAGAATCAAGAGATCAAACCCATCCATGGCATAGCCAATAGAGGAACCAATAACAGCTTTCCAACCGTATGAATTTACTTCTTTCATAGTCATTTCCTTTCGCTACTCACAGGTAACAATTAAAGCGAATATAATACAAAATCCCCCTCTTATAATCTCATCACTATTAAATTATACAGACTAATTTAAATTGTGCAAGATGTGAGGGGGATTTATAGCATTATAATTACTAGGAGAGTAAATAATTAGTTGCGTTCTTTAATTTCAGTTTTAATAGAATTGAAGAATTCTTCGAATGGTACGGAGCCCAATTCATCGCCACCGTGTTTACGAACGTTAACTGTGCCTTCTTCGACCTCTTTATCACCCACAACAAGCATATATGGAACCTTTGCCATTTGTGCTTGGCGGATTTTATAACCGATTTTTTCGCTGCGATCGTCTACTTCCACACGTACATAGTCGCGGTGCATTTGTTTTGCCAAGTCCTTAGCATATTCAACGTGTTTTTCAGAGATAGGCAAGATTTTAACTTGTACAGGAGCCATCCATGTTGGGAATGCACCTGCATAGTGTTCAGTTAAGATACCGATAAAACGTTCCATGGAGCCGAAGCATGCACGGTGAATCATAATAGGGCGATGTTTTTGACCATCTTCGCCAACATATTCAATTTGGAAACGTTCTGGCAAGTTCATATCCAATTGGATAGTACCACATTGCCATGTACGGCCCAAGGAGTCTTCAATATGGTAGTCAAGTTTAGGACCGTAGAATGCACCATCACCAGGGTTAATTACGTATGGAATACCTTTTGCTTCGATAGCATTACGCAATGCTTCTGTAGCGGCTTCCCAAATCGCATCATCCCCCATAGCATTGTCTGGTTTAGTGGATAATTCCACATGGTATTTCAAGCCAAATTGACTATAAATGCGGTCGAATAATTCGATAACTTTCATCAACTCAGATTGCATTTGAGATGGCAACATGAATACGTGAGCATCGTCTTGTGTGAAAGCACGTACCCGGAACAAGCCGTGTAATGCACCAGATAATTCATGACGGTGAACTAAACCAAGTTCAGCGTAACGCAATGGGAAGTCACGGTAAGAGTGCATTTCGTTTTGGTAAACCAAGATACCGCCTGGGCAGTTCATAGGTTTAATTGCATATTCTTCTTCGTCGATGATTGTAGTGTACATATTTTCACGGTAATGGAACCAGTGACCAGATGTTTCCCACAATTGTTTGTTCAAGATGATTGGTGTACGAATTTCTTCGTATTCAAATTCATGGTGAACTTCGCGCCAGAAGTTTTCTAATTCGTTGCGAAGAGCCATGCCTTTTGGCAAGAAGAATGGGAAACCAGGACCTTCTTCTTTGATAACGAACAAGCCCAGTTCTTTACCAAGTTTACGGTGGTCTCGTTTAGCCGCTTCTTCAAGCATGTGAAGGTATGCATCCAGTTCTTCTTTTTTCTCGAATGCTGTACCGTAAATACGTTGTAACATTTTATTTTTTTCATCGCCACGCCAGTATGCACCTGCAATGCTTTGTAATTTGAAAGCTTTCACCTTACCAGTGGATGCCACGTGAGGTCCTGCACAAAGATCGATGAAATCGCCTTGAGAGTAGCAAGAGATTACAGCATCTTCAGGAAGATCTTGAATCAATTCTACCTTGTAATCTTCATTTTTAGCTTTAAAGAATTCGATAGCTTCTTGACGAGGCATAACGGATTTAGTAATCGGTAAATTTTCTTTTACAATACGGCTCATTTCCTTTTCGATTTTACCCAAATCTTCAGGAGTCAAAGTATGTTCCATATCGATATCATAGTAGAAACCCTTATCGATAGCAGGACCGATTGCCAATTTAGCTTCAGGCCATAAACGTTTAACAGCTTGTGCCAAGATATGAGAAGCTGTATGGCGCAAAGTATGTTTGCCCCCTTCATCTTCGAATGTTAAGAACGCAACTTCAGAACCATCTACAAGTTCTTCGCGAAGGTCTGTTAATTCGCCATTTACGTTTGCAGCTAGTACTTTTTTAGCCAAGCTGTTAGATAGTTGTTTTACTGCTTCCCCAAGAGTAGTGCCAGCAGCGTATTCCTTTACACTACCATCAGGTAAAATGATTTTTACATCTGCCATTTTTCTTTCCTCCAATTTATAAACTAGGATAGCTTTGATTTTCTACTTTCACCAATATACCTACTTACCACACAATACATAAACATTGAGTAATTAGCTTGTAGAAATTGGGTAATAAAAAAAGACCTTCTATCCCTACAAACAAGGGACGAAGATCATTCGCGGTTCCACCCTAGTTAACTACCTATACCAATATATGTGTATAGTTAATTCACTTCATTAAGCCCGATAACGGTGGCGGCCGTATTTGCCTACTTAGGTTCGACAAATCAGTTTAAAGGGGGTAATTCTAATATATGTGTAAGGCATTTCCAGCATCTGCCTCTCTCTGGTACACAGGGATAAAAGAATCATGTCCTTTGCATCACTTTTACTAGATTATAATATCATAGAGAATTAAAAAATTCAATACAGTTTAACTGGAAATTTAATAAGAACTATAAATTGTAATTGTTGTTAGAGCAATATACTATAAACTTCACCTTTATTTTTCCTATATACATTTATTTTTAAAAGAAAACAGCCCGAGAATGATATGGCCCCCTTTACTAGACAACCAGTGAAGGCGGAACATATCAGAATCTCGATCCATTTTATATACATTATTTGTAAATTAGCGTTTAAAGTTTGTAGACAACATAGCGCCAATTACTTTTTCCAATTTGCTAGTGGAAAGGTCTGGACCTTTATAAAGTGTTAAGAGCACGTCATTAGAGTTATCTTGTTTAGATACCATCATAACGCCACTACCGCGAGCACCATTATCATCGTAATCTTTCGCTACGATAACAAGGTTCAAATAATGGTCCTTCATGTATGTATACACCTTGCTTGTACGCGCAGAGGAGCCGATCATTTTTGCCATATTCATACCACGGTTAAATACGATTGCATTTGCATTATGAGGATTTGCCGCTAATTGTTGCTTCTCTTCTTCATTTAGAGGCATGAGGTTTACCATGAGGGAATCACCCATTTTACCGCGGAACATGGCTGGCATCGTTTCGCGTACATCATCAGGAATACCTGTGTCAGCAGTCAATTTCAATTCCTTAGGAACGGTCATGTATAAAACGCCCTTACTATTGCGTCCCACCTCTGTCGTACTGAGGTCTACAGCACTAAGCATAATGGAATCTTTAATGGTCGCAACTTGATTAGCCAACGGTTTTTCAGGAACGCCACGGCTCGCCAATTGTACATCGCCAGATTTAGTTTTCTTCAATGTTTCCACATTCCAGCTTGCGCCTTTTTTGTCTGCATCGCTAGCTTCTGTGAAAGCATTCGCCCCGTCTTTTGTGCCTACATATACATAGGTTTGAGCCGGGATGATGGTATCTGGTGCACCAGATTTATTGAATGCCGCACCATATACTACATTAGGAATCACAGTAGAGCCAATTTGTAAATTGTTGTTAGTTTGGCTTTCCACATCAAAATTGATATTCCCTGTAAACGTCATATCAGGACCGTGGTTGATAACAACCACATCCCCTGCTTGAGGAATAACGACAGGGCCTACAGGGCCCGCCATAGCTACACTTGCCATCGATACTCCAAGGCAAGCTGTTAATAATGCGCGTTTCAAAATAGATTGTTTCATAGATATACTCTCATTTCTCTATAATTTGTATACATTTGATGTAATTGTAAATCTAGTATAGTCATAAAATTCCCTCATACGATTTACAATCAAAATTATACTTAACCTTCTATAGTGACATAGTCGGATAAGCTACTCAATACTTCAAGCGCCAAGAGCCTTGTAGATGGTGTGCAGCGCAACATACACCGCCCACTCGTATCTACCGAGGTCATAACACCTAAATATTCATAGCCTTCAATGATGCGATTGATGAAATTCGTATGCTTAGGATCAATGTGAAAGTACACATACGCTTCTTCTCCAGAGGTTGCTAAATCGGGTACATCTGGAAATGCACCGATTGATTTACTCGGCTCTAAGGCTGTACCGCTCATAAACTATTCATCTTCTTTAGGTTTGCACTCGCGACGCATCATGGAGTAAGGTTCAAGAGGTGTATCCATGTAAATGCGTACTTTCATTTGTGCATGCGGTGCTACATCGATAGGATTACCATCTTCATCTGTCATTTTTTCGATAACAGTTTCAACGAGTTCCCCTTTTGGTTGACAGAATTCTACCTTATCACCCACCTTGAAGTTATTACGTTGTTCAAGATCAACGTATTTTTCTTCTTCGTTGTAACCCATAACTAAACCGATGAAGTCATGGCTTTGAGTATTCGTAGATTTACCATAGTTTTGCGCCGTTTCATCAGGGCGACCTTCAGCAAAGCCGTCTGTATAAGGGCGATGGGAAATCTTTTCTAATTCTGCAATCCATTCTGGACGAACGTACCAATCTTTACCTTCTTTAAGGTATGTATCAATCGCTGTGCGATATACTTTTGCCACTGTGGCACAGTAGTGAACGGATTTCATGCGACCTTCGATTTTAAGGCTATCAATACCAGCTTCATATAGATCCGGAATGCGGTGAATTAAACACAAGTCTTTAGAGTTAAAGATATATGTGCCATGTTCATCTTCTTCGATTGGGTAATATTCACCAGGTCGATTAGATTCCACAAGAGAATATTTCCATCGACAAGATTGAGAACATTGACCACGGTTCGCATCGCGATTACCTGTCATATAGTTAGACAATAAGCAGCGACCAGAGTAAGAAATACACATAGAACCATGTACGAAGGACTCAATTTCAATATCTACATGATCCTTCATTTCTTTAAGGTCTGCTAAGGATACTTCGCGAGCCGCTACAACACGTGTGGCACCAAGTTCTTTCCACATCTGAACTGTATGCCAATTCGTAGTAGACGCTTGTGTACTTACGTGAAGCTCTAAACCTGGAGCCACGCGCTTAGCAAGGCTAAAAATCCCCATGTCTGCAACGATGATAGCATCAACACCGATACTTTCAAGGAATTTCAAATAGTCTTCTAAACCTTCGAAGTCCTCGTTGTGAGGGATGATATTACATGTAACATGAATCTTTTTACCATGTGCATGTACAAATTCTACAGCTTCCTTTAATTCCTCGTCGGAGAAATTAGAGTTTCCTGCGCGCAAGCCAAAGCGTTTACCTGCGCAATATACGGCATCCGCACCATAGCGGATAGCCATTTTAAGCTTGTCCATATTACCTGCAGGACAAAGCAATTCCATAAAATGTTCTGCCATTATTTGTTGTGCCCTTTCCACACACTCACACTCATACCATCACCCATTGGGTAAATAGTAGTGTTAAACAATTCTTTATTTTCAACATATGTTAAGTATTCTTGTAACCGTTTTACGATAGTTTTGAACCGTTTTGGTGGTTCCTTATCGCCCCTTACATAGCCTCTAAAGAGTACATTATCTGCAAGAATGACGCCCCCTTCTTTCACATGTGGCAAAATAAGTTCAAGTTGTTTTAAATATTGCCCCTTTGGACCATCTAAAAACACTAGATCATATTCGCCTGTGAGTTCCGTTAAGACTTGAGATGCATCGCCTTTCAGCAATGTAATGTTATCGGCATAATCGGATTGGTTAATATAGTATTTCGCCATTTCGTGACGCACATCATCCAGTTCAATGGATGTAATATGCCCCTCTTCCTCGTCGAGTAGCGGAGCCATCAACAAAGCGGAGTAACCAATGGCGGTGCCCACCTCTAACACAGAGGTGGGCCGATACAAACCTATCAATTCTTCAAATAGATGAACCTCAGATTCTCGTAAAATCGGCACATCATTAATCATCGCGTAAATACGCTGTTCATTTAAAATATCATTTAATGTCATGAAAGTAGATTAAATCTCCTACATTATCTATTGTTAGTACCACTAGGAACTACCAACGTAGAGCGTTCAGCAGGATTTGCAGGTTCTACCTGAATTTGTGGTACTTGTTGTGCATTAGGAATCACATTTTGCATCGATTCAGGTACAGGTGTCGTCGTTGGTACATACGTATTGGTATTTGTATTATTTCCATAGGATGGAGCAGCCGGCGTGACTTGCGTCGATGATTGATTTTGTGTTGAACCTGGTACAGGATCTGGAATCTCAGCTGCTGGAACTGTAGTCGGTGTGTATTTATAACTAGGTTCTACGTCAACATATTGAGAATCTGCTTCCACCGCTTCTGCAGAACTATAATTATAATTAGGCTCTGTAGTCGCTACTGCTACGTCATAGTTAGGGCCAGCTTGTGCAGCTACTTCAGTATTAGCAGAAGAATTTTTTACTGTGTCAGCACCATAAATTTTATTAACCGCTGCTAAATGTTCTTCGTAAGATTTAGAGAAGTGATTATGCCCCTCTTTATCTGCTACGAAGTATAAATAATCTGTATTTTCAGAATGTAAAACTGCATCTAAAGCTTTTTTACCAGGATTTGCAATTGGACCTGGTGGTAAACCTTTAGATACATATGTATTATATGGGCTTTGCAATTGTGTATCCCCAATCGTTACATTTTCCTTTGCATAACCAAGTACATAGGAAATAGTCGCATCAGATTGCAATGGAATACCATGAGCTAGACGCTTTTTGAATACCCCTGCAATAGTTGGCCGATCTGCATCAAATAAAGACTCTCGTTCAACAATAGACGCTAAGGTTACAAAATCATGAATACTCATATGTTGAGCTTGAATTTGTTTCTTCACAGCTGGTGTAAGGTAACGATTCATTTCGTCAGCCATCATTTGAATAACATCACGAGGCGTAGCACCTACGGGGATTTCATACGTACTTGGGAACAAGAAGCCTTCTACAGGATATGTAGCAGGTTTTGTGCCTTTCATATAAGGGTATGGTACATAGGTCTTAGCTTCAGCCAAGAAGTCTTTCGCTTTCATTATTTGATTCTTTTCAAGAACGATAGCAATATCGCCAACTGTATATCCTTCTGGAATTGTAATACGAATAGATTCTACATGACCTTCTTGCAATAATGAAATGAGTTCGCGCACAGTTACCTTATTAGGTATTTGATAATGACCAGTTTGAAGCTTATCATTGGTGCCACTCAAATATAACCAGAGCTTAAAACCTTGAGTTGAGCGAATAAGCCCCCTTTCAAAAAGCATATCTGCAATTTCAGTACCCGTTTGCCCTTTTTCAATAACGACTACTTGTGTTCCATCATCTTGAGCAAAGGTATTCGGTACAAAGTACAATGCACCAAGACCTCCACCAATAATTAATATACCTACAATAACTAGGATCAAAATATATCTTAAGGCTTTTCTCACGTTGTTGAGTTCCTTTCTGTAACATAACAGTATATCAATTCATTATACCATAAACTCTATATTTCCCCTATATAAAAGGGCAATGATTCCGCTTATTCCATTTTATGCAATATATTAATTTTATGTATTTGTTATGCCCTTAGCATGAATGAAGTCTCTGCTTTTTACAACAATGATAATGTATAACAAAATAAAAATAGCGCATTGTCCACTGACAACACGCTAAATTTATGCTAAAAACGATTATTCGTCTTCATCCATGTCTTCATACAGTTTTACTAGAGTTTCAAAGTTTTCATCTTCTTCATCCAAAGGTACGTATTCTTCTACGCCTTCTTCATTTGTTTCGATGCGAGCCAAGATCATGTATGTGTCATCTTGACCTTCATGGTCGGCATCTTCATCTTGTACATGTACAAGAACAGCATACTCTTGACCTTCATGGTTCAAGATAACATCTTCTGTGAAGTATTGTTTATTACCATGTTCATCTTCGAATTCCAAATAATACACTTCACCTTCAAAATTTTGGTCAACCATTGGAAACCCTCCTTAAGGAAAAATACTTATTTATTAAACTGCAAGCGATCTAGATATCCTTGCAAAATTACAACCGCTGCCATTTTATCGATAACGGATTTACGCTTTTTACGGCTCACGTCAGCTGCGATGAGTTGACGTTCAGCCATAACAGTAGATAACCGCTCATCCCAATATGTAACAGGTAAATCGATGACTTCCTTCATTTTTGCAACGAATTCTTCAGTCTTTTCAGCCCGTTCACCTTTTGTACCATTCATATTTTTCGGCATACCTACCACAAGTTCATGTACTTCATATTCAGAAATGAGTTCTTGTAAGCGATTAAAGTCTTTTTCCAGAGATGTTCTACGAATGGTTTCAATACCTTGTGCTGTCATGAGCAGTGCATCGCTACAGGCAATACCAATAGTACGGCTGCCTACATCTAATGACATAATTCTCATTATAATTGTTTAGCCTTTGCGTATTCTTTCAACAATTCTTCAATCAAGTCATCACGCTCTAAACGGCGGATATCGGAACGCGCATTATTATAACTTGTTATATACGCAGGATCTCCAGAGATTAGATACCCTAAGATTTGATTAATTGGATTGTAACCTTTTTCTTGAATAGATTGATAAACACGCGTAAGCACCTCTTCAGCGGTCATCGGTTCATCGTCTACTTTACGGAATAACATGGTTTCATCTGAAACGTTCATCGTATCCCTCCTTTTTATTACATCGGCAGATTTCACTATACAAGTGAAATCTCACCTACTATTATACTTGAATTAAAGCTACAAAGTCAGTAACTTTTTATGCATTATAAAAAATTTCTATAACAGATACAAGTATAATTATAAAATTATATGCCTATTGTAACATAGATTTTAAGGCTTCACCACCAGCTTTTAAGGCTTCCATTAATTTAGCTGGCTCTTTGCCACCTGCTTGTGCCATATCCGGACGGCCACCGCCATTACCTCCAGCTACTTGAGCTGCTGCTTTAACAATATTACCTGCTTTTGCACCTTTAGCAACGACATCTTTAGATACTTTACATACAAAGTTTACCTTATCATCGCCCATAGCAGCGCCTACAAGAACCACACCAGAGCCATTCAATTTATCAAGGCCCAAATCAGCTAAATCACGCAATTCATCAACGGAGGACGCCTTTACAGCTGCGGCAACAAATTCAACATCACCTATCACAACTTTACCAGCAACGATGTCAGCTGCACCCGCTGCCGAAACTTCTTTACGAATTTGTTCTAATTCCTTAGCAGTTTCTTTTGCTTCTGCCAATACTTGATGTAAGCGTTCTTCTACTTGAGGAGCTTTAGTTTTAAGTTCCCCTGCCATGCGTTCGATAGTTAAACGATCATGTTTTGCTGCATCGAGAGCTGCACGACCTGTAATCGCTTCAATACGACGTACACCAGAACCGATACCAGCTTCAGATGTTAAACGGAAGGAACTGATGAAAGCTGTATTGCCTACATGAGAGCCACCACATAATTCAACGGAGAAGCCAGGAACCTCTACAACGCGAACTACATCGCCATATTTATCTCCAAAGAGTGCCATCGCACCTTTCGCTTTTGCTTCGTCCATTGACATTTCAGCGATAGCTAGGTCCGTAGCTTTTAAAATTTCTTCATTTACAAGTACTTCGATTTGATCAAGTTCCTCTTGTGTTACAGGGGAGAAATGAGTGAAGTCAAAACGCAAGTAATCAGGAGTTACTAGAGAACCCGCTTGGTTAACATGCTCGCCAAGAACCTTTTTCAATGCTGCATGTAACAAGTGTGTTGCTGTATGGTTGCGAGCCATTGCTGCACGACGAGCTGTATCTACTTCAAGTGTTACATCATCGCCTTCAGAAATAGAACCTTCTACAACAGTACCGATATGGTATACAGTGCCTTCTGGTAAACGTTTTGTATTATGAACCTCTACCTTACCCATTGGGCCCACGATAAAGCCTGTATCACCTAATTGACCGCCCCCTTCCGCATGGAAAGGAGTAGTGCGTACGATAACAGTAATTTCATCGCCATCAGCTGCTGTTTGTAAGCGTTCAGAACCTTTACCAAGCATCAATACGGAGGATGTAGTTTCTGCTTCATCTTCAACAAGTTCTTCATCTTTCAAGAATGTAATGTCTGGTGTTGCTACCTTCGCATCTTCTTTTACACGAGCTTCACGAGCGCGTTCGCGTTGTTCTTTCATAGCAGCTTCAAAACCTTCATGGTCGATTGTAAAGCCGCGTTCAGAAGCTATTTCCTCTGTTAATTCCCAAGGGAATCCATATGTATCATATAGTTTAAATACTTCTGTACCAGGAACAACAGTTGCTTTTTCAGCTGCAAGTGTATCAATCAAGGAGTTTAATAACTCAAGACCTTGTTCCAATGTTTGGTTGAAGCGTTCTTCTTCATTTTGTACAACACGCTTAACGAAGTCTTGTTTTTCAGCGATGGATTTAATACCAGGGCCAAGAATGTCTACGACTACATCAATAAGTGGTGTTAGGAAGATACCTTCAATACCAAGCAAACGGCCATGACGTACAGCACGGCGTAAAATACGACGCAATACGTAGCCGCGACCTTCGTTGGATGGCAATACGCCATCGGAGATCAATGCAGTGACAGCACGAGCATGGTCAGCAATAACCTTCAAAGAAACATCTGTATTTGGATCTTCGTTATATTTCACACCGGCCCGTTTTGCAGTGGCTTCAATAATTGGGAAAATCAAATCGGTTTCAAAATTTGTTTTACAACCTTGTAATACGGAAGCCAATCGTTCAAGACCGGCGCCTGTATCAATATTTTTGTGTTGTAATGGTTCATAAGACCCATCTGGCATTTTATTGAATTGTGTAAATACTAAGTTCCAGATTTCAAGATAGCGATCACAGTCACAACCTGGTGCGCAATTAGGGTCATCACAACCATGTTCAGGACCTTGGTCGAAGAAAATTTCACTGTCAGGACCACATGGGCCTTCACCAATTTCCCAGAAGTTATCTTCAAGGCGTGTAATATGGCTTTCCTCTACACCACAATCATTATGCCATGTATCATACGCTTCTTGGTCATCTGGATATACAGTGACATATAGTCTATTTTTATCGAGTTTAATAACTTCAGTTAAGAACTCCCATGCCCAGTGAATAGCTTCTTTTTTGAAGTAATCACCGAAGGAGAAGTTACCAAGCATTTCAAAGAATGTATGGTGACGAGCCGTACGACCTACGTTTTCAAGGTCACCGGTACGCATACACTTTTGGCTTGTTGTAATACGATGACAAGGAGGTACCAACTTACCTGTAAAGAACGGCTTCAATGGCGCCATACCTGCCCCAATCAATAACAAAGACGGATCGTTTTCTGGTATAAGAGAAAAACTATCTAATTTTAAATGTCCTTTACTTTCAAAAAACTGCAAGTATGCTTGACGCAGTTCATTACCCTTCATGTGTATATTCCTCCTAAAATTATTTACTCTTCATTATAACTCAAAAACGATATAAAATCTATTAAAAACATTGAGATTATGCGGAATTTACGCACTTTCACACCAATTCAAGCAAACCGCAAAAAATATAATTTTAAATCCATATTTTTTAAAATAAAAGTAAAAATCAAATTTAATCAATGCTAGTTAAATCATAAATAATGAACATAAAAAGAGGTTATACAAATCAACAAAACAAAATTGATTCGTATAGCCTCTTTTATAGCTAGTTATTAAATTAGCGTACAACGCGTTTTGCGCCGATGTAACGTTCACCCCAATAGCCAGTATCAAGGTCTGCTACTGCAACACCACGACTGGAAGTGGCGCTGATGAACTTGCCATCGCCAATATAAATACCGGAGTGAGATGGACCTGGTTCATAAGTTTCGAAGAATACCAAATCCCCTGCTTTCAAGTTCGCACGAGAAACTTCAACACCTACATTATACTGTTCATCTGCCAAACGCGGTAAAGAAATACCTTGTTTTTCAAATACATATTTAACATAACCGGAGCAGTCAAAGCCACTTGGAGTTGTACCGCCAAATACATATGGTACGCCACGGTATTTGTCAGCTTCTGCCAAGATTGCGTGAATGCTGCTAGGTGTTTCATTTTTCGTAATATTGTTTAATTTAACGTTCTTGCCATTAATGGAATGACCAGCGATACGACGGGATGTCGCATTACTGTTTGTAAAAGCGGATTTCGTTGCTACTGCTTTAGTCGCTGCATTTTGGGTCAATACTGCCTTCGTAGAACGAGGAGCACCCATCAATGCATTATACGTAGCAGGGCCTACGATACCATCCACCGGAAGGCCACGATCTTGTTGGAACAGACGAACTGCCCACTTCGTTTCCTTACCATATACACCATTTTTATCTGTAGCATTATAGCCGTGTTTAATTAGTTGTTGTTGAACCGCTGTAACACTTTTGCCCTTATCACCATATTGTAATGTTGTTGCGCCAACCATGGCTGTTGTGGCACACACAAAAGTTAATGTTAATGCCGTTATTTTAACCTTACTATATTTTGACTTCATATGCTTCCTTTCCAAAAAACTTTTAAAGTAAGTTATTTATTCAAAATATACTAACCGTCTATTTATTTGCATTCACAAATACAGCTAGTCTTCTTTGCTTTTGTTAGTATAAGCCTCTGGTGCCATAAAAACATCTGCACTGCTTGGTCCGAGTAACGGAGCCTCTTCATGCTCTTCAAAATTTATAGCTGACTTAACCCAATACAAAGGCCGTTGCTTCACCTCTTCAAAAATACGACCTACATACTCGCCAATAATTCCCAGTCCGACGAGTTGAATTCCACCAATAAACAAGATTGATACACCCAAGGTTGTCCACCCATTCAAAGCTTGTCCTGTAAGATATACATACAAAAGATGTAAGATGAGCAAAAAGCTCATTCCACCACAAAGTACACCTACATACAAGGCGGCCCGTAAAGGCACCCTTGAAAAAGCGGTTACACCATCGAGAGCAAATCGAATCATTTTACGCACACTAAACTTTGAGACACCTGCAAATCGAGGTGGTGCCACAAAGTGCAACTCTGCTTGTCTGTACCCTAAGGCGCCGACAATACCACGCAAAAATCGACCATGTTCTCTGAATCGTTTCAACGTGCCCAATGCTTTACTATTCATGAGGCGAAAATCGGACCCGCCTTCAACAATAGGAACATCGGCCATTTTGTTCATCAGTTTGTAATAATACTTAGACGTGAAAGATTTAGCCCAACTAGCGTCATCAGTTGAATCGCGTATGGTACGCACCACATCATACCCTGATTCCCACAATCGAACTAGTTCAGGAATCAATGCCGGTGGATGCTGCATATCACCGTCCATTGTAATGACTGCATCGCCATGAGCATAATCAAGCCCACATGTAAGTGCCGTTTGATGCCCAAAGTTACGAGCTAGCAATAACACTTTAACATGTTTATCATTGAATGCAATTTCACGCAGTATCATAGCTGACGAATCACTAGATCCATCATCCACGAAGATTAATTCATAATCATACGTGAGACCTGACATAACATCAGTTACAGCTTTATAAAAGTTCGCTATATTTTCCTCTTCGTTATATACAGGCACTACAATAGAAAGTAACATAAATCCTCCAAAGTATTTTACTCACATATTTTATGTTAATTAGTAAATTAAGGCAAATGCTAAAGGTTAACAATAGGCCTAATAATGTTTATAAAGCCAGTAAATAAGCTATTTCTCTGTAAAACGCCAATGAAGCACTTCATTTATCCTTTATATAAGCTAAACGAATTAATTTTATATTTATTTATTTGCAAGACTACTCAATAAAGCAATTTATAAAAAATATTTATTTTAATAATATATAAATAAATTTGATTATTTCTGGCTCCATTAACTATTAATCAAAAATTTATATGAATTTTTATCATAAAATTATCAAAAAAGCCTAATTTCATCTATCTTTCATGAAAAAGAGACCCGTTAAGGGTCTCCTTTACTATAATCCAGCAGCATCAATCCAAGATTGTAAATCTTCCTCCGCCAGTTCCATATCTTCTATATAAGCACCAGCTACAACTGGATATTTAGCGACCTCTACTGTATGTAAAATGGAATCATCGCGACCATTTTTATAAGTTCCAATCCAGATTCCAGAAAATTGTGATTCATACCATTCTACAGGTTGATCAGTTTCATTAAAGTTAATCGTAATATGACCGCGTCCAAGTGTTTCTAATACTTCAACTTGTTCTTCCTCTGTTAAACCTGTTTTTTCAATATAAATCGAATATGTCTCACCATTTTCACGCAAATTCTTTAGAGCCAAACGCAACTCATTTAAAACGGCGCAAACATTACCATAATTTTCAATCATAAATACTCCTATACAGAAACTATCTTTACATTCTATAAGCTATCTATACATTATATGAAATTTCCACTTTATGCTTTAGGCTCAACTGTTACGCCCCATTCTCGTAGGACATGCAAAATACGTTTTTTAACCTCAGGCAAGGCACATTGTACCGGCTCGCTAGGTTCAAAACCAATTTCCAATGATTCCGGTTCTACACCAATAACCACTGCATCTTCTAATGGATCTTCTTGAATAGCACGGATGCGTAAAATATCTTGCATTCCTACTTCATGTACAGAAATATGTTCCGTAAAATATTGTTCCAATTCCTTATGAGGAAATTCATATATAGTTCCTGGAGCATCTCCACCATTAATAGCATCTACAAGAAGAATTTTCTTCATACCACGCATATACGTGAGTAATTCCATCCCCATAGTGCCACCATCAATAATGGAAATTGCAGGTGTAAATGTGAAAGATTCTTTCAATTCTTTTACTACATGAACACCTAATCCCTCATCGGTAAGCAAAATATTACCGACTCCAAGTAGGACAATTTCATTATCTCCATCATCATAAAGGCTGTTTAAATCAATACGCGGACCCTCTGAGTCCGCGTATTGTTTCAAGCCACTGATGATATCAGTACTTGTATTAGTCATTTTCTTGTAATTCTCTTTCTCTAGGATCATTAGGATCACTTGGACGGTATGTAGTACCAGATGGTTTATCAATACGTTCCCCACGACGACGTTTACCATTGAGGTCTTCAATATCAATTGGATCATGAGCGTAATATTTCATACCGGAAACCATAGCTGATACTTCGCCGGATTCCTCCATAACATCTTCTCGGAATGCCATATACACGTGAACAATAGTAAAGAACAAGAATCCCCACGCAATGTAGTGATGGATAATATGGACCTTGTATTCACCACCAAATAATGTAACCACTGGTGCAAATAAAGTTCCTAGAATACCATTAGGGTTAACCATCGAATACATTGCAAAACCCGTTAAAATTTCAAAGAAGAACATAATGTATACCATCATATACGCAGTTCTAGCTAAAGAATTACGAAGCCAATGATGTTCATGTTTTTGAGGAATCATTAAATAGTGCAATGTTGTTTCTTTAAGACCGTACCAATACCGTTTTTGACGGAATTTAGGTAATAATCTATCCCCTCTGTTCCAAAGAGCACCTGCAAAACGGAAGATAAAGGAGAATGTTAAGATAACACCTGCAATGAAATGAATACGCCGCATAGTTTCCATAGAGAACCAGCCATCAATAGCAAAAGTTGGTTCAGGGTTACCCGTAATCGCAGCAAAGCCTGGATCACCAATATATAGGCCAGTCCAGAACAATGCAGTTACACTGAGTACCATAGTCCAGTGGAATATACGCAACCATAGACTAAATACGACATACGCCTTTTTGTCAGTATGTATTAACATAAGTCCACCACCCTTTATTTACACAATGCATCTGTATTGACGGAAACAATTTTTTCGCCTTTTTTATTGTATAAATGGGTTGCACATGCTAGGCATGGATCAAAGGAGTGAATTACCTTCAAAATTTCAAGTGGTTTATCCGCAATTTTTACATGTGTATCAATCATAGAATCTTCATAGGCACCATGTTCATTAGCTGCAGTTTTAGGGCACGCATTCCATGTAGATGGTACGATACATTGATAGTTTGCAGAGCGTCCATCTTTAATATGTATCCAGTGCCCCAAACCACCACGAGGCGCATCTACAAGACCAACACCTTTAGCATCTTTATCCCATGTATTTGGTTCAAACTTAGTCATATCCGCTACTGTAGTATCACCATTTTTAATATTAGATACAAGCTTGTTAAAGAAGTATTGGCTAATATTTGCCGCTACCTGTGCATCAAGGCCACGACATGCTGTACGTCCTACCATAGTAGTCATCCATACATGAGCTGGTACACCCAATACTTGTGATACTGTATCAATTTGACGAACAATCATAGATTCAGCCCAAGTTGGGTCTTTGATTATGCCTTGTTTTACCTTTGTATACACAACAATATATTTTGCTAATGGACCAACCTCTGCAGTTTTCCCTTTGAAAGTTGGAGATTTAATCCAAGAATATTTTTTATCTTCATCAAGGAATTCCCATTTTTCTTTTGTACCAGATTTAGGACCTGTAAATTTAGGATCAGTAACACCTTCAATAGGATGAAGTGTTTTTGTTCCATCTGGATATGTAAACCAGGAATGATCAACCTCTTCACTAAGATATTGAGGATCCATGAAATCTTTACCTTCTAATGGGATGAATGTTGCTTTATCTACACCTAATGCAAAGTTCTCAACAACACCATTGGAACGAACAATACATTTCTTATGATAGTCACCATTAGAAATACCGGTGTACGTATCATCAGGATAATCGCCATAGGACATAACGCGTTTCTTCGCAAGGCCACCACCATCGATCATACCTTTTTCTACATATATTTTACCGATAGCTAATAGATCTGGCACGTAGAAATTATCAACTAAGTCTTTAGTCAATGCAATAGATTGCTCTACAGCAGCAAGGCGTTGCGTATTAATAGGGGCATTCATATCATTCATAGAAATAGAGCATGGCATGCCACCTACAATGTAATGAGGATGAGGGTTTTTGCCACCAAATACAACATGAGGAATTACAATATCCCGTTGACGATCAAGAATGTTCAAATAATGAGATACGGCCATCAAATGAACTTCTGGAGGTAACAAGTTATAATCAGGATGATCCCACCATTGAGCGGAGAAAATCCCCAATTGGCCTGATTCAACTATTTTCTTAACCTTTTGTTGTACAGCCGTAAAATATGCTGTAGTAGCCTTAGGAAACTCTTTAGGATAGGCTGAGTCTTTTGATGCCGTTTCCGCAGGTGCTAAACCGCTCACATTATAAGTTGCTAATACATCATTTTGTAATTGAGCGGTTTTAGCAGGATCTGCACTAAGAGCTGCTACCGGACTAACCCAATCAAGCGCATGTAAGTGATAGAAATGCACGATATGATCATGCACATCTAGACTACTATGCATGATATTACGTATATAGTTTGCATTTTTAGGAATTGTAATTCCAATTGCATCCTCTACCGCACGTAATGCTGCCAACGCATGTGTTGTAGTACATACACCACAAATCCGTTGTACAAACGCCCAAAGGTCACGAGGATCGCGATCTTTAGCAACAAGTTCGATACCGCGCCAAGCAGTACCAGAAGACAATGCATCCTCTACTTTACCACTCGCTTCATCAACTTTTATTTCAACCCGTAAATGACCTTCAATACGGGAAATCGGATCTACTACTACGCGTTTCATTAGTGACCTCCTCCATTATTATGTTTCTTTTCATCCCACAAGCCTTGTTCTTTTAAGCGTTTTTCTTCTTTCATATCAAGAATTTTATTACGCGTAAGAGTTGCAGCGCCATGAACGATAACTGCTGCAGTAGCACCAACAGCAGCTACTGTACCGATTGTATCAGCAGTCGTGATGGTATTAGCCAATGGAATATCTGGTAAACGTTTGTAGAATACGTCATTATCCCAGAAGCCCTTTTCAGAGCAACCAATACAACCGTGACCGGATTGAATTGGATAGGATAAACCATTCCACCAACGTAAGTTACCACAAGAATTATATGTTTGAGGTCCACGACAACCTACTTTATACAAACACCAACCAGATTTGGATGCATCGTCGTCGAATTTTTCAACAAAAAGTCCAGAGTCAAAGAAGGCACGACGGTAGCATGTGTCGTGAATACGATTGCCATAAAATTGTTTAGGACGGCCTTGAGAATCAAGAGGTGGAATTTGACCGAATAATGCATAGTGCATGATTACGCCAGTCATAACCTCTGGAATTGGAGGACAACCAGGGACCTTAATAATTGGCTTGCCAGATACAACGGAAGATACAGAAACTGTATTTGTTGGATTTGGTTTTGCCGCCTGTATACCGCCCCAAGAAGCACAAGAACCATATTCTATGATTGCTGCAGCTCCTTTAGCTGCTTCTAATAGGGATTCTTTAAATGTACGTCCACCTACTGTGCAATAAACACCATCTTCATCAAGTGGTACGCCACCTTCAACAGCCAAGATATATTTACCGGCTTTTTCTTTGATGATTTTTTCTAAATGTTCCTCTAATGGTGCACCAGACGCTGCCGCCAAAGTATCATCATATTCTAAAGAGATCATGTTTAAAATAACATCAGAAGTAAAGGGAGAGGATGAACGGATAAAAGATTCACTACAACCAGTACATTCATGACCATGCAACCAAATCACTGTAGGTAATTCAGTTGTTTCGGCAGCCTTAACAACGGTGTCTAACATCGTTGGAGGTAGTCCTAAAATAGCAGTGAGTGCTACACAGGATTTCATAAATGTTCGTCGACTCAAACGGCGTTCTTGGAAGAGTGTCCACAAACTATTTATACGATTCTTCATGGAATATAGCCTCCTTACAACAACTTTGCGCAATATAATTATATTACTTAATAAACTACAACGTTTATGACGGAAATCATTTTATTAGCGTCCTCTATCACTTTGAAGAAGTTCAACCAACATGATGACAATCATATTTCTACTATTTTATTATATCACTTAACATTTTTGAAAACTATGAAATTTAACAAAAAAGCTGTATATAAGAAATTAACTTTCCTTATATACAGCCTCATGTTATTCATTTCCTAAGAATTCCTAGTTATTAATTAATCAGATAACTTCCTTTATTAGAGACTCAAGCATATCTGCTTTTTTATAGCCCACAAGGGAATCGAGCATTTTGCCATCGCGGAAGAATACTAAGGATGGAATACCATCAACATCTTCTTTTAACAAAATACCGCGAAGATTTTTATCTTCTGCATTAACACTAAAGAATTCTACTTGACCTTTTAAACGCTCTGCTACATCTTCAATCTCTGGGCGCATAACAGTGCATGGTTCGCACCAACCAGCCCAAAAATCAACAATAGCTAAACCTTTAGCGCCAAGCACTTTCTCATCAAATTCTTGTACACTAGTAATTGCTGTAATTGCCATGAAGTTCTCCTAACAAAGATCTACAATCTTATATACTATCAATTATATGTTAAATATAGAAGCAAGCAATCAATAAGCCGAGTTCTGTTCCACTTGCGCGGTGACGATTATCTTTCTAGGCGTACAGTCGCCTGCACGCTCGAGCGACACAACCCGGAAGGTAGGCGGGACCACCCTTAACCCTTCCCTATTCGGTCTTGCTCCGGATGGGGTTTACCGAGCCAGCCTGTTACCAGACTGCTGGTGAGCTCTTACCTCACCTTTCCACCCTTACCACTTACGTGGCGGTTTCCTTTTCTATGGCACTTTCCCTAAGGTTACCCTCGCCAGACGTTATCTGGCATCCTGCCCTATGGAGCTCGGACTTTCCTCGAGTCTTATAGACTCGCAACCGTCTTTCATACTTGCTTCAATTCAGTTTATCATAGCTAACAATTTGTTGCAAGAAAATGCATCATTACACAAAGAAGAAATCATTTTGTTCTGTGAAAGCTTTCACAGGAACAGCAAGCCCTGCAGAGATTAAATAGTCACGTAAACCATGTGCCACTATAGACTCAGTTCCAAAATGCCCCGCATCAACTACGAGTAAGCCTAATTCCTTAGCCATTTGCGCCTCATGATACTTCACATCACCTGTAATATAGGCATCTACATGTAACCGGGCAGCATCCTTAATAAATTCTGCACCTGCACCAGAGCATAAAGCAATGGATTGAATCGCTTTCGGCACAATACCAGCAAAACGAATGTTAGCATCAGGCAACGCTTCTTGTACCCACTCACGGAAAGAATCTAAGTTTAATGCATTAGGCAAGCGACCTACCCGTCCTAGATATTGAGTTGAACTAGTAGGCTCGACTATATTCAAAACCTCATAAGCAACTTCTTCATATGGATGAGCAGCTTTCATAGCCGCTACGACTTTGCTTAAATGCGTACCATCAACGATAGCATTCACTTGTACCTCAGGAACCACTGTCAAAGCACCAGCTGCCCCAATGACAGGATGAGAATCTTCATTACCAACAAAGCGTCCTTCCCCATGGATACTGAAACTGCAATGCTCGTAATTACCAATTCGGCCTGCCCCTGCATCACCCATCGCCAATCGAACCGCATCAGCCGAGCTTTCAGGTACAAAAGTGGTCACCTTATAAAGCGCCTCTTCACCAGTTTTAATGAAGCCCTTAATATCTATAAGTCCCAATTGCTTCGCCAACATATCATTTAGACCGCCTGGTGCGATATCAAGATTTGTATGAGCACTATATACGGCAATCTTATGTTGAATCAGCTTATTAATCGTACGCCCATGAGCAGTATCACATGATATCTGTTTCAACCCTTTAAAGATTAATGGGTGGTGGCTAACAATTAAATTACAATTTTGTTCAATAGCATATTCTACGGTTTCTTCTGTTACGTCTAACGTAGTCACTACACCTGTAACAACTACATTCCGATCGCCCACCATTAAACCTACATTATCCCAAGACTCTGCATAAGAACGCGGTGCTAATTGCTCCATCAAGGTAATAACTTGTTGAACCGTTATCATACAACTCACTTCTTTCTATTTATTCTCTAAAAGATTACGAAGAAAATTAACTTCCTGCTCTAAATCCTGATATTTATCAGTATGATTTAATTTCTCTGTCATATCATCTAATGCACATTGTCGTTGATATATTAAATACTCTATATATTTCATCCAAAGTGGTGGTCTATCTTGTTCCAATAAAGCCCCTACAGACCACAACAAGGAGTCTTCCGGTAACGATTGATAAACATCTACATATTCAGTCATACCTGTATAAGCTTCCACGCAGTCATTGCGCACGGCTAAAAATGCTGTATAGAGCTTACCAGCATCTTCTACGATAATTTCTAGAACAATAACATATCCCTTTTGAACCATATATTGACGTAATTCTTTTTGTCCATTCTGTGGTTGGAGTACATAGAACTCTAATGGTTCTGGGCCTGCATCTACAATATCTCGCATTAAAAATCCACCCATACCACAACAAATGGCGCCGTTCAACTCGCCCTTTTCTGTCACTTTAAGACCATCGCCTAAACGACAATCTACTTTATCGGCTAGTCCACAAGACTCAACATATGATCTTGCAGACTCTAACGGACCTTTATGTACATCACCGGCAATGACATATTCAGCGCGTTGACGGTTGATGAGCTCTACCGCTAAATAGCCATGATCGGTACCGATATCGGCAATGGCATGAGCCTTTGGTACGATTGAGAATACCGCTTCTAGGCGGTCCATCATAGGTCTAGGTTCCATAACTTCCTCTACTATCACTAATTATTTATTCGTAATTACTAATTCTTGATTATTTTCTTACTTATTTGTTCTCGTTTATATATGTCTAAATACAATACTATTCTGAAATAATATCTATTATGTTGCCTCAAAATGAGTTACATATAAAAATAACCGCCCTTGAAATCTCAAGGACGGTAGATATCAACATAATGGTGGGCCCACCTGGGTTCGAACCAGGGACCGACCGGTTATGAGCCGGTTGCTCTACCCCTGAGCTATAGGCCCTCAGTTAGTTTCTAGCTTATTAATTATACCGAATAGACTATTATTTAGTCAAGGCAACTCAAATCTTAAGACTGTTTCATTAGCATAAAACGGTGAATCATATGATCTTCGTTAAATACGCCTTTAGTAGTTAGTGTAGTCGTTTGGCTATCTGTAGATTTAATACCTCGTGCACTCATGCAGCTGTGAGACGATGTAATATGCACAATAACATCATCAGACCCTGTTGCTAAAGAAATTACTTCCGCAATATCTTCACCAATTTTTTCTTGTAGTTGTAAACGCTTGCAGCACATTTCAGCTATGCGGGGAATCTTAGATAAACCTATGACACGACCTTTTGGAATGTACCCAATACTGATACTCATATCATACATCAATGCCATATGATGTTCACAATGAGAGAAGCAAGTAATATCCTTTACTACTACCATTTGATTTGTATCTACAGCGAAGGTCTTACCATACATGTCTGCAATCTCAGCATTTGTATACTGAATGCCTTCATATACCTCTTCCATCATTTGAGCCACCCGTTTCGGCGTTTCTAACAAACCGTCCCGATTAGGATCCTCACCTAATGCTTCTAACAACTGATATATAAGCGATTCTATTTTTTTTGTATCCATATTTACCCCTTTATATCAAGATTTCATCAGACCTCATATCATACCATAGAAAAGATACTGATACTATACAGCCTAACAATACTATACACCCTTTGCATCTGGATCCCAGACAAATTTATGGATTTGCAGTTGGAATCGTACATTCTGCAAATTATATGCTTTCATATACTCGATAATTGATGCCGCCTCAATCTTCCCCCATACAGGAGATACATATATTTGAGCCTTTGTAGAATATTTACCAATTATGTGACGCATACGATCCAAATCTTCTGGAGAACCAACGACAAACTTAATCAAATCACGTTCTGTAGCCACCTTGAATATATCTATATTCATAGACTCTTCAGCTAAAGAGGACGGCGTTTTATAATCGTAGGTAAACCACACATTATCTCTATGAAAGCTCGGTACAATTGTGCCATTAGTTTCAATATTGAAATCATAATAGCTAATATTAGGTATCTTTCGTTTATCAAATTTATCTACATCATTGATAGGATTCAAATCACTTTGACTTGATGGACTGTTTTGTATCTTTAAAGCCTTCCGACGATTTAATTCATCAATTAACTCTACAACAGCAGCTTCTTGTAATAGAGGCTCCCCACCAGTAATAGTAATGCGATGATTGCCTAAGCTTTCAATAACATCCGCCACCTCACATATAGTCATCTCTGTGAAAACACTATCAATGCCATAGCTATAAGTCGTGTCGCAATAGGAACAGCGAATATTGCAATCATGGAGGCGTAAAAATGTAGTCAGCAAGCCTTGCCGACTACCTTCCCCATCAATAGAGGCAAAAATCTCAATCACGTTCATAAATAGCTGTGTTCCCTTCAGATTCTTGAACCTCTACTTTAAAGCATTTTGGGCCCAATTCATCAGCGATCCATTTTGCCATATTCTCCGCAGTAGGATTTATATCGCCTAGTACATCGTTGATATGGCGATGGTCCAATCGACCATGAATTTTTTCTTTAATAATCGTAAAGTCGATGACCATCCCATTATGATCTAACTCTTCAGAACGTGCATGAACTGTAATAATCCAGTTATGCCCATGAAGATTTTGACATTTACTCGGATAATCTAGTTTTAATTGATGAGATGCACTCACCTCTAACCGTTTAGTAACTGTAAACATTATATCTCCTATCTATTACATAAGTGTTTAACTTATATCTATTACATAAAACTTATCGCTATTACATGAAACGCTTGTCTATTACGTAAGTCTTATCATAAATTACTTTTTATTGTAAGATATTACCATTTTTTATTATAACACAAAAGGGTTGTAATACAGTGCTATACAACACTGCATTACAACCCTTAAGAGATTCAAAATCTTATAAGAAGTCTTTGATTTTATCACGTTTACCGCGGTTGCGCAATTTAGTAAGCGCTTTACCTTCAATCTGACGAATACGTTCACGTGTAACATTGAAATGTTGACCAACTTCTTCCAATGTGCGAGGCTTACCATCCTTCAACCCAAAACGTAAAATCAATACTTGTTGCTCACGATCAGTTAAGCATGTAAATACATCTTCAATTTGCTCTTGCAATAAAATGTAACTAGCTGCATCGTCTGGAGCAATTGCATCTTGGTCCTCGATGAAGTCCCCTAAATGGGAATCTTCCTCTTCACCAATCGGAGTTTCCAAGGATACTGGCTCTTGGGCGATCTTTTGAATTTCACGTACCCGCTCTACAGTAATGCCCATACCTTCAGCAATTTCTTCTGGCAATGGCTCACGACCCTTGTCTTGCAACAATTGTCTAGAAATACGAATCAATTTATTAATTGTTTCTACCATATGTACAGGAATACGAATCGTACGAGCTTGGTCTGCAATAGCACGCGTAATCGCTTGACGAATCCACCATGTAGCATACGTAGAAAATTTATAACCTTTAGTATAATCGAATTTATCTACCGCTTTAATAAGACCTAAGTTACCTTCTTGGATTAAATCCAAGAACAACATACCGCGACCTACATAACGTTTTGCGATACTTACAACTAGTCGCAAGTTAGCATCTACCAATTTTTTCTTTGCCTTTTTGCTAAGTTGAATATCTTTATATGTAGCATCCTCTTGTGAACCAGCTTCGATTTGCTTAGCTAATACGATTTCTTCATCAGCTGAAAGCAATGGCACTCGACCAATCTCTTTTAGGTACATTCGTACAGGGTCATCAATATTAACACCAGAATCAACACTTAAATCGATAGAAATTTTCTTCTCGCTAGAAACTTCGTCTTCATCTTCATCCGTTTCAATTGTATGACTATCTGTATCATCAGCATCAATATCTGCCACAATCTCTACATTCAATTTACCCAAAGTCGTATAAATATCATCTAATTGTTCCGCAGTAATTTCCGTCTGCTCATGAAGAGCATCTGAAATCTCGGATTGTGTCAACACACCGCTCTTACGGCCTTTTTCAAGAAGTTGCTCAACAATCTCCTCTATTTGACTTTTTTGTACTTTCTTAGCCACAGCGCTCTCCTTTTTAACCATTAATGATTTACTTAGACCATTCTCTAATTAAATTCTGTATTTCCTGACACTTATGTAATTCGCTAATAAACGTCGAATCTCCTGCTCGTTTTAATTGATCCGCCATAATTGAATGCGCTTTATACTGTTCACGCAATGAATGGAGCCTTATCTTACGGATTAATGCAGGCACTTGTACCTTGTATTCATCGTCACTCATGACGACCAACCTAGAGTAAATATCGTATTCTTGAGAAGATAAAACAGATTGAATTGCAGTTTCATCTAGACGACCTTCGGACTTATACAAGGTGAATAGCTTTTCTATTATACCTCGATATTCAATTTTTTCAAAGTCCTCTAATGGCAAATAGCTCATCATATGTTGTAATACTTCGCCATCTGTGAAAGCTAAGGACAATAATTTTTCCGCATCTCCCTTTGGTAAATCCTGTGTTGGCAAAGGTGTTGATGCAGTATCCACTAATTCAATTTGTCCTTTTTTCACATAATCTCTAAAGTATCTAAAAATAGTACTATTATCAAGCCATAATGGCAATGCCAATGTTTTTAAAGCATCATCTCTCTGTGTTTGACTATCTATATTTGCAATATATGGGAAAACATCTGCCATAACAGCCTGCTTCCCTTCTGTATCATTTGTATCATGTTTGATTAAAGACTCACTTAATAGATAATCTAGAGGCTTAACAGCTTTAGCAACTAACTCCTTAAATGCCTGTCCCCCATGATTACGCACATAATCATCTGGATCTTTGCCGTCTGGCATAGCAAGGACACGCACCTTAAAATCCGTATTTTGCAATAATTCAATAGCTCTAGCAGCCGCCTGACGACCAGCACCATCCATATCATAAGCTAACACGATTTCTTCAGCCTGTCTCATCAAGATATGTCCATGATCTCTTGTATAAGCAGTCCCCAATGATGCGACTACATTAGTAACACCATGATTATGAGCAGATATAACGTCCATATAGCCTTCTACAAGAATAGCTTGTTTTTCCTCACGAATAGATTTATAAGCCTTATCAAAGGCAAATAAGAGTTTACCTTTTTCAAAGATTGATGACTCTGGAGAGTTTAAATATTTTGGTGTACTATCATCCATAACACGCCCACCAAAAGCAACGACTCGCCCTTTACCATCCATAATGGGGAACATGATTCTATTTCTGAAGAAGTCATAAAATTGACCCTTTTGATTCTTTCGGACAAGATTCAACTCCAAGAGAATGGAATCATCAATGCCACGCTCATGAAAGGCACGATATAACTTATCCCAACCATCAGGGGCAAAACCAAGCTTAAATGTTTCTATGGTCTCTTGTGTGAGCCCTCGCTTTTTCAAATAATCTAATCCCACCTTACCAATAGACGTTTGAGTGAGACAGTTATGGAAAAAGGTAGCCGCTAAATCAGAAGCTTCATACAATTTTTTGCGCCTTTCATCTCTAGCTCTTTGTTCAGGTGAAAGTTTCGCCTCTGGCAATGGAATATTAGCTCGATTAGCTAGCCGCTCTAGGGCTTCTACAAAGGTTAAATGCTCTAATTCCATAAGAAATTTAATAGCATTTCCTGATGCATGGCACCCAAAGCAATAATAAAAACCCTTTTCAGGGGCTACACTAAAGGATGGCGTTTTTTCATTATGAAATGGACAACAACCCCAATAGTTCTTGCCGCGTTTCTTTAAGGCTACATGCTCGGATACAACTGACACGATATCATTAGCATCTTTGATTTGTTCAATCAACTCATTTTCAAAATATCGGCTCATAGCCAACGCCTCCTTCCCCATATATATATTAATTCTATATACAAATAAAAAATCCTCTATTTGTAAAGCATTTTAATCAATTAAATTATTAAAAAAGTATAAATAACTTGATACGAATCATAGGAATCATCATCTACAACGCAATGTAAATGATGATTCCTATACGCCGTATATAGCAATATATAATTACCGAAACTTTGATAACAATAGGCTGCAATGAAAACATTGCAGCCTATACTTATCGCTTATAGCATATTATTTTGCGTAATCCACAACGCGAGTTTCACGAATAATTACGACCTTAATTTGGCCTGGATATTCAAGTTCTGACTCGATGCGTTTTACGATATTCCGAACAAGTAATGTAGACTCAGCTTCATCAATCTTATCCGGTTTTACTACAACGCGAATCTCACGACCGGCTTGAATAGCAAAACATTTTTCAACGCCTTCGAAGGATTCAGCGATTTCTTCCAATTTAGATAAACGTTTTAAGTAGTTTTCTAATGTTTCTCGACGTGCTCCTGGACGGGCAGCGGAGATAGCATCAGCGGCAGCTACTAATACAGCTTCTACGGTTTGGAACTCTTCATCACCATGATGAGCACCAATACAGTTAATTACTGCTGCACTTTCACGATATTTACGAGCCACATCAACACCGATTTGAACATGAGAACCTTCAAGTTCACGGTCTAATGCTTTACCAATATCATGAATCAAACCACCTCGTTTAGCCAAAGTTACATCACAGCCTAGTTCAGCTGCCATTAAACCTGCTAAATGAGATACTTCAATGGAATGTTTCAATACGTTTTGACCATAACTAGTACGATATTTCAAACGGCCTAAAATCTTAACAATTTCAGGATGTAAGCCATGAACATCAGCTTCAAATGTCGCTTGTTCACCAGCCTCTTTAATAGTTTGGTCCACCTCTTTACGAGCTTTACCAACCATTTCTTCAATACGAGCTGGATGGATACGACCATCTACAATCAATTTTTCCAGCGCAATACGAGCCACTTCACGACGAATTGGATCGAAGCCGGAAAGAATAACTGCTTCTGGTGTGTCATCGATAATCAAATCAATACCTGTTAATGTTTCGAGTGCACGAATGTTACGGCCCTCACGACCGATAATGCGCCCCTTCATTTCATCATTAGGCAATGCCACTACGGATACGGTAGTTTCCGCTACATGGTCAGCTGCACAACGTTGGATAGCAGAGGAGATAATTTCTTTCGCTTTTTTCTCCGCTTCATCCTTAGCTTGCTGCTCCATTTCCTTAACCATAATCGCCGTTTCATGACGGATTTCTTGTTCCACATTCGTTAACAAGATATTTTTTGCTTCTTCGAACGTCATGCCAGAAATACGTTCCAATTCTGCCATTTGTTTTTCATACAAAGCTTCTACCTTTTCACGGCTTTGGGCTAAGTCAGCTTCTTTGCGATGTAAAGCTTCCTCTTTGTGCTCAATATTGTCTAATTTTTTATCCAAAGATTCTTCTTTTTGAAGAATACGACGTTCCATACGTTGAAGTTCAGAACGACGATCTTTATTTTCTCGTTCTACATCAGAACGGAGCTTATGAATTTCTTCTTTCGCTTCTAATAAAGCTTCTTTCTTTTTAGACTCAGCTGTGCGTTCACCATTTGCAATGATGCGAGCAGCCTCTTGTTCAGCTTGATTCAGTTTTCCTTCAGCAATATTTTTTCTTAAAAAATAGCCTACCCCTAGTCCAATCAGTACCATTACCACTGCAATTAGACTATACTCTAAAATTTCTTTCACCTCCTTTTTATTTCTCAAAATTGAGCTTTCATGCTCCTTTTTATGCCCTTTATGCATTAAATTATCAATTAGCCATATCATCATATAAATAAATAAGGCTATTATTAATTTTAGACTTCAAAGCCCTTTCTGTCAAGATTTTACAAGCCTACCAAGGCCTCTCAAAAAGCAGAATTTATTCATAAAAATCATTGCATACAACTTGAATTGTGCTTGTTGAGAACCCCCTGTATTTGAGAAAACTAAAAACTTTTACCCGAGGAGTCTTCTCTTCATTGAGAATAGATCCAAATTTTTTTTCTACCACCCGATAAGCAGCTTTTACCTCATCATAAGCAGAAATTTCTTGAGGAATCGCAAGTCCTCGAAGTTTCATTTTTTGCTTAATCATATAAGCACCGTATTTCTGTTCTTTCATCAAATAGGCTAATACCTGCTCAGATAAACGTTCATCATTAATGTAATCATAATCTCTAAGGCGCTCAAGGACCCTCTCAATGATAGGGTCCTCGAATTGTTTACGTCTCATTTTTTGCGTCAGCTCATAAGAACTAAGAAAGCGCTGAGCTAGGAAGCGATACGCTTGATCCATAGCAGCTTGCATCGTTTCGTCACTCATGATTATACTTCTTCAGTTACTTCTTCACCAATTACATCGATTTCTTCAGTGCCAACAGCCAGTGTATCACGAATAATCCGATCGATTTCATCAGCTATTTGTGGATTCTCTAACAAGTATTGTTTAGCCGCTTCCTTACCTTGCCCCATACGTTCCCCATTATAGGAGTACCAAGCACCTGATTTATTGATAATTTCCATATTTGTACCGATATCAATAAGTGTGCCAGTTTTAGAGATACCTTCACCATACATCAAATCAAATTCAGCTGTCTTAAATGGAGGTGCCACCTTATTTTTAACAACTTTAACTTTTGTGCGCGCACCAACATTCTCATTATTTGCTTTAATCAATTCCCCTTTACGAACATCAAGGCGCACAGAGGAATAGAATTTCAACGCACGACCACCAGTTGTTGTTTCAGGATTACCGAACATAACACCTACTTTTTCACGCAATTGGTTAATGAAGATAACAACTGTTTTGGATTTACTGATGATACCAGTCAATTTACGCAACGCTTTACTCATCAAACGAGCTTGTAAACCTACATGAGCGTCACCCATTTCACCATCAATTTCCGCTTTAGGCACCAAAGCCGCTACGGAGTCAACTACAACGATATCTACTGCACCACTGCGAACAAGAGCTTCCGTAATCTCAAGAGCTTGTTCTCCATTATCTGGTTGAGAAATCAACAAATTATTGATATCTACCCCCAAGTTGCGAGCATATACAGGATCCATCGCATGCTCCGCATCAATAAATGCTGCAATGCCACCTTGTTTTTGAGCTTCTGCTACAGCATGAAGAGCTACTGTTGTTTTACCAGAAGATTCTGGACCGTAGATTTCAATTACACGACCACGAGGGAAGCCACCTACACCAACAGCGATATCGATAGCAAGAGAACCAGAGGAAATCACCTCTACATTCATGCGATCTGCCGCTTCGCCAAGACGCATAATAGCACCTTTACCAAAATCTTTTTCAATTTGTTTTAACGCGTTATCCAACGCTGCTTGTCTGCCATCTACAGCCATTATTTTATTTCCCCTTTTCTGTTATATAAGTATAAACATAGTATAGTGCTAGCTCTGCTGCACTTTGTCTAATATCTTCTCGATTGCCAATTAAATTAGCTCTATGGGCCACTGTGCCATGTGGACCAGTAACACCAAACCATACAAGACCAACAGGCTTTTCTCGAGTACCACCTCCAGGACCAGCTATGCCTGTCGTAGAAACGGCATATGTTGTTTGTCCAACAGTTCGTGCCCCCTCTGCCATAGCCTTAGCCACTTGTTCACTAACAGCGCCATATGTATCTAACATATCTTGTGGTACACCTAAAACACGATGTTTCACATCATTACTATACGAAATAACACCACCCATATAGTACTCACTACTACCACTGACATTAGTCAGTAATTTACCAACCAATCCTGATGTACATGATTCAGCAGTACTAATAGTACTATGTTCCTCTAACAAGGTTCGACCTAATGTTTCCTCCATAGAAATTGTTAAGTTGCGCCCTATGCGAGAGCCTAAGCGTTCTCGTATGATTGCATCCCAAGGATTAAGCAGGTCTTGTGCCGCTTCTAATGTTTCAGCCTTAGCAGTGATGCGAACCTCAATGTAGCCCTTTTTAATGAGCAAAGCTATGGTCGGATTAGATTGCTTCTTAATTAGATCCATCAAGGTACTTTCTAAATCAATTTCACGAATATCATATACGCCATAACGATAGGATGTAACAATACCTTGAGAACCAAATCGGCCATTTAAATAAGGAACTACGCTCTCTTGGAACATGCCCTTCATTTCTCCAGGAGGTCCAGGTAAAAGTATGTACGTAGTGTCGCCATCTTCAACGACGACACCTGGAGCAACTCCAACAGGGTTATATAATACTTTCGCCCCTTCTGGTAATTGTGCTTCTCGCCGACTCGCATCGGGTATAGTACGGTTTACACTTTTAAAAAACCTTTCAAGCTCGTTCATGGCCTCTTGATTAAACACAATAGGTCTGCCAATTGAATCGGCAAGTACATTACGTGTAATGTCGCCCTGCGTTGGTCCTAGCCCACCAGTACTAATAACGATATCAGCCCTTGTACTAGCGAGCTGAAAAACTTCAGCCATTCGTTTCGGATTATCACCTACCACCGATTGATGGGCAATGGTATATCCTAATTTATTTAACTCTTGTGCTAGCCAAGATACATTCGTATTTACTGTATCACCTAGCAATAATTCTGAACCTGTAGAAATAAGTTCTACAATCATCAGATCACCTCCACAATCGAATATATCGAACTGTGCATTATTCTACAACTGTAGCTACTACATCATAAGCAAAGCCTTGCTCTACTTGTACCTTAAGAATATCACCAGGTTGAATGTCTTCACCGCAGTCTTCAATGTACATATTACCATCTACATCAGGTGCTTGAGATTTCAATCGACCTTTTGCAAGCAATGTGTTATTCTCGCCTTCTTCGATTTCCTCTATCATCGCATAATCAATGGTACCTTCTAAATTGCGATTATTCTCTTCAGAGATAGCAGCTTGGATGGACATAAGAACGTGATAACGCTCTTCTTTGACCTCTTCTGGTATTTGGTCTTCACGAGCACCAGCTGGTGTACCATCTTCTTGAGAATACGTAAATACGCCCATATTATCGAATTTGATTTCTTTTACAAAGTCACAAAGTTCCTCAAATTGTTCATCTGTTTCACCAGGAAATCCAACGATGATAGAGGTGCGCAATGTAATATGAGTCGGTGCATTTCTAATCTTCTTAAGCAAGCGCTCAATATCATTGCGATCGTCTCGGCGATTCATTTGTTTCAAAATATCGTTATTAACATGTTGCAATGGAATATCTACATATTTACAAAGCTTTGGCTCATTAACAATAATATCTAACAATTCATCAGAGAAAAATGTCGGATATAGGTATAGCATGCGAATCCATTCTATGCCTTCTACAGTTGTTAATTCTTTTAACAATGTCGTCAATAATGGTTTACCAGCATTAAGGTCGATACCATAGCTCGTTGTATCTTGAGCGATAAGGACAACTTCCTTAACCCCGGTCGCAGCCAATCGTTCCACTTCAGCCTTAATAGACTCGATAGTACGACTGCGGAATGCACCGCGTACCTTAGGAATAATACAGAATGTACACCCGTTATTACAGCCTTCTGCAATTTTTACATATGCACTATAACGAGGTGTTGTTTGAATACGAGGCATGCGCTCATCATAGATATTCGTAATATTTTCCATGATACAACTGCGATTGCCGTGCTCAATAGCATCAACGGCTACCATAACTTGATCCCATGCACCGGTACCGATTAATGCATCAATTTCAGGAATTTCTTGGAATAATTCATCCTGATATTGTTGGCTAAGACAACCTGCTACGATAAGGCCCTTACAAGTACCATCCTCCTTATATTGGGCAACCTCAAGGATAGTATTTATAGACTCAGCCTTAGCTTTTTCAATAAAAGTACAGGTATTTACAACGATAAGATCTGCTTCGCTTAAGTCTTCTGTAATCGAATAGCCATTATCTCTCAATAAGCCTAACATTACCTCTGTATCTACTAAATTTTTAGCACAACCTAGGCTAACATATCCTAATTTTTTTCCCATTCTATATCCTTTCGTCACTAGATTCTTATTTATTTATTTCTTGGATTTATACAACTGACTTAGTCCTTACGGAATCGTACTTGACTAACCCAATGATTTAATAGTAACTTTTTACCTTCTAGAGTATAGCCACCATTCACAGGCCATAATACTAAATCATGCCCCATAGAATCTTTTGGCTCATCCATCTCAGGATTAGTAAATATATAAGTAAAATTCTTTTCTACCATATATTTCGCCGTTTTAGAAGATAGTAACCAATTAATAAACTCTACACTATCTGCTTTATGTTTTGAATTTTTTAAAACGGCAGCACCAGTCACATAATAAGACGTACCATCTTTAGGATAAATGATCTTAATTGGATACCCATGATGACTATATTGCGCCGCATCAGACAAGTTACCAATACCAATATTTGTCTCCCCTAGCGCAGTTAGGCGTATTGGAGTAGACAAAAATTTAGCATGTTGAACCACATGGGGCTTCAAACTATATAAGTATTCAAGAGCCTCTGGTTCCCCTTTATACTCTACCATATTATATAGCAAATTGGCCGCATTCTGAGATGCTACAAAATCGGTCATAACGATAGACCAATCACCTTGTTTTCCCAATGTATCCCATGTAGTAATATATTTACCAATGCCATTATGGAAGGTATCATTCTGAACAAATACGATGGGATCATACCAAATACCAACCCAATAGCCATTTGGATCCTTTAGATTATCACGTACCTCGTCAATACGTTCATTGACGATGGGCATATATTTACCTGCATTGGCACCAATTACGAGATTATCTTCAGAAGTTAGCACCAAATCACCAGAAGTATCAGCCACTATAGAAGCCGACCGTTGCGACATTTGTTCCTCTGTAAGAGGCATTACAGTGACTTTTACCTTTTGTTCCTCTTCATAACGCTCAGCAAGCATAGCTGTCAAAGTATTAGGTAAGTCCGTATAGACTATAATTTCACCACGAATAGGCTCTTTGGCCTGTTCTATTTGTTCTTGTTGGTAAAAGTTTATGCCATAGATCAACATTCCTACCACAAATAATGCTAAGATGCTCGGAGCAATCCATCGTTTCATATATGCCTCCCATAAGACATAAAGTATCTTAAAATGAGAGTAGCTAGAGCTACTCCCTACATGTAACGACCACCAAAACTTTTATTAGATGTACGAACTTTAGTCACATCTCTACTACGCCTTTTTCCAGTCTGGCATCGATTCCTAGATTCGCAACCTCGTTTGCCATTACGAGATTTACTAGATTGGCTAATACGCTTAGAATTTCCACCAATTGGTCGGGGTGGAATTAAACATTCTGGGCCAAAGCCAATTAAATCACGTCGATTGGCTTCTATGAGAGCCTCTTTAACAAGGTCATAGTTTTCAATATTTTTAAACTGCATCAATGCGCGCTGTTTTGCTTTATCTCTACCCTTTTTAGCAACATATACAGGTTTTCCATCTAGTGGATTAATGCCCGTATAATACATACAAGTAGAAAGGCTACCCGGCGTAGGAATAAAATCCTGTACTTGCTCTGGGTACATATGGTGATCTCGTAAAAATTCCGCTAATTCAATAGCATCCTCTAGGGCACAACCGGGATGAGAGCTCATAAAGTACGGAACTAAGTATTGTTTCTTACCAAGCTTTTTATTTGCCTCTTCAAACCAAGACTTAAAGGTTAGGAATTCTTCTTTACCAGCTTTCCCCATCATATTGGTAACCCGTTTAGATACATGTTCTGGAGCTACCTTTAGTTGCCCACTTACGTGAAACTCGCAAAGTTCCCGCACAAAATCTTTATTGTTATCGGCTAGTACATAGTCATAACGCAAACCAGAACGAACAAATACCTTTTTTACACCTTTTAGTTTACGTAATTTACGCAGTAAAGCAATATAGTCATCATGATTTGTATTCAAGTTTTCACAAGGTTCTGGAGCCGCACAAGTACGACCTTTACACGCACCATAGACAGCTTGTTTATCGCAAGCTAGATGGCGGAAATTTGCCGTAGGGCCCCCTACATCATGAATATACCCTTTAAAATTGTCCATCTTGATCATCATGTGAGCTTCTTCAATCAAAGACTCATGACTACGATTCTGAATGATACGCCCTTGGTGATTAGTAATAGCACAGAAAGAACAACTGCCAAAGCAACCTCGTTGGCTCACAAGGCTAAATTGAACTTCGCTTAATGCTGGCACACCACCCTTATCATCGTATTTAGGATGCCACTTTCGAGTATATGGCAAGTTATAGACACCGTCCATTTCCTCCTGTGTCAATGGCAAGGCAGGCGTGTTCTGAATGAGATATCTATCACCATGCTTTTGGACTACAATACGTCCATAGAACGGATCTTGTTCATCGTATTGAATGCGGAATGCATCGGCAAAATCCATCTTATCCGCCTTAATAGCTTCATACGATGGGCACTCTACATAGTCAATGGTTGGAATTTCCTTTGCCATGTAGCAAATGCCACGTATAGATGGCAAAGACTCTTTAAATCGACCCTGATCTAAGGCATCAGCTAGTTCAACGATTTGAAGTTCTCCCATGCCATAGACGAGTACATCGGCCTTAGAATCTACTAAGATGGATCGACGCACCGTATCTGACCAATAGTCATAATGACCAAAGCGACGCAAAGACGCTTCTATACCACCAATGATAAGAGGTACATCACTGTAAGCCTCCTTCATACGGTTAGCATATACCAAGGTAGCACGATCTGGACGATGACCTGACTCACCACCTGGAGAATAATCATCTTGACGGCGAACTTTCTTTGCTGCCGTAAATTTATTAAGCATTGAATCTAAATTCCCTGCCGTAACAAGGGATGCTAGACGTGGTTTACCTAGTTTTTTGAAAGCCTCTACATCATTCCAATCTGGTTGATCTATAATGCCTACACGATAACCTTTGGATTCCAAGTATCTACCGATAACTGCAGGCGCAAAGGATGGATGGTCCACATAAGCGTCCCCACTGATGAGAACGAAATCTAATTCAGCCCAACCACGTTCCTTCATATCCGAAGGTTCTGTTACTAAAAATCTATCCATTGATTGTGTAAATGCCTTTCTATCATGCCTAATCAGATACTAGAACAGGAATAACCATAGTAAAAATAATGCCATACAAACTAAAATAATCCCTAAAATAATGCGTTCTTGTACAATAGAGCGTTGACGTTTTCGTTGACGCGTTTCTAAGGACATACGCTTTTTAGATGTTTGGTATTCAACAAACTCACTTTGTACCAAATTAGGAGTTGCTTGAGCCTTCCGTCTTGTAACAGAACGTAAAGAAAAGGTATCTATGTCCCCTACTTGGCCCTGATATACTTTTACCAAGCGATCCCCATCAAGATCTAAGTAGTTACCATAGTTTCGAATAAAACCTTTTACGTAGACTTGACCAGGAATGATATCATAGTTGCCATCTTCGATAGCCTCTAAATAGGTTGTTTTAATGTGCAGCACTTGCTCCACATCTTTAAAGGTTAGATTACGTCTTACCCGTTCACGTCGTAATTCTTCGCCTAATTCAGCCATTTTCGTTCCTTTCTAAATCTACGTAATATTCATATAGTAATTAGCTAATTATTGCTCATCATTGGAATCGGAGAAATATCTAGCCTTAGCTTGTTCAGGGCTCATTAAAATTTCTCGAGCCTTACTGCCCATGCTAGGGCCAACGATTTTAAGGTCTTCCATTGTATCTACAAGACGTGCTGCACGGGTGTAACCTATACGGAAACGACGTTGCAACATCGATACGGAAGCTTGACCAGATTCCATAACGAGATTGACAGCTCGCTCTAATAATTCATCGCGGTAAACATCATTAGCATCAGAAGATTCTTTTTCAGCTTCCTTTTCCACTTCTTGAGTTACCGTATTATCATATTCTGGTTCTCGTTGAGCTTTCACAAACTCTACAAGTTTTTCTACCTCATCATCAGAAATGAAGGCTCCTTGTACACGAATAGGTTTATTTGCACCAATCGGAGCAAATAACATATCCCCTTTACCCAATAGTTTCTCTGCTCCTGCCATATCAAGAATGGTACGGGAGTCAATTTGAGAGCCTACAGCAAAGGAAATACGGCTTGGTACATTAGCCTTAATAGAACCGGTAATAACGTTAACAGATGGCCGTTGTGTCGCAAGAACCATATGAATACCTGCGGCACGAGCCATTTGTGCTAAACGACTAATAGATTCTTCAATATCATCAGGAGCCGTCATCATAAGGTCAGCTAACTCGTCGATAATCAACACGATTAGCGGCATTGCAGCCTTAGGATGAGCCTCATTATAGCTCTTAATATCACGTTTACCAGATGCAGCAAACGCCTTATAACGAGCCTCCATTTCACGAACGGCCCAACGCAATACAGCTGCTGCTTTTTTCATATCCGTTACAACTGGAGCCATCAAGTGCGGAATCCCATTGTAAATAGACAATTCAACCATCTTAGGGTCGATTAATAATAACTTAACCTCTTCCGGTTTGCGGCTAAAGAGAATACTAGAAATTAATGTATTTACACATACGGATTTACCAGAGCCAGTTGTACCAGCTACGAGCAAGTGAGGCATCTTCGCAAGGTCTGTAATAACAGGCTTCCCTGCAATATCCTTACCAAGACCGACAGGAATACCTCCACGAGCATCTTTAAAGTCACTGCAATCAAGTACATCGCGTAAATGAACGGCTTCTGTCGTTTTATTAGGGACCTCAATACCGATGGCAGATTTCCCTGGAATCGGAGCCTCCATACGAATATGTTGCGCTGCCAAATTGAGGGCAATATCGTCTGTTAAATTAACGATACGACTCACTTTCACGCCTGGTGCAGGTTCAATTTCATAACGTGTAACAGTTGGCCCTTGTGTAGCATTAACAACCTTTGCAGTAATACCAAAGTCACTCAATACATGTTCAAGCATCATCGCATTTTGTGCTACTTCTTCACCATTGTTTTGACTCCCCTTCCCTTTCGCCAAAATATCTAGGCTTGGGAAATGGTAAGGTCTATCATAGGACCGATGAATCTGTCCATCTTTAGATACAGCTACTTGCGCCGTATCTTCTGTAGTACTAATAATGGACGGTACTTGTAAACCCATACCTGCCATACCAGCTCCAGCACTTACAGAGCTTGCAGCTGCACCCGTTCCTGGCACAGCGGAGGCAATAGCACCGTGATTCGTTTCTAATGGGCCTATTGTTGTATTTTGATAAGAGAATTTTGGTTCTTCATCATCAGAATTTTCTACAGTTTCAACCTCATCTGAATACTCTTCATCTGGCGTATATGAATAGTCCTCATCTGGAACATATACATAATCATCACTCGTAGATCTATGCGTATCAGAGAATTGTTCAAAATCATCAGCTTCATAAGACTTCGTATCACCAGATGCTCCAGATATATTAGCCAATTGCTCAGCCGCACGATTACGTGCTTCTATCTCAGCCAATTCCTTCCAAGATGTAGGAGTTTTTTGTGACTCCATAGTAGTAACTGTATCTTCAATAGGATCAACATCTACAGCTGTAGTAGAGTCAAAGAGGTCTCTTCCTGTAGCAATGCCTTGTTTTTCCAATGCATCTAATGCTTGATCTGCCGCATCAGCAAAGCGTGTATCTTTTTCCCTGTTATAAGCTTTACGCTGTTCTGCCGCTTCTTTACGTTGTTCATTCCAATCTTCAAAGACTTCTTTTGCAACAGCAACCTTCTCAGCAGCTACCTCTTTTGCAACATCAAGGCCAACCTGTGTTTTGTCCGCGGCCTTCTGTAATCCACTGCGCAAAGACAAACGTGTCACCAGTAATCCAAAAGCTATGAGTAAGAATACATCAAGAATAATAGCCCCTAGGTTACCTAACAGGGTACGAAGGAATGTAGCAATTGCACCACCTACGAAACCACCTTGATTAGCTAGTTGTGTAGTAATGAGTTCCTGCCCCTCAGGAACGCGCCACAAGGGAACAAGAGCTAACAAAAATAGGAAAAACAAGGTCATTACAACCCCTCGTTTTGTAATGGAAATAAATGTATCCTTATATAATAATCTCCAACCTAACCAGAAAACGCATAAACAAGGAATAATACCCCCTAGGCCAAAGCCATAACGGAATATACCTGTTAAAATCTGTCCTACGAGGCCGAGTTCAAAGCCGAAAAATCCGAGAAAGGAAATCACAGCAAAGGCAATGACAATAAGGCCTTTCACTTCGCTGCGCAAAGAAAAGCTTTGCGACTTTGATTGCTGTTTTGTACTTGTTCGCTTACGGCGTGTGTTGCGTCTTTTGGTGGAAGTATTTTCTTCTGCCATAAATCTATACAAACCCCTTACTTATATAACATTACAGTAAATTAACTTATCATTATATTATAGCATATATCGTAATATTAAGTTAATTTTTACAACGTTTCTCCCAGTCGTGAAGTAACTGTTCCTCAGTCCCTCTCTTTATGCCCTTATAGTAGGTTGCATCAACTAGAGGCGTTGGTAAATACTGCTGTTTTACAAATCCATTAGGATAGTTGTGGGCATACTTATAAGCTTTCCCATGGCCTAATTTACTAGCCCCGCTATAGTGACTATCTTTCAAATGATCCGGTACTTGTCCACAATCCTTATGTCGCACATCAGATATCGCGGCATCAATAGCTACATAAGCAGAATTACTTTTAGGTGCGAGAGCAACATAGCACGCAGCCTCAGATAATATAATGCGCGCCTCCGGAAAACCTACCATATGAGCCGCTTGAGCTGCTGCATTTGCGAGTATGAGAGCTTGTGGATCCGCAAGACCTACATCCTCTGCTGCACAAATAACAATACGACGAGCAATGAAGTTAGGATCCTCTCCGGCTTCAATCATACGCGCTAAATAATGTACTGTTGCCTGCACATCGGAGCCACGCATACTTTTAATAAAAGCTGAAATTGTATCGTAATGACTATCACCTTTTTTATCGTATGTATATATGCGACGACCTACGACCTTTTCGAGAACTTCAATAGTAATCATCCCCTCATCAGGAACCATAGCTGCTGCTTGTTCAAGAATATTGAGAGCCATACGCCCATCGCCATTGACGAAAATCCCCACATCCTCCAGAACTTCATCGGTTACCTGTAGATGGCGTTTGCCAAGGCCTACCTCTTCATCGGTAATGGCGCGACGTAAAATTTGACCGATAGCCTTTGGTGTAAGTGCTTCTAATGTAATAAGACGCAAACGAGATAAAAGTGGTCTATTAACTTCAAAGAACGGATTCTCTGTAGTAGCGCCAATAAGAATGATAGTACCATCCTCTACACAGGGTAACAACACATCTTGTTGGCTTTTATTAAAGCGATGAATTTCATCGAGGAATAGAATTGTTCGTTGCTGTAAAGAACGAACCCGTTTTCGCGCGTCTTCAATGATAGTACGCAACTCACCAATACCAGCGTTAGTAGCATTCAGATTTACAAAATAACTATTGCTCACCTTAGCTATGATTCCGGCTAATGTAGTCTTACCCGTTCCACAAGGCCCATAAAAAAGCATAGATGGTATTGTATCCTTCTCTACCATAGCTCTCAAGAAAGTCCCCTTACCTACGGCCTTCTCTTGACCATATAAATGATCTAGTTTAGTAGGACGCATTCGTACAGGAAGCGGCTCGTATGTATTTGTAGGTGTCATATCAAACAAACTATCCATTCTATCACCTCAATTCTCACTCAGTTTAACTGTCGTATTTTCATATCTATAACTATTCAATCAAAAAACAATTACTTCCCCGTCATAAAAGCCTAATAACATCAGTAACTCGGTAACACTGATAATATTGGCAAGACATTTATAACGTTTATGACATTTAGGACTCTTAAGATTTTAAAAAATTTAAATTCTTACCAAAGATATATTTATAGTATATGATATTTAAGTCTATTTTTACACGCAAAAAAACCCCACCATGCCGTAATGTACCGCGTTTTGATCCTGCAAGGGCAGGTGGGTGTCCTCCTCATCCTGCAGTTGTCCCGTACGGGCGTAACGTTCAGACGAGAGTTCAGACTCCCAAAGTAAATGTGTTGGCTCAAAACTGCGATATCACACGCACATGGCAGGGATATCTTATACTTAAATAGTATCAGAAAGATTAGCAATTAACAAGTCTTGACATTTCGATTTTAATCAATTCTTGCCTATGTTTTTACACTAAAGATTGCTCTTGTTCTTCTTCTACATCTGGTTTAATATGCAACTCTTTTAATTGCTTTGGTTCTACTTCAGATGGAGCTTGGCTCATGATATCAGAAGCAGATTGAGTTTTAGGGAATGCAATTACGTCGCGGATAGATTGACGTTTTGCCATCAACATAACAAGACGATCTAGGCCAAATGCACAACCTGCATGAGGAGGTGCACCATATTGGAATGCATCAAGCATGAAGCCGAATTTGGATCTTGCTTCTTCAATGGACAAACCAATTGCTTTGAATACTTTTTCTTGTACGTCAGCTTGGTAGATACGCAAGGAACCGCCACCGATTTCTACGCCATTCAATACCATGTCGTAAGCAATCGCTTTTACATTACCAGGATCGGATTCTAATTTATCAAGATCCGCATGGCGTGGCATTGTGAATGGATGGTGCATTGCTACATAACGTTTTTCATCTTCGTTATATTCGAACATAGGGAAATCAGTTACCCATGTGAATGCCAATTTATCTTGGTCAATCATGTTCATACGACGTGCCATTTCAAGGCGTAATTCACCTAATGCACGTGCCACAGTTGCAGGTTTATCAGCAATCATCAATACGAGGTCGCCACCTTTAGCGCCCATTTTTTCACCGATATTGCGAATTGTATCTTCACCTAAGAACTTCATGATTTGAGACTTGATAGAACCATCTTCGTTGAAGCAAGCCCATGCAAGGCCTTTGGCGCCGTAACGATTTACATATTCAACAAGGTCGTCAAGTTCACGGCGAGGAATGCCAGCATCACCAGGTACAACAATACCTTTAACTACGCCACCATTGTCGATTACAGAGCGGAATACTTTGAATTCTGTATCTTTTACAAGATCAGTTACATCAGTAAACGCCATATCAAAACGAAGATCCGGCTTATCAGAGCCGTATTTATCCATTGCTTCGTCCCATGTAATACGAGGCATAGGCAAAGAAATTTCTTTACCTAATGCAGTTTTAAATACATGAGCAATCATCTCTTCAAGCAATGCATAAATATCTTCTTCATCAACGAAGGACATTTCTAAGTCGAGCTGAGTGAACTCAGGTTGACGGTCTGCGCGCAAATCTTCATCGCGGAAGCAACGAACGATTTGGAAATATTTTTCATAACCAGCAACCATCAAGATTTGTTTGAAAATTTGTGGAGATTGTGGCAACGCATAGAATGTACCAGCATTTACACGAGACGGCACTAGATAGTCACGAGCGCCTTCTGGTGTAGATTTAGTAAGCATTGGCGTTTCAATTTCCAAGAAATCGCGGCTATCGAAGAAGTCGCGCATTGCTTTTGTTACCTTGTGACGCAAAATCAAGTTGCGTTGCATTTCAGGGCGGCGCAAGTCAAGGTAACGATATTTCAAGCGAATATTTTCATCTACATCGATATCATCTTGGATATAGAAAGGAGGAGTTTTAGCAGAGTTCAATACGCGCAACTCTTCACAGAACATTTCGTATGCACCTGTAGGAAGGTTTGGATTAATAGCAGCCTCATCACGTTTTGTAATCTTACCACGTACACAAAGCACATATTCATTACGAACATCCTCTGCTTTGTGGAACGATTCTACGTTATGATCTGGGGATGCCACTACTTGTACTACACCAGAACGATCGCGTAAATCCAAGAAAATCAAACCACCATGGTCACGACGGCGTTCAACCCATCCACATAATACGACCTCTTTACCTACCTCTTGTTCAGAGATGGTGCCACAACCGTGCGTACGGTGTAAGCCTTGCATTGTTTCCATTCTAATTGTCATCCTTTCACCAAAGAAGTTATACGTTCAGCCACTATATTGAGAGATACAGTCTCTTGTTCACTAGTATCCATGAATCGAATTATGGCTTCTTTACGAACCAATTCATCATCACCCAATATAATAACATATTTCGCATTAATTTTGTTAGCGTATTTTAATTGTGCCTTCATACTCTTGCCCTGCCCGTCCATTTCAACGGTAATATATTCATCATGTAAGGCTTGGCAAATTTTGAAAGCCTCTACCTTAGCCGCATCACCAAGAGCGACTACGAATACAGATGGTTCTACAGTTGGCTCAGGCAATAAGTTTTGTTTTTCAAGAGCTAATAGTAAACGCTCCATGCCCATAGCAAAACCGATAGCTGGAGTATGAGGTCCATCGAGTTCTTCTACGAGACCATCGTAACGGCCACCACCAGCTACAGCACTTTGAGCACCTAAAGGAGTATATTGTACCTCAAAGGCTGTCTTTGTATAGTAATCAAGGCCACGTACGAGACGAGGATTTAAAGTATATTGCACATTAGCTGCAGTTAAATAGGTTTTCAATTCTTCAAAATGATCATGACACTCTTCACATAAATGTTCGTGAATTTCAGGAGCACCTACGGACAAGGATTTACATGTTTCATTTTTACAATCCAGTATACGCAAAGGATTTTTGTACAACCGTTCTTGGCAATCGCTACATAATTGTTCCTTTTTTGGTTCAAAGAAGGCGATTAATTTTTCGCGGTATACAGGGCGACATGTTGGACAACCTACGGAGTTCACCTCTACATTGAGATCTTTAAGACCAAAGTCTTTTAATAACTGTACAACCATGCAGATAACTTCACTATCTACCACTGGAGATTGCGAACCTAGTACCTCTGCACCAAATTGGTGGAATTGACGATAACGACCCGCTTGCGGTTTATCATGACGGAACATAGGGCCCATGTAATACCATTTTGTGAGACCTTCTTTACCATATACTTTATTTTCTAAGTATGCGCGCACAGCAGACGCCGTATTTTCAGGGCGTAAGGTAAAGCTAGAACCACCGTCATCACCAGTGGTAAAGGTGTACATCTCTTTTTGTACTACATCTGTAGTCTCACCGATACCGCGTAAGAATAATTTAGTTTCTTCAAAGGCAGGTGTGCGAATTTCATTGAACCCATATACTTTACAAATTTCGCGCATACGTTGTTCAATATAATGCCAATGTATCATCTGTTCTGGCAAAAAGTCTTGTGTACCTCTTGGTTTTCTTATAGCCATTACACAACCTCCCAAAATCTTTCACAAATTCTATGTCGTTTCTCTAAAAGTGCATCTATCGTTTCGTGATAAACATCTACGTCTTTTGGCATATGCTGTTTAAGTTGACGGTATTCAGGGGCTCGCATCCACTTAGACGAGCTGCCAGGCCCCATAGATAGAATACTCTGCCGTTCTTCCATGATCTGAATATTATATTCACACGCTTTGCCAGGCAAGGTATAGCCAATATTCTCTAACTGCCCTCTCATATATTGTTGGCGATATAAATAATATGGCACATAACCAGCTGCTTCAAGACGCTCTTTACCATATTGTACCATTTCCGCCACAAGATGTTCTTCAGGAATATCATCTTCCATATGTAAATCGTACAACGGGCTACCACGTTTTAATGCTAACGTATGAATTGTAACATTTTCCGGCAGATTTTGACATACATAATCCATATTCTCTATCATGTTTAACATCGTTTGATTAGGCAAGCCTGCAATAAAATCCATATTTACGGCTAATGATGTATTGTTTTTTACATATTGTAAAAGTTCATCAATATCCCGTACACTATGGCCGCGTCCAATACGACGCAAAATATCATCTTGCATTGTTTGCGGGTTAATGCTAATACGATTCACACCTAGCGCAAGCATGGAACGTAGCTTTGTAGGATTAACAGAATCAGGTCGTCCTGCCTCTACAGTAAATTCATGACCTTCTGGTACGAGTAGAGACAACTGTTTTAGAACCTGGTGAAAGTCTTCATCCTTTAGCACTGTCGGAGTACCACCGCCCATATAGAGGGTATTTACGGTTAAATTATAAGATTGGACAATAGCTTTCATATCTTCTATATCACGGGTTAAAGCCTTTAGGAATTGACTTTTACCAGCATAATCCTGATAGAGACCATATGGAAACGAGCAATATACACAACGCGTGTCACAGAAAGGAATACCACAATAGAGACTCACCTTTTTATCATCTGTATCAGATAGAAATGGACGTTGATACTCGCCAATGTCCCCCAAAGTAGCAAGCTTTTCCATAGACACAGAAAACTCGTCCCGAATGTGACGAGTTGCTGCGTGGACAGAGCCATATGTATCTATATATTTATGTAGTAGCTTTGTAGGGCGCACACCTACCATAGTTCCCCACGGAGCCTCAGCAGGTAAGCCTTGATATTCACGCAAATAGCGCAACAAGGCTTGTCCAATTTGGCGACGCCCCATAGAGGAAACAGGGCCTTCAAAAATCTGAACCGAATCACCAATGGTAACAGTTAATGTGTAGAGCCCTTCCACTTCATGTGCTTCAAGGATAACCTCTGGATTTATCTTATCAGAAAAGAGTCCCGCCGCGCCACAGTTATGAGCTACTACGGAGCCAAGTGGTAATGGACCCGTATATAGATATCCATTAACCATGATGGGACATACGCTCAAGCTTTTCTAATTCTGCTTCAGTCATATGATTTTGGCAATCACTACAGTAACCATATACTTTCAATTGATGATCAATGGTACGGAAGTTTAATTTCTTAGCGATAATAGACTCCAATGTTTCAAGCATGTCGTCTTCAAACTCGGATACTTTACCACATTTTACGCAAATCAAATGATGATGGAAATGAGCGAACTCTTCGTCATTTAATTCATAGCGATTACGGCCATCACCAAAATCAAGACGTTTTAACAAATCAAGTTCTGTGAAGAGATCAAGAGTTCTGTAAATTGTTGCTAACCCGATATCAGGTGCTACTTCTTTTACAAGAACATATACATCTTCAGCACTCAAGTGATTTTCATCAGCATCAATGAATGCTTGTAAGATTGTTTGACGTTGAGTTGTCAATTTGTACTTTTTGTCTTTAATGCGTTCTTTTAATTTTTCTAATGTTGTGTTCATAATAAATTTCCCCTCGACTGTAAAAAATAATTCGTTTAAACCTACTGACCAACGAATGGGTTGTATTGTTTTTCATACCCTATATTTGTTTCCGGTCCATGACCAGGATAAACCATTGTATTATCAGGCAATCTATATAGCTGAGTCTTAATCGATGATATCAGGATCTCATAAGAACCATTTGGAAAATCTGTACGGCCTACGGAATCTCTGAATAGAGTATCCCCTACAAATACAAGACCTTCCATGTAATAACACACCCCTCCTGGCGTATGACCTGGTGTTTCAAGCACCTCAAGATCGATATCACCACATGTAATATGATCACCTTGTTTAACCTCGATGATTTCCGCTTTTACCTTAATTGGCGTTGGATTGCTATAAGCACTAAGATTAAGTTCAGGATCAGATAAATACGGTACATCGCCCTTATGAATATATACAGGCACATGATAGATGTTTACAATCTCTTGAATGCCACCAATATGATCTCCATGACCATGTGTCAGTACAATCGCCTTCGGCTTTAAGTCATGTTTTTTTAGCGCATCTAGTACTTCAGCTGTTGCAGGATCGATAATGAAAGCTTCACCTATCGCTTTATCACCGATAACATAGCAATTTGTTCCTAGTGGACCTAAAGGCATGCGCATAAGCACTAATTGTTGTTCGCTCATTAAGCCCCTCCTTTACTACGTTGAACAGTATACACTTCACGAATACGACGCAATTTAGTCATTACGAAATCTAGTTGCGAAATATCCCGGATATCAACCACCAAATTGATGCTTACATTTTTTGTATCTTCTTGAACCTTAGCATTGATGTTAGTAATGGTGATTTTCAATTCTGAAAGCACCGCCATAACTTCCATGAGAATACCAGCTCGATCATAAGCTTGAATATCAATGCCTACGTGGAAAGATTCGCCAGAAGAACCGTCCCAAGAGACTTCTATCATCCGCTCTAAGTCTTCAGCAGAATGGCCCATGCTAGGGCAATCACAGCGATGAATAGAAACGCCACGACCACGGGTTATGTAACCTATAATATCATCACCAGGTACAGGATTACAGCATTTTGCCATACGCACCATCACACCAGCTTCACCTTTTACGAGAACACCAGTGCCATTTTTAGTTTTCTTTTGTCCTTGAGATTTTAATTTCTCGATAATTTGCTCTGTGCTGCGCTTAGATTCCTCTACCTCTTTAGACTTTTTATAAAGTTCAATTAAACGCAAAAGAACAGTGCTTACAGGAATGCCGCCATAGCCACAGGCTGCAAACATTTCCTCTTCTGTACCGGCTTTAAGTTGTTTCGTTACATGTTGTAAACGGTTGTCTGCACATAATTCTTTCCAATTATGATTTAATCGTTTCGCTTCTTTTTCAAGAGAGTCTAAACCTTTTTCAATATTTTCAGCTTTATTTTCGCGCTTAAACCAGTTGCGAATCTTGCTCTTACTTTCAGAAGAACCTACGATATTCAACCAGTCGAGGCTAGGACGACCTGTTTTGGATGTGATAATATCAACAATATCACCATTTTGCAAGGTATAATCCAGCGGTACAATTTTGCCGTTTACCTTAGCGCCTACACAATGATGACCTACATCGGTATGAACGCGATAGGCAAAGTCGAGCGGTACAGAGCCTATTGGCAACTTAACAACGTCGCCCTTTGGCGTAAATACAAATACCTCGCCAGAGAAAACGTCTAATTTCAGAGCATTAACGAGTTCCGTTGGATTACTCGTATCTTGCCATTCAAGAACCTGGCGCAGCCATGCAACCTTTTGATCGAATTCTTTATCGCCGTTTTTATTTCCTTCTTTATATCGCCAGTGAGCAGCCACACCATATTCAGATACGCGGTGCATTTCCCAGGTACGAATTTGAATCTCTACAGGTTGCCCCATCGTACCGATAACGGTGGTATGCAAGGATTGATACATATTAGACTTCGGCATGGAAATATAATCTTTGAAGCGATAGGGCAATGGCTTCCACAAGCTATGTGCAATGCCAAGTACTGCATAACAATCAGGAATACTATCAACAATTACACGAACGGCAAGCAAATCATAAATTTGGGATAAATCACGATTATCCTTTTTCATCTTCTTATAAATACTGTAGAAGTGTTTTGGACGACCTTTGATATCCGCCTTGATATGAGCTTCGCTTAAAGCCTTTGTAAGTTGACTCATCGTATCATTAACAATGTCTTCACGGACTTGGCGTTTTTGTTTCATTTGATCAACTAGATCATAGTATTTTTCCGGCTCTAAATAACGGAAGGATAAATCTTCCAACTCCCATTTCACATTGAAGATACCGAGACGATGTGCCAAAGGTGCAAAGATTTCTAGGGTTTCCTTAGCAATACGCTTTTGCTTATCACTACGCATATGCTTTAAGGTACGCATATTATGTAAGCGGTCACCCAATTTAATAACTACGACACGTACGTCCTTCGCCATGGCTAAAATCATCTTTCGATAGTTTTCCATTTGGCGATCTTCTTTTGTTTCATACTGGAATTGATTTAATTTTGTTACCCCATCAACAAGGAATGCTACTTCAGAGCCAAACATCTCCTCTAGGTCTTCCTTCGAGTAAGATGTATCTTCGACCACATCATGCATAAGAGCTGCCATGAGAGTAATATGGTCGATTTGCAAGTGCGCCAAAATATCAGCTACAGCCAGCGGATGCATAATATATGGTTCACCGGAAGCTCTAAACTGACCTTCGTGAGCCTTATCAGCAAGCTCAAAAGCTTTTAATACTTGGTCACACTCATCATCTGTTAAATACGTATGGATATACTCCATAAACTCAGCTAAGGCTTTACTTTTATCAAAAGTAGTTTGTTCCACCAAAGCTTTGCCTTCTTCATTTACAGTTGTCATGATGTCACCTCCTATACACTATAAGTAAGGAATGTTACGGATGTGACAAGATCTAATTTTCCTTCAATGGCGTTCCATCTAAGCATTAATTGACCATCATCACTTGTATATTCTTCAACAATGCCCAATTCTTTAAATACATCGATAGATGTAAGGGCACTGCGATTATTCTGATCTGCCGGCTTGCGGCGCAATATATCTTGTTCCACATTATAAACTGATTGACTACGACCTCGCATGGACTGTTTTATTATGACATACATTTGTCTAAGCCCATCTGTAGAAAGCGTAATAGGCTCTTCAGTCAACGGTTCAATAGCTTGAATCATGAGCTGAGGAGAAACCATGCCTTGCCATTCATTCTTTTGCAAAGAAAATGCCACTTTTACCACAGTTCCCACGAAGATAGATTTAAATAAGTCTGGACGATTCCAAGCGATAGCATCTAATGTGCCATTCGAAGTTTCAAAAATTACCTTACAGTGATTTTTTAATTGGCCCATGAGCATAATATCTTGCACGGTAGCTTCCATAATAGCAAAGACTGGCGTGCTATTGGCCATCCCATAAGGCTCAAGGTCTGATATGCGGTCAATGATATCGACATCGATATCATCAACAGGTAGTTCCGCATCAATGGCCACAACGGGAATATATTCCTCAGCAGTAACAACTTCTTTACAATACTTAGTTAAACGGTCTCGTAACTCATCAATGCGATTTGCATCGATGCTAAAGCCTGCCGCCGCAGAGTGTCCGCCAAACTGTAGCAAGATATCCTCGCAAGATTTTAATGCATCATATATGTTAAAGCCATCTATACTACGGCACGAGCCTTTACCAACGCCATCATGAATGCTGATAACTAAGGTTGGTTTGTAAAACTCCTCTACTAGACGAGAGGCAACAATACCAATGACACCGGGATGCCACTCTTCGCCGGCCACAATGGTTACATAATCAGCTTTATGTCCTTGATTAGCTACATCTATACGAGCCAACTCGTGAATATTTCGTTCTAGCTCTTGTCGTTCACGATTCGTTTCGTTTAATTCCTCTGCAATTGCCTCTGCTATATCCTCGCCATTGGTCACAAGTAGTTCGACAGCACGCGTTGCATGCGTTACTCGCCCCGCTGCATTAAGGCGAGGTGCTAAGGTAAAACCAATATGTCCAGATGTAATAGTTCGTTCATGGAGCCCAGCTACATCAATAAGCTTTTTAATCCCTAAATTAGGTTCCCTATTCATCTTCTCAAGGCCAGATTTCACAATGATGCGATTCTCACCGACCAAAGGTACTACATCGGCCACAGTGCCAAGTGCAACGATATCTAAATCATCTAAGTACCATTCTCCGTGCTTTGTAAGCCACAAGGCCTGGCATAATTTGAAAGCAACCCCTACGCCAGATAAGTTTTTATCCTTATAAGGACAGTCCTTTTGCTTATGATTTATAACCGCCTTTGCTCGTGGAATCATATCAGGAGCCGTATGATGATCCGTAATAATCATATTGATGCGGTCCCGTACAGCCTCTACAATATCGTAAGAGCTAATGCCGCAGTCTACGGTAATTACCAAATCCGTTCCCCGTTCAATAAGGTGCTTTAAAGCCTCTAAATTGAGACCATACCCTTCGCTTTGACGTTCTGGTATGTAATATGTAATATCAGCACCTAATTTCTTTAAAAATCGATAGAGTACAGATGTTGCAGTAATACCATCCACATCATAATCACCATAAATGACGATTGGTTTGTGGCTTTCAATTGTTTCCAGAACTAGTGAAACAGCCACATCCATATCTTTTAATGTAAATGGATCTAACAAATCTGACAAAGTACCTTGTAAAAACTGACGACCTTCGTCTACATCAATGTGACGATTCACCATTAATTTAGCCACAATAGGGTTTACACCAAGTTCACGGATTAAGATATTCTCTTTCTCTTGATCACCTTTACAAAGGCGCCAACGTTTTTTCTTAATCATCATATCCCTCAGTAGTTTATAATCAATATTATTCTTGAATTCAACGTATTATCATTATCATTTTTATTTATTATACCTTAAAACGCAAATAAAATAAACCATTTTATATATTTTATTCTCATTTAAGCTTTGCTATTTTCTCAACAAGAAAGAGCCTCCCATTATCAATAGGAGGCTCCATATCAGTGAATTCCTTAGAACCGGAAGTCCCGTTCGCCGTCTTTCATCTGTGCAATATAAGCTTTAGCTTTATCTTTAACTAAATCATTTTTAATATTTTCTAACTGTTGTTCGATGACCTTAGCACCATGAGCCTTAGTCTTTTCATCACCGTAATCCATGATATATTCGTTTAATGTCATCAACGCATTAGGTTGGCAACAATTGTGAATTTGACCGGATTTTGCAAGAGCCATAAAGCGATCTCCAGTTCTACCTGCACGATAACAAGCAGTACAGAAGCTTGGAACATACCCAAGATCTAGCAACCAGTTAACAATTTCATCTAATGTACGCGTATCACTACGATCGAATTGTGCCGTATTATCTTCTGGCTTTTCTTCTTCTTTGTAACCACCTACGCTAGTACGAGATCCACCACTAATTTGGGAGATACCTAATGCCAAGCCACGTTCACGCATGGACTGACTTTCACGAGTGGACATAATCATACCTGTATACGGTGTGGATACGCGGATAAGAGCAACAATTTTTTCAAATACATCATCAGGCACAGCATTACTGAAATCATCTACATCGATATCATCAGCTGGACAAATACGAGGTACAGAAATAGTATGTGGACCTACACCAAATACTGCCTCTAAATGTTCAGCGTGCATCAACAATCCAACGAAATCGTATTTGTAATGTTCTAAGCCATAAAGAACACCGATACCTACATCATCAATACCACCTTGCATAGCGCGGTCCATCGCCTCTGTATGGTAGGCGTAGTCGCTCTTAGGGCCTGTAGGATGTAAGGCTTCATAATTTTCTTTGTTATATGTTTCTTGGAATAATGTATATGTGCCAATACCAGCTTCATGTAATTTTTTGTAGTCCTCAACGGAACAAGCCGCAATATTTACGTTTACACGGCGGATTTCACCATTTTTATTTTTGATACCGTAAATCGTCTTGATGGATTCCAAAATATATTCAAGTGGATTATTAAGAGGATCTTCACCAGACTCAATTACGATACGCTTATGGCCCATCGCTTCTAACGCAATAACCTCTTCTCTGATTTGGTCTTGCGTTAATTTTTTACGTTTAATATCGCGGTTTTTGGAGTGATACGGACAATACACACATCCATTGATACAATAGTTAGACAAATATAACGGTGCAAATAGAACAATACGATCGCCGTAGATAGCCTTCTTGATTTCCTTTGCTAAAGCAAAAAGCTTCTCCTTATATTCAGGTAACGGACATTCTAAGAGAACTGCTGCTTCTCGGTGGTTTAATCCCTTAAATGTAGCAGCTTTCGCTAAAATAGCATCTAACAACTCCCGATTTTCCTTGTTTTCCTCTGCATAGGCAAGAGTATCAAGGATTTCCTGATGGGAAATAAATTCCTCCGCCTTTGGAGATTTTACATCATACATAGTACTTACCTCAAATCTTTCTAGTGGCAACGCCACCCCTCTTTAGGTTTATGAAAGTATATGACAACCAGTCTTCTGGTATTTCACTGATACTGTACATAGTATACCACTATTCCTACTAAAAAACATAGGAATTTGATACATGCTAAAAGGTTACCCCCTCACAAGAGGAAGCAACCTTTATATCATGGGAATTTATAATCTATATCAATTATCTATATCGAATATGACTAAAATGTATGTCCCTATATTTTATGTATAAATATATTTTACCCTTACAACTCGTTACTAAAAGTATAACCTATAGTCAGAATTATTTTCCCCACGCATCATAGAGATCTTTCATAGCCCGTTCTTTAGCTATGATCCCATGAGCCATCCACAATGTACTATCTACTTGCAATACATGATTATTTTTTACAGCTGGTAACATTTTCCACAATTCATCTTTTTTTAGATTTGCTAATCGTTGATCCGCCACACCTTGATTATTCGCACTAGAAGCACCATAACCGGAGGATACTATTAAATACCCCGCATCAAGATCTGGTAAACGTTCTAAAGAAATAGCATTATTTGTAGGGTTAAGTTCAGTTTCTAATACCATATCAGGTGGTTTAACATTAAGCAATTCAGCCATAAAGACGTTCATATCACTTTTCATATATGGATATAAACGAATTTCTTTATTTAAAATTCGTAGAAAAGCTACCGTTTCCCCTTGCATATGTTCGGCTAAAGCTATGCGTGTTTTCTTCGCCTGAGTATAGTATTCTTTCAAACGAGCTTCACCTTTTTCAGGAACACCAAGTGCTTTAGCAATTGTTAATAATGCAACTTCTTCCTTATTTACATTGACAGAGATAGTTGGAGCAATTTTAGAAAGCGCATTATATGCCGCTTTACCATAAGAATCACGCATAATAATCAAATCAGGTTTTAAAGCCTGAATCTGCTCATAATTGATAGTCTTTGTTTCATCATTAATACTAAAATTTTGAACATTACGCTCACTTAACTCATTAAAAAGATAGCTTTTTTCATTAAAGTTTGCCCCTATAAAAGGTTCATCCAACGCAATCATAGGATCTTCTGTTCGAATAACTACAATACGTTTATGTTCCTTAGGCATAACCGTTTTGCCTAGCTTATGAGTAACAATAATCTTATCTCCTTCAACAGTAACGATTTTATCTGCTGCTTTTTGAATACTTGTTAATCGTTTCTTAAACTCTTTATCAATTTCTTTTGGATCATTTGATCTTTCAAGAGCTGTTTTTATTTTATCATCAAGACTAGCATAGATGGCCTCATGGGTCATACCATTTTCTTGAGGAGCACATCCAGCAATCCCCATAAGCACACAAGCCCCTAAGAGACCTGACAGTAACAAACGCTTCATACTACACCTCACGTGCCGTATGGCCATAATTCTTTATAGAATAAGGAATACAGAACGGACGATCCGTCTTAGGATCATTCATAATCGTGGAATCTACACCGAACACATCTTTGAGCATTTCATTATGGAAAATATCATGTGGCGTGCCTTCGTACTGAATTTTTCCATCCTTCATGGCAACTAAATAATCGGCGAAGCGAGCTGCTTCATTGAGTTCATGAATAACCATAATAATTGTTTTGTTATAGGTTTTATTCAAATGTTCTACCAAATGTAATACATCCATCTGATGAGATACATCAAGGAAGCTCGTAGGCTCATCGAGGAATAAAATATCTGTATTTTGGGCGATGGCCATAGCAATCCATGCGCGTTGTCGTTGTCCACCAGACATATTTGTAATACCACGATCAGCAAATTGAAGCAATTCGGTTTCTTTCAAAGCCCACTCTACAATTTCTTTATCTTCTTTTGTAGTACGGGCAAATAAACTGCCTTGATGCGGTGCACGTCCATACATAACAAGTTCGCGAACAGTGATTTCACCAGGTGCTGTAGGATTTTGAGGTAAAATGGCAACCTTCTTCGCTAGTTCACGACTACCATAATCACCAATAGACTTACCATCTAATAATACATCACCATCCATGGGACGAATAATGCGACAAATTGTTTTTAACAACGTAGATTTACCACAACCATTAGCACCAATCAATGCTGTCACTTTACCTTCTGGAATTGTAAGGTTCAAGTTTTCTATAATTTTTGTATCACCATAACCAGTGGTTAGGTTTTTAACTTCTAATTTCATTTATATCTCCCTTTTTATACTTTTGTTTTCGCTAAAATATACAAGAAGTATGGTGCCCCAATCAAGGCTACAATAATCCCTAAAAGGATTTCGTCAGGCGCAATAATAGCTCGGCCAATCCAATCGGCAGTGACCACTAAAATAGCTCCAATTAATCCTGTTAACGGCAAGAAATATGCATGGTCGGCACCAATTAAACGACGTACAATGTGAGGGGAAATAAGCCCTACAAAACCAATACTACCACCGATAGCTACACAGAACCCAGACAAAAGAACTGCAATAATTAGGTATACGAATCTAGAACGATTTATATGTACCCCAAGTCCAATCGCCGTTTCATCGGCTAAACTTAATAGATTTAGCTCCATATAGCGAGCATAAAGAATAAGAGATAATATAATGACTACTGGTGCAAGCACCCATACATGTTCCCAGGTATTACCAGAAATAGTACCAATAGTCCAAGTATTGACTAAATAAAATTTATTAGGATCCAGACGTGTTACGAGTAAGACTTGCAATGCATGGAACCCTGCACTCATAGAAATACCTGTTAAGATTAAACGATATGGCGAAATAACATCGCGACCTCGACAAGATAAGAGATAAATTAAAAGCGCTGCCACAACAGCACCAGCTACCGCAACAGTTGGTAATGTCCAAATTCCCCACGCTGTTGTAGAACCTGCAAAATATACTAAAAGAACTACACCTAAGCCAGCACCAGCATTCACGCCTAACAAGCTTGGGCTAGCCAATTCATTACGAGATATAGTTTGAAAAATTGCACCAGACATAGCAAGGCCCATACCAATAAATACAGCCAAGATGGTGCGAACTAAACGGAAATCAAAAACTGTGAGTTTTTCTACATCATTACCACCGCCAAAGAGAATACGAATAAGATCAGATGTAGACATATCACTAAAGCCTGTATGAAGATGTCCATACATGGCACCTAACAACATGAGCGTCATAACGAAAGAGTAGGCAAAAAAGCGTTTTTTCATCTTATTTTCCTCCCTTACGATTTGCTAAATAAATAAAGAATGGAACACCTACAAGGGCAGTAATGGCACCTAATGGTGTTTCGAATGGAGGATTTACGATACGAGCTACAACGTCAGCAATCATAACAAGTACTGCACCAAAGAGTGCAGAGAATGGAATTACAAGACGATAATCGATGCCTACCAGTTTACGTGTTATATGTGGAATAACGAGACCTACAAAGCCGATCGGACCGGCTAGAGCAACAGCAGAACCGCTAAGAATAAGTACAGTCAAACCAGATAATACACGTACACGATTTAAATTACTGCCAAGACCAATAGCTACCTCTTCGCCAAAGCTTAAGAGCGTAACAGATTTAGATACGTACATGGCAATAAGAATACCAATGAGTGTCCAAGGTAATACAAGTAATACTTGTTCCATACGAATACCACTAATACCGCCTGCAGTCCAAAAACTTAACTCTTGTGCCACTTGGAAGTACACAACAAGCATATGTGTAACAGCCACAAATACTGCACTAATAGCCGTACCTGCAAGTGCAAGATATACAGGAGTAGCTTTACCACCTACGCGTTTAGCAAGAGCTAAAATGAATAGTGTTGCCAATGCGGCCCCACCGAAGGAAAACAAAATACTTCCATTTAAGGTTAAATAAGGAAATAAAATCATCCCAACAGCTAAACCAAAACTGGCACCTGCGTTAATCCCCAAAATAGAAGGACTTGCCATAGGATTGTTGGTAACACCTTGCATCAGTGCACCTGATACGGCAAAACTGATACCTACAACGATACCTGCTATCATACGTGGCAAGCGCAATGTTTGAACGATCATCTGACCTATACTATTAGGATCATAGTTAGTAAAGGATAAAGTAATATCATCTAGGCTGATATAGCGTATCCCAATGAAGAGTGAACCAAGAGATGTGGCAATTAAAATAGCTAAAGCCAGTATACCTAGTAGCGTAGTTTTAGCTGCGCGCCCTCCCCTTGTTTCTACGTCATAATTGCTCATAAAAACTCCTTACAATACAAAATACTATAGAATTTACTGATACATTATATCAACAACACTCTATCTTTTTCAATAATAAATCTCATTATCATTTATAGCAATAATGCAATGTTAAAAACAAAATAAGTAAAGCTTTATAACTATACAAAATTATATCCAATATTCTTTATTCCTATAATCATATATAAACATTATCACTATAAAAAAGAGTAGTAACCTTAAGGCTACTACTCTAAGTTATGAGTAAATATTCTGATTTGATGTACTATAAAATATATTTAAAGCACTAAATTTACCTATTTAATTGATTTCTATTATTAAAAAATGCTCTATACGCTAATTGACAAGTAATAAAGCAAGCAATCGATATAGTAGATAAACTCATAAATGTCACAATCATTTGATATTTTACAGCTTCAAGTGGAGGCATCCCCGCTAAGATAAGACCTGTCATCATTCCTGGTAAAGCCACGATTCCTAAAGTCTTAGCGCTATCCACAGTAGGTTGCAATCCAGTCTTTATAACATCTCGCACGATGGCTTTTGACGCTTGCTTAGGTGTACTTCCTAACGCTAGTTTAATTTCCACCTCTTGTTGGCGCAACTCAAAATTTGATAGCATTTGTCGATAACAAAGGCCAATTGCCACCATAGCTCCACTAATAACCATCCCTCCAACAGGAATCACCTGATAAGCAGTAAAGTTAAGCACACCTGTTAGAAGCAAAATCGATAATGTAATGCTTGCACCTACTGTTATGGCAAACCAAGAAATCCACAATGCATATGGTATTCCCTTGCCGCGTTTAGAAGAATTATAGGCTGCATTAATAGCCATAAAACCTAATAATCCGATTATGAATATGGGACTTTCAGTACTAAAAATATAAGCTAAAATAAAGCCTATGGCAAATAACTGTATGGTAGCTCGTAAAGCACTTATAAAAATATCTTTCTCTAACTTCAACTCCTGCCGATAGGACATAAACATACTTATAATAACTAATATAGATGCAAGGCATAATGACATGGCTGAAATAGCATGAAATTGACTCACCGTAATACCTCCTCTTTAGCTAATGATCCATCTACAATTGTAATGCGGCGATTAGCCTTACGTAAGCTTTGTTCCTCACTATGTGTTATTGCTATGATGGTCATCCCATTATTATGAAGTTCATCGATTACCCGTTCCACGATAGCCGTGTTAACAGCATCTAATGCAGAGGTAACCTCATCTAAAAGCAATACTTTAGGTTCAAAGATAAGGCTTCGAATGAGACAAATCCGTTGCATTTCTCCACCAGATAGTTCATCATTATGGCGCTCAAGATATTCAATAGGCATATGAAGTAAATCGAAAAGATATTTGATACGAATCATATCAGGTTCCATACCTCGAATATCATAAGGGAACAAAATATTACGACGCACCGTTTTTGCAAACAAGTAAGGTCTTTGAAAGCAATAACCTACCTCTTTTCGATAACTTTCTGGATCTATAGTGGTTAAATCACGTCCATTATAAGTAATAATCCCTGAGGTAGGACTAATCAAATCACTACATAATTTTAAAAGTGTACTTTTACCACTACCAGAAGGGCCTACAACAGTGAGATACTCTCCTTCATGTACAGATAGAGACACATCACGGATAATAGACTTTTCGTTTACAACATAGGATATATTAGATAACTCTAATAGTGCCATAATGCCTCCGATTAAATTTAAAAATTCTAGAATATATTTGATAATCACTTTAAACTATATTATATTATACCAATACAACGAACACCATAATAAACAAAAACAAACAACAAAAAATCCCTAGTGAAAGCCACTAGGGATTAATAGTCTTGTAAAATTAAGCTTCTACAGGGTATACGCTAACTTTACGGTTATAACGACCAGCACGTTCAAATGCTACTTTACCAGGCACAAGTGCAAATAAAGTGTCATCTTTACCGATACCTACGTTAGTACCAGGGTGGAAGTGAGTACCACGTTGACGAACGATGATGTTACCGCTCTTTACGATGGAACCATCATGGCATTTAACACCAAGACGTTTAGATTCACTATCACGACCGTTACGAGTACTGGACACACCTTTTTTATGTGCGAACAATTGCAAATCAAAAGTAAACATTAAGTTCACCTCCTATATTTCGTGAATTTGGACAAACTCTGGATATTGACGGCTAATTTCCTCCAAACCGAGAAGCATAGTCCCCAGAATATCCTGTCCACTCTGATTAATCGTACCAGAGAGAACTATATCACATTGACCTTCGCTATTCGTATACTCCCCTTCTTGTCGAGCAATTTGGGTGAGTCCTAACATTGCCGTTGCCGATAAGGCAGACACTGCGGCACATACGATATCGAAGCCATGTTCATCATATCCTGCATGACCGGACATATGACAACCAACTACTTGACCATCACTATTCCGCTGGATTTCAATGGAAACCATAATTAAGCTTGGATAGATTCAATACGAACTTTTGTGAACGGTTGACGATGGCCTTGACGACGACGGTAGTTGGATTTAGCTTTGTATTTGAATACTAAGATTTTTTTACCTTTACCATGCTCAAGAACTGTACCTGTAACTTTTGCACCGTTTACAAGAGGAGCGCCAACTTTAACGTCGCCGTCATTCACTACAGTCAAAACTTCTTCGAATGTAACGGACTCGTCAGCAGCTGCTTCCAATTTTTCGATAGTAATTACATCGCCTTCAGCAACGCGATATTGTTTACCACCAGTTTTAATAATTGCGTACATGAGAACACCTCCTTGTTATCGAACTCGCTGAATTCGGTATCCCGACCCGAACTTCGGTCGGGCGTTTAAACCTGCTTCACGCGGATTGCAAAGTTCAGTAAACCGAACTAATACTGATATAGTATATCCTATTTACACAGTCATGTCAAACAAAAATCAACAGAATCCGCTCAGTTTCTAACACTTTCACATATATATACCTTAAAATTCTCCAATAATCCCAAGATGTTGTAAAAGTATCTTTGTACCGATGAGGATCAATACACCTCCACCTACTATATCTGCATATTTTCCAACAAATCGGCCCATAAATTTACCTAAGTAAACACCCACTAAAGATATACCAAAGGTAATAACACCAATCATCGTAGATGCTTTCCATATATTAATAGGTAAGAATGCAAAGGTCAGTCCTACAGCCATTGCATCAAGGCTAGTCGCTACGGAGAGCATCATCATTTCCCAGACACCCAAAAATTGCTTATCATCGTCCTCTTCATCATCATCGCTAAGTCCCTCTCTGATCATAGCGATACCTAAATAACCAAGAAGGCCAAAGATAATCCAGTGGTCCCAATCAGCAATCACATCGATAAATTGACGACCGATGAGCCAACCAATAAGAGGCATAAGAAACTGGAACAAACCAAAAAGAAATGCCAAGGTTACCTTGCGACCATTCTCACCTACAGGCATTGTCAGCCCCTTACCGATAGATACACCAAAGGCATCCATCGCTAGGCCTATACTAATTAATATAATTTCAAATACAGACACGGTACTCCTCTATAAACAAACTACATATTATTCAGTGACAGCCATCAGGGAATATCCTTCACGGCTAATTTGTGGATTTACCACAATAGAAATCTTGCGCCCTATAGACTCACCCAAATCCACTAGAACAGCCTTTGTTAAATACTGAGCTACCTCCGGATGAACTTCGATTTCTAGATTCGTTTTAATACGTCCTGATTTAAATAACTCGCGGATACGACGCACAATCTGCATATATACAGTACGACCCGACAACATATAGCCCGTACCACCGCATTGAGGGCATGTATCAAACATCAAGGTTTGCAAGCCTTGGCGAGCTCGTTTTCGCGTCATCTCTACGAGGCCAAGCGAACTAATGCCGCATACAACGGTTTTCATTTTATCTAACTTAGCTTGTGCCCCCAACAATTTTAATAACTCTTGTTGATGTTCTTTATCTTTCATATCAATAAAATCGATGACGATAATACCACCGATATCACGCAAGCGCAATTGACGACAGATCTCTCTTGCCGCCTCTTTATTGACTGTAAAAGCTAAATCTTCTAGCTTATTAGATTTACCAGTATAATGAGCAGAATTTACATCAAATACGGTGAGAGCCTCCGTATGATCAATACGGATTGACCCTCCAGAAGGAAGATTAATATCGCGAGAGATAAGATCTTCTAATTGCGGTTCAATATGGTTTGCTTTAAAAATAGGTGTGCTATCACGATGACGTGTTACTTTAATTTGTTGCGATGTAGGGCCATGACCTAAGAGATCCATCAATCGATCTTCACCCATATCGGAATCGACGATGATTTCTTCTACATTGCGATGAGCATAGTCCCGCACAAGACGGAACCAGAAATCTGCGTCACTATATAAATCTGTACCGCTCTTAGCCACCTTAAAGCGCTTCAACACATGTTGCCATGTACGCCACAAGTAATCCATGTCACGGCCTATTTCATCAGCACTAGCCTTAGCTGCCGCAGTGCGAATAATAAAACCGCAACCTTCTTGTACATAAGGTGCTGCTAATTCTTGCAACTTTACACGCAAGGCTTCGTCAGTAATCTTTTTAGAAATATGCATGCCTTCAGAATACGGTAAAAGCACCATAAAGCGGCCCGCCAAACTGACATCAGCAGTTACGCGAGCACCTTTACCAAGCATTTCTTCTTTCACTACTTGAACGAGAATTTGTTGCCCCACAGATAAGCGTGGCAAAATTTTCTGTTCCTTCCCTTGTTGTAAGTTCAAGTACGCATTTTGAGAGCCCCCAATATCAACAAAGGCCGCTTGCATACCATTCAATACATTCTTTACTGTGCCTTTGTACATATGATTTGCCATATGAGACTCATCGGTACGCTCCAAGACAAAGTCCACTAGCTGGCCTTCTTCATCGATAACAGCCATGCGAATTTCTTCGCGCATAACATTGACCAAAATTTTATGCATCCTATCCCTCCCTTCTTTATCAGTTAAATTATAATTAGTAATTAATCTCTAATGGCGTATAGCGACCTTCTTCGTTTTCTACCATAATGGCTTTACGGTGAATTTCGTAATCTGAAGTAATAGGCCAATTATACTGTTCTTTACCAAGATTCCATACTTCGCTAGGTTTAATAGTCCCTTGCGGATAAATACCGATGCCCATTGTAAGAGTCACCATGTCATCCTTAATAGAGGCTACGACCGGTTCTTTTACAAACTCTTTTACATCAATGGTACGAGTTTTCTTAGGTGTCACCTTTTCATAAGAAATTTTTGTTGCTTCATTAAAAGCTTTGAGTAACGCATCCCAATCCGCATTTTTATCTGTCACAGGACCTGTAACCTCATAGATAGCAAAGTTACAGATGGCCATCATCTTTTTCACCTTTTCAGGCATTTCTTTACCATCTAGGACCTCAAGACCAGGAGGCGCTACACGATTTAAGCGGTCCATAATGGACTCTAAACTATCATCTTCGAGCACATCCATATCGATATATTCAGCTGCTGCCGTTACGCCTAAAGCAAGTGCAGAGGAAAAGCTAATTTTCATATGCGGGTTAAAGCCTTCAGAATATGCCATTTTAATTTCTGCTCGACGTATCATACGCTCTACAGCTTGAGCATAATCAAGGTGTGACAGGAATCGTAATTCTTCGCCCTTATTTAAGGCCAAACGTAACTTTTTCAACTCTGCCACCCTCCTTATAGTCAATAATAGCTGTATTGAGCTCTGGACATACATTACAGCCCTTGCATGGAGCTCGACGACAATCGCCTGTAAGGTTAGCTGCCACCGCTTGTTCCCACTCGCGTTTTAAGAAAGCTTTACTTACAGTGCAATCTAAATGATCCCAAGGCAATGGCTCATCGAAATCTCGTGTACGACGTGCAAAATACGCAGGATCCAATCCGCAGTCAGCGAATGCTTTCAACCAAGCTTCATAGTTAAAGAACTCAGTCCAACCATCAAATTTACAACCAGCCTTCCAAGCCTCTACGAGAACTTTAGATAGTCTACGATCTCCACGAGCAAAAGCGGCTTCCATGTAGCCAGTATAACCATCATGATAGTGGTAGGAAATATTACGATTATTGATGAGAGACTTTAAGTAACGTTGTTTACGATGGATTTCCTCCACATCTTGTTGACCATACCATTGATATGGAGAATGTGTTTTTGGTACGAAAAAGGATACGCTCACCGTTACAGAACCATTTCGCTTCCCTGTAATTTCACGGTGTAAATCGAGTACCTTGTAAGCAAGATCCGCAATACCAGCCAAATCTTCGTCTGTTTCTGTAGGAAGGCCCATCATAAAATATAATTTAACTGTATTCCAGCCAGATTTGAAAGCATTAGTACAGGCCGCCAATAAGTCTTCTTCACTAACGCCTTTATTGATAACGTCACGCATTCGTTGCGTACCTGCTTCAGGAGCAAAGGTAAGCCCGCTCTTGCGCACTTGCTGTACCTTTTTCGCAATATCAATAGAGAAGCTGTCGATACGCAAGGACGGTAAGCTAACACTAACTTGTTTATCTTTAAACTCTTCCATGAGCATATCTACAAGCTCAGGTAATTTGGAGTAGTCTGCAGAGCTTAAACTCATCAAGGATATTTCATTGTACCCAGTATTCGCAATCGTATCTTTAGCAATTTGCAACAAACGTTCTGGTGTCTTTTCGCGGACAGGACGATATAGCATACCTGCCTGACAGAAACGACAGCCACGTGTACAGCCACGGAATAGCTCCAATACAGCACGATCATGCACTATATCAAGGAATGGTACAACAGGCTTTGTTGGATAGAATACATTCTCTACATCCTCTATAATACGTTTCTCAACGGCTGCTGGTACGTCTTCAAAACGCGGCATAATCGATTTAAAATCGCCTTGTTCTGTATATTCAACATCGTATAAAGCTGGACAATAGGTACCAGGAATTTGAGCTACTTTGCGCAAGAAGCCTTCTTTACCACCTGGGAAGCCTTTCGCTTTTTCTGCTTTGAATAGGTCGATAAACTCATCACCCCACTCTTCAGATTCCCCGAGGGATACGATATCAAAGAAATCTGCAATAGGCTCTACGTTATACGCACAAGGGCCGCCGCATACAAGTAGTGGGAATTCTAAATCACGCTCCTTAGCATACATAGGAATGCCTGCTAAATCGAGCATATTTAAAATGTTAGTAAAGCTCATTTCATATTGAAGCGTAAATGCTAACACATCAAAATCTTTAATAGGCGTACGTGTTTCTAAGGAAAATAATGGAATATTACGCTTACGCATTTCCTCTTCCATATCATGCCACGGTGCAAATACGCGCTCTGCTACCGCATCTTCACGACGGTTTACGAGACCATACAAAATCTTGATGCCCAAATGACTCATGGCCACTTCGTACACATCGGGAAAACCTAAAGCCATAGTTACATCAACAGTACTATGATCTTTCACGATACTATTGTATTCGCCGCCCGTATAACGAGCTGGCTTTTGGACATGTTGTAACCATGACGTATCTAATTGAATCATACATCCTCCGTCTTTAATGAAAGACTTCTTTCACAATCAATCCTATAAAAGGATATTAAAATATATATTTTGTCCGCTGTCTAGCGATATTTAATAAAATACCAATGCTCAGCATATTAGTTGTTAGCGCACTAACGCCATAGCTAAGGAATGGCAATGGAATCCCCGTTACAGGCATGATACCAATCGTCATGCCTACGTTTACGAGCACCTCGAAGGCAAACATCGTACCGATACCCGTTGCTAATAACATACCAAAATTATCATTGCAGGTATATGCTATTTGAATACTGCGGTAAATAAGCATAAACAATAATAGCAATACTACAATGCATCCCACAAAACCAAATTCTTCGCCAATTACAGAGAAGATAAAGTCCGTATGATTTTCTGGTAAAAAGTTCAACTGACTTTGAGTGCCATTAAAGATACCTTTACCAAAAATCATACCCGACCCGATAGCAATCTTAGACTGAATGATATGATAGCCAGAACCAAAAGGATCAATATCTGGATTTAAAAATACTAGAATACGTTGTTTTTGATATTCTTTTAGCACAAACCAGCCCAAAGGCATCAAGAGTAAAGTCACGCTCGCAATGATTTTTATAAGCTTTGTTTTGATACCAGATATAAAGAGCATCCCTACAAATATAGCAATATATACGAGGGATGTCCCCAAGTCAGGTTGTAAGAATACGAGAAGGATAGGAATCCCTACATATAACACTGGCATCAATAGGGATTTAAAAGTATCTAACTTGCCAATGCGCGGTTCTAACATTTTAGCCATACAGATAATCATCAATAGTTTAGAAAACTCTGAAGGCTGGATAGTAATTGGCCCCAGTTGAATCCAACGCTGTGCACCTAGTGCGGAGGTACCAACTACCATGACTGCAATTAACATAAGCATGGTAATCACATAAATCATATTCCCCCACCCTTTAAGGCGATGGTAATCTAGAAATTGCATGCCTATAACGACAGCTATATTTGCTAAAAAGAATACGAGTTGTTTTACCACTAAACTACCAAAACCGATAGCTTCATGATTCACATGGGTAGCACTACCAATAGCTGTAAGACCAATTCCGACAAGTAATATAGTACATATGATGATAGTCCAATCGCTATCTGTCCATATTTTACGCCACATCATATCACCTATTTCAACTTGCTACGGCGCCACAAGCTTTGTTTCCCTTGCACCAATAAGCGTTGCGTGGTCCAACCGCCACGATTAATGTAATGAACATTGTTAGAATCCTCAAAAATAGACTCACCTACTGTTGCAAGACTTGGTGTACTATCTTGCTCCTTCGATGTTTTTTTCTTAGTTACATAAGCATCGAAGTGCTTTTGTACATCGTAGTCTTCCCAACACTCACCGGTAGTTACATAATCAACAAGAGGTGCTAACATAGCTTTTAGTTCACTAGAAACAAATTCTAACAAACGACCATCTTGTGTATAGGTCAAAATATCCTCATCATAAGGAATTATAGCCCCTACATATTCAGCGCGAAGGACTTCTAACATATCATATAAATGGATATCCTCTCCATCGATAGGTACTGCATTAAAAGCAATAGCATAATCACGAATATTATGTTCTTGACATACTTGAATCATGCGTGCCCCATTACGCAAGGATACCCATAAAGGATGCGTCACCACGATGCAGCGATTTACTAATTCTAAAATAGACTCTATGCCCTTACCAATACCAGCAGGAGCATCAATTAAAATATAGTCATATGTCTCAGAGAGGCGACGGACTAATTTTTTATATTTTTTACGACCTATATCTTCCCAACGAGCGCTTTGGCTAGCTGGTAGGAAATCTAAGTTTTCATCAATTGATACGATGGCATCATCCATATAGTCTTTATCTTCGCTCGCATCTAATGCGTCGTAAATAATTTCATTTGCCACTCCTAACACAAGGTCTAAATCGCGCAATCCAAAATCTCCATCACAGAGCAATACGCGATGCCCTACATTGCTTAAGGCTGAACCCAAGCAAGCGGTAATCGTAGTCTTACCTACGCCCCCCTTACCGGATACAACGCCGATTATCTCGCCCATACTAATCCTTTCTTGGTTGTCCACTAGTTACCGCATTCTGAGGTTTTTGCCCTTTATTAATACTTGTCCCCGTAGCAGTTTCCTTATTGCTCTTACTATTTGTATCATTAGATTTCTTATTCACTGGTACATTGAAGTACGCAGCCAATATATCTCGTACGATAGGCCCTGCAGAGCCCGCACCAAAGCTACCTTGCTCAACAAGTGCAACCACTACAATTTGTGGCTTATCATATGGTGCATAGGCTACAAACCAGCCGTGATCTCTGCCATGTGCATTCTCTGAAGTACCTGTTTTACCAGCTACATCAATAGGGAATCCTTTAAACAACTCCCCTGCTGTACCACCTTCATTAGTAACATCACGCAAGCCTTCACGAACAAGATCCATAATATTTTTTGGTACAGGTAAGATACCGAGCTTGTCTGGGCCAAAGATTTCTTTTGGCGTGCCATCCTTATTATCAATACGGCTCACTACATATGGGCGGTATTTAATGCCACCATTTGCTACTTCACTGAGCATAACAGCCATTTGTAATGGTGTCACCAAAGTAAAAGACTGACCTATGGCCGCATCAAAGGTTTCACCTAAATACCAATCTTCATCATACACTTTGCGTTTATAAGCAGGACTTGCCATATTACCAGAGGCCTCACCAACAAGATTGATGCCTGTCTTTTCGCCAATACCAAAGTAGCCAGCATATTTTACAAGTCCTTCTATGCCAACGCGATTGCCCATTTCATAGAAGTAAACATTATCTGATTTTGCAAGAGCTTTATTAAAGTTAAGCCACCCTAATGCTTCACCTTCTGCATTTCGTTTATCGATAAGCCAATGTTTACCACTATCAAAAATCATTTCTTCAGGGCTAACCTTTTTAAGATCTAAAGCCGCCGTACCTGTAATAATCTTGAACGGAGAACCTGGTGGATATTCACCAGAAATAACCTTATTATCAAATGGATGATTCTTATCGTTATTCAATTGATTCCACTGTGCCGTTGTAATCCCCTTCGCAAACCAATTAGGGTTAAACTCAGGGGCGCTGACCATGGCCAAAATGGCACCCGTATTTGGATCCATTGCTACTACAGCAGCTCCTTGAGCTGGAATGCCTTGGGCACGCAACTGTTCTAATTGGTTCTTAACAGCTTCTTCAGCAGCCTTTTGTAGATTTGCATCTATTGTCAAATGGATATTAGATCCAGGCACTGTATGCTTTCTATCTACCTCCGCAACCGGTCGGCCTGTAGCATCAACCTCTACCTGTTTACCACCATCAGTGCCACGCAAGATGGAATCATATAGTTTTTCAAGACCAGAACGGCCTAAAATAGTACCACCACTAATAAGGGTATTTGGATCTTGCTGTTTTAGCTCTTCTAATTCTTCTTCGCTCACTTCACCCACATACCCAAAGAGCTGAGAAGCCATCGTTTCATATGGATAATAGCGAAGTGGTTCTACATCTATGGTAACACCTGGTAATTCATGACGATGCTCTTCGATGCTTGTAACTACGTCCATAGAAATATCATTAGCAATACGAATTGGCTCATAACCATATTTATGATCATTTACCTTTTTTGTAATATCTTCTGGTTTAATTTTCAGCAAAGTTGCCAACTTAGCAACTTCACCTTCGTCTAGAGCCTTCCCCGTAGGCAAAATGGAGATAGTGTATGCCGGTCTAGAACCTACTAAGATCTGACCATTTCGATCGTACATAATACCACGAGCAGCTGTCATGGATACCATGCGCAAACGGTTGCCTTCTGCCTTAGCTTGGTAATAACCACCAGACAAGATTTGCAACGACATCAGGCGTAATGCCAAGACTATAAATATGCCGGCTACAATGTAAAAGAGTACATCAAAGCGATTCGTTTTTCTTCGTTTATAGAGGCCTTCAAGCACTCTTTCACCCCCTTAATCCTTACCAAATATAACCTTGTTGTTCATCATCTTTACGCCATAACAAACCATGCACAATAGCGCCTAACAAGCCATTCCAGAACATCACGGGTAATACCATATGCCACAAGTATAGTCCAAAGTGCAAATCGCCACCACTAGCTAATATCATAAAGCTACGAATAACGCCATCTAGCAGCGTACAAATAGCTACTATACCACTAGACCAATACCAGCGTTCTTCATAGATACGATGCTTTACGGCAGATAGTAGGTATACCACAATTACGTAAGGGAATAGATGGAGCCCAAAAAAGTTAGATATCAATACATCATGTACGATACCCCCAACAACAGCGGATATCAGCCCCATACGACGACCTTTAAATAAAGTAATCATAACAATTATCGTCAAAATTAAGTTTGGTAACCAATTTGTATGGAAAATAGTAGGCAATAATTGCGCTTGTATAAAATATATTAAAAATCCAGAGAGAGCTAAAGCTAGACGCATCATTGTTTAACGGCCCCCTTTGCACCCTCTACTTGATCTCGTTGTGTTTGAGGCACAAGTTTAGGCTCAAGTTCTGGTTTTTGTGGTGCGCTTAGAGAAGACGAGGTAAGCACAAAAACTTCTTCTAAACGATGAAAATCTACACTCGGTGTGACTACCGCATTTTTAACAAATCCTTCCGAATCATTTTCGATAGATTGCACGTTGCCAACAGGTAAACCTTTCGGATAAATTCCGCCATATCCAGAGGTAATCAACTTATCACCTACCAATACATCACCATCGCGAGCAATATTTACCATAGATGGTGTACGAGGTGTATTGCCATTACCTTTTACAACGCCAGACAAACGAGATTCAGGTCGTTGTACAAGGATACCTATTGCGCTACGCGGATCAAGAATGGTTTGAACGCGAGCAGAATGCGGATATACATCTGTAATAAAACCAACGACACCACTAGGTACAACAACAGCCATATTAACTGCCATACCTTCTTCACTCCCTTTATCAATGGTGAAAGTATTTGTCCAAGTACCGTAATCCTTTGTAATGATACCTGCTAAGGTCATGGAGAATTCTGGATGGCTACTCTTATAGTTTAAAAGCTGACGAAGGCGAATATTCTCTGCCACTACTTCATCGTAGTTAACCACCTTTTGCTCTAATGCAGCCTTACGAGCGGCTTCCTCTTCACTTTCAATAGTAGAGAAAATAGCATTATTAAGTACTGTAAAGCTAGTTTGGACGCCCTCTAATAAACGGGCTGACCCATAAGAGAAAGGCGTTGTAATTCCTTCAAGGGTAACCGTAACAAAGGGAATACTAGTCCGTTGCTTCCACGCAAAGCCGAGCAATGCCATTAGGATACAACCAATGACAACGATGATAATTAACTTTTTATCTGACTGTATCATGCTAGTCTCGGCCCTTTCTATTCTTAGAATTTACAATAAAACGCGATAAGCTCACCAAATCAGATGAGGCCCCATTAAGGCCTACCACAACTTTTGTTTCAGGTGCTTCAGGAACGTGAACAGGTACACCTACTTCAGTACCAATCCGATCCGCTAATCCAGATAGTCTTGCTGTACCGCCAGTAAGCCATATGCCATGTTGCATAATATCAGCCACGATTTCTGGTGCCGTAGCACGAATCATTTGCTTAACCTCATCCAAGAGTCCTATCAAACATTCATTTACAACTTGGTACACTTCAGATTGATGAATCACACAACGTCTACCTAAGCCGTTCATCATATCGCGCCCCTGAAAGGCATACTCTGCATCCTCTAAAGGAGCGATAGCTGTACCTAATGTATGCTTAATATCTAATATGGTCTCATCAGATACGATAACGCCAAAACACTCACGAATATAGCGCAATAAGGCATTATTAATATCAGAACCACCAAAACGAATTGTTTTGCTATCTACGATACCACCTAAAGAAACAATCCCCATATCAATAGTGCCACCACCGATGTCAATGACCATAGATCCTTGCGCTTCAAAGATAGGCACACCACAACCAATAGCAGCCGCCACGGGTCGTTCAATGAGGAATACCTCTCGAGCACCAGCTTGAATAACAGCATCCATCATAGCTCGTTGCTCAACATCGGTCATGCCACAAGGAACCCCTACGACAACGCGGGCTCGACGCAACGCATTAGACACCTTATTAAGAAAATAGCTAAGCATAGTATGCATAACGCGATAGTCAACGATAAATCCATCCTTTAAAGGCGTTAACGGACGCCACATATCGGGCATGCGCAATACGAGGCGCGCCGCTTCATCACCAACGGCTACTACTTTTTCTTGTTTTGTATCAGTTGCTATAATCGATGGTTCGCTTATAACAGTCCCTCGCGTCCCCCCCATGAGGCGCGTTTGTATGGAACCAATATCTATACTTACATCTTTTCCTAGAGTAGGTAAAATGGAACTCATAGTAATTTCTCCTTCATTACATCATCATTCCATTTTACCATATATAACGCGACTTTTTCCATTGATATCAGTACCTTTCCTTCTGTTAAAAGCACTGATAATGCATAATTCCTGTACTCATAAGTCATACATAAAAATTACATAACTTCATCCATAAAGTGTTTATAACTTCATCCATAAAGTCTCATATAAAATAGTAAAAAGCACTCATTAAAAATGATATATCACCATCCCTTTACTAATATCCAGCAAAGGAGAATTCCTATCAAAACAAGTGCTTTTTGTTAATCCTATTCAGTTTAATTTCTACTCAATCTATTTTCTATTCAGTTTATTTTATGTTCAATTTATTTTCTATCCAACTTAAATTCTATTCAACTCAATTTGCCAATTTCGCTGAGGCTCGTAAATTCATTATCCCCTATAACGATATGATCGAGTACAGGAATCCCCATAAATTGGCCAGCACTAACAAACATTTTCGTTAGCCGTATATCTTCATCACTTGGTCTACTATCGCCTGACGGGTGGTTATGAATCAGAATAATAGCCGCCGCATTGCATGCTATAGCTTTTTTAAATACTGCTCTTTGCTCTACAAGACTTGATACTAATCCACCATTAGAGATATGTTCCAACTGAATAAGTTTATTTCGAGATGTTAGCATGGCCGCCCACACATGTTCCACATCTTCGTGACGCAGTCGCTCCATCACATATTGAGCTATTACAAAAGGTTGCGAAAAATCTTCATAAGTCTCTTTAATCTTTAACTCCCCTAATCGCCTACCCATTTCAAGTGCTGCACATAGCGTCACTGCTTTATCTCTACCAATACCCTTGATTTTGATCAGATTATCTACGGTCATTCGGTTAAGACCATAAACACCATCATCAAAGGATTGTACGATATCACTTGCCAAAGAAATCGCAGATTGCCCCTTTACCCCTGTGCGTAATAAAATAGCCAACAACTCCTCCATCGCCATATGTGATGGACCTAAGGCGAGAAATTTTTCTCGAGGTCGCTGGAATGGTAACATATCTTTTACACTTACTGTTGGTACTTCCATAGAATCTCTCCATTCAAATAGATAACACCATTTGTAAATCAAGCAACAAACACATCTACTCTCTTAAAATTTATTTTGCACAGCACAGCACAGCACAGCCAATTATAACACGATTCATCTGATGCGCTAGTGTTATTTAGCCCCTAACGCCTTGCAAAGTTCATCGTATACATGTTCAACTGGTAACCCTACCACATTAGTATAAGAACCCTCTATTTTATCTACCCATAGTGCGCCTTTTCCTTGGATGCCATAAGCTCCAGCCTTATCCATCGGTTCCCCACTAGCAATATAAGACTCGATTTCAAAAGGTGCTAAATGTTTAAAATAGACCTTTGTTTCATTGTAAAAAACTACCTCTTTTCCTTTGATGAGTAACGCGACTCCAGTAATTACAGAATGCGCTCTACCCGATAAATGCTCCAACATATGGCGTGCATCAGACTCATCATAAGGTTTACCTAATACTTTATTATCAAGGACAACAATAGTATCTGCTCCTAACACAATACTTCCATCTGGAACACCTACAGCACAACGAGCCTTACCTAATGCTTGGGCTTTCACCATTTCAATAGGGTTGTCGTAACCTTCATTAGATTCCTCATAAGTACTAGATACAACAGTATGATCAATCCCGACCTGTGTTAATAATTCAGTTCTACGTGGTGATTGGCTCGCCAAATATAATCCAGCCATATACACTCCTTTACATTAAAATTCTTGTACATAAAATTCTTGGTGCACAAAAGTTATATCTACCTATTACCCTAAAACTGACCGTCCCTTAAATAGTTATTTCTTTATCTTCTTCAGAAGAAATTAATTTTTCATAATATTCTTGTACATCTTCCCCATGTTTCACCGCATCAGCTCGCACAGCTGCATAAAATACGATATCTGCTTGAGGTACGCGAATACGACCAGGTACATGTTCTTCTAAAATTTCAAAAAATCTATCCTCTGCTTTCAACAGCAAACGGCCATTTTTAATCTTATTTCCATCTACAATAGAATACACAAGGGACCAAATAGGACGCGGATCAGAGGTAGAGCATTTTCTATATTTATAGCGGTATTTAATATTTGTCAACAACTCACGTTCAAACTTGAACACCCCATCAATCATGTCATAATCTACTTCAAAATGACGTTTTCTGAAAATAGAGGATTCTTCTATGACGAGTTTTGTGTCTGTCAAAATATAGGTATATCGACTAACAGCCTGTTTAACCATGACAACGATGGCCATAAATTCAATAAAGTACTCAGCTAATAAAATCGTATGTAATTGAATACTGCGATACGTTGTATAAACTGCTGCACACAGTAATAAAATTACAAAAAATACTACCAATAACTCTGCACTTCTGGTGCGCTGAGATTTTTCTTCATATAATACCGTCATGCTTTACCCCTTTAAAAGAAATCACTAATTAATAACTATACATACTATTATAAGATATTCTATGCATAAAAACTACAAAAACCCCGTCCATATCTAAGATATAGGCGGGGTTTTATGACTCTATTAGTCACTCAGTTCAGATACGAACTATATTATTTTTTCAATGCTGCAGTAATACGTTGAGTATCACGAGCAATCATGATTTCTTCGTTTGTAGGAATTACGAAGATTTTAACTTTAGAGCCATCAGCACTGATTTCTTGTTCTTTACCACGAACATTATTGCGTTCAGAATCAATACGAGTACCTAAGTATTCCAAACCATTACAGATTGCATCGCGGTTACCAATACCGTTTTCACCAATACCAGCGGTAAAGATGATAGCATCTACACCGCCCATAACAGCAGCAAAGGCACCGATTACACGACGAACTTTGTAATGGAACATATTCAATGCCAATTGTGCGCGTTTATTGCCATTAGCAGCAGCTTCTTCAATCACACGGAAGTCATTGGATACACCAGAAATCCCTAATACACCGGATTCTTTATTCATAACTCTATCAATTTCTTCATAGGTCATACCTGTTTTTTCCATCAAGAATGGAACGATAGCAGGGTCAATATCACCTGTACGAGTACCCATGATCAAACCAGACAATGGAGTGAAGCCCATTGTAGTATCGATGGAGCGACCACCTTTAATGGCAGCCACAGAGGAACCATTCCCCAAGTGACATGTGATGATACGAAGATCAGTCATATGTTTACCCATTAATTCTGCACAACGTTGTGCTACATATTTATGGGATGTACCATGGAAGCCATAACGACGAATGCCATAATCTTCATAATAAGAGTAAGGAAGCGCATACATATATGCTTCTTTTGGCATAGTTTGATGGAATGCAGTATCAAATACAGCAACTTGAGGTACATTTGGCATAATCGCTTCACAAGCTTCAATACCTTGAATGTTTGGTGGGTTATGCAATGGTGCAAGAGAAGCACATTCTTCCAACGCTTCCATAACTGCTGGTGTAATCAATACGGAGTCAGCAAATTTTTCACCGCCGTGTACTACACGGTGACCTACAGCATCGATTTCATCCATGGAAGAGATAACACCAAATTCAGCATCAACTAAAATATCTAGCAAAATGCGAAGCGCTTCTTTATGGTTCAAAATTGGCTCAACGCGTTCTAATTTATCTGCATTAGGACGTTTATGAGTGAAAATAGCATCTTGATCACCAATCTTTTCAAAAAGGCCTTTTGCCAATTCTGTTTCAGTTGTCATATCAAGTAATTGATATTTCAAGGAAGAACTACCGCAGTTAACTACTAATACGTTCATCGATTAACCCTCTTTCTGTTGTGTAACTTGAATCTTGTTTTGAATTTCTTTGCTGATATCAGCACCTACCTGATCCTTTTCAGGATATTGATAGATTATATTCCACAATACGCCATGATCTAAGAATACGTATTGAGAAAATCTAAATGTTTGCCCTTGTGTTGTATACGTCACATCAAGCTTCTTTGCAGATGTACCTTGTAAAGCTACAGATTCTTCCTTAATGGTTGCGCCCATCTTAGTGAACTCAGACTTACTACGATTCAAAAACTCATCAACCGTAGGCAATGGCTTGTTATCACCAGCACGCAAAGCTTCAACTTCAATCACCATATGCTCTGTAACGGATCCATAAATATCGATTGGATATCCATCATCAGTCATATTTTTTGTGCTTTTACCCATTTCATAAGGCAAAGCAATGGTAATCTCAGATTGACCAACACGGATAACTTGATGGCCAAAACTATATGTATCCATTACATTATTTGAGCCACATCCCGCCATTGCTAGTAGAGCAACACCGAGTAGAGCCCCTTGTAATGTGCGTTTCCAATTTTGTTTCATCATATACCTCACATCAATTCAGCATTTACAGTTAATTATAGCCTATAGAGACAAGAAAATCTATACTAAACTTAATATTTACACACAATATTACCTATCTAAATAGGCCTTTAATTTAGATATAATGAAATGTTGTTTACAGTATTTCCTCGCTTTGTTACACTAACACTAATGAAAGGAGACACTATGAAAACAATCGGTATTATCTGTGAATATAATCCATTTCACAATGGACATGCCCATCAATTATATACCTTAGCACAAGAGCATTCAGATGCGCTGCGCATTTGTATCATGAGTGGTTCCTTTGTACAACGAGGCGAACCTGCTATTTTTTCTAAATTTGATCGTGCTCGTTGGGCTATTCTCGGTGGTGCAGACATTGTTATTGAGCTACCTACGCTCTATTCTTTGGGTAGCGCACAACTCTTTGGAACCGGTGCTATTCGTATGGTAAAAGCTTTACATATCGACGCCCTTTCCTTTGGTTCTGAAACGGCTAATCTAGATGCACTCGTAGATATAGCTAAACGTATGGATTGTGAAAGTACTCAAGCAGTATTACGCACCTATATTAACGAAGGCATGTCCTATGGCTCTGCCTTTCGTAAAGCTCTCGATACAGAGATACTCAACACACCCAATGCACTATTAGGACTTGAATATATTCGGGCAGGACTTAACTATCATCCTACCTTAAAATACATGCCAATCTTACGCACATCAAATCATCACGAAGCGAATATTACAAAAGATTTCCCTTCTGGTACAGCATTGCGTAAACTCATAACAGATATGGCTACAGGTAGTAACAAATACAATAAATATAGTATCTTCACTTCTACAAATATGAATACAACGACCAGTGAAAGTACAAATACAAATTCAAATGTAAATTCAGCTGCAACTACAACAACAAAATTTAATACAGCAAATCGTAAAATAGAATTACAACTTCAGTCAATCGTTCCTAAGACTATTGCAGACGATATGACTAATATAATTTCTAATGGTGCCTATGTAAACTATAACCGCTACTATGATATAATCCATTCCTTAAGTCGTTGTACATCAACAACCAAGCTAGAAAGCTTTGGGGAGTTCAACGAAGGTATTGAACACTTATGGTCTAAAGCAGCTCAACAACCTACGTGGAACTTGGCTATGGAGCATATAAAATCAAAGCGCTATACCTATGCACGTTTACAACGAATGGGAGCCTATCTCACCTTAGGAATACAAAAGGATTTACTACAAAGGGCTATGCAAGAAGCTCCACAATATGCTCGTTTACTTGCCTTCAACGATAGAGGTCGTCGATGGCTTCGAAATACTTTTGAAATACCACTTATTCAAAAATGGGCCAAAGCACCTAATGAATTAAATACGTTAGGACAAACAATGCATCAAATTGATACATTAGCTACAGATGTACAGGCACTATGCTTCCATAATGAAGTCAAACGAATGGGCCATATGGACTATACATATACGCCACAATACATTAGATTAGATTAGATTAGGTTAGATTAGATTAGAATAGAGTAGGTTAAATCAAATTAGATTATAATTCACAGGTAACAACCTAATAAAAAGCAACACTTCAATCTGGTAGAAACATTCCGCATATAGACATACGAGTCGAATACTTTAATTTTATTAAGTTAAATCATCTTATCGTATATCAACACACCAAAAGGGGTTACAATACAGGTTATTCCTGTATTGTAACCCCTTCTTCACCATCCAGATCAACGACGGCAACACGTACGCTTTCAAGATGCGATGTAGGAATATTTTTACCCACATAATCTGCTCGTATAGGCAACTCACGATGACCACGATCGACAAGAACGGCCAATTGAATAGATCTAGGTCTACCAGCCGTCATTAATGCATTTAAAGCAGCACGAATGGTGCGACCCGTATACAACACATCATCTACAAGGATAATGGTCTTTTCCGTTGTATCAATCGTACACGGTTTTCCCTCTTTAGGACGAGCATCACGATCATCACGATACACTGCAACGTTCAAAGACTCACAATCAATATGAATACCTTCTATACGCTCAATTTCAGCTTGTAAACGTTTTGCCAAAATGACACCACGCCGTTCAATACCTACAATCAGCGCATTAGACAAACCTTTATTTCGTTCTAGAATTTCATGACTAATACGACGAATCGCACGCATAATAGCGTCTTGATCCATCAATAAACGTTTCTTCTCCATATATACGCCCTTTACAGCATAGGATTGTTCTATGCCCCTATATCCAAACAAGTAGTAAAAATATGTACTTAAACAATCAATGTAAACATTTAGACTATTTTCGTTTATCTTCACGATAGGTCTTAGCAAATTCTAAGCATGCCTTAAAATCAGCTGGTATCGGTGCTTCAAAATGCATCTCTTCACCTGTAATAGGGTGTTTAACATCTAACGATTTAGAATGTAATGCTTGCCCTTCAATCGGAAAATCCATGCGGCGGTACCCATAAAATGGATCATTAACGACAGGATGCCCTATATGAGCAAAGTGAACCCGAATTTGATGGGTTCTACCAGTCTCCAAATTACATTCTACCAATGTTTGGTGACCATATCGTTCAAGAACCTTAAAATGAGTTACTGCATCTTTACTGTTTTCAAAGACTACAGCCATTTTCATACGGTCTTTAGGATGGCGTCCAATAGGCGCCTTAATAGTCCCCTTTTCTTCTACAATATTACCTTGTACTAGCGCCCAGTACGTACGTCTTGCAGAATGTGCTTTTACTTGTTCCGCTAGGCCAATGTGCGCTGCATCATTTTTTGCAACCATCATAACACCAGACGTATCTTTATCTAAGCGATGCACAATACCCGGTCTAATTTCACCATTAATGCCTGATAGGTCCTTACAATGGAATAATAGAGCATTTACAAGTGTACCAGAATAATTTCCTACTGCAGGGTGCACCACCATGCCACGAGGTTTATTAACAATAACAATATCGTGATCTTCATATAAATAATCTAAAGGAATATCCTCGGGTTTAACCTCAATCGATTCAGGCTCTGGGATTTCTACACGGATTACAGTATCAGGTGTAAGCCGAAGATTAGCCTTCCCTACTTTACCACCTACTATAACATGACCACCTTTAATTAAACTTTGAATATAGCTACGAGATCCTTCCATCTGTTCAGTTAAAAATACATCTAGTCTCATGCCTTCTTGCTCAGCACTTACAATATATTCATTCATCCTCTATTCCTCTTTGAGTCAAGTATAAGATATATATTTATTGACAAATCAAGTCAATGATCTATAAAAAGCCCTAATAATGAAAGTTATTCATGGTCCTCTTTCAATGAAAATAAATAAAATACAACAAAAGCTACACCTATACAAATACCAATATCTGCTACATTAAAAATAGGCCATATACGGAAATCAAAAAAATCCACTACTCCATGAATCATGTATCGGTCAATACCATTACCAATAGCACCTGAAACTAATAATGCGGATCCGATTTGCAAAGTCCAATGACCCTTAGCTAGTCGCTTCCAGTAAAAGGCACAAACGGCTAATAGAATAATAGCTACTAGTAAGAAAAACCATCGTTGATTCGCTAACATACCAAAGGCTGCACCGCGATTGATAATATAGGTAAGGTGAAATACATTAGGAATAACAGGCAAAGATTCACCTAACAAAAAATGATTCATTACATAATATTTAGTTAATTGGTCCAATAATAACCAAATGATAAGTACTGTATAAAACAAGATTAACTCCCTTACTATAATATAATTCTTAATAGTCCTATTATACTAAGTTACGCAAATTTAGGCAAAATAAAAAGCCCCTCAATGAGGGGCGTATTTTATTTGTGATTACTCAGCGGAAATTACAGAAACTGGGCAAACGGATTCGCAAGAACCGCAATCGATGCAAGCATCGCCAATTTCGTATTTAGTTTCGCCTTCAGTAATGCAAGAAACTGGGCAAACAGATGCGCAAGAACCACATTTAATGCAACCATCAGCAATAACTCTCATAATTAGGACCTCCATCAAAATATAGATCAGAACTTTTTATTATCATTTAGAAAGGCACTTGCCTCAACTTATGTTCTCATTATCACACAGTTCAAATTGAAAGTCAAATGAAAATGATAAAAAAGTATATAATATTTTGCATAATAATTGTTCCTTTTTATCATAAAAAGCCTATACTTATGTACATTTTGATATTTCTTTTCATTTATATAGTTGAGTTTAATAATCAATAATTGAAAATACACTAATTATCATTTCAATTAAAATACGTACTACTATACTAGGAATTCAATTATCAATATTTATTATCATTGATTTTATTGCCCAATTTAATTAGAATAATTTAATCCACGTAGCATATTTTCATAAAACTAAATCAAATACTATATTTATTGATTTGCCGAGTGCGACTTTGACAAAAAATAATCATAAAAACGAGGTCGAATCTTACGATTCGACCTCGTGTATGTGCTTATAGTAGAGTAACCTGTCCCCTATTATTTACCAGGGAAGAATGGCCATACCATTGGAATAATAATTAAGCTTACTACGAAGCAAACTAAAATTAATGGAACGCCAGCTTTTACATAGTCAGTAAATTTGTATTGACCAGGACCAAGTACTAATGTATTTGGAGGAGTACCTACAGGTGTACCGAATGCACAAGATGCAGCAACGCCGATAGCCATCAATACAGCATGAGGGTCAGCGCCCATACCTTGAGCAATGGAGATACCAATAGGAGCCAATAATGCACAAGATGCAGTATTAGACATAAATTGTGTCATAACACAAGATAAAATAAATAATACGGCTGTAGCAAAGTAAGGACTAGGATCAGCGCCCATAACGCCGATTACTGCATCGGCAATCATTTTACCAGCACCAGATTGATCAAGTGCAGTTGCTACTGGCATCATACCAGCGAATAAGAAGATTGTTACCCAGTCAATGGATGTATAAGCTTGTTTTTCGTTCAAGCAACCAGTTAATACGCAAAGCATTGCGCCGATAACTGCAACCATGCTCAATGGCAAGTTAATACCAAAGTGTTCTTTCAATGGTTCGCCTAAAATCATGGCAAGGATTACACCTAAAAGAATAAGTCCGGAGAACAATTGTTTCTTAGGATCGTTAGAAATATCTTCAGCAGCTACTTCTTGTTCAACTTCACCAGCATCAGTAATTTCATGTTTAGGTAATAAATGTTTACCAATGAGCATCATGAATACGATAGTAGCGATAGTCAAAGGAATGCCAATCCAAGCAAACTCAAAGAAACCAAATGGTTCAATACCAAATTTAGATAATGTACCACTTACAATGATATTAGGTGGTGTACCAACCATTGTAATGATACCACCGATACCTGCAGCAAATGCTAAAGGCATTAACTGGCGAGATGCAGGAATCTTAGCAACAGCACAGATACCAACAACTACAGGAAGTAAAGCAGCTGTTGTACCAGTATTAGATAAGAATGCGGACATGATAGCTGTTACAAGCATAATCGCAAGCATTAATCCATTTTCGCTAGTCCCTGCATGAGATACTACGGTTTCCCCAATTTTTTGAGCCAAACCAGTGTAGAATAATGCAGCACCAACAACGAACATGCCTGCAAACAACACAACTGTACTATCAGATAAACCAGAGAATACAACCTTAGGAGTAATAATACCCATAAGGCCTAATGTAATTGCGCCACCTAAAGAAGTAATAGCTAGAGGAATAATTTCCGTAACGAATAAAACAGCCATGACTGCAAGGACGATTAAGGTTTGTTCTGCAGTACCCATACATCATCATCTCCCTTCAGAGAAATGCACTGACATAATTATAAGAGATATAAAATATAACCTACGATACCAATGGCAGAAGCCATTATAAAAGTAATCCCATATCCCTCTCTTGTTTTAGGATACCCAAATAATAAAGTTTCACCAAGAAAACCACGGCGGTTAAACCAAGAATATTTAGTTCTCTGCTGAAACCATTTAGCTTTGCCTTCAGCACCGATAATCAGTGCAGTAATAAAAAAAACAATAAATGCCCAAACAAAACAAATCAGTATTTTTAATTCAATTGATAACAAGTGACCACCTCTACTATATTAAAAGCACTAGAAGGTTATTCTGTGAAATCTTGCTAATCACCTAATGACCGATCTGAAAAGCATTTATTGCAAATATTCCCTTTTTATGTATGATTACATAATTATCAAGGGCTTTTTGATTCACCAATAGGTGTACCTATTTAGGTACACCTGGGTGAATAATTATTTAATTATTAGTGACTAGACAACATAGCAAGCATTGTACCTGCTGCTACTGCTGTACCAATAACGCCAGCTACGTTAGGGCCCATAGCATGCATGAGCAAGAAGTTAGCTGGGTTAGCTTTCGCACCTACTACTTGAGATACGCGAGCTGCCATTGGAACCGCGGATACACCAGCAGAACCAATAAGTGGATTTGTTTTACCACCATCAAATAAGCTCATCAATTTACCGAATAATACGCCACCAGCAGTACCACCAATAAACGCAACCAAACCTAAACCAATAATTAGGATTGTTTGATAGCTTAAGAAGTGTTCCGCACTCATTGTCAAACCAGTACCAGTTGCTAAGAAAATAGTAACAGTATTGATCAACGCATTTTGAGAAGTATCGGACAAACGATCAGTTACGCCAGATTCACGGAATAAGTTACCTAACATCAACATACCTAACAAGGATGTAATGGAAGGAAGCAATAAGGAAATGAAGATCGTTGCAACGATTGGGAACACGATTTTTTCAAAACGTGTAACTTCGCGCAATTGCTCCATTACGATTTCACGTTCTTTTTGAGTAGTAAATAATTTCATTACAGGTGGTTGAATCAACGGTACCAAGGACATATAGGAATATGCGGCAACCGCGATAGCACCTAATAGATGAGGAGCTAGCTTAGCAGCTAAGTAGATAGATGTAGGACCATCAGCACCACCGATGATACCAATAGCAGCCGCTTCTTGAACTGTAAAGCCCAAAGTCATTGCACCACCAAGTGCAACGAATACGCCGATCTGAGCAGCAGCCCCTAAAAGCAATGTTTTAGGATTGGCAATGAGTGGACCGAAGTCAGTCATCGCACCTACACCAAGGAAAATTAAAGGTGGGAAGATTTCTTGGGAAATACCTGCACTAATAAGAGCCATAACGCCTTCTTCGAAACCGTTACGAGGAATATTAGCAAGTAAACAACCAAACGCAATCGGACCCAACAATAATGGTTCAAACTCTTTGGCAAATGCTAAGTATAATAGGATCAAACCTACAAGAATCATAATAGCATTACCTGGTTCAAATGCGAGGAACCCGCTATCGTTAAGAACGGATTGTATCGCAACAGCAAAAGCCTCCATATGCGTTCCCCTTTCACAAATATAAAATTGTTATATGACGCGGCACCGCCGCGCCATACAAAACTTGGTATTAACCAAGAACAACCATGTCGTCGCCAGTGGATACAGTTTGGTTAGCAGATACGCGAACTTCGGAAACTACAGCATCATGTGGAGCTGCAATTTCATTTTGCATTTTCATAGCTTCAAGAATCAACAAAGTTTCGCCTTTTTTAACTGCTTGACCAGCAGATACTGCTACAGATAAGATTTTACCAGGCATTGGAGCTTTTACAGTTTCAGCACCTGCTGGAACTGGAGCAGCTGCTGCAGCTGGAGCTGGTGCTGGTGCAGGAGCTGCTTTAGGAGCTGGAGCTGCTGCTGGAGCCGCTTTAGGAGCTGCTGCAGGAGCCGCTGCTTTCACTTCATTAACTTCTACATCATATGCTGTACCATTTACTGTAACGTTGAATTTTTTCATCTTAAATTCCTCCAAAATGTGTAATTTCTACACAAAACTTATAAATATTTTTACACATATAAATTGAATAATCCCATGGATTATCAAATTAGCCAATTATCTTATCGATTACCACGCAAACGGCCTTCCATTTTCCAATTGTAGCTTACGATTGGACGGATATGCGCGATTTGATCAGCGGAATAACCCATTGCCGCTAATGCACCAACGATTACTGCTACTACATCTTGAGATGGAGCTTTACCGTTAGTTGTTGTAGCATTGCTCATTACAAATGCCTCCTAAAATTATTTTAACCTCTACCGCTTAAGCGACCTTCCAAGCGCCATTTAGCACTTGTTGCTGTAGGTCGGATAGATGCAATTTGTTCAGATGAGTACCCCATCGCCACAATGGCACCTACGATAGCTGCTACTACTTCATCCTCATTTTGAGCAGATGCACTTGGTGCAGCCACAGGAGTTGCTGGAGCTGCAACAGTTGTGTCAGTTTTAGGAGCTTCTTTTTTCTTCTTAGTAGGATCGATTAAATAAACAATCTTCATAAGAATACCTAAAGCAATCAAAACAAAGAACACAATAGACATATTGATTGCCATTATGAGTAACGGATTGGTAGTAACTGCTTGTCCTTCCATAATCATTCCCCTTTCTAAAAAAGTAGTAAAGAAAGGTATCTCCCAAATTCGATGATATGTTTACCGAATCGAATTATAATGGAATATTACCATGTTTCTTTGGAGCACGGTTTTCGCGTTTGCTTGCAAGCATTGCCAAAGCGTTGATAACTGCTGGACGAGTTTGTTTTGGTTCGATTACAACATCTACGAAGCCACGTTCTGCAGCTTTGTAAGGAGTTGCGAACTCTTCTACGTATTTAGCTGTTTTAGCGTCTTTGTCTTCATCTTTCTTGAAGATGATGTTAGCTGCACCAGCAGGACCCATTACAGCGATTTCGGATGTAGGCCAAGCGTATACTTGGTCAGCGCCCAAATCTTGAGAACACATAGCGAGGTAAGAACCGCCGTATGCTTTACGAGTGATAACAGTAATTTTTGGTACTGTTGCTTCAGAGTAAGCATACAACATCTTAGCACCATGACGAATGATACCGCCCCATTCTTGATTTGTGCCAGGCAAGAAACCAGGAACGTCAACAAAGTTAACGATTGGAATATTGAAAGCATCACAGAAACGAATAAAACGGGAAGATTTGTCAGAAGCGTTAATGTCCAAGCAACCAGCCATTACTTTTGGTTGGTTAGCAATGATACCAACGGATTGACCATCAAAACGAGCGAAGCAAGTAATGATATTTGTAGCATAGAATGGTTGTACTTCATAGTATTCGCCATTATCTACAGTAGCTGCGATAACATCTTTCATGTCGTAAGGCATGTTACTGTTATCTGGCAACAAGCTATTCAAGCTTTCATCCTCACGAGTTGGATCGTCACCAGTATCTACCAATGGAGCATCTTCCATATTGTTGGATGGCAAGAAGCCTAATAAGTAACGAATTTGAGCGATACAATCATCTTCATTTTCAGCTGCAAAGTGAGCAACACCAGACACGGAGTTGTGAGCCATTGCACCACCAAGATCTTCAGCAGTTACTTCTTCACCAGTTACAGATTTGATTACTGCAGGACCAGTGATGAACATTTGAGAAGTATTTTTAACCATGTAGATGAAGTCAGTCAATGCTGGAGAATATACAGCACCGCCCGCACATGGACCCATGATTACGGAAATTTGTGGAATAACACCAGATGCATTTGTATTTTCAAAGAAAATTTTACCGTAACCAGCAAGGGCATCTACTGCTTCTTGAATACGAGCACCGCCGGAATCGTTGATACCAACAATAGGAGCACCCATTTTCATTGCTAAACGTTGTACTTTAACGATTTTAGCAGCATGCATTTCACCAAGAGAACCACCTTCTACAGTGAAATCTTGTGCGAATGCATATACTAAACGACCGTCGATAGTACCATAACCTGTTACTACACCTTCGCCTGGTAATTCTTTCTTTTCTTGACCGAAGTTAACACAACGATGTTTAACGAATTGATCAAGTTCAACGAAGGAATTATCATCGAACAATTTAGCCAAGCGTTCGCGAGCAGTCATTTTGCCTTGAGCATGTTGTTTCTCAACGCGTTTTTCGCCGCCACCAGCTTTAACTTTAGCTAGTTTTTCGTGCAATAACTCGATTTTTTCCTGCACTGTTGCCATTATAGCACCTCCAAATAAAACTTGTTACAGTATCATTTTATTTCATAAATGAATAAAGTTCAAGAAGCATACATATTTAATATATAACGTAGGATTATATGTATATGTATATCTACAACTCATATATAATGATGTGAATTGGATACTGTATTATTTCATACGTTGACATAATTCAAGCAATACGCCACCTGTTGCTTTAGGATGAACGAAAGCAATGGAGGAACCGCCTGCACCGTAACGAGGTTTTTCGTCAATCATACGAATACCTTTAGCCATCAAATCAGCAATAGCGTTTTCAATATTATCTACGCGCAAAGCAACGTGTTGAATGCCGTCACGACCGCCATTCTTTTCGATAAATTTACCGATAGGGCCATCTGGAGTTGTAGTTTCCAAAAATTCGAGTTCTGCATCACCACAAGGGAAGAAGGATACTTTTACCTTTTGTTCTTCAACAACTTCATCTTCAGGAAGATGTTGAATACCCAATGCATTTTTATAAAATTCTTTTGTTGCTGCTAAATCATTAACACCAATACCGATGTGGTCCACTTGTAATACTTTAAAAGCCATTTTGATTATCTCCTTTTATAAGGCTAAATCTCTCATGCTATGTAGTCGCCGTCTACTTTAGCACATTTGACATAACGCCGTTAACAACTGTATATGGATCGCTCGTGCGTTCATTTACAGCTGCCACTTGGCTATTAAATTCATCGCTAGTGACTATTTTTTCCGCCACATAACGACCAATTTGCTCATTAATCATCGCGATGATTTCATCACGCGTACGTTCTGCCCGGCGAGCATCCAACTCACCAGAGTCTTCAAGATACTCAAAATGTTCATCCAAGGCTTCGATGAGTTCATCTACACCTTGATCTTTGCTGGCAACAGTACGCTTAATCGGAGGTCTCCATTTGACTTCGCGAGAATCGAGATCAAGCATCATCTCGATTTCAACATTCAAACGATCGCAACCGTCCCTATCCGCTTTGTTGATAGCAAATACATCGCCAATTTCAAGAATCCCTGCCTTAATTGCTTGAATATCATCACCAAGGCCAGGCACAAGAACAACTAATGTGGTATCCGCATTTTTTACGATATCCACTTCCGATTGTCCTACACCTACGGTTTCAATGATAACGAGATCCATACCAAAGGCATCCATCAGCTTGACAACGTCCGCAGTTTTTTTAGACAAACCGCCTAAACTACCGCGTGTCCCCATGCTTCGAATAAATACATTTTCATTTAACGTCAAATCATTCATTCGAATACGGTCCCCCAAAATAGCACCACCCGAGAATGGGCTAGTCGGGTCGATGGCAACGATGCCGATTTTTTTACCCTGATCCAAATAATGTTTAACAACTTTATCGGTCAAGGTACTTTTACCGGCACCAGGGGCCCCTGTAATACCGAGAATACGAGCACGTCCTGTTTCAGGATAAATGGCCTTCATAATATCGATAGCATTATCATACTCATTCTCTACAGCAGTAATGGACCGTGCTAAGGCTAGTCGAGAACCCTCAAATAGTTCTTTAACTAAATCCATTCGCCTCACCACCTATCTTAAAATATGGGAATAGAGGGATTCAGCCGCACAGTTGAGTCCCTCTCACCCATTAAATTAATTATTTCACGTGTTCTTTAATGAATTTAACGATATCGCCGGTTGGTGTACCAGGAGTGAATACAGCAGCTACGCCTGCTTTTTTCAAGCCAGGGATATCAGCGTCAGGAATAACACCACCACCGATTACAAGAACATCCCCCATGCCTTTTTCTTTCAAAAGTTCAACAATTTTAGGGAACAATGTATTGTGAGCACCGGAAAGAAGAGATAATGCAACTACATTAACGTCTTCAGAAAGCGCTGCTTCAACGATTTGTTCTGGTGTTTGACGAAGACCAGTGTAGATTACTTCGAAACCAGCATCGCGAAGTGCGCGTGCTACTACTTTTGCACCACGGTCATGACCATCAAGACCTGGTTTTGCTACAATTACTCTAATACGTTTTTCTGCCATGATATATTACCTCCGAAATCAGCCGATATTATAATGTAGAATGAGCTTCGTATTCACCGAATACTTCGCGCAATACATTACAAATTTCACCCAAAGTAGCATATGTTTTAACTGCTGCAAGAATTAATGGCATCAAGTTAACAGATTCGTCAGCTGCGCCAGCTTTCAAATCAGCTAAGGCTTTATCAACTGCGGCTTGATCGCGGTTAGCACGAACTGCTTGAGTTTTCTTAGATTGGTTAGCACCTACGGAAGCGTCTACGCGAAGCAAGTCTTTTGGAGCTTCTTCTTCAACTTGGAATTTGTTTACACCAACGATTGTGCGCAAGCCAGATTCAACTTCCATTTGCCATTTGTAAGCGGATTCTTGAATTTCTTTTTGGATGTAGCCTTTTTCGATTGCTACTACAGCGCCGCCCATTTCATCAATTTTCTTGATGTATGCCATAGCTTCGTCATAGATAGCGTTAGTCATAGCTTCAACATAGTAGGAGCCGCCCAATGGGTCAACTACGTCAGCTAAGCCAGATTCATAAGCCACGATTTGTTGAGTACGAAGAGCTACTTGTACAGATGCTTCTGTAGGAAGAGCCAAAGCTTCGTCACGAGAGTTTGTATGTAAGGATTGAGTACCGCCCATTACAGCAGCTGCAGTTTGAAGAGCAACACGAACGATATTGTTATCAACTTGTTGTGCAGTCAACATAGAGCCAGCTGTTTGAGTATGTACACGGAGCATCATGGATTTTGGTTTTTTTGCACCAAAACGTTCTTTCATGATTGTTGCCCATAAGCGACGAGATGCGCGGAATTTAGCAACTTCTTCAAGTACATTATTATGAGCATTCCAGAAGAAGGAAAGACGACCAGCAAATGTATCAACATCAAGACCAGCTTTCAAAGCTGCTTCTACGTATGCGATACCATCAGCAATTGTAAATGCGATTTCTTGTGCTGCTGTGGAACCTGCTTCACGGATATGGTAACCGGAAATAGAAATTGTATTCCATTTTGGAACGTATTGAGAACAATATTCGAAGATATTAGTGATCAAACGCATAGATGGTTTTGGAGGGAAAATGTAAGTACCACGAGCTGCATATTCTTTCAAAATATCATTTTGAATAGTACCTTTCAATTCTGTGGAAGGTACACCTTGTTTTTCAGCTACTGCAATATACATTGCCAACAAAACGGATGCTGGAGCGTTGATTGTCATGGAAGTGGATACTTTGCCAAGGTCGATGCCATCGAACAAGATTTCCATATCTGCCAAAGAGTCAATCGCTACACCTACTTTACCAACTTCGCCTTCAGCCATAACATCATCAGAGTCATAACCGATTTGAGTTGGCAAGTCAAATGCACAGGAAAGACCTGTTGCACCGGATTCGATTAGGTAGCGGTAACGTTTGTTAGATTCTTCAGCTGTAGCGAAGCCTGCATACATACGCATTGTCCAGAAACGACCACGGTACATAGTAGGTTGTACGCCACGAGTATAAGGGAATTCGCCAGGCATTCCCAAATCGCGTTCATAGTCAAAGCCTTCAATATCAACTGGTGTATACACACGGTTGTATTTTAAGTTTTGACGTTCTGGAGTTTTTGCGCATTTTTCGTCACAAAGTTTGTTGTACTCAGCAATTTGGGCTTTTAAGTTTTCGTAAGCCATGTTTTCATCATCCTCCTAAAAAAACAGGTTATTTTTTCATGCTTCCAGTTTCTGTGAAGCGTTTATGCCAAGAAAGAGCTTCATCAAGCAACATTGGTGTATGGGCATTCTTTGTTGCAGCTAATGCTTTTTCTAGGTATTCAGTTAACATAGGTTTGTAGTCTGGGTGAGCACATTTTTCAATAATCAAACGAGCTCTTTCCACTGGGCTCAAACCACGACAGTCAGCAACACCTTGTTCTGTACAGAAAATCATAGTGTCATGTTCTGGATGATCCACATGGGATACATATGGAACGATAGAACTGATGTCGCCATTTTTAGCAACGGAGTTAGTACAGAAGATAGTGAGATATGCACTACGTGCAAAATCACCAGAACCACCAACACCATTCATCATTTTGCTACCCATAATATGAGTAGAGTTTACATTGCCAAAAATATCAAATTCGATAGCGGTATTCATGGCAATGACACCAATACGACGGGCAATACCAGGGTTATTGGAAATTTCTTGCGGACGAAGAATAATTTTTTTACGATATTCATCAATATTCGCATAGAAACGTTTCAACCCATCTGGAGAAGGACTCAATGCAGTACCAGAACATACAGTTACTTTACCAGCATCGATCAAGTCAAACATACCGTCTTGGATTACTTCTGTATAAATAGATAAATCTGTGAATGGCCCTTTAGCAAGACCACTGATTACCGCATTTGCAACGGAACCTACACCAGATTGCAATGGAAGCAAGTTTTTAGGCAAACGACCTTCTGCAATTTCTTGTTCGAAGAATTTAATAAGGTGTTGACTCATTGCCTTTGCATCATCATCAATAGGCGCTAAAGGTCTTGTTGTATCAGGAACATCACAAGGTACTACTGCAACAATTTTACTTGGGTCACAAGGAATTGCTTCAGTACCAATACGATCACCAGGTGTTTCCAATGGAATTGGTTTACGATGTGGTGGATCGAGTGGTTCATAGATATCATGCATACCTACCAAGGAAAGTGGTTGAGATACATTTACTTCTACGATAACCTTTTTAGCTTGGCTAACAAATGTTGGAGAGTTCCCAACAGATGTAGTTGGAACAATGGAGCCGTCTTCGTTAATTTGTGCAGCTTCGATAATCGCTACATCTAAATCACCAAAGAAGCCATATCGAACATTTTGTGCCATTGTGCTTAAATGCATATCGATGTATTTAACAGCACCGCTATTTAAGGCTTTACGTGTATCCCCATTTGTTTGATATGGGAAACGACGATTGATACCGTTAGCACGAGTTAACGCACCATCAGCTTCATCACCTACGGAAGCACCTGTCCACAAATCAATTTTGAATGGTTCTTTTTCCATTCTTTCTGCCAATGCCAATGGTACTGCCTTTGCATAACCCGATGGTGTAAAGCCGGAAATACCAACTTTATCATTAGGGTTAATCAACTGGGCTGCATCATAAGCAGTGACAATTTTACCTTGCAGGTCCACATTTTTTACGCGGTCTTTGATGTCTATCACCATAACCATCTCCTTTAAGAGTAACATTGTTAAACGACAATTGAATCTCTTTGGTCTAATACGTTCCTTAAACCGACTTCATCGTAGTCCACATCCAATGTATTGTCAACTTATATGACTAAAATGTATTTTTTATCACACTCTACCCGTGCATTATGACTAAAACGCATGGATTTTTACAATTTTACATAAGTTTTATTCACACCGATATAACTCACAGGAATTATTAATTTAATAGTATATATTGTTGTTTTTTTATGTATATCGAACTATCCCAATACAACATATAGAGTCTTCTCAATATAATAAAAAAATATAATATATACAAAAACAGACCGCTACAACTCCTATAAAGATATAGATATACAAAAAACCGATTTTCAAATGCGAGCAATAATGTTCAATTATTCTAACATTAGAAAACCGGTTAAATATACTTGATCTTACCCTGCTAAGGTATGTATAAATTATACCATACTATGAAATTGTATCGCTACAATAAAACTTACTAATTATACAAAGTATACCTTTTACATAGGGGCCTTTGTGGAAAGTTGTACTTTCACAAAGGCCCCAACCCAACCAAGGAGCTGCCAAAAAACAATAGCAACTTGATGGCTATAGAGCTCAAAATCAGACAATCCACTAAAAAGAACTCCGATAGCTAAAGCGCCTATACCTATCTGTGCAGCTTGTCGGAACATATCCCCTTTCAAACGAACAGATGTAATAACATGACCGACGATAACTGCTAGGAATGATAGCAAGCCAGGAATACCTGTTTCAGCCAATATATTTAAATATAAATTATGGGCATGATACATCAACACATTAGGACCTTGAATGTAATAGTTATACTCTGGATAAACTAAGTAGAATGTATTCCACCCAATACCAAAGATTGGATTTTCTCGTACGATATACATTGTGCTATCCCATAGAGCCCAGCGAAGATCTGATGACGTATCATGACCTTGGAATATAGACCAAAGTCGTGAAGCAACTTCCCCTTCATAGAAGTATAGAATTAACGGTACCACTAACAAGGATAAGAATAGTCTTCGTTCTACGAAAATAGCCCAATACAGAATCATGGCCGCAAAACTAATCCAAATACCACGCGAATAGGTTAATAACATCGTTAAAAATAGTACAACACCAATGATCAGCATTGTAACAACTTCACGAGTACGATTCTCTTTCATATAAACAAGAATATAGCTAATACATACACTTAGTACCATCAACAGATAAGCCCCTAGCAAATTAGGATTTTGCAATGTAGACGCCATTCGACGCATCAATTTAGGGAATTGTGCTGCATCTACCCATTCTTTTATATGTATATTAGGAACAAATATATACTGATAGGCCCCAATAATGCATACAAGAACGGCTGTACCTAAAAAGGCACGAAGAAAATAGTTCCACTGTTTAGGTGTTCGAATATAGGTACGAACTAAATAGTACATGCCCCCACCCGCTACAATTTGGTAGAACCAGCTCTGAATAGACCAATCCCAGTTTGGGGACATTAACGACGATATACCAGTCCAGATAACAAAGATCATAACAGTCCAAGATAAATAACCTGTCGGCAAACTCAATGATTTACTAGAAATTAAATCATATAATGCCAAACCTATAGCCAACCAGAGAAGTACATCTCCTACCATTGGTTGAAGAGGCATCGCAATAACGACACCATAGATTAATCGTTCAATATAAAAGGTAAGTCGTTTCTGATTAGGAATGAGTGAGAGTTCCATATTCTCACCTCAATGACTCATCTCATGGAAAAACCACTGACGAGCATCCCCTAGAATATATAAAGAACCACATACAGCAATGATATCACCAGTCTTTGTATGTTTATAAGCCAATGCTAATGCAGCCTCAACAGATTCTGCAGTTTGAGCCGTCACCTTAGGTACAGTACGGCGAATCACTTCGACCAAGTTTTCAGGTACCTCTGTTCTATCTGTTGGTGCAGGTACAACGAGGACTGTGTCGCCAGATTTAACTACTTCACGAATAATAGCCTCTTGGTCTTTATCTTTAAGGATAGCCATTACCACCGTTTTCGGTGTGTCCTTAAATAGTTCATTGTACGTCATGGCAAAAGACTCAGCCCCTGCCGCATTGTGAGCACCGTCAAATATAAAGGTACGATCTAAGCCTCGTTTAACTTCAAAGCGCCCCGCCCACGTAGTGCGGGCAAATCCTTCACGTATCGTTTCTTCACTGATGTTCGTATCCTCTTTCATCAACAGGCGTACGGCCATCAATGCACAAGCGAGATTTACAGATTGGTGAATGCCAGCCATCGTCGTAAATAGCATAGCAGGTGCAGCATCGTTAGAACTAACCGTAATCATTTGACCACCCGTTACAGCGCTGCGGCTATCGATACCAAAATCTTTATTAAAAACATAAAGCTTAGCATGTTGTTTTTTAGCTACGTCCTCAATAACATTAAGAGGTGTATCTTGTGCAGCTGTCACTACAGGCACTTTAGATTTGATAATCCCCGCTTTATGGCGTGCAATTTCCTCGACAGTATCACCACAATATGCTTGATGATCTATTGTTACATTAGTAATAACAGATACTTTTGGAGTCACGATATTAGTAGAATCTAGTAAGCCACCTAAACCAACTTCTACTACAGCATAGTCGACACCTTGCTCCTTAAAGAATAAAAATGCGGCAGCTGTTAATATTTCAAATTGTGTTGGCGCTTCTATTCCATTACTAATAATAGTATCTACTGCAATCTTTACGCGACTAATTAATTTTCCAAAGGCTTCCTCTGTTATATTTCCATCATTAATTTGAATACGCTCCGTATAGGATTGAAGGTGAGGCGATGTAAATCGCCCCACCCGTAATCCACTTGTAAACAGTGCGTAGGAAATATATGAGGTAACCGAGCCCTTACCATTTGTACCTGTAACATGAACAATTTTATAATCTTCTTGTGGATTCCCTAACACATCCATAAAAGCCGTAATTCGTTCAAGGCCAGGTTTAATACCAAATGAAGATGCCTGCTCCAAATAGGCTAAGGCCTCCTGATATGTCATATAAACCTCCTATTATAAGGTTTCAAGGAACGCTTCACGTTCCAATAACGCTTGTTGTTTTTGTTTATATTCTTCTAACTTTTCTTTTTCTTTTGCTACTACAGCTTCAGGAGCTTTTGCTAAGAAGCCTTGGTTAGACAATTTACCTTCCAAACGAGAAATTTCTTTTTCCATTTGGATTTTTTCCTTTGCAATACGCTCTCTTTCTTTTTCACCGTCAATCAAGTCTTTAAGTAAGAGATATACTTCCATACCATTGACAACGGTTACAGTCGCATTTTCTGGTTTTGGATCATCGGTACCAAGAATTGTTACTTTCTCTGCCCAAGCCAATGTTACGAAGTAGTCACTATGTTCTGCTACAGTTTTAGCTAATGCTTCATCTGTTGGCGCTACGATAACCTCAGCTTTTTTACCTAAAGGCACATTCATTTCAGCACGCATGTTACGAATACCTTTGATAGCATCCATCATAACTTCCATTTGACGTGCTGCCCCTTCAAGATTATCGAATTTCAATGCTTCAGGCCATTTAGTAACAACGATGCTGTCCCCTTCGTGTGGCAAATGTTGCCAAATATGTTCAGTTACGAACGGCATGAATGGATGTAATAATTCGAGCATATGACGTAAGATTGTTACAAGTAAATATTGAACTGTACGACGATCACGTTCGTCACTTTCACTATACAAACGAGGTTTCGCTAATTCAATGTACCAATCGCAGTATGTATTCCAAATGAAGTCATATACTGAACTAGCAGCCTCGCCTAATTCGAATTTATCGAGGTTAGATGTTACATTTTGTACAGTTTCATTGTATTTTTGAACAATCCATTGGTCAGCCAATGTCAAATCATCTACTGTTGGAACGAAACTTTCATCATAATTTGTAAGGTTCATCAATACAAATTTTGATGCATTCCAAATCTTATTGGCAAAGTTACGGTTAGCCTCAACACGTTCCATATAGAAACGCATATCGTTACCAGGTGTGTTGCCAGTTACAAGAGTAAAGCGCAATGCATCAGCACCATATTGGTCGATAACTTCAAGCGGATTAATACCATTGCCCAAAGATTTACTCATTTTACGGCCCTGGCTATCGCGAACAAGACCATGAATAAATACATGTTTAAATGGAATTTCATGTTCAAACTCAAGAGCCATAAAGATCATACGAGCAACCCAGAAGAAGATGATATCGTAACCAGTTACAAGCACACTTGTTGGATACCATTGTTTAAGTTCTGGAGTTTGCTTAGGCCAACCCAGTGTGGCAAACGGCCATAAACCAGAGCTAAACCATGTATCAAGAACATCTGGATCTTGTGTAACATGACCGTGGCAATGAGGACATTCTGTAATATCTTCACGGCTAACGATAGTTTCACCACAATCATCACAATACCATGCAGGAATGCGATGGCCCCACCACAATTGACGAGAAATCGTCCAATCGCGGATATTTTCAAGCCAGTTCACATATGTTTTTGTAAAACGTTCAGGAACGAACTCTACTTCGTGGTCTTTAACAACCTTAAGAGCTGGCTCTGCCAATGGTTTCATATCTACGAACCATTGTTTAGATACCATTGGTTCGATGATTGTATTACAACGAGAGCAATGACCTACTGCATGGTCATGATCATCGATTTTTTCAAGTAGGCCTAATTCTTTAAGTTCAGCTACTACTTGTTTACGCGCTTCTTCACGAGGTAAGCCATTAAATTTGCCAGCACCTTCATTCATTGTTGCATCATTGTTCATAACAACGATGGACTCTAAATCATGGCGTTGACCCATTTCAAAGTCATTAGGGTCATGAGCAGGTGTAATTTTTACACAGCCTGTACCGAAGCTAGCATCAACATAGTCATCGGCAATTACAGGGATTTCTCGATTAACAAATGGCAAGATTAATGTTTTACCAATGAGATCTTTATAACGATCATCATCAGGATTTACTGCTACTGCTACATCACCAAACATTGTTTCTGGACGAGTTGTAGCAACAACAACGAAACGATTATCTTCACCTTTTACAGGATATTTAATATGCCATAAATGGCCATGTTCGTCTTCATGCTCAACTTCAACATCAGATAACGCAGTGGCACAACGAGGACACCAGTTGATGATGCGTTCACCGCGATAGATCAAACCTTTTTCATAAAGGCTTACAAATACTTCGCGCACTGCATGGTAGTATCCTTCATCCAAAGTAAATCGCTCACGGGTCCAATCACAGGATGCGCCAAGGCTACGGATTTGTTTTACAATAGTATCACCATATTCTTTTTTCCATTCCCACACGCGCTCTACGAATTTTTCACGGCCCAAATCATAGCGAGATTTTCCTTCTTCTTTAGCAAGCATCTCTTCTACTTTGATTTGTGTAGCAATACCAGCGTGGTCTGTACCTGGCATCCACAATACATTGTAGCCTTGCATGCGTTTGAAACGGATGAGGATGTCTTGTAATGTGTTATCAAGGGCATGCCCCATATGCAACATACCAGTTACATTAGGAGGTGGTAATACGATACTAAATGGCTCTTTATTCGTGTCTACTTCTTCGTGAAAGTATCCTTGATTTTCCCAATAAGAATACCATTTGCCTTCTATTTCACCAGGATTATATGTGGTTAAATTTTCGTAGGTTTTCATCGTTCCTCCTAAAAGACTCCTTAGCGCTTCATAATTTTAGCCAATACAAATAGGCTTGTTTCATATAGCAATATCATAGGTAATGCAATCATCGTTTGCGAGAACATATCCGGTGTAGGTGAAATGACAGCACCTATGATAAAGGATATAAGAATAAATATCTTTCGCTTCGTTTTTAAAAAGCGTGATGTAATTAAGTTGAAATATCCCAAAATAATTAAGATCAACGGCAACTCAAAGATAAATCCAAAGGGCAATACAAAGGATAATACAAAGTCCATATACTGACCAATAGAAAACATCGGCTGTAATTCATCTGTAGCAAAGCCCATAAAGAACTTCACCGCTGCAGGCAATACGAGAAAATAAGAAAATACAATACCTATCCCGAATAGACCAATTGCTACTGGTAAGATCCAGTTAGATAGCTGCTTTTCTCGCACAGTTAGTGCAGGCTTAACAAATAGCCAAATCTGATGCAATATAATGGGAGCGGCTATGACTAAGCCACCTACAACAGACACCTTCATATATGTAAAAAATGCTTCAGTAGGTCTCATATAATAGAGCTTGCCAGCCGGTTTTAGGAGTATTTCCAATAATAAGTCTACATAATAATAAGAAATACAAGTTCCCACAATAACTGCTACAGCTATTATAATCAATCGTTTTCGCAGCTCTGAAAGATGTCCTACAAGAGACAATTCCCTTGCTTCATCCATCATCTTCTGCTCTATAGCCGTATAAACTGGTTCATCTTCCACATCCTCAGGAATGTGTTGAGTTGCCACCTTATATCGTTCTTGCTCAGTCTTTTGTTCTGCTTCACGCCGTTTTTGACGAACTACACTATCAAAAGAAGGTTTTTGCATGGGATATTCGAAATCCGATTTTGGTTCGAATGGTTCCATATTATACCTTTCTATCAGCCAGATTTTCTACAGCCATCACAAGGAATTCCTTCCCTGGGAAATCACGCACTGCAGCGAGTGCCGCTAGAGCATCTTTACAATATTTATCAGCTACAGCTAATGTATTATCAATTCCACCTTGAGCAATAACATAATCAATAATGTCTTGCTCATTACCACCATTATTTAAGCCTTTAATATCTTCAAGCAATTTATCTTTATTACCATCGTTAACGATGCTTAATAACGGATACGTCAATAGTCCCTCTCGAAGATCATTCCCTACAGGCTTTCCCGTTGTTTCCGCTGTTTCACGATAATCCATAATATCGTCTGTAATTTGGAATGCCATGCCTAATGCATGACCATATTTTTTCAACTCTATGATTTCATTCGCTTGCCAATCTCCTAAGAGACCACCAAGCTCCATACAGCCTTCCATAAAGTCTGCTGTTTTCTTTTGCGTCTTTGTCATATAACGCTCTATGCCTTGATCGATGCGATATACATCTTCCATTTGCATGAACTCACCTTCTACGAGGCATGTGATAATATGAGAGAATACTTGAAGATACTTCATATTCGTCATTTCAGATACGATTTTAAATGCTTTAGCAAATAAATAATCACCACTAAGGATAGCTACTTTATTACCTTTATGCATGTGAATTGTATCCTCCCCACGGCGAATTTCAGCTTGATCTAAAACATCGTCATGGATAAGTGTTGCTAAATGAAGCATTTCAACAGCCTCAGCAATTTTAATGCGTTGACGCTCTATAGATGTACCTGCATTAGCAATCAATAGACACAATTGAGCACGCAAACGCTTACCACCTGCTGCTGATAACGGTCGAATCAGTGCATTGAAGTCCTCTGCACCGGTATTAAAAGATGATGCAAGAGACTCTTCGACACGCTCTAAATCTAGAGCAATGCGTTCCATAATCTCTAATTCATTCGTTTGACTCATGCTTCATCTCCTACCAAAATTTTATTGATTCGTTGTTGTAAAAGCTCACGTCCAGTATGCTTTAAAGAGCTGTACAAAATCGGCGGGGTAGCCGTTGGATATAGCTCTTTAATAATAGACAAGTTTGCAGACTTTTCTTTAGCCGTCAATTTATCGGCCTTGGTCACTACAATTTGTAACGGAACACCGGCTTCGACGAGCCAATCAAAGGCCACCTTATCAATGGCCATTTCAGGATGGCGACCATCGATAAGTAAACACAACAACATCAATCGTTCAGAATGTAAAATATAATCGGCAATAAAGGAAGACCACAGATTGCGGTTTCCTTTATTTGTCTTTGCAAAACCATAACCAGGAAGGTCAACGAGAAACCAGTTATATCTGCGTTCCTCGGTTTCAGAAATATCCTCTTTTGATTCAATATCAAAGTAGTTTATCGTCTTAGTCTTACCTGGCTGACCACTAACGAGGGCTAACCCACGATAGTTACATAAAGAATTAATCAACGAAGACTTGCCCACATTAGAGCGTCCAAGGAAGGCGATTTCTACGGTATCCCCTTCAGGATATTGATCCGCCTTCACACAGGAAGTATTATATTTTGCAGCTATAATACGAGGCCCCTTTGGTTCTTTTCGTGTATATTGTGGTTTTGGGCCCATTGGTTTAGTGGATTTTTTCTTCTTTTGCATTACACAAGTGCCTTTGCTAATACTTCATCCATTGTCTTAACTGGCGTAATGATGAGGCCTTCTTTCACAATGTCAGGTAATTCTGCAATATCCTTTTCATTGCCTTTTGGAATCAACACCTCTTTAATACCATGAGACAAGGCTGCTAATAATTTTTCTTTTAAGCCGCCTATTGGTAATACGCGGCCACGCAATGTGATTTCACCAGTCATGGCAATATCAGAACGAACCTTGCGGTTAGTCAAAATAGATACCATAGCTAATGTCATTGTAATACCTGCTGAAGGACCATCTTTAGGGGTTGCCCCTTCTGGCAAGTGAACGTGAATATCAAGCTTTTTATAAAAATCTTCTTCAATCTTTAAAGCTTTTGCATTATGGCGAATATAACTCATAGCCGCTTGACCAGACTCTTGCATAACCTTGCCGAGACTACCAGTTAAAGCCAATTTACCGGTACCATTCATAGTTGTAGCTTCACATGGTAATACTACACCACCAACAGATGTCCAAGCTAATCCATTTACATAGCCAACTTGTGCTTTCTTTTCTCGCTCTTGGTCAACAAAGATTGGTGCGCCTAAGAATTCGTGAAGATTCTTAGTAGTGACTTTTGGTGCGTCTCCGCCTTCTTCAACTACTTTGAAAGCAATCTTACGGCAAATCTTAGCAATTGTTTTCTCTAAAGTACGAACACCTGCTTCGCGAGTATATTCGGAAATTACCTTTCTTAACACAGCATCAGATAATTTAACCTTGTAATCTTCAAGGCCATTTTTCTTAATTTGCTTAGGTGTTAAGTAACGCTTAGCAATTTCTAGTTTTTCTTCTTCCATATAGCTGGACAACTCAATAATTTCCATACGATCTAACAATGGACCAGGAATATTAGATGCTACATTAGCCGTAGTAATCCAGAAAACTTCAGAGAAGTCGAACGGTACTTCGATAAAGTGATCACTAAATGTGCTATTTTGTTCTGGATCCAATACTTCTAATAACGCTGAAGATGGATCACCTTTATAATCAGATGCTAATTTATCAATTTCATCCAATAAAAATACAGGATTCTTAGTACCTACATTTTTTAACCCCTGAATCATACGACCAGGTAAAGCACCAATATAAGTACGTCGATGTCCACGAATTTCAGCTTCATCACGAACACCACCTAAGGATGCACGGATAAACTTACGATTCATTGCTTTAGCAATAGAGGTAGCCAAAGAGGTTTTACCAACGCCTGGTGGGCCTACTAAACAAAGAATAGAGCCACTATTTTTACCAGTTAATTTACGAACCGCTAAAAATTCTAAAATGCGTTTCTTAACCTTTTCAAGGCCATAATGATCGGCCTCGAGCATAGCATGAGCGCCCTTAATATCTAAACGGTCTTCCGTTAATTCGTTCCACGGTAATGCCAATACCCAATCTAGGTAATTGCGCAAAATTGTTGCTTCCGGCATCAATTGAGGCATGCGGCTGTAACGAGAAATTTCTTTATCAATACGCGTATGTACGTCTTCACTTAGATTAAGTGCTTTTAACTTAACTCGTAGTTCTTCTGCCTCCTCCTCGGGATCCCCTTTATCACCCAACTCATCGTGGATAACGCGGATTTTTTCGCGCAAGAAATATTCCTTCTGCGCTTTTTCCATAGATTGACGCACTTGATTATTGATGGAATTTTCCAAATCAGAGATTTGTAATTCCATATTTAAAATGCCTACAATCATGTTAAGACGACGAGCCACAGATAATTCTTCAAGTAACTCTTGACGTTTCAAATTATTAATAGGCAATAGAAATGCAACTTGGTCAGCTAATTCACAAGGATTGCGTAATTCCATAACGCGCGTTACACCTTCATCAGTAACTGATTTAGCTTCTTCTGCCCATTCGCCAAATTTAGCTTGAACCAAACGACGATAAGCTTCAAGCTCTACATCGTCTTCAAATTCAGACGCCACTCGTTCATAGTCTCCTATATAATAAGGGTCCATGCTAGTAATATTCATAAGACGAATACGAGTGATGCCCTCTACAAGAACACGTACTATACCACCTGGTAAGCGCAACATTTGTTTAATTTTTACTAATGTACCCATTTGGGCTAAATCATGAACTGTTGGCGCATCTACAGCATCATCTTTTTGAGTTACGACAGCTAAAATGCGGTCCTCATTCATTGCGGCTTCCACCGCCTTAATGGATTTGTCTCGACCGATATCGAGGTGAATCACGATATTCGGGTATACTACCATGCCTCTGAGAGGTACGGTAGGGATCCCAACTTCGAGTAAATTCATACTTCCTCCAGGTATATATATTATGAAAAGAAACTCATTCCTACACAGAAATGAGTTTCTTCGAATTACGATTTCAACTGGATGTCTTGGTCTGCCTCATTTTTGAGTATAGGTTCACCTGTGCTTAATACGGATTCACGATTCACAATGCACTTAGTTACTTCCGGCATGGAAGGAACCTCAAACATTACGCGTTTCATCACCTTTTCAATGATAGCACGCAAACCACGAGCACCTGTTTTTCGCTGTAATGCTTCATCAGCGATTTCTTCTAATGCATCTTCAGTGAAAGTTAATTCTACACCATCAAGGGATAGAATTTTTTCATATTGTTTTGTTAATGCATTTTTAGGCTTTGTCAAAATTTGAATTAACGCATCTCTGTCTAATTGATCTAATGTCACCATTACTGGCAAACGTCCAATAAACTCAGGAATCAAGCCAAATTTTAATAAATCTTCAGGTACAACATCTTTTAAGATAGCCGATACATTGCGTTCTTCTTTACGCTGTACATCTGCACCAAAGCCAAGTGTTTTCTTAGCGGTACGCTTAGTAATAACCTTATCCATACCATCAAATGCACCACCACAAATAAAGAGAATATTCGTAGTGTCAATTTGAAGCATTTCTTGATTAGGATGCTTCCTACCACCTTGTGGGGGAACAGAAGCGACAGTACCTTCTAAGATTTTAAGCAATGCTTGTTGTACGCCTTCACCAGACACATCACGTGTAATGGAAGGGTTCTCAGACTTACGAGCAATCTTATCAATTTCATCGATATAGATAATGCCACGTTCAGCCCGAGCTATATCATAATCTGCAGCTTGGATAATTTTGAGTAAGATGTTTTCTACATCTTCCCCTACATACCCAGCCTCAGTTAAGCTTGTAGCATCTGCAATAGCAAATGGTACTTCTAGCATTTTCGCTAAGGTTTGAGCCAATAGTGTTTTACCACTACCAGTAGGACCAATGAATAAAACATTAGCCTTTTGTAATTCTACATCATCAACTACATTATCTGTTTGTAAACGTTTGTAGTGATTATATACAGCCACGGCTAAAGAGATTTTAGCATCATCTTGACCAATGACATATTCGTCAAGATGAGCTTTAATTTCTCTAGGCGTTGGCAATTCTTTTAAATTGAAGTCGTCCGTCTCAACCGCACCCAACTCATCTGCAATGATGCGTTCACAAACTTCAACGCATTCATCACAAATATACACGTTAGGCCCCGCCACTAATTTGCGGACTTCTTCGCTTGTGCGTCCACAAAAACTGCAGCGCATAGTGTCTTTATCTTTTGCCAAGGGGCGCCTCCATTACTTGCTTTCTACAGGTTCTCTTGTGAGCACCTCATCAATTAAGCCGTATTCAACGGCATCCTGAGCACTCATGAAGTTATCGCGATCTGTATCGCGAGCTACTACTTCAATATCTTGTCCACTGCGAGAAGCTAAGATACCATTTAACTCTTCACGCATGCGAAGAATCTCACGGGCATGGATTTCAATTTCAGATGCTTGTCCTTGTACACCACCTAATGGTTGGTGAATCATGATGCGCGCATGAGGTAACGCATATCGTTTACCTTTAGTGCCAGCTGTTAAAAGCACAGCACCCATGCTCGCTGCAGAGCCTACACAAATAGTAGACACATCTGGTTTAATATATTGCATCGTATCATAAATAGCCATACCTGCGGTTACAACACCACCAGGGCTATTGATGTACAAATGGATATCCTTATCAGGATCCTCTGCTTCCAGGAATAACATTTGCGCAATAACCGCATTTGCCACATTATCATCGATGGGGCCACCAAGGAAAATAATGCGATCCTTTAACAAGCGAGAGTAAATATCATAGGAACGCTCTCCGCGTTCACCTTGTTCAACTACGATTGGTACATACATGTAATCACCTTTTCATGTACCTAGTTGAGCAAACTATTATTCAGCCGCTTCAGCGCCTTTTGCATTATCAATAATGAATCGAGCTGCTTTTTTGCGAGCTACAGAGCCTGCCAACATAGCTACACGACCTTCTTTTGCAATAATATCCCAAACTTCTTTAGGATCTGCCCCAAAGTTTTGAGCCATAATGAAGATTTCACGGTTCATATCATCTGGAGTTACTTCGATACCTTCAGCAGTTGCAATAGCATCCAATACTAAATCAGCGCGTACGTTTTCAGCTGCGGAATCTTTGTATTCAGAGCGTAAATCTTCGATAGTTTTATTGGAGAATTTCAAGTAGTCATCAAGTTTCAAGCCACGGCCTTCCATATTCATAGCCAATTCTTGAATCATTTGTTCTACGCGATCTTTAATCATTACTTCTGGGATTTCTACAGTTGCATTTTTAACAGCTGTTTGAATCAAGTCAGCATTGTAAGTATCGATTGCACGACGGGAAGCTTCTTCCTCCATTTTAGTGCGAAGATCTTTTTTCAATTCTTCAATAGTTTCGTAAGAGCTTGCTTCTTTTGCAAATTCATCATTCAATTCAGGCAATTCTTTACGTTTAATATCATGGATATGAGTTTTGAATTCTGCTTCTTTACCAGCAAGTTCTGCTACGAAGTAGTCTTCAGGGAATGTTACTTTTACAGTTACATCATCACCAGCTTTAGCGCCAATTAATTGATCTTCGAAGCCAGGAATGAAGCTACCAGAACCGATTTGTAATGGGTAGGATTTACCTTCACCACCATCAAAAGGTTTACCATCAACGGAACCAGCAAAGTCGATTACTGCGAAGTCATCTTTTTGAATTGTAGCGCCTTCTTCAGCAACAACCATTTTTGCTTGTTGTTCACGAATATTGTTCAACTGTTCTTCGATTTGTTCATCAGATACTGTAGCATCTTGTTTTTCTGCTTCTAAGCCTTTGTAATCGCCAAGTTTAACTTCAGGGCGTTTAGTTACAGTAGCTTTGAAAATCAAATCTTTGCCTTCTTCGAATTGTTCCCGTTCGATTTCAGGTTCAGATACAGGCACGATATCATTTTCACGAAGTGCAGCACTATAGTTTTGGCTAGCCAATACTTCAAATGCTTCTTCCAAGATAGCTTCTTTGCCGAAGTTCATTTCCAAAATACGGCGAGGCGCATGTCCTTTACGGAAGCCAGGGATGTTCACTTGACCTGCAATGCGTTTTACAGCTTGTTTAATGCCCTTATCTACTTCTGCTGCAGGTACTTCAATAGTTAACGTTACTACGTGTTGATCAACAGGATTTACAGTTGCTTTCATTTAAAATATGTCCTCCTCGAAGGGCAATATGCCCAAATTTCTGTAGTATATTATGCACTCCTAATAATAACATAAATGCAAGGTCAATGCAATTCTTCTCAATATACACTAAAAGACCACCCCAAAATGGGTGGTCTTTACATATTTTACATAATTATGCTAATTAGTTATCTTTAGCAATCAATTTGATAATGTCACGACGAGACAAAATCCCGATCAAACGATACTCTTTATCTACAACTGGCACATTTTTCAAATGTTGATCAAGCATAACAGATACAATTTCTTCTACATCTTTATCCGGTGTGGTTGTAATTACTTCATCAGTCATCAACTCATGAACGTGAGATGCCAATAATTTTTTGAATTGAGCATTGTATTCGCCAATGCCATTGTAATAGATGCTAGCGCCTAATACATTAACATAATGAGGCACATGAGGACGTACTTTTTTATATAGTAAATCACCTTCAGAGATAATACCTAACAACTTATTATCATCATCCACTACGGACACCGCTGTTAAATTATATTTAACCAATAAATCAGCTACATCAGAAATCGGCGCATCTTTGCCAACAGTAACAGGGTATTTATTCATTACTTCTTGGATTTTCATAGTGAATTCCTCCTTACAAATACATCTTGCTTTATTATACTATTCGCCACAGTATAATAAAACTCCTTTTTTCTGAAAGTATTATACAAATAATTTTTAAGTCTACGTCTTCTACCAATGATAAGGTTCATTACGATTGATTTTTGATGCTCGATAAATTTGTTCTACAAGTAGCAATCGAACCATTTGATGAGTAAAAGTCATAGGGCTAAAAGATAATTTATAATTTACAGCCTGACGTAATATATCACTCACCCCAAAGGCACCACCAATAATGAAAGCCATATCGCTAACACCATCCACCTCAAGCTTAGATACCGTCTTAGCGAGTTCTTCAGAGGACATTGGTTTGCCATACACGTCAAGTAATACGGTATACGCATTTTTAGGGACCGCTTTTAATAAACGGTCTCCTTCTTCTGCAACGACTTGTTTGCGATCCGCATTACTCGGCTTATCTCCAATTTTACTTTCATTCAGCTCTGTAATTGTAATGCCACCATAGGGGCGCATGCGTTTCACAAACTCTGCTACGCCCTCACGTAAATAAGCATCCTTCAATTTGCCGATACAGACTACATAAAATCTCATTTTTACCTCTTCACAGATTGGATGGACACAATTTCATTAGGCTGACCATGTTGTAACTTCATTTCAGGTCCAATACGAACACCACCATCAACAAGCATTTTGCCAATAGTTTGGGTAACAAGGACAGAGTTATTATTATTTTCAGAACGATGGGCCAATATAACTTGCATAAAATCAGGACGTTTCATCATGAGTAGTGCTTGCGCAGCCATTTCATTACTCAAATGCCCTTCATCACTAGCCACCCTTTGTTTCAAAAACGGCTGATATGGTCCGAATCGCAACATATGAGGATCATAATTCGCCTCTAGCACTAACAGAGTCGTATCATCAATTCTACGTAAAATATCATCTGAAATCACGCCTGTATCAGTGACAATAGTTGCCTTATCGTTCCCAGCAAACACATTTATACCAATTGGATCAGCCGCATCATGACTTACCGAAAAAGGTTCCACAATTAGACTCCCCAACGTCAAACTGCCCTTTGTAAGCTCGATTAATCGATTCTTTGGCACGATTAACTTATCTTGGATTTCACGCCAGGTGCCTTGCTTCGTATACACAGGAATATCAAATCGTTTTAGTAATTGTTGTAATCCCGCAATGTGATCACTATGTTCATGACTGACAAATATACCCTCTACCTGTGCCATATCAATTTGTAATTCTTTTAACCCATTGACAATGCGTCGACAACTGATGCCTACATCATGCAATATGACGGAGTTCCCTTTTTTTATCACTGTACAATTGCCCTTACTACCACTGGCAAGGACATGGACCTCCAACGGTGAGGATTCACTCATCAAAACACTCCATATACTTAATCATAAATCTATTATTTCTGTAAAAGTCAATAGCTTAGTTATTTAGTTAAATATTGTATTAACTCATTTAAATTCAAGCTATTATTACGTTCTTTCAGATAATTTAGTCAGACGCTCTACAAAATACGATATATTAGCCTCAATATCTGGCCCTCTGCGGAACATATCGCCTCCAACAAGGAACATCGTATCATTTCCGTACAGCTCAACAAGTTCATTAAGACGAGTATCTGTAACGCCACCACCTGGTGCAGGGCAAGCCGCCTTCATCAAGCCCATTGGTCGTTTAATGTAAGAGGAAATCCTCTTGCATTGTTCCTCTGTAAAAGTAAAGCGTCCACCATAAGATACGAAGATTGGCATATCAGCCCCAAAAATACGAGGTAATAAACCTAGTTGTAAGTAATCGGCTACACCAGATACACCAGGGCTCACAAATCCACCAGAATAAGCGGGATGATGAATAATAGGCAATCGTAATTTTTCATCAGTAGCTAATTTGTGTAACCAACCGAAACCAACGAGACCTGAAGCCACCATGAGAGCTGTAGCACCAGCCTCTTTGGCAAAATAAGCGCGTTCCAATACGTCTGTGCCATCACCAGATACATTTGCTGCATATAATGTATGTGTCCCATGTGTAGTGTTCATTTCCTGTACCATAGAAGCACATCGTTTTACACGATCTTTATATTGAGAGAAGGACTGATTAGAAATACCATGATCATCCTTTATGACATCTGCCCCACCACGTGTATAGGCTCCACACATGCGAGCCAATTCCCCGTTTGGTGTTCCCATCGGCTTTACAACGGCTTGAATCATTGGACGCGTCGGGGTTTCCACTAAACAACGAATTCCTTGCAAGCCAAATCGTGGTCCCTTAAACACATCGTAAAGTGTTGGACATAGTTCAATATCTACTACCCAAATATGTGGCTGTAACGAAGAATTACCAAAGACAACATTTAAAAATTGTGTAGCCTCTAAGGCCGTGGTATCTACGTGATATGAAATACGAGCCAAATAGTAACGAGAGGTGTCAATTACAGCATTTGGCATCACACCTACATTGATATAAGGAGAGTCTTCTACTATAGGTTCAAGAGATTCTAGTCGACCAGTAATAGTTTCTTTAATGTATGGATCCGTTACAAACTCATAAGGAAATTCTATGGTTTGCTCCACTTGAACAGCCCAAGCAATTGATTTTGCTTCTTCATATGTACTCGCTTCTATTCTATATATAACTATAAATCGCTCGTCTTTCATAATGCGTCTCCTTTACAATAATATTATTTAATTATATACCAAAGTAGTATACGATTCCATAAAAAAAGACCTCACTCCAAATCAGAGTGAGATCTTTTTAACAAACGAAAACATATATATTGATGTTTTACCTATACTAACAAGGTTTCTACTGTGAGAGACAATACATATAATCGCATGAGAGTAAACTCGTCTAACTATATCTTATTGGTAGAAATGTTTAGGATAACCTTTGAATCGTGTGAAGTGACGATATTTACGAGTCGCACGATTAGGTTCATTAACAGTTTTATAACCAAAACCATTAAACATTACATTTAAAATAACAGCTACTATACTACCAGCTGTGATACCAGATTTCAAAAGAATTTGAGCCCATGCTGGAAAGTGTGTATAGAATTGAGGTGCTGCAAGAGGAATCATGGATACCCCAATACTAATGGCAACTAGCATCAGGTTATAGTTACCATCGAAACTAACTTTACCAAGAGAACGAATCCCACTGGCGATAATCATGCCGAACATAGCAATTCCTGCGCCCCCTAGTACAGCATTTGGAATACAAGCTACGATAGCGGCTAATTTAGGGAAAAGGCCTAATAAAATTAAAATTACACCAGATGCTGCTACAACGAAACGACTCTTAACACGTGTTACAGCAATAAGACCTACGTTTTGAGCAAATGCTGTATACGGAAAACTATTAAGGATACCACCAATAATAGTGGATAAGCCATCCGCACGAAGTACCGCAGCCAACTCTTTTTGACCAATAGGTTTATCTACGATTTCTCCAACTGCAATACTATCACCAGTTGTTTCTACCATAACTACGAGCATTACAATAATCATAGATACAATAGAAGCAAAGTCAAAGGTTGGAAGGCCAAAATAGAATGGTGTCACAACAGAAATCCATTGAGAACGCCCTACTTCTGAAAAATCTGTAATACCAACAATCATAGCTAAGGCTGTACCGAGAATAAGCCCAACTAAGATTGCCAAATTACCAAGGAAACCTTTACCAAATCGATAAGTTAATACAACGAGAACAAATGTAGCTACACCAAGAGCTATGTATAGTGGATCGCCAAAGTTTTTATTGCCTACGCCCCCACCCATCCAGTTAACAGCTACTGGCATCAAGTTGATACCAATAATAGTAATGATAGTACCTGTTACTACAGGTGGGAATAGCCGAATCAAACGACTGAAAAATGGTGCCACAAGGAATGTAAAGAGACCAGCTACGATAATCGCACCGTAAATGGTAGTAATATCATGCTGCTGACCAATCAGAATCATTGGACCTACAGAAGCAAATGTTACACCTTGAATAAGAGGAATGCGACCACCGACAGGTCCGAACCCTAATGTTTGAATCAATGTAGCTACACCACATGTAAATAAGTCAGCTGTAATCAAACGAATTAAATCTTCAATTGGCAAATGCATAGCTTGTGCAATAATAATTGGTACAGCTACTGCCCCAGCATACATAGCCAGAACGTGCTGTAAACCATAAGCGAATAACTGCGGGATTGGCAGCATACCATCTACATGGTCGACACCAGATGCACCTTTACTCATAAGAATCACCTCATATCTTACGTTTTAGTTACTAGTTAAACAATATAGTCATACTATCGTACATGATAGAGTTTAGAAATCTCATCGACTTCACGTGGGAACCTTGATGGCTAGGGGCAAAAGCCCCTACCATTAAGCAAATATTCTATTTTTTATAACCTGTATGTTTAATCGGCAAGGACCTACGTGGTTCTCCGTCGATACGACGATACGCATTTGCAATAGCCGGTGCAATCGGAATGCTAGAGATTTCGCCAATACCTTTAGCACCGTATGCATATTGTTCTGGTGTCCCTTTTTCGATAAGACTTACATGAATTGGAGGACATTGGGTAGCTCTAAGAAGTCCTAGCGTACCGTATTTAGATGTTACATACCCTTCTTTATAAGGGAAGTCTTCTGTAACTGCATAACCCATTCCCATAATGGCACCACCTTCGGCCTGACCTGTACAGGATTGAGGGTTCACTACACGACCTACATCGTATGCTACATGTAAATTAGCAACCTTATTGTCTTCACCAATTGTTGCTACACATGCACCATAACCATAGGCAACGTGATTTTTTGGATGCGATTTATCAGAATTAAATGGATCTGTTTCACCGAGAAACTCTTCATAAATCTCTACGCCATTCAGTTCTTCTAATGTTTTAGTATCTAACATTTCTTTTAAGCGAAGACTTGCTTTACGCGTTGCTTCACCGGTAAAGAGCGTTTGGCGAGATGCAGTAGTTGTACCAGAATCTGGTGTACGTACTGTATCAGGTCGTTCTACAAATACTTTATCCGCCGTTAAGCCTGTCGTTTCACAAAGTACTTGTGTTGCCATAGTAGCCATGCCTTGACCAATACAAGCGGCACCCGTACGAATACGAACTTTACCATCACATACTTCTAAAATAACGCGACCCGTATCAGGTAGTCCTACACCAATACCACTATTTTTCAAACATACCGCAAGACCAGTACGATCAGAGGCATAATATGCATCTTTTACGGCTTCCAAACATTCTACTAAAGCGGTTTCTTTGGAACAAATTTGGCCGTTTGGTAATGAGTCACCAGGGCGTACAACATTTTTGTAGCGGAATTCCCAAGGATCCATGCCTACCAACGCAGCTAATTCATCAATATTTTGCTCTTGACCAAAGATAGTTTGTGTTACGCCAAACCCACGGAATGCACCACCAGGAACAGTATTTGTATAAACACATACACCATCAAAGGCAAAATTATCAAAGTGATAAGGGCCACAAGAATGAGTACCAGCACGTTGAAGTACAGGACCACCTAAAGATGCATACGCGCCACAATTAGAAATGATATTTACCTTACTTGCTACCAGATTACCTTCTGCATCACAAGCTGTTGTAATATCCATTTCCATCGCATGACGTTTAGTATGGATATTAAGACTTTCTTGACGAGAGAATAGAACCTTAGTTGGTTTACCTGTAAGCCAAGCTACGAGAGATGCATGATGCTGTACGGTCATATCCTCTTTACCACCAAAGCCGCCACCTACGAGCATGCTATGAACCTTTACAGATTCATTTGGAATGCCAAGCATACGAGCAACTTCACGCCGATCATCATAAACATTTTGGCTACCTGAATGCAGATGAATTTCGTCTCCCTCACGATATGCAACGGCACATTCTGGTTCCATAAATGCATGGTCGGTTTGAGGCGTAGAATAATGATTTGTTACTACAAAAGCAGCCTCTGCAATAGCCTTATCTACATCGCCACGAGATAACGTTTGACGAGACAATACATTTCCCTCTGGATGTAATTGAGGAGCATCTGGTTTTAGCGCTTCCAATGGATCTAGTATAGGTTCTAATTCAGTATAATCAACTTCAACTAGAGCCAATACTTCGTCTAAGTATTTCTTTTCTGTAGTTGCAACAAGTGCAATTGCATCGCCTACATAACGTGTAATATCACCTTCAGCGATAAGTACATCCCAATCCGGTACTAAATGACCAGTCTTATTGAATGGTACATCCTTAGCAGTCAATGCCGTTACACATGCTGGATGTTCAAGAGCTTTAGACACATCAACACGATCAACTCTAGCTCGTGGGTATTTAGAACGCAATGCTTTGGCATAAATCATGCCATCCATATAGATATCATCAGAGTATTGTCCAGTACCTAATGCTTTTTCCTCAGCATCTACACGGTGTAAACGAGCGCCTACATTACCATTTGTATCCTTTTCTGGAACTGGTAAGTTCTCACGGAACATTTTTGCAGCTAGCATAATGCCCTCTTCAATTTTTACATAGCCTGTACAACGGCAAATATTACCTAATATCGCCTTTTTAACATCGTCAGGTGTAGGGTCATTATTTTCGTCAATCAATACTTTTGCACTAATAATCATACCTGGTATACAGAAACCACACTGCACCGCTCCGCATTCACCAAAAGCATAGGTGTATACTGCTTTTTCTCGTTCAGATAAACCTTCAATCGTGACAATTGATTTACCGTCTAATTGAGATAGTTTGCTTACACAAGCCTTTGCTTTTTTTCCGTCTATAATTACTGTACACGTACCACATGCACCAGCACTACAACCTTCTTTAGTGCCCGTCAACTTTAAATCAGCTCGCAAGAAATCAATTAAACGTTGATCCTCTTGAACCTCATATTGGGTGCCATTCACTTGAAAGCGGTACATATATAGCCCTCCTCTCATTAAGGAATACATTCACCAAGATACGATTCTGTTAAGGATCCATCTTGTACCACATGGTGACCTCTAAGGATAACATCTCGAACCTTGCCAGTTACAGATATTCCTTCGTAAGGTATATAGTCAGCCTTTGTATGGGCGGACTCTTTTGAAAGCATATGTTCTATATGCTTATCTACAATTGTTATATCCCCATCACTACCTACAGCTAATGTACCCTTCTTGGGATACATGCCATATAGCTTTGCTGGGTTTTCACTAACTAATTTCATAAAATCTACAGCGCTCATATTGCATTGGTTAACCAACACATCATAAGCAATGATGCCCCGTTCTTCGGCTCCAGGAATACCTCCAGGAATTCGGGTAAAGTCATAACGACTCTTTAATTTTTGATCATTAAAGGTAAAGCTACAATGGTCGGAACCAATGGTTTGGAATACACCATTTACTAGTGCATCCTTCAATGCCATTTGATCTTGTATCGTTCTAAGTGGAGGACTCATCACATATTTAACCCCTTCAAAATCAGGTAATTTATATCGTGATTCATCAAGCACCAAATACTGTGGACATGTTTCACAAGTCACTTGATGTCCTAATGCCCGCTCACGTAGAACTTCATCTACGCCTTCTTTAGAACTTACATGCACAATATGCACGGGATACTCTAATGCAGCACCAATTGTACTAAATCGCTTAATCGCTTCCGATTCAATCATGGCCGGTCTTGTGAGTGGATGATTGTCTACATCTAATTCACCACGTTTACGTTTATCTGCTACAAAGGCATCGATAAGATCACCGTTTTCACAGTGAGCCCCTACAAGCGCACCCGTTGGTTTTATAGCTTCAATAGCATCATAAATTTCTCGATCTGTTAAACGGAAGCCATACGCTAAGTACACTTTAAAGGACGATACACCAGCTTCTACAACCTTTGGTATTTCATGAGATACCTCTTCATTCATTTCTACAAGCTCCATATGGAATTTGTAGTCACAGGAGCAATGCCCCAAGGCACGCTCCTTATGAACTTCTAACCCTTTACAAAGGGATCCATCCTCAGGAGAAGCAAAGTTGATGATTGAAGTAGTGCCGCCAAGAATAGCAGCCTTTGTACCACTATCAAAATCATCTGCAGTAGACGCCAAGGCATTTGTCATTTGAAAGTGTGTATGAGGATCAATAAATCCAGGGAACACATAGCAACCTTTTGCATTAAGAACTTTAGCCCCTTCTGGAACAGAAAGGTATTCATCAATGGCGACAATTTTGTCGCCATCAATTAATATATCTCCGGTAAGGATTCTGTCAGTTAAGACCAATTCCCCTTGTTGTATGATAATCATGATACATAGTACACATGCTCTTTACAGAAGGCATGTACAACTCCTTTCAATTCTTCAGGTAATGCATCAATGTCACATACGGCTTCTTCACCTTTAAAGCGATAACCACAGCTAGTGCCTTTGATGTAGAAACCATCATTTGTACTATCTGCTAAAGCTTCAGCATTGTGGAAGAATGTAATACGATCCTTGTATGGTTGACAAGGTTCTACGCAATGACACGCACAGTTACCACATTCATTACAGCTTTGATCAACATGGATAATCAATTTAGCATCATTTACAGTAACGACTTCATTACATCTATTAGGACATACGCGAACACAAGCACCACACACTACGCGACAGTGGTAGTCAGAGCTATGTGTACCAGGGAAGGATGGCATTGCTTCGCGTTTTTTCTTCATAGCATCGCTCTTCTTGAAAATTTTGTTCTCAGCGATGTCTTTAGCGAGTTTAGCTATAAGTTCTTTATGAACTTTTAAAGCAGCATTGTAATCAGTAGATTCCACTTCGTCTGCTAAGCCTTTGAAAGTATTGTAACCTTCACCTTGTAGAAGAATTGTACATACTGTTACAGGCCAAATACCACAATCAAAGATAGCTTTGATATTTTGTTTTACAGCACCACCACTATAAGACATAGGTAAACGTTCGCCGAATTGAGCACTTAGGAGCTCAGCCACACCAATTGTTACAGGTAACAAGGATTTACCAGACATATACATTTGCTCGCCTGGCAATTCATTGTTGTGAATTTGTACAGGGAATGTATTTGTCAATTTAACACCGAAAATCTTATTGTGTTTTTCACCAAGAGCGATAAGACGCTCTAACATCGGAACAGCTTTATCGAATTGAAGGTCAACTTCAAACTGATGATCTTCAAAGTCAATGTATTCAAAGCCAGCGTTATCCAATAATTCTCTAATGCGTTTTGGACCTAACAATGTAGGATTACATTTCAAGTATAAATGAAGTCCCTTTTCACTGATAAGATAAGAACAAATGGATTCGATTTCTTCTGCTGGGCAACCGTGCATTGTGGACAATGTAATTGCTTGGCAAAGTTCATCACTGATAGAGTTGATATAATCAGCATCGATATGTTCAAACTCATCTACATGGTCAAGACACCATTGTTTACATGTATCCCACATAGGGGATTGAGATGCATTTCGCATGGTGTTGATGAATTTATCAACCATAGGGCTCTTGATACCAGCCAAGTTGTAGCCAACACTCATGATGAATAAAAAGCCATCTGGATTGCCTAAACCTAATTCTTTAGAGATTAATTTCAATGCGAACCAAGCTTTGATATATTCATCAGCAGCTTCATCACAGCTATATTCAGAAGACCACTCTACGTTATAGGCTTCGTCTACAGAGTAGATACAAGGTCTAGGAATACCTAATTCTTCACCGTACATGATTTGTACGGTTTTTAATTCGATGCAACGAGCACCAGCTACATAGGATGCCACAATGTTTTGTGCCAACTGTGTATTAGGGCCAGCTGCTGGGCCTACAGGATTTTCAATGGATTTACCAAAGATAGATAAGCGTTGATCATGATTCGTACGATGAATTTTATTTACATTGTAAATACGATTGTACATCTTGTACTCAGTCATAATGTGGTTCATCAAATTTCCGAAACTTACCGGATACATAATGTCACTCATAATGTCACACTCCTTTAAAGCGTTTGCGTTATGGGTTTAGTCGTTTCCATAAACCTTTAGATGTTGCTAAAACTTCGTCCATTACTTCAGCTTTATCAATGCCTTGTAATTTACGATCAATCATGCGTGGTACACCATCACTAATAGTTGTTACCACATACATACCATTAGTACCGAATAGTAAGTGACCATTGATGTTGTTTTCATCAAGTGGTGTTGGTGCTGCGTAATCAAGAACAATTACGTCAGCTGCGGCACCTTTTTTAAGGATGCCTACCGTAGTATCGAAGAATTCATTAGCCATTTTGCGATTGTTTTCAAATAGCATATGAGGTACTTCGCCCCAGCCTACATATGGTTTATGTTGCTCATGTTTCACGAGACAATTCGCTACTTTATAAGATTCGAGCATATCATTTGTATAACCATCTGTGCCAAGCCCAACAGTGATCCCTGCATCTAATAGTTTTAAGATATCTGTCGTGCCTACTGCATTACCCATATTACTTTCTGGGTTATGTACGACCTTAGCTTGAGAGTTTTTCAATAATGCCACATCTTCGTCAGTTACGTGTACACAGTGACCAGCGATGCTCTTAGGGCCTAAAATACCTGCCTCTACGAGGCGTCTAACAGGTGTCATGCCATATTTTTCTTTACTATCTGCCACATCTTCTGGGCCTTCAGCAACATGAACGTGATATCCTAACTTGTCTTCATTTTGTGCTTTCACATAATCTAATGTTTCAGGACTTAGAGTAAAGGATGCATGTAAGCCCATCATAGCAGCGAGTCTAGATGGATCTTTTTTAGCCTCTTTACCAAAACGTACATTTTCTGCAACAGCGGCTTTCATCTGATCAACACCGTTACGGTCAGACACTTCGTAGCACAAGCAAGAGCGAACACCAAACTGTTTAGCTACATCTGCAATGATGGATAAGCTGTTAGGCACTTCACCATAACTTGCGTGATGGTCAAAAATAGTAGTTACACCATTTTCGATACAGCCTAAATACGTAAGTAATGCACTTGCTTTTACATCAGGAGCGGTCAATTTATTATCTAAGTAGAACCAAAGTCCTTCCAAGATTTCACCGAAGTTAGTCGGTGCCGGACCTGGCAATGATAAACCTCGTGCAAGAGCGGAATAAATATGGTGATGTGCATTAATGAAACCTGGCATAATTAGGCCACCATGAGCATCAATGATTTCTGCATTTACATACGTTTTACATAATTCATCATATATACCAATATCAACAATTTGAGTCCCGTCGATAGCAATAGCACCATCATAAATGATAGGTCTATCAGCGTCGCGAGTAATAACAGTACCTTTTCCTAATATAATCATGTGGGCACCTCCTCAACGATTCGTTGAAATGCATACTTATAAACTTATATATTATTATAATACGATACGTGTGCCTGTTTTTCCTGCTATACCATCTTTAGATTTCTCTAATAATGTGATAATTGAAACACGGCCTTTTTGGGATTCTGCAAATGCTATAGCGGCTTCTACCTTTGGTTTCATCGAGCCTTCTGCAAACTCACCAGCTGATACAAATTCTTTAGCTTGTGTAACGGTTATTTCATCAAGCCATTTTTCATTTTCTTTACCAAAGTTAATGGCAACCTTTTCAACAGCTGTTAAAATAACGAGAACATCAGCATCAATTTCTTGGGCCAATAAACTACTAGTCCAATCTTTATCAATAACAGCGGCTGCACCATGAAGTTCATTACCTTCTTTAGTTACTGGGATACCTCCCCCGCCACAAGCAACAATTAATTGTTTACCTACTAAACCTTTAATTGCTTCTAGTTCAATAATTTCTTTTGGTGCTGGAGATGCCACCACACGACGATAACCACGTCCCGCATCTTCTTTTACCACATAATCGTAATTCTTTTCTGCGTATTCAGCTTCTTCCTGAGTCATAAAGTGTCCAATTGGTTTTGTAGGATTTTGAAAAGCTGGGTCATTTTGATCAACAAGTACTTGTGTAACCATAGTCATTGTTGGCAAATCTTTTATACCACGATTTAAGAGCTCTTCGTGAAGAGCATTTTGTAAGTCATAACCAATATAAGCTTGGCTCATTGCTACACATACAGATAATGGAGTGTTTGGTTGACCTTCTACTTCACGAGTCAATGCAGCCATCGCATTGTTGATCATACCAATTTGAGGTCCATTACCATGTGTTACCACTACATCACAATCAGCTTCTACTAAATCAATAATTGTTTTAGCTGTACTTTTTACAGCAATTTTCTGTTCTGGTAAGGAATTGCCTAATGCATTTCCCCCTAATGCTACTACAACTCTCTTTTTCATGTTATGCCTCATAACAAACTATTAAGAATAAAAGGAGCCATCAATACGGATGGCCCCTAAACTTTACTTTACGGTTGAACTCGTTCGGTTCCCTTCCGTTCTAATTCTTTTAAGGTTTCTACAGGATTTTTAAATTTACTAAGGAAAATCATAGCTGCAATAACATATGGTTTGTAGCTTGCTTCCTTATAAAGAGGTATGCGGTAGCGATCAAATACTGTTGCATCTACTTCGCCTTCTTCACAACTTACACCTGTAATATCTGCTGGTAAGCAATGTAAGTAAAGAGCTTTGCCGTCCTTTGTGAGACTCATCATCTCTTCCGTACATGCCCAATCTTTATGTTTACCATTTTCTTCAAGAAGAACTTTTTCTAATGCTTTAATACCTTCATGATCATTTTCACCATACAGTTTTGTACGTTTTTCCATTGCACCGAATGGAGCCCAGCTCTTAGGATATACGATGTCTGCATCTTTGAAAGCATCCTTCATGTCGTTAGTTCTACGGAATGAACCGCCGCTAGCTTCAGCTTGTTTCTTAGCGATTTCTTCAACTTCCGGCATTACTTCATACCCTTCTGGATGTGCTAATACAACTTCCATACCGAGACGAGTGAATAAGCCAATAGCACCTTGAGGTACGGATAAAGGTTTACCATAAGATGGGGAGTATGCCCAAGTCATAGCAATCTTTTTGCCTTTAAGGTTTTCTACACCGCCGAATTCTTTGATGATATGAGCTGTATCAGCCATGATTTGTGTAGGATGGTCAATATCACATTGTAGGTTTACAAGCGTTGGGCGTTGCTCTAGTACACCATCTTCATGACCTTCTTTAACTGCATCAGATACTTGATGCATATAAGCATTCCCTTTACCAATATACATATCATCACGAATACCGATAACATCTGCCATAAAGGAAATCATATTAGCTGTTTCACGAACTGTTTCACCGTGAGCGATTTGAGATTTGCCTTCATCTAAATCTTGAACTTCAAGGCCTAGCAAATTACAAGCGGAAGCAAAGGAGAAACGAGTTCTTGTAGAGTTATCGCGGAATAAGGAAATGCCAAGACCGCTGTCAAATACTTTAGTGGAGATATTGCGTTCTCTAAGAGCACGCAATGCATCAGCTACTGCCCAAACACCTTTTAATTCGTCATCAGATTTTTCCCAAGTTAGGAAGAAATCTTCGCCGTACATTTTACTAACATCTAAGCCTTGTAGTGTTTCAATACTTTTATTGAAGTCTGTCATCTGTAAGTCCTCTCTTTCAATTCCCTAAAGGGCTACTTAGGATCTAACTTTATACGATGCCTCATCAAATGTTGAGGTACCATATGAAATTCTTAATATCAACTATTTTCAGTTATTTTCGTTAAAATAGATCTAATTCAATATATGTGATATTAGTCTTTGCAGTATACGGATGGTAACAATGCATATACAGCGGCACATGTTACAAGATCTTGTTTCCATGTAATTTCGTTAGGAGCATGTGCTTGTGCTTCTGCGCCAGGACCGAAGCCAATACAAGGGATGCCATTACGACCCATGATAGATACACCATTTGTGGAGAATGTCCATTTATCAGTTAATGGGCGAGCTTTACGCATTTCAACTGTATCTTCTGCACCAATACGTTCGTTGCCATATAAGCTAGTGTATGCTTCTTCCAAAGCTTCTGTTACTTTATGATCTTTAGGAATTACCCAAGTTGGGAAGTAGCATTCGATTGGATAGGTTAAACCAGTCCAAGATGGACGAGCATATTCGTACATGGATACTTTCGCACCATATTCTTTAACATGTGGTAATTCTTCGATTTCTGCCAAGCAACTTTGCCAAGTTTCACCAGCAGTCATACGACGGTCCAAGGAAATAGCGCAGGAGTCAGCTACTGCACAACGGCTTGGAGAAGTATAGAAAATTTGGGAAGTAGTTACTGTACCGCGACCTAAGAAGCGAGCTTCTTCATAGTGGTCAGGGTTAAATTTTGGATCAAGCATTTTAACAAGGCCCTTAATTTTTGTGCTTTCATCAGCAGAGTTAGCATTCAATTCACGGATGTCTTGAAGTATATCTGCCATTTTATAAATTGCGTTGTCACCGCGTTCAGGAGCAGAACCATGGCAAGATACGCCTTGTACATCTACACGAATTTCCATACGACCACGTTGCCCACGATAGATACCGCCATCAGTTGGTTCTGTAGATACTACAAATTCAGGACGGATATTACGTTCTTTAATCATGTATTCCCAGCAAAGGCCATCACAGTCCTCTTCTTGTACGGTGCCTACAACAAGTACACGATATTTATCACTTAGAAGTCCTAAATCTTTCATAATCTTAGCGCCGTATACAGCGGATACGATACCACCCAATTGGTCAGATACGCCACGACCACCAATTTTAGTTTCGTCTTCGAAACCATCGTATGGATCAAAATCCCAATTATCACGATTGCCAATACCAACTGTATCAATATGTCCATCAAAGGCAATGAGGGTTTTTCCTGTACCCATATATCCAAGAATATTCCCCATAGGATCTACTTCAACTTCATCAAATCCTAGATCTTTCATCTCTTGTTCTATACGTTTTACATGATCTTTTTCTTCAGCACTTTCACCTGGGAATGCTACGATCTCACGTAAAAACTTTGTCATCGCTGGGCCATAAGTTGCCGCTGCTTGTTTAATTGCTTGTAAATCCATAATTAATGCCTCCTAACGATCTTCACCATACCACATAATATTTTTATATCTTTCAGGGTCCGTATCACCTTCAGTGGAGAAACAGAGTACCTTTGAAGACGCATCTAGTTCTAACTCTTTCCGTAAGTCTTCATATTCCGGCATTGTCATAATTGCCATTACAAGACCTAATGGAACTGCACCAGACTCTCCAGTAGTAATTGGAGTATCGCCTTTAATCGGTGCACCGCCAACGCGCATGCCTAAACGTGCCACCCAGTCAGGCGCAGAAACGAATACATCTGCATGATTTCTCAAAATATCCCAAGAAACTGTGTTCGGTTCACCACAAGCTAAGCCTGCCATGATTGTTTCTAAATCACCCTCTACGATACGAGGTTTACCATCATCAGCTACAGCACCTTTGTATAAACAAGCTGCAGCTGCCGCTTCTACAACAACTAATTTAGGTTTTTTAGCCACATTGCTGTATAGATTAGTGAAGTAACCCACTACAGAACCGGCAAGGGAACCTACACCAGCTTGTACAAATACATGTGTAGGAACTTTACAATTATCAGCTTCTAATTGATTGGCTGTTTCCATAGCCATGGTGCCATAGCCTTGCATAATCCAGTTTGGAATTTCTTCATAACCTTCCCAGGCAGTATCTTGAACTACAACACCGTTAGGAACTTCTTTAGACTTTTTGGTTGCTAAGCGTACACACTCATCGTAGTTGAAGTCTTCGATTGTTACGGTAGCTCCTTCGTTTTCGATTTGTTTTCTACGATATTCTGTAGAGCCCTTTGGCATAAATACTACAGATTTTTGACCTAATTTATTAGCTGCCCATGCTACACCGCGACCGTGGTTACCATCAGTGGCAGTAAAGAATGTAGCTTGACCAAACTCTTCTTTTAATTTTGCAGATGTTAATACATCATATGGTACATCCTCAACAGCTTTACCAGTTTGTTGCGCCACATATTTTGCCATCGCATAGGAGCCGCCTAATACCTTAAATGCATTAAGGCCAAATCGGTAGGATTCATCTTTTACAAAGAGTGCATCAACACCGATATAAGACGCTAAATTCTTAAGCGATACAAGTGGAGTAACGCTATATTGTGGAAAACTTTCATGAAACGCTTTAGCTTTCTTAACCTCTCTAACATCCATAACGGACAAAAACTTGTCACTTGATGGTGCCATTGTATTACGTTTCCACTGAATTCGTTCCATATTTGCCTCCTAGGATTCTTCCTTTACAGTATTTAAATCACTATAAAGAGTAAACTTAGAAATATTAAAATACTCTGCTATCTTCTCAGAAGACTTCGAGATAAGAAAAGCCCCTTTTTCGTTTAAATAGGTAATAGCTTTTAAGCGTTCCACCTTATTCATCAATGGTCCTGGTTTACCAACTAAACGCTCTACGTCTAGTAATAAATCATCTAATAGTTCCGATACACTCGTCGTAATTTTTTCAACAGATCCTGCATCTTCCTGACCTGTATTGACCAAACTATCCAAAAGTCGATGCATCATAACAAACTCTGTTATATCTTGGTTAATCCCCAACAAGTATGCTATACGACCTGTATCATCACGAATATACATGGTAGAAGATTTTAATATTCGACCATCTTTAGTCTTTGTGAGATAACCAAATCTGCCCTCGCTACCATCGTCATGACTCAGCACATCTAAAACCACATGCGATGGGCCATCACCAACATGTCTATTAGTTATAGTTCCATTCTCAATATATACAAGAGAAGAATTAATATCCCCTTGTAAATCATGAATCAATACTTCACAGGATGGTCCAAATTGTACCGCTAATCCATGGGCTATGACTTTTATTCGCTCTAATGTACTCATTGAAATAACCCCTCTTTCAATGTCATAGATTAACCTTTCCCGTTTAAATTACGCTAGCCCGGTTAATAGCTAATATAAAATTAACCCTAACTATTTTTGTATCAACCTAAATTTTTGTTAGGTTCTTTAACTAAATTATAGGACTATGTGTACAAAAACGCAATATAATTATGTATTAAAGTTATTTATAATTATGCGCTTATATACACAAATAGAGATAAAGATAAATAAACATTATGATTTTCATCACATTTACTTATCGATATCAAAATTTTTAATGACCTTTGCTCCATCATATCAATCATAAGTACATACAAAAAAGGCTGTAATAACGAATTATCGTCATTACAACCTTTTATTATTAACTATTAGTATTTATGTTAGTAATTAAAATCAAATTAAGCGTTTGCTAATGTTTTACCTAATTCTTGGCATTGTGCATTACCATCATCATCAGGTTCGCCCAAGATTGCTACGCCATCAGCCACTAATTCGCCACCAGCATCTTTAATTCGAGTGCCCCAGTCTTCCAACCAAGTACCACCCCAACCATAGGAGCCAAAGATCGCTATTTTTTTACCACTCAACTTGCCTTCTAGTTCAGTGTAGAATGGTTCAAATTCGCCTTCTTCTAATTGTTCTGCACCCATATCAGCACAGCCAAGAGCTAATTTTTCATAAGTGGCTGCTTCATCAACAGATACTTCAGAAACGGATTTTACTTCAACTTCTTGACCTGCAGCTTTAATACCTTCAGCTACTTCATAAGCCATGCGTTCTGTATTGCCTGTACCGGACCAAAAAATTACACCAATCATCTTGTACCTCCTAGGCCGTTCTTGCGACCAATGAACTAAATGTTTTTCCCAACATCAATTGAGTTTGACAAAATTCACGACATGCTTTGTAACACAAGAAAGAGCGTTGCGCATTTACCACATCATGGTAAACCTTCCACTCTCCGCACATTCGGTATCCCCCACCACGATAAGAAATAAAACATTTCACATCCTTTAATGGGTAACCTAGAAAAATGCCGATTTCATGTGGAAACTCAATGCTTACTTCCATACGATATCTAAGATGTTCGAGCATCTCCATAATGCTCATTCGATCATGATAACCGTAGGCTTTCAAAAATAACATCACCGCAGGTTGCCGTACATAGTCTCTTAATTGCTTCTCACGGAATACCAATAATAGTCTTCGCGCTTTACAACGACATAATTCAAAGAAGAACAATCCTTTTTCATTGAACGCTTTATTATACTCTATCAATACAAATTGGATTTGTTCATTCATGTCCCGTGGAATAGAAACCAAGTTCGATAGCTTAATACCTCGAATTGCCGGTGCACAATGATATCCAATGATATGGTCAATTGAATTCATCATAATAGTACCTGCCTGTTGCACATCGTTAGAATTTCCTCTAATGAGAATAATTCCTATAGGCTCATAGTACTCTTGATGAGAAAAATTGTCAAGAATAATTGATATATATTTTCAATAATTATTAATTATTTGGTATGTAATAAACCTTTAACTTTAGGGAATACAACACTATCATTAGCTTCGTCAACAGCAATTAAATGAGCATTTGGTCCTGTATATTTATCTTCAGAAATACTAATATGTAATATCTCATTATAAGAATTATTATTAGCTATACTTTTATATTTCAATGTGCCTTTATAGGCATTGCCTTGTTTTGCTAATGGATTTATTACCGTGAAAGTACCAAGTACAGGGCTATCGCCATTGTTAATAGCAGCTGCTAATGCTCCAAGAGATGAAGAATCTGTATTCATATGCTTTGCTTCACTCATACGACTAGATAATTGTTTTCCTAACACAACATTAGCATAAACAGCATATTGCATTTCATTCTCGTTTTTAATATTTAATGTATATACATCTGCAGAAGACGCGCCCGCCTCAAGAAGTACGGACTTAATATCTTTTTTGCCCTCCCCAGCAAACAACGCTTTAGGATTATTTTGATACATAGTAACGCCTTCAGGCAATTTAACACCTTGATATGTTACAGTTTGACTTCTATTTAAAATGGACTTAATGTTCGCTGCGGAACCCATAGCAGGCATAGATACCAACACAGCCGCTACCGTAGCAAGTAGTACTATTTTTTTCATTTTTCTCCTCATGAAAGCATTAATATAATGCGTTATGCTATTTTTTTTGTGCCTTAGCCCAACTATCGCGTAAACCAACAATACGGTTCACTACAATATGGTCTGAAGTACTGTCTTTATCAGTAACAAAGTAACCTTGACGCAAGAATTGGAAATGGTCTCCTGGTACAGTATTAGCAAGACATGCTTCCCCTTTACTATGGAATACTTGTAAGGAGTCATGGTTGAAATCGCCCAAGAAGTCTTTACCATCCGAATCTTCTTTAAGTAAATAATCATATAAGCGAGATTCAATATCTACTGCAGTAGATGCTTCAACCCAGTGCAATGTCCCTTTTACCTTACGAGTACAACCGCTACCGCTCTTAGTTTCTGGATCATATGTACAGTGTATTTCTGTAATATTGCCATTTTCATCTTTAATAACATCAGTACATGTAATGAAGTATGCACCTTTTAAGCGTACTTCTTTACCTGGTGCCAAGCGGAAGAATTTCTTAACTGGCTCTTCCATAAAGTCATTGCGTTCAATGTAGATTTCACGACCGAATACAACTTCACGGTTACCCAACTCTTCATTTTCTGGATTGTTTTCAACTGTGCAAAGTTCAGTTTGACCTTCTGGATAGTTCGTAATAACAACTTTCACAGGATCAATAACTACCATAGGGCGTGTAGCTTTGAGTTTCAAATCTTCACGGATACAGAACTCAAGCAAAGCAATATCAACAACGCTATCCGCCTTCGCTACACCAATGCGATCACAGAAATCACGAATAGATTCCGGTGTATAACCACGGCGGCGCAAACCTGAAATTGTCGGCATACGGGGATCATCCCAACCAGCTACAAGGCCTGCCTCAACAAGAGCACGCAATTTACGTTTGGACATAACCATTTTAGTTACATTCAAGCGAGCAAACTCAATTTGTTGAGGAATTTCAGTATCATCCCATTCCTCTAACACCCAATCATATAATGGCCGGTGAACTTCAAATTCCAATGTACAAATAGAATGCGTAATGCGTTCAATAGCATCTTCAATAGGATGGGCAAAATCATACATAGGGTAAATTTTCCACTCATTACCCGTATTATGATGCTCTGTATTTACAATACGATAAATAACAGGATCACGCATTACGATATTAGGATGCGCCATATCGATTTTTGCACGCAATACCTTTTCCCCATCTTTATACTTGCCAGCCTTCATTTCTTCGAAGAGTGCCAAGTTTTCTTCTACACTACGCTCACGGTATGGACTATTGACACCAGGAGTAGAGAAATCGCCGCGATTTTGTTTAATTTCATCTGCACTTTGATCATCTACATAAGCCTTGCCAAGGGTGATTAATTTCTTAGCATACTCATACATTTGGTCAAAATAATCAGATGCATAGCGTGGTTGTTCATTCCAATCAAATCCAAGCCATTTAACGTCTTCCATGATGGAGTTTACATATTCGACATCTTCTTTTACAGGATTTGTATCATCAAAGCGAAGATTTGTTAAGCCATTGTATTGTTTACCAATACCAAAGTTGAGGCAAATAGATTTAGCATGTCCAATATGCAAGTAACCATTTGGTTCTGGTGGAAAGCGAGTCAATACACGGCCACCGTATTTGCCAGTTTCGTTATCTTTGTTGATAATAGCTTCAATAAAGTTAACAGATACAACTTCTTCAGGAGCTACATCTTTTTCAATGTCTTTATGTTCCAACGTTCTTACCTCCATAGGAAAAATATTCTTTTATTTTACCATATTTTGTATAAAACCGCATATCTTTTAATGTCTTCCACTTTTAGTCGAAATCAGTTAAATCAACGCCAGCCTTTTTAAGCTCTTCTAGCGCAGACTCTACATCCATTTGAGGTTTCTTATAATTTACTTCTTCATTTACACATGTTTTTAAAGGTTTCTTATGAACGCCGGCAATAATATTATCCGCTGTCAAAATAGACATGTCATAACGAGTTCTATCTGTGTAAGAGCCAATATGCGGTACAATAAGGCAGTTTTCTACATCTAACAATGGATGATCCGCTGGTAATGGTTCTGGATCCGTTACATCGAGGGCAGCATAATCGATTTCACCCGTTTTAAGAGCATTGATAAGTGCATCAGTATCTACGATAGGTCCACGACCAACATTAACAAATAAAGCTGTATTCTTCATCTTCTTGAAAAACGCTTCATCACACATATGATATGTTTCATCTGTCAATGGAGCCATAACGCATACTACATCACTAATGGCTAATAAATCATCTAACTCCATATAAGTAGTCTTATGAATCTTATCATCCAAACGTTGATTACGATTATGATACACAACAGTCATACCAAACGCACGGGCACGTCGAGAAATGGATACGCCGATAGCCCCCATGCCAATGATACCAAGAGTGCGACGACTTAAATCAAAACCTTTAATATTAGAAGGTCTTTGAGCCCAACGACCGTCTTTTACAAAGTTAGCATTTTCTATAATACGACGACTAGCCGTGGCAATCAACGTAAATGCAAGTTCTGCTACCGTTTCATTGAGAACACCTGGCGTATTGCCATAAGGAATACCTGCCACTGTTAGTTCATCAATATTTACATTATCATAACCTACGGCCGCTTGTGCTATAACCTTTAAATTTGGCGCATTCTTTACAAGATCACCATCTACATCTAAAGGTCGTACACACCACAAACCATCCGCATCAATGAGCCATTCCTTCAGTACCTCACGAGGCATCACTGTTTTTTCAGTCCATTGGCGCACATCTACATGCTCTTTTAAATATGCAATCGCATCTTTGCGAACCAGTCCATTTACTACTACTAGAGGTTTCTTTTCCATGTATATCCCTCCCTAAAAAATTCTATATATTATAATTATATTTTATACTAGAAAGCTAACGTAATACAACAAAAAGGAGTAAGGTCAAAACCTCACTCCTTTTATGTATAATTTAAATTTGAACTAGTTCAAATCTGCAGTACAGTTAGGGCATTTAACTGCATTGATATTGATTTCAGATTTACAGAATTGACATTCTTTCGTTGCAGGTGCTTCTGCAACTTCCTCTTCTTTCGCAGATTTCATCATTTTAGCCAAACCACGAACCATCAAGAATACAACAAATGCCAAAATCAAGAATTGAATCAAATCAGTAATAAATGTACCATATGGCAATACAGATCCAGCTGCACGAGCTGTAGCAATATCAGCACCAGCCATGAATGCATCTTTAGAACCTGTGCTCAATGGCAAGTACAAATTACTAAAATCAATACCACCTGTGAATACACTGAGAACAGGCATGAATAGGTTGTTTACAACAGAATTAACCAATGCTGTGAAAGCAGCACCAATAATCATACCAATAGCTAGGTCCATCATATTGCCTTTGAAAGCAAATGCTTTAAAGTCATTTAAAAAGTCTTTCATTTTCATACTCCTAGATACGTTTAATTGAGAATGCATTAATAACAGTACTAATCATAAAATAAAGATAAAAAGATGTCAAGAAATTTCGATGTAGTTTTTAAAATTTAGTTAATATATTTTTTCATAATTCTATCTATTATTGTAATAAATCGCTTATTATGCGTATTTTTTACACCATATTTCCTATGCCTACACTCTAAAACGCTATGTTACCTTCGAAAAAATAGAGTCTAACCAAACTTTGGTCAGACTCTATTAATTAGAAGTAGTAATGTATTACTCCATTAACCTAAACCTAGCGAAAGAAGTTTAGCACGCTCTATTACTGCAATAAATGCAGGTGGTATCATAGAAGTATCTAAAAATTGACTAATACGTCGCCCTACAATTACCCCTTTATTGGCATAGAACCAAGAGAAGTAATAGATATGTAAATCATCCAACTTACGATCCGAAATATTCGGTAAACAACGTTGTACAATTTGGCTTTTAGTAATACCTAATTTAGCATAACCACGCCGCGCCATATCCTTTGTTACCATTGGACGAGCGTCATCAATAATGTCCTTGATGATGGCATCCATTATGGAACGCTTGTGCATCGCAAGTAGATACGATACAAAATCCATTTCAAAACAAATTTCCTCCGTATAGAATATATTGCTATGTGCTTTTGCATATTTTCCCTCTACATCGCGATCATAGAGAGCTACTGTAGGAATAGAGAATCTATTAAACAATTTTTGCAATTTACTGATAGAGGATTCGCCCCGAGCGTTGATAAGACAGATGCCAAAATAATCAAAGTCCACGCCTAATTTTTTACCAAAGCCTGTAAAGCTACCATACTCCGTCTCCCCTTCTACGATGATAATACACCGAGCGTATAGAGCCTCTTTTGCCTCAGGAAAATGCATAATCAAGTGTTTCTCTACCTCTTTAGGGAAATTGAAAGTAACTCCACACGCTGCACAGACCATATTATTTTCATCCCGATAAAGCCGAATAATATGACGATAATCGTCAACTAGTGCATCCGTACTGTGAGTAACCACAAAGAGCTGTCCTAATAATCCATCTATTTTAAAAATATCTCGCAGCAATGCTAAAAACTCTTCATTTTCATTAGTTGCAATTTGACGGTAATAATTGAGCACAGCCCGTTGCAAATACGGACTTAAATGTAGCTCAGGCTCATCTACACTTATAAAGATTGGTAAAAACTTGTGTCCCTTTGCATCATACACAAGTAAAGATTCTAAATTTGTAGTTGCACTACTCACTTTCATATAAATTTGAGCCAAAATCTTGAGAGCCACAGCCATAATCAATCGTACATTATCAGCAGAATACTTACGTTCCATAGCGGAGGATGTAGACAATACCTCTACAAGATGTTGAATATTGAGCATACAGTAAGGATCTAAATCCTTACGTAAACTAACAATTTCACGCTGAAAATCATCAGTAGGCATTTCTAATCGAGACACATAAGCTTGTAATAGCTGTCCTAATTCTACATATATAGAGGACGGTATAGAAAACAGTTCCTGCTCTGAGGTGTCGCGATGACACACATATAAGGCATGACGAATCATAGATAACGCCATAGGTTCAATCCCTGCATCAGTGACTCTGTATAATCGTGGATATACCTCTTGTACAACTTGTTCAAGTCGTAAACGGTAGGTGGGGCCTTCATCAGCAGTATACATGCTTTTATAATTTAACTCACCCAAAGATATTTCAAAATCAATGCGGATAGGCTTGTTTACATCCGTGAAATCACTTTCAATGAACCCATGGCACTCCATGATAATTTCTAAGAGATCTAAAAAATTAGACTTACCTACCGCATTTTCACCGACAAAGTAATTAATATCATTGTGAAAGCTTAGCGTTACATCGGCTAGGTTCCTATAGTTTTCAATATGCATCCATTTTATATACATAGCTCCTCCGTCTGTAGCTACTTTCAAAATGAAAAAGCTCTAGTATATTTCATTACAATAAATCACTAACTAATACCCCTGTATTTTATCTTTTATGTAAAAAGGTGCCAATCACGAATGTAATCAGCACCCCCACTGTCATATACAGTCTGATACTGTATATATTCGACATTTATTTAATTTTATCCTCTATAACCTTGCCCTCTCTTAATGGACCACTCTGTTCTTTAAGACGCGCCAACATGACAGAGGATATAAACATAGCAATACCAGCTCCTACTGTTGCTATGGATAAGCTTTCACCAAAGATCAAGAACCCATAGAAGGAACTAATAAATACGCCAACGTATTGCAAGAATTGAGCCACTACAGCATTGGTCGTAACAAAGGCGCCAGTCAAGAAAAACTGAGCCACTACACTAATACCACCGATAGCGAAGATAATGAGCCAATCTGTACCTTGAGGCATAACGAGCTTATCAGTAGTGACGAGGCCCGCAATCATGCCAGTAATCATGAAATAGGCCATGATTTCAAAATTACTATGTTGTCCGCGTTTACTAATAGTTCGTATCGTCGTATAGGCCGCCGCAGCTAAAGCAGCACCTAAAATTGCTACCAATGCATACCAAGAAAATGATTCATAACTAAAAGGATTTACCATTACTAAGACAGCAATCAAAATGACTCCAAGCCATTTGCCAGCCCCTTTAGGTATCGATTCCTTCAGAAACAGAGCACTAAAGATAAAAACAAATATTCCTGTCGTCTGAAATAGAATTGTTGCATCAGATAATTTTATGTGTACCAATGCTATGAAATTACATACCATACCAAAACCGCCGTATAAGCCACGCATGACGAGGAGCCCCCGATTCTCTTTTGAAAAACGGATGCCCTTCACATACATGATAATGAGCACCGCAACAGTCCCAAAGAACCCACGGGCAAAAGCGATCTCCCCAGGTGGAATATTTGTCCCTAACAGTTTTACAAATACATTCATCGTACTAAATAAAAGTGCGGATAACAATGCATATATAAGGCCCTTTTTAGCCATAGCCCCTCCTATAATTATATTTCTCTATATAATTATAAACCCATATTTCTATAAATAATGAATACATCAATACATACTAACAAAATTCCATATCATATATGATGAATGTTAATTTAATGAGAAAATGAATTTAATTGGTTAATCAATAAAAAATGATTACTCAATAAAAAACATATAGATATGCCGCCCTTCTAAGGAAAGGCGGCATTGTATTATTTAGAGAACGTATCTACAAAATCTAAGATTTCTTGTTTCATATTCTCTTTGTCGATTGCTTTTGTAAAGCGCAATGGTTTGGATTGTAAGGCTTCCAATTGTTTAGGGAAGGCAACACCTGTTACAGCAGAGATATTATCTAAGCTTTCATAAGGAGTCTCGCCCACCTTGATATCCAATGCCTCACAGATTGGTGTAGGAAATTTAAATGGATGTGCTGTAGATGCAATCACTGTATGACGAGCGCCATCTTCAGGATGCTTCTCCAACTCCTTCATATACGCCCCCATAGCAACTGCCGTGTGAGGATCCATTACATAACCGTAAGAATTGTATACTTGTTCAATGATTGCTTTCGTTTCTTCATCATCTACATAGGCACCAGCAAAATCAGTCTTAACACGTTTGAACTCTTCTTCATTAACAGTTAATTTGCCTGTTGTTTTAAGATCTTTCATCCATCCTACTGTACGTTCGCTATCTTCACCAGAAATATAATATAAGAATCGTTCAAAGTTAGAGGATTCAAGAATATCCATAGATGGAGAAATCGTCGTATAGAATGGGCGGTTCATATCGTAGGTACCGTTTTCAAAGAAGTCAGTAAGTACGTTATTTTGATTAGATGCACAAATCAATTTGCCGATAGGAATCCCCATTTTTTTAGCATAGTAAGCAGCCAAGATATTACCGAAGTTACCTGTTGGAACTACAACGTTGAAAGCTTCGTCTTCATGGATTGCACCTTGTGCAACCAGTTCAGCATAGGCATTTACATAGTAAACTACTTGTGGAGCTAAACGACCAATATTGATAGAGTTCGCACTGGAGAACATAACTCCTTTTTCAGCAACCTCTTCAGCAGTCGCTTTATCAACAAAGAGGCGTTTCAAGAATTGTTGAGCATCGTCAAAATTGCCATGAATAGCCGTAACATTAACATTCTCCCCTTCTTGTTTTTGCATTTGTTCCGCTTGCATAGGACTAACGCCATCAGTCGGGTAGAATACTTGAATATGAGTTCCCGGTACATCCTTGAAGCCCTCAAGAGCTGCTTTACCAGTATCACCAGAAGTAGCCGTTAAGATAAGAACCTCTTTTTTCTCACCCTCAGCCTCCTTAGCAGCTACTAAAAGGTATGGAAATAAGGATAATGCCATATCTTTGAAAGCTTGTGTGCGGCCATGGAATAGTTCTAATACGGAAACCTTTTCCAATAAAGAGTGTAATGGTGCAATATCGCGGGTGCTGAAATTAGCATCGCAGTAAGCAGAATTAATCATTTCATTTAAATGAGCTTCGGAAAAGCATGGAAACAACTTTGCTAAAACAACGGCTGCTACTTCTTGGTAGTTTTTATCTTTCACATCATTGTAAGTTAAGCAGTTTGTAGGAAATAAAGATGGTACATATAGGCCACCATCCTCTGCTAAGCCGTGCAACAATGCATATGTTTCATTTACCGCAACGGTACCTCGGGTGCTAGTATAATTCATGGAATACCTCATTCATAACTACAATGGATTTTTACGAGTTTAATAGATTTATTATAGCATAAAAGCGCCCACTTGGGGCGCTTTCTATAGAATTATATAATAAATTTTTAATCTAGTAAATAAAACCAAATATTACTAACTAATTAAGTGAATATACAGCTTTCCAATATTAATCAGAATTCGGTTATAGTTCACCTTCCGCAATAGCATCCAATGTATCAAGAGATGGGATGAAGAATAACATGCCAGTAATAGGTTTGGAGTAATCAAGCAATTTATCGTTTTGCGTAAACATATTGGTAAGCATTGTTTTAGTTACATCCCAGTAACGAGCATAACCGATGAAATATGTACCACGTACGCCATGTCCTGGTTGGGCAAATGGAACATTCATACGAACGATTTTGTGTTCTTCATCATCACGATTATCTTGAGCCACTACATTGTGAGCTGCCGGATCTTTTTCATCATCCTCCAATTCGATATCACTAAATTTGCGACGACCAATGAATTTTTCTTGCATTTCTGTAGGAAGTGCACGCCATGCATCAAGATCATGTTCATATTTCTGTGCAAATGCATAAGAGCCATTAGTAAATTCAGGATCTTCATCTCCAATAACGCCCCACTCTACAGCCTCTTGGCCAACAGGGTTTTCCGTACCATCAACGAAATCAATAATCGCACGACCTTGTTCGTAGTGGAAGCCATGGGTTTCATCTACAACAGATGTAATAGGGCGTAAGAACTCCATAATTTGATCTACTACAGTATACGTAACAGATTCATCATTAGAGCGGACATGCAAAAATAAGTCAGCTGCTACAGCTGGTACATCTTGTTTATCACCTTTTATGCCTTGGAAGTCTTCTAACTCTTTTGGTACCGGTGCATTAGGGAACAAATAATCCCATGCCTTACGGCTAAAGCCAAAGGCAATGCCCAAACCTTCCCCATTAGCGCGAATACTAACAGAACGTTTAATGGCTTGAATACGATCTGCCATATCTTGAATCACTTCAAGCTCTGCCTCATGATCTTTACGGTTTAATAACAAAGTGGTGAAGTTGACACTTTGGCCAGCATCTTTATACACATCTTGTGTTCTAGAAACATCTACTGCCATTTGGTACCTCCTAATGAGAAAAACTATTATAAAACCATCATAAGCTATTATAGTTTTACTGTCTATAAAATATATTATATTGTATCAATACTATATTCCATTAATGTTAAAGTTTATAAACTTAATTGAATCAATGACTACTTGTTTGAGAAAAATAGGATTAAACCACAACGTATTTTAACCATGTAAATAACTATATAAAGGCTAAAAAGATATGTAAAAAGCTAAAAGAAAAATATTTACACAAAAAAAGAACTCACACAAAATGTGAGTTCTTTACTCTGGTGGACCACCAGGGGTTCGAACCCTGGACACCCTGATTAAGAGTCAGGTGCTCTGCCAGCTGAGCTAGTGGTCCATGACATGAATAATTATATGCTTATTTTATAGGAATGTAAAGAAAATTTATTACACTCCTATAAAATATCAACATTCATATTATTAATATTGTAATACCCAATCCTTCATAATATTACAGGCCTCAGTAGGGAGTAGATCACTAGTCCCTACGCAGTTTTCACCACTATATAGTTGAAGCACACTATGAGTGCGGCTTACTTCTTTTACAATAACATTCGTCAAATTAGACTTAGGAACGCTAAACTGTAAACCATAACGACCAAAATAAGTAAATACGGTTTCTTGTGTATTGTATTCTATATGGACTTGAAGCATCTTGCCTCCCGGCCAGCATGATTCAACATTCTCCTTTGATCTAGGCTTTAAAAAATCAAAAAATCCCATACTACCCTCCGATTCGCCACATTGGACGCTCAGGTTGATCCATACCTATACCATCATGTCGTTCTTGTTTTCGTTGCAAAGCACGTTCAATATGCTTGGCTAAAGCCTCTTCTGAGGCACCATTGCGCACGAGTGATACGAGATCAGCCTCATCATCTCGCAACAAGCACAATCGCATTTGACCGTCAGATGTAAGACGTACACGATTGCAAGTGTCACAATAGCTATGAGACATAGAGAATATAAAGCCTACAGCCTTACCACTAGGTAGTGCCAAATATGTAGCAGGACCAAAGCCATAAACAGAATGAACCTCTGTGAGAGATCCGCCACTAACGTGTTCTAATTGTTCCTTCCATTCATCAAAGGTAGGTCCATGAAAGGCATCACCTTGGAACGGCATGTATTCAATAAACCGCCAAACAACAGGCCATTTTTCAACATATTGTAATAAAGATTTAACTTCATCATCGGACCAATAACGAGATAAAACCGTATTAATCTTAACGGATTTAAAGTTAGCATTAATAGCACTACGTATACCGTCGAGAACAGACTCCAACTGTCCCGCTTTACCAACACAAGCAGCAAAAGCTTCAGTTTCAAGAGAGTCCAAACTAATATTCACACGATTCAAGCCAAATTTTTTTAACCGTTGCGCTCGTGAAGCTAATAGACTGCCATTGGTAGTCATAGAGATATCTTCAAACCAACCTGATTCTTTGATGCGACCTAGTAGTTCTTCAATATGTGGATAGAGCAAAGGCTCACCACCTGTGAGGCGTACTGCCTTCACACCAATATGATGGAAAGCTCCTAAAATGGTCATCCATTCATCAACAGACAATAGTTGCGTTTGACTTTGAGGCGTAATTTCTGCAGGTCGGCAGTAGGGACAACAAAAATTACACGCATCTGTCAGCGACAGACGTACATATTCAATAGTACGGCCCCATGCGTCTTTCATAATACACCTCGTTTACCAACTCAAAATTATTTAATAATAGATACTTCATCACCTACGCGAATCGTACCGTTTTTAAGAACCTTACCAAAGATACCTTGTGTAGGCATAATGCAAGAACCAACTTGTTTCATGATTTCGCAACCATGATGGCATTCCTTGCCAATTTGAGTAATTTCAAGAATCACATCAGCCCCTACTTGTAAGTGAGTCCCTACAGCTAATTCATAAAGAACCATACCTTCTACTGTAATGTTTTCAGCGAAATCACCAGGTTTAACATCTGCACCTTGCGCCCGCATATGTTCAATACTAGCGATACCAAGTAAGCTGATTTGACGATGCCAATTTCCTGCATGAGCATCTCCCTCCATCCCATGATCTACAATGAGATTGGCGGATTCAATATTATGTTTTTTTTGCCCTTTTTTCTCACTAATGGAGATAGCAATAATCTTTCCGTCTGCCACGTGCCCCTTCCCTTCTTATGGGAACATTCCATATACATAACTTTTTATAAACACTTAATTGTAAATCCAGACTGTATTCCTATTTTATGAAAGTATCACAAAATAGTTCTACAATTATCTATATATTATAGCATAGTATTCATACATTTTCCCTGTGAATTTAATCACTAAAAAGAACTCTATTCTATAGGAATAGAGTTCTCGTATGTATTATTTAGCGACGGCCCATTTCTTGAATTTCATCGCCATGATTAACACCATTGAGTAATAAGTTAAGCAAGATTGCCGTAATACTACCAAAGGTAATGCCAGATTTTAATATAATTTGTGCCCAATCAGGGAAATTAGCATAAAAGTTCGGCGCCGCAATAGGGATCATAGCCACTCCAATACTAATCGCCACAAGCATCAAGTTATGATTACCATCAAAACTAACCTTGCCAAGAGAGCGGATACCACTGGCAACAATCATGCCAAACATAGCAATGCCAGCACCACCGAGTACTGCATTTGGTATACTAGCAACAATAGCGGCTAATTTAGGGAATAAACCTAACAAAATTAAGATTACTCCAGATGCAGCTACTACAAAGCGACTTTTAACACCTGTAACCGCAATAAGTCCTATATTTTGAGCAAAGGCTGTATATGGGAAACTATTAAGAATTCCCCCTATTAAAGTAGAAATACCATCGGCACGAATAACAGAAGCCAATTCTTTTCGACCTATTGGCTTATCCACAATTTCACCAATAGCAATACTATCACCTGTCGTCTCTACCATGACAACGAGCATGACGATAATCATAGATAATACAGAAGCCCAGTCAAAGGTTGGCAAACCAAAATAGAATGGTTCAATGAAAGCAACCCATTGAGATCGACCAACTTCATCAAAATTAGCAACACCCATTGCAAAGGCAATTGCTGTGCCTACGATCAAGCCTATTAATACAGAAAGATTACTTAAGAAACCTTTAGCAAACTTGTATACAAAGACAACAATTAAGAACGTAAGAAATCCAAGTCCTATGTTCGTATAACTTCCAAATTCTGGATTTCCTACACCGCCCCCCATCCAATTAATGGCAACTGGCATCAAATTAATCCCAATAAGAGTAATTATTGTTCCCGTTACAACAGGGGGAAACAGTCGAATTAGACGGCTAAAGAATGGAGCTACTATAAAAGTAAATAGACCTGCTACAATAATGGCACCGTAAATGGCAGTCATACCATGCTGTGCCCCAATCATAGTCATAGGTCCGACAGATGCAAAGGTAACACCTTGAATCATAGGGATACGCCCACCTATATTACCAAAGCCTAATGTTTGGATTAAGGTCGCAATGCCACAGGTAAACAAGTCGGCTGTAATAAGGCGAATCGAATCCTCTACCGGTAAATTCATCGCCTGTGCCACAATAATCGGTACCGCAACAGCTCCAGCATACATGGCAAGTACATGCTGTAAACCAAAGGCAAAGAGCTGTGGTATGGGCAACATACTATCGACTGTATTTATTGGGTTCTGCTCTGTCATAATGTCTCCTACATAAAACCTCGAAATATTACCCATTTATTTTACACTATCGTTCGGATTTTAACAATAGAAAAAAGAGAACCTATTATACTTATATATACTAACAGGATCTCTTTTTATTATTTCCCGAACTTTTATAATTCGATCGGTTATATTATTCGATTTATATTATAATGTTTTATCATTTATATAACCCTATGATAGCCGACTCTTTATCATCAAGATCTTTTTCAATGGCATACATCTTAGATATTAGTTCTGCTACAAAACTTTCATCTTTAATACCAGATAAATTAATACGCACATTCAAAAAAGCCGATTTCACCGCAGCACGCGCATTAATAGCCGCAATAATACCATCTGTAATAAGGTTTTGATTCCCCTTACGAGAGGCTAATTCTGCTAAATCAAATATTTGATTCGCTAATTCTCCAATTTCAAAAGGTACCATAGCAGCATCTTTGTATGCTTGTTGAATAGCAGCTGTACGCGCAGCCTTTTCTTCATCTGTATTCTTTGGCAATCCTAAGGCGTTCATAAAGATATTAAATACATCTGCATCAGCTTGAGATAATTCGAGCATGCGCTTGCGAATCGCTTCTGCTTTAGCTTGAAGCTCCTCCATTTCAGGCTGAACCGCTTCATAACCTTTTTTACCAAATGTAAGGTTTGCTACCATTTCTGCTAAAGCCGCCCCCGTTGCGGCAGTCAATGCCGCAATAGCACCACCACCTGGCGTTGGCTCTTTAGAGGCAGTAGCAGCCACAAAATCTATTACTCGTTGTTCTACTAATTTCATAACAAGGCCTCATGTAAAAGCGATAACAAGATATCCCTTGTTATCGCTTTGTAATTACTATAAAATCTACAAATATTAAACACAATAAAAATATAACTAATTATAGCAGACATTATAAATCTCCAGTTAAGAAACGTTCTACTATAAACAATATCTATTAAAATAAGCCTTTAATTGTGCCGTCTGCTTCAATATCCATATTAAGAGCAGCAGGACGTTTAGGAAGGCCTGGCATTACCATTACATCACCTGTACGACATACAATAAAGCCTGCCCCATTGGCAACACGAATATCGGATACAGTAATAGTGAATCCTGTTGGAGCCCCTAATAATGCTGGATTATCAGATAAGGAATATTGCGTTTTCGCCATACATACAGGCAAACGATCCAGTCCCCAATCTGCTAATTGTTTAATTTGCTTTTTGGCTTTGTCCGTAAAGATAACTCCATCGCCACCATAAATAGTTTTAACGATTTTATTAACTTTATCCTCTAAACTATCTTCCAAATCATATACGAATTTAGGTGTTGGCTTAGGACCTTCAAGTAACTCTACGACTTTTTTTGCCATATCAGTGCCGCCTTCGCCGCCCTTTTCCCAACATTCATTAAGCTCTACAGGCACGCCAAACTCATCACATAGGCGAGTCAACTCAGCAATTTCTGCATCTGTATCGCTAGCAAATTTATTGATTGCCACTAATACAGGCACATTGAAATAACGCATATTTTCAATTGCTTTTTGTAAGTTGCTGAAACCTTTAGTTACGGCTTCAACATTTTCTGTATTCAACTCTTGTTTTGGTACACCACCATGCATTTTAAGAGCTCGTAATGTAGCTACGATAACGATTGCATCAGGGAAAATACCGCCGTATCGGCATTTAATATCAAGGAACTTTTCAGCACCCAAGTCAGCACCAAAGCCCGCTTCCGTAACTACGATATCACCAAGCTTAAGTCCTAGTTTTGTAGCTACAATGGAGTTACAACCATGAGCGATATTTGCAAAGGGACCACCGTGAACAATAGCTGGTGTATGTTCCAATGTTTGTACGAGATTTGGCTTGATAGCATCTTTCATGAGAAGCGCCATTGCCCCTTGGCAACCAAGTTGATGAACATAAACAGGATCACCTGCTAAGTTACAACCGATAACGATGCGACCAAACCGTGCTTTCAAATCTTCTAAGTCCTTAGCTAAGCAAAGAATAGCCATGATTTCAGAAGCTACAGTAATCATGAAGTGATCTTCTCTAGGGAACCCACATACTTTACCACCGAGTGCAACTGTCACATTGCGAAGAGCACGGTCATTCATATCTAGAACACGAGTCCATGATAATTGACGCAAATCGATTTGCAATTCATTTCCTTGATGGATATGGTTATCGATCATAGCGGATAATAAATTGTTAGCCGCTGTAATAGCATGCATATCACCTGTAAAATGAAGATTGATGTCATCCATAGGTACAACTTGAGCATAACCGCCACCTGCTGCACCACCTTTAATCCCAAAAACAGGTCCTAAGGATGGCTCACGTAATGTAGCAATTGCATTTTTACCGATTTTTTGTAAGCCTTGTACGAGACCAATGCTCGTTGTAGACTTACCTTCCCCTGCTGGTGTTGGCGTAATCGCTGTGACTAGCACCAATTTGCCATCTGGTTTAGATTCTAAACGACGAATAGCATCAAAAGAAATTTTAGCTTTATAATGACCATATTGTTCAATGTCATCAGGTGTTAACCCACATTTATTGGCAATAACCTGAATCTTTTCCATTCTATTCTGTTGGGCAATCTCAATATCGCTTAACATAAAGCCTCCTCGGCACCATGGCCACATAAACCTATATAACAACTATTAGATAGACGTATACGTTTTGTAATATATGTCTACTGTGAATGTATATTTGTACACTTACATTACTCTATTATATGTGAAAGTTTCTCTAATGTCTAATACTTATGTCTAACAAATTTAGTAATCTATCTAATATATAACAAAACAAGCACAATATATGCAGGTAAGCAAGAAAAGGCCCTGACGTAAATATACATCAGGGCTTTCAATATATACCAAATACTTATCTTATTAGAATGGGAATAGGATTGGAAGTAAAATAAGTGCTACGATACTAGATACAACGATAAGTGGTAAACCAGCTTTCACATAATCCATGAAGCTATAGCCAGCTATGTTGTATACCATAGTGTTGGCAGGCATACCAATTGGTGTTGCATATGCCAAGGAGCTTGCAATTACGATAGCTGCAAGAACTGCTTTAGGATCGAAGCCAAGTTGAGAAGCTAGGCTAAGACCGATTGGAACTAGTAAAGCACAAGTAGCTGTATTAGACATAAAGTTTGTCATAAACACACCAAGCACAAAGATTACTACTAACACAACGATTGGAGATGGGCTTGCTCCAAGACTATTAACAATAATGTCAGCAATTACACTACCAGTACCAGTTTTTACCATTGCATCACCGAGAGCCATAGAACCAGCAAATAGCATAATTGTTTTCATGTCGATAGATTTAACAGCTGCCGTTTCGCTAATAACATTAGTAGCTACTAAAACAAGCGCACCTATCCAAGCACTTACATAAAGTTTTACACCTAATTGTTTTTCAAAAATCATAGCAACGACTGTCAGAATCAATATAATCGCAGCAGTCCATTTCTTCCAAGATGGCACATGACTATAATCATCATTACCTTCAAAAGCACCATCTGGTTGGTGGCTTGGAGCATCTGGTAAGAAACGTTTACCAATTGTAGCATAGAATATAGTACCTACGATAAGGATTGGTAAGCCTACTAAACCATAATCAAAGAAATTAAAAGAACCTAAGCCTGCTTGTTGTAATCCTGCTTGAGCAATCATGTTACCAGGAGCACCGATAAGTGAGATATTACCACCCATGGCTGCCGCAAATACGAGAGGCATCAATAACTTAGTTTGTTTAAAACCACTCTTTTTACAAATACCGATAATTACAGGAATCAGTACAGCAGCTGTACCAGTATTAGATAAGAAGCCAGATAAAACACCTGTAATCATCATAACTGCAACGAGCAAGGATGTTTCAGTTTTAGCAAACTTATGAACTACATTACCTACACCTACAGCGACACCTGTTGCAAAGAAAGCTTCACCAATTACAAACATGCCCATAAATAGTAAGACGTTTGGATCCACAAAACCTGCGAACGCTTCTTTAGCGGATAATACCCCACTTAAGTGTAGGCCTACTGCTACAACCATAGCGGTAATAGACAAAGGGATTTTCTCCCACGCAAACATGACGATGGCAAATACCAAGAAGCCAAGAGTTATCATTACACTCGTATCCATATATACCTCCCAATACGTGTAATATACCTAAAAAAGGGTACAAAAAAGGAGGATTGTACAAAATCCGTATAATCCCCCTATTAAGTTAAGCTCACAATGAGATTATTTAATGAAGCTTACGTGTTTATAAATCTCTTCTAACACTTCTTCTTTCTTCGCATTGTATTCTACTTTTTTATTTTCAAAGTAGTTATTACCGTCTGCATCAATAGATACGATGAGCGGACCAAATTCTTTAACCTTAAAAGTCCACAAAGTCTCACACATACCTAATTCACGCCAATTAGCAGATTCTACTTTTTCGACTTCTGTAGCTGCAAGTACGGCATTGCCTGCAGGGAATACACAGTGTAGTGCACCAAAATCTTTGCAGGCACGTGCTGTTTCAGGACCCATACCGCCTTTACCTACAATGAGACGTACCCCCGTCTTTTTAACAAATTCATATTCGAATTTTTCCATACGCATAGATGTAGTAGGACCTACAGATACAACTTCAAATTCATTATCGCTTATAGTGCGAATAATTGGTCCTGCATGAAGTATAGCCCCATCTTTAACATCAACTGGTAGCGTTTTACCTTCTTCTACCACACGACGATGGCCCATATCACGACTAGTTGTAATATGCCCAGTCAAATAAATCACATCACCTGGCTTAATGCCTTCTAAATCAGATTTTTGAATTGGTGTAGTTAATATTTTCTTAGCCATTATAATGTCACTCCTTTATGAGATTTAACTGTGCAATTACCATCCTTGTCAAAGACGAGATCGCCGCGGCGATGATTCCAACAACCTACACTAACAGCACAAGAAATAACAGATGGATGACGTGTACCATGTTCAATATTCACACCTAATACAGTTTTATCCCCACCCATACCTTGAGGTCCAATACCAATTTTATTTATGCCATCCTCTAATAATTGTTCCATGTAAGCCGCTTTTTCATTAGGTGCTTTTGAAGATACAGGACGCATTAATGCCTTTTTAGATAATCCCGCAGCGGTATCAATAGTTGTAGCAATCCCTACACCTACCAATAGTGGAGGACACGCATTCAAGCCATAGCTTGTCATCAAATCAAGAACAAACTTAGCAACACCTTCATAGCCTTCGCCTGGCATCAATGTTTTACCGGATCCTGGCAAGGAACAACCGCCACCAGCCATATAAGGGAAGATTTCTACATCATCGCGACCAGGAATGATATCCCAGTGAATATAAGGTGCAGTGAGGCCAATATTTTTACCAGTATTAAACTCATCAAAAGTTTCTACACAGTTCAATCGTAATGGAGCCTCTTGTGTAGCCTTATAAGTTGCTTCTCTTAGAATATCTTCTAATTCTCCTAGTAAGGGATAATTAGATCCAACCTTTACCCAAAATTGTAATACACCAGTATCTTGACAAGAAGGACGATTAAGCTGAGCTGCTAAATCCATATTGTGTTGCATTGTTTCATAAATAGATTTGGCCATAGGATTTTTTTCATCCTGTGCCAATTCATGAATTTTTTCTTGTACATCATCAGGCAATACCTTTGCCATATAAGAAATGAAATTAGCTATCTTATTTGTCATTTCTTGTACTTGTTGTTCCTTCGTACTCATCGTAAACCTCCAAATGGACTTCATTATTTAAGACGTGATTATTTATGTTTCGAAACCTTAGCTCCTTTCGATGATTTCATTGTACTCTTTTTTTAGGATATAACTATCCAATTTACAAGTTCATTTTCAATGGTAAAAGTCTGTTAAACACATACAAAATTTCCTTAATTATTCTCTTTTAACCCATTAAAAAAATACAATTTCACCTATATGATTGTACAAAAAAGAGCACTACCATCGGATCGTAGTGCTCTTTCACCATATATTTTAATAGGATTAACAAATATACAAAATCACCTAAACCTAATGATTGTATATCCGCTCAAATTTAATCTCAAAAATATGCAACTATAATCAGTTACAATGGTATATAACAATACCAGTTAATCTTGTAATTTTTTTACAACCATCTCAAGTTGTTCTCTAACGTCATTTAACTTTTGATTAGCCACTTCTAATCTAATCTTATTAGTAGAATCATCTTGATATGGTAAACAAGATTGTAGTATCTCTATAATATCCTGTTCTTGTGTTGATATAATTTCCTTCCAATCATGTAATTTTGTTTTACGTCCTATTTCGTTTGCTTGCTTACGATATTCAGATGGCGTGGTATGGAAATGTTTTTTAAAAGCTACATTAAAAGCTTTAATATCCGCAAAACCACAGCTACTTGCAATATGTGCAACTGCATCATTAGAATTAACTAAACGAACTGTAGCCTCCCTCAATCTTAATCGTAATACATATTCAAGGAAGGAGACACCTAATTGGCGTTTAAAAAATTGTGATGTATAGTTCACATTATAGCCACCTATTTTTGCAAGATTTTCTAATTCAATTTTTTGCTGATAATTCTCATCTATATAAGCAATCATTTTATCGAAGGTGGCTACTGTTATATCGACAGGCTTTGTATGTACATGAATAGATTTAACCTTATTAATTTCTTTATATATATCGCTAACTAAAGATAAATAATGATACTCCACATCTAATCGATTAGTAGGACTTTCACCATTCACCATCAATAACATCATCATAGCCGCATGATGACGCAATGTGGTAAAGAAAGAGTTGTACCGATTACTTTCATCAGAACGTAATACAAATTGATACATTCCAAAGTTAGGATCAAACTGCTGAAAGAAATCCTTTCCGACATGAATAACAAGAGCTGTCGTATCTTCTTCCAACGCCAACGTAGCATGACCCACTTGAGGGGAAATAATAATGGTATCAAGAGGTTCCATTGTAAAAACCTCACTATTACAACTCATGTCGATTCTGCCCTTTAACAAGATCAAGACTTCAACGCCACTGTGCCAGTTGTAATGATATGTACTAACCTTATATATATCACTATTGAAATCTATATGATTGTGTTTATAGGTATAGTGAAAGTAGTCCATAACAACGTAACCCCCCTCATAAAATCAAATAAATACCTCTCAATTATTTACATAAAAAATGCACCCCTTATTAATCAAAGGGATGCATTCATTATGATATATATAATTAATAACGGTCAACAGTAATCTTATTTTATATATTAATAAATTATAGTTTTATGCTTCTATAGCATTATATATCTATTCTTAAAATTACATAACCGCTGTAATAGCCGCTGCTAAACCAAAGAAGATACCTGGTGCATTGGCTAATGCTACTGGAATATCTCTATGTTCTTTAAACAAACCATACGCTACCCATAATGTACAGTTGATTGCAGCTACAAGTGGTTGAATCCAATCACCAGTACCTGGGTGTGCAAGGTTATGCATGATTTGTGGGAAATAAGATACATACATAGCTACAGCAGTAACAGTTGCAACTTTACCTACGTTTTCCATAAATTTTACTTGATTCATATATCCTCCAAAATTATAACTTACTAATTTTTTTACTCCTGATGAGATATATTCTACTCAGTTTAGTGAATATAACTATCCAAATTAAAAGGTAATTTTTATATTAAAATCAACGAAAAAAGATAGATTTCTCTCGATTTATTGTATTTTGGGACTATAACAATATATAAATTCACCCGGAAAATACATATAAAAAAGCACTACTTATCAGCAGTAGTGCTTTTTCAATAACTTTATAGGGTTTCTTGATATAGAAATTTACCCAATTCTAATCTTTCTATATGTGTCATAAATTTATCAAAATAATTTGCTTACCAAACTCTTATCACAAGAATATAGCTACTATAAGAATTAGTTACTATAAGAATCTAGTTGCAATAGAGATATAACAAAATACCTTTATAAATCCTTTACTACATCTGCTAACTTTTCTTTCAAAGATTCCAATTTTTTGCTCATAAATTCCAATTCGCTCTTAGCTCGGGAATCATCTTCATACGACAAGAATGAATGCAATACATCAAGAACATCTTGATTGTCTACAGAAATAATTTCTTTCCAATCTTGTAAGACGGTTTTACGCCCAATGCTTTTGACTTGCTTACGATATTCTGTGGGGGTCATATTAAAGTGTTTTTTAAAAGCCACATTAAAGGCTTTCACATCTGCAAATCCACAATCACTTGCAATTCTTGCGACAGCCTCATCCGTACTAGCTAAGCGAACAGTAGCGTCACGGATTCTTAACCTCAATACATACTCAACAAATGAAATCCCCATTTGCCGTTTAAAAAACTGCGATGTATAGGCAATATTATAGCCTCCAATTTTAGCAATATCTTCTAACTCTATTTTCTGTTCATAATGCTCATCAATATAGACGATCATTTTATCAAAAGATGCTGGTTTTATATCGCCAGGTCTAGCATTTTCGTGAACCTTTTTAATCGGATCAAACTCTCTAAATACATCACCGGCCAAAGCTAAGTAATGATGTTCTATCCACATTCGATGTACTGGGCTTTCACCTTTAGTCATCAACAACATCGTCATAGCAGCATGATGGCGTAAGGTTGTAAAGAATTCGTTATGACGCGTACTATCATCTGAACGCAAAACAAATTGGTACGATCCAAAATCCGGATCATACTGTTGATAGAACTCGTTACCTACATGAATAACAAAGGCTATAGCATCCTCTTCGAGGGCTAATGTTGCATGCCCTACTTGAGGAGAGATAATCACGACATCAAGAGGTTTCAACGTAAACACCTCACCATTGCAACTCATCTCAACACTACCTTTTAACAAGATAAAAATCTCTGTTTCTGCATGCCAGTTGTAATGATATGTATTAACCCTATATATGTTACTGCTAAACTCTATATATTTATGTTTATATGAATAGTCAAAATAGTCCATTACACTTTTGCTCCCTAAGGTAATTTCGCTCTTAACGCCAGTTCTTGTGCTTTACCTACATTTAACAAATCAGTTTCATCCTGTGTCCAAGTACCAAATAACACGTTCTCTACAATAGTGCCAACTGGTTCGGTACATTGTTTGGAATTATACACTTGTACTAAATTCCATTTATATACTTGAATACTTTCAAATAATCCACTTTGTTCTAATTCATTAATATTAGATACCAAAGATTTCACAATTTCATCGTGATGCTCTTTAGGTGTAGCTCTGGCTTGTAAAGAATACATATAAAATGCACCCCTTATTGATATAAGGGATGCATTTATTATGATATATTTATTTAACTACGGTCAACAGCATCTTAAAGCTTTCTCTTGCATCTAGGCTATGAGGTACTTCCGATGGCATAATCAAGGTTTCACCAGCCTTCACAGTATGTTCCACATCACCAACAACGATGTGCGCCTCACCATCGAGGATTTGCACAATCGCATCACCTACTGTTACATGCGTAGAGATTTCTTCCCCCTTAGGCAGCGCAAATAGTGTAATGCTGAGTCGCTCATTTTGAGCAATTGTAATACTAATCACTTGACCCTCTTTATACTCTAGGTGCTCACCTAGATGTAAAATTTCGTTTACTGGGATATTTTTTGTGAAAGTCTTACTCATAGAAATCACTCCTTATATAGCTATATAATAGTAAAAGTAAATAAAAAGTAGATTAAAACAATTTTATCAAAACCAATTGATATAACTAAAAAAATATCCTTCCCTTAATTTTATTATAATTTAATTGAGATTTAATTTCAGTGTCTTTGGTAACAAAATTAAAATTATTTTGGATAAACGAAATGTTTTGAATAAACGCAAAGACGAGGCCTCCTAAGAAACCTCGTCTTTTTACATTATGATTAGCTATAAATATTATAGTTTTTTAACTAGTATATTTGTATCTATAACTCAAAAACTCTATAACTCTAAAAAATCTAATGCCTTAGAGTAAGGGTCTAAAAATCAAAAGGGTCTAAACTGCAGGCAGCAAGCCTAATAGATACACATTTAATGTATCACCAGGATGTACTTCATGAGTTCCTCGTGGAATACATGCCAACGCATTCACAGTATATAGCCCTAACATGCTACTACTATTAAAATGACGGTTAGCCACAAAGCGTGGTACACCACCGCCGAACACCACTTTTCCTTGTACATAGCGATCAAAGACATTACGTTTGAAGATTTCTGTATCCATTACACAAGCCACCACTGGAGTCGTCCAATTAGCCAACCCTTTATAACGCTTCAAGGTAGGTGCTACGATTAAATGCCATCCATTAAAAGCAGCCCCTGGATTACCGGACAAGCCAAAGATAATCTGACCTTTCGGGGTAACCGCACCATAGGATGCTGCACCCGGTCGCATTTGAATACGGGCATAGATAGATTCTGCCCCCAATTTTTCATAAATGAGAGGCATCGTATCAAAAAGACCTACCGATACACCACCAGAACTGATTATAACATCTGCTTCTTCACTAAGTTTTAAAACATGATTGATTTCAGAGTCTAACTCCTCTGGAGCATCACTTACATGATAATGTATTATCTTGTGAAAACCTAAGTCCTCTAAGAGTCCACAAATCATAGCTCGATTGGAGTTGTAAATTTTACCAGGCGTTAAGCTTTCACCAGGTTCAATAACCTCATGACCAGAGGTAAGAACTAATACACGAGGCATGGCATTAACAGATATCTCAATAATGCCAAGTCCCGTCAAAATGGTTTGTACTGTAGATGTTACCTCTGTACCGTGCGGAATCACAATAGTACTGGCATTACACTCTTCACCTTGTGGAATAATATGATCACCACAACGATATTTACCTTGAATTGTAATCGATGTATGCGGTTCACCTGTGCCTACTACTTGTTCCTGCATGATAACGGTATCACATGTATCCGGTACTGGTGCACCAGTCATAATCCGTACTGCATGGCCAGGCTTTACAGGCTGTTTCCATACAACACCAGCTCCAATGATGCCGTCAACGATATATTCATTACGACCTTCTTCATAGGCGATGGCATACCCATCCATTGCAGATTTTGAAAAAGCAGGTACATCCGTTGGCGCAAGAATATCCTCTGCTAGTACGTATCCCTTCGCAGCCTTAACTGCAATCGTTTCAACTTTATGAACTTGCGTTTGTAAGGCCTCATCCCATAATTGGAGAGCCTTCTCAACAGTAACGACGGCCATTTAAACTCCTCATCATTTCCTGTATGTGGCGTACCAATTCAGGTACGTCTTGATCCAATTTGCCAATTTCTATCGTCGCCACTCGGTCCATTGGGTCCGAGATCAGCTCTTCCGTATATCCCTCTTGAGTAACCTCTATAATTGGGGCAATCCCTTGGGATCTCGTTTCTAGTATAACTATATCTACAGGCATAAACTGTGATATTTCATACAAGTTGGATTGTTCTTTCGTACGTATACGAATCGCTGTTTCAGTAGGCCCTGCAATAGCAACCGCATCAGCCCCAGCTTTATAAACAAGATCTGTATCTGTTCCCTCATGATCCATCTGAAAGCCATGTTTATCGCTTTTGACAACACCAACGGATAAACCGATTTTTTGTAACTCAGACACAAGGCGCGTTACAACAGTAGTCTTACCTGTTTTACGTTTCGATGCGACCACACTAATTAAAGGTACACGGCGGAATTCATTTTCCGCTAAAGCTCGCGCCCATTGATAGTCTTCAAATCGATTAATATTGCTTAGCTCCCAACTAAAATCAGTAGCATCAATAGATTCTACATGACCAATAACATCGAGGGCATGATGCAACGATACATTTTCGCCAACAAGAATAGATTGAATTAAGGACGCAATATATGGCCTATAAATACCGGCCATCGGCTCAGACTTACCACTTTCACTATATGGGACGATGACATTCCAATCATTATGCTCTACTTGATAGAGCCAATCATAATACAAATCCATTTCCATGAATGGCATATCTACTGCCATTACTGCATAAGCAGAACTAGTACCAACCGCTAGAGTGCTATACAGCCCCCCTAAAGGTCCGCATCGCCCAACAGAATCCCGAACAATAGAAACCTTATTTTTCTCATCGTTCGATAATGTATCTATAATATGAGTCTGTATAGCAAGTCCTAATTGCTCGTCATCACCGATGGAGATAAGAATATCTTGAATATCTGCATCTAAGCCCTTACGAAGGGCATGAGATATAAGACTTTCACCATTAATCCAAGGCAACAAAGCTTTAGGTTGCCCCATTCTAGTGCTGAGTCCTCCAGCCAAAATAATTAAACCTAATTTATCCACGACGTTGTAAACCTCGTTTAACACCTTGGTAAATGAATAGTAAAACTGCAATATTTAAAAGGCCATCTGGCACCATATAGGATGCATTATAAATCATAGAATAAACCCAAGGATTCTGCCCTTGCGGAGCATAGCTAGCAAAGACCACAGCACCGCTCGTAACAGATGCCCCCCAACGCAATACAATACCTACGATGGATCCAGTGATAAGTCCAGAAAGAGAATCTTTAAAGTAACCACAAACGCCAATAGCACCGTAAGCAACCAAGTAGTCTAATACAATACTTAAATAATGAACAGATGATTTAAAGCCTAAAATAAAGTGTAATATACCATATACAACACCTACGAAGATACCTCGTGTTCCGCCCCAACGATATGCGTAAATCATGAGTGGTACCAAAGCTGCCGCCTTAATAGAGCCCCCCTGTGGCATATGAAAAATCGTAATAAATGACAACACTTGAGCAATGGCAATTGCTACGCCAGCTTCAGCAAGCATACGGATTTTAGACTGTTCCACATTAATCAACCTCCTTTTACTATATATCTATAAATGAATATATTATTTACACAATCTACTTGTATTGTACTACAGTTTATCCCTTACACCAAACAAAATATTCGGAACGTATTGAAAATTTTATGAGTCTCTTGTATAATGGTACAGGTTCAATATGTAATACTCGAAGGAGATATAGAAACTATGATTAATACAACTAACATCTTTGATTATGAAGACGTGCAATTAATTCCTAATAAATGTATTGTCTCCAGTCGTAGCGAATGTGATACACATGTAAAATTAGGTAAACGCACATTCCGCTTGCCAGTGGTACCTGCTAATATGCAAACTATCATCGACGAAGAGTTGGCTGAAAAATTAGCTCGTGAAGGGTATTTCTATATCATGCATCGTTTCCAACCAGAACGTCGTATGGACTTTGTAAAACGCATGCACGACCTTAACTTATATTCTTCTATTTCTATCGGCGTAAAAGCTGAAGAATTTGCCTTAGTTGATGAATTCAAGAAAGCAAACTTAACCCCAGAATATATCACTATTGATATTGCACATGGTCATTCCAATGCAGTCATCGAAATGATTCAATACATTAAAAAGAACTTGCCTGAAACTTTCATTATCGCTGGTAATGTTGGTACTCCAGAAGCAGTTCGTGAACTTGAAAATGCTGGTGCTGATGCGACTAAAGTAGGCATCGGTCCTGGTAAGGTATGTATCACTAAGTTAAAAACTGGCTTCGGTACTGGTGGCTGGCAATTAGCTGCTGTTCGCTGGTGCGCAAAAGCAGCTACTAAACCTATCATCGCTGACGGCGGTATTCGTGACCATGGCGACATCGCAAAATCCATTCGCTTTGGTGCTACCATGGTTATGATTGGCTCCCTATTTGCTGGTCATGAAGAATCTCCAGGGGAAGAAAAAATCGTTGACGGTAAAGCTGTAAAAGAATACTTTGGTTCTGCTTCTGAGTTCCAAAAAGGGGAACGCAAAAACGTAGAAGGCAAAAAGATTTTCATCGATTCCAAAGGTTCTATCTTCGATACATTAACTGAAATGGAACAAGATTTACAATCCGCTATTTCTTACGCTGGCGGAACGACTCTACAAGCTATCCGCAAAGTAGACTATGTACTTGTTAAAAACTCCATCTTCAATGGCGATCGCTAATCTAATCAATATATAATGATAGTTCTAAAAGCCACAGGTTCTAGACCTGTGGCTTTTTAATGCGTGAAATACATAAAATATAAAAATATGAAAAAGGAGCTACGATACGAGAATCGTAGCTCCTTAATTATAGGCTATTAAATTTGTTCTTCACTAAGTCCACAGTCTTTACTCATTAAATGGTATGCGTATTTACCAATACCTGCACTTACAACAAGCAATGTAGTCAATACGATAAATGCTACTGTAAGACTTGTACCGTGCGCAATGAAACCAATTAAGGCAGGTCCCATCAAAATACCCATATAACCGAGCATTGTGGATGTTGCGACCGCTTGTGTCATAGGAATGACATTTTGTTCCCCCATTGCAGAGAATAGGTTTGGTACTATCATAGCTAATGAAATACCCAATAATAAGTAAGTATACATGGATGCATGACCTGGCAAGAACACGATAAGCCCCATCGCAATAGAGCCAAGTAAGTAGCCACCAACAACAACTTGCTTTGATGTTAAGTGTTTACCTAATCTATTACCAAGCAAACGGCCTATACACATAGTACCATTAAAGAGCATTACACCCATGACAGCCTCTTCGATAAGAATCCCTTTATCTTCAAATAAATATAATGCACTCCAATCCCCTACAGCACCTTCTACCAAGTAAGAAACAAAGGACAATAAACCAAAAATAAGAGCGATTGGATGAAAGGACAATGGGCTTTTAGATTTTTTAGTAACCTTTGCATTTGGATCACTACCAAAGGTCAACATAAATTGGCTAACTACAACCATCGCAATAAATAGTACGATGAGAAGTCCCCAAATACTTTGATTAACAGGCAGCGATAAGATTTTTAAAAGCACGAGCAAAACACCGGCACCAGCAAAACCACCTAAGCTCCAGCCACCGTGATAGGCGCCCATTAAATGTTTTTTGCTCACCTTTTCTGTTAGGATAGCTTGTAAATTAGCAGAAGCACCACTAAGGCCTACACCAATACCAAAAAAGAACAGGGCTACTGTTGTTGTAGCAATAGTAGGACACATAGTAACGATGGCAAGAGATACCATACCAATAAAGCTAGCTAACAAAACGACTCTCTTACACCCAAAGCTTTCTACAAGCTTACCTGCTATAGCCATGGATAAACAAGAACCTACACCGAGCAACAAAATCATGGAACCTAATACATCTTCACCAATACTAAGCTTTGCTTTTAAATATGGCACAAAACCAGCCCATAAAGCTGTGTACATGCCGGGGATAAAAAATGCCCCAAAAGCACCACGAATATTTGCTGTTGAAATAGAAACTTTATCGTTCATTACATCCTTTCTGGCTTCTAGAACCGTCCGGCGAAGAAAGGTCCTTTTTATCCGCAAAGCGCTAAAATATGCGCCATTCCAGGAAACCATTTTAATTACATATGACTAATATTGGAATATAATAAACCCCTTTACGAAAAAAGTAAAGGGGTTTATGGGGCTAAAATTTATTTTCTTGTAACCAAGCAATGGCGTATTCAGCATATACCGCAGATGCTGCAGATAATACAGTATCATCCATATTAAATCTATTATTATGATGATCGTATGTAGCTTCTACATCAGGATTTTGAATACCAATAAAGGCAAAGCATCCCGGTTTATCTTGTAAATACCAGGCAAAATCTTCTCCAGGCATGACTTTACGCATCTTAGAAAGCTTGTCCTTACCTAATGTATCAATAACGACACGTTCTGCCAGTTCACTGGATTCAGGATCATTAATAGTAGGGGGCACTTTTTTTACATATTCTAATGTAGCAGTCGCTCCATAGGCCTCTGCAGTGTGTTCTACAATGCGGCGAATAGTATCGACAATATATTGTTCTTGGTTTGGATCAAAGAAACGAACTGTACCGCCTAGGGAAGCTTCCCCAGGGATGACATTCCATTCTGAGCCAGAGTGAATATTGCCAATTGTAACAACTACAGAATCAAGGGCACTCACATTGCGAGAAACTACAGTTTGTAAGTTCATAACGATGGCACTAGCCACCACAATTGCATCAATCGCTTGATGAGGCTGTGCACCATGACCTTGTTTGCCTTTTACATTAATTGTAATCTGGCTACTGGCAGCCATACGAGGACCCTCTTCTACAGATATGAGTCCCGCCGGCAAATCGATCCACACATGACCACCAAAGATAGCATCTACCTTATCATACCAATCACCAAACTTGATGAAATCCGGAGCCCCTGCGCCAGTTTCTTCCGCAGGTTGGAATGCTAAATATACGTCGCCTTCAATACGGTCTTTCATAGACATTAGCATCTTAGCCGCACCTAATAAAATAGCCATATGTCCATCATGACCGCAAGCGTGCATTTTGCCTTCTACTTCTGATTTATAGTCCACTGCATTATGTTCATGAACAGGCAGTGCATCGATATCGGCACGCAACGCGATAGCCTTTCCATGTTTAGCACCATGGATAATGCCGATTAAGCCGATACCACGTTCTGTGTCTACATGAACCTCTACGCCCATTGATTCTAGTTCTTTAGCGAGTGTCTTTGTCGTTTCAAACTCTTCATTACTGAGTTCTGGATGTTTATGAAAATATCTACGCCAATTTTGAACGTAACCTTTATATTGCTCTATTAAATCGCGACTATGCATCGTATCGCCTCCTCTAATGTCAATATATCAATTGCATATCAATATGCATCGCTAATATATAACGATTAAACAGTCTCCGAATTTATAAATACAAAACCTACATGCACCAAGAAAAACCCCTTATTTAGGGGAATAACAGGGTAAAAGTAAAAGAAAACGACAGGCAGCGCGCCATGTCGTTTTCTCAGTTTCTTATCGGTTGCGCAATACTGCTTGTACCGCTAAGGATACAACAGCTGTTGCAACTGTCACAGCAGCGGTGATTTTCGCCGTTGTGATAATTTCTTCTTTTGTAGGTTTTGCTTTAGCTGCAATGTCCAACGTTTTTGCTACCGCTGGAACCAATACTTCATTACGTAAGGATTCTGTATTCATATTTACTCCTCCAATATAGACTGTTTCTTTTAGAGTAACACGAATACGGAGTAAAGTCTATATAATCATCGGTTTATTTCCATAGTTCAATGTTACATAACTATAGTAAACAATATTTATGAAAGTTAAACAAAATCTTACTGTGCCGCTAATTCTTCAATCACATCAGCTAAAATAGCAATAGCTTTTTCCAATTGTTCTTGCGGAATATTAAGAGCTGGTAAAAGACGCACTTTATTTTTAGCAGATAAGCATACTACGCCTTTTTCAAGACATTTAGCTATAACAGCTTTAGCATCAACCGTAGTTTCAATGCCAAGCATGAGACCCATACCGCTAACACCAAGAACGCCAGGTTTACCAGTTAAGGTAGCCTTTACGTATTCCCCTTTTGCTTTTACAGAGTCAAGGAGTTCAGGCGTTAACCGGCTAATAATGGTATTACCTGCAGCCGCGCAGATTGGATTACCTCCAAAAGTAGTAGCATGAGCACCAGCATTTAATACATATTGCATCTTTTCATTGAATAAGGTGGCACCCATGGGTAGCCCTCCGGCCAAACCTTTTGCAGTAGATACCACATCTGGTTCGATACCAAATTGTTGGTATGCATATAAGCTACCAGTCCGACCATTACCAGTTTGTACCTCATCGATGAGTACCAATTGATCATGTTCATGAGCATATTTTGTTACGCTTTGGACAAACTCCTTATCTAATGGCATAACACCACCTTCACCTTGAATAGGTTCCATCATGATGGCACAAACAGCTGGATTAGCAAGGTTTTTCAAAGCCGCATCAATATCATTGGCTGGGGTATGAATAAAGCCTTCCGTAAATGGGAAGAAATGTTGATGGAATACATCTTGTCCTGTCGCAGACAAGGTGGTAATAGTACGACCGTGGAAACTATTGACTAAGGTAACAATTATATGACGCCCTTCGCCATATTTGTCATGGCTATATTTACGCGCTGCCTTAATAGCACATTCGTTAGACTCCGCACCAGAGTTAGAAAAAAACACCTTTTTCATCCCCGTTTTCGCACAGAGCTGTTTCGCTAGTTCAATTTGTGGCAAGGAATAATATAAATTAGAAATATGATTCAACGCATGAGACTGCTTAGTAACAGCCTCAGTCCACTCATCATCGTCAACACCAAAGGCGGTTACGCCAATACCAGAACCAAGGTCGATGTACTCTTTACCATCTACGTCCCACAAGAGAGAACCCTTTCCTTTTTCAAAGCATACGTTGAACCGACCATACGTATTGGCTATATATTCTTTATCTTGTTGTTCAAAATCGATTGTATTACTCATTATATCCTCCAAATGTACGGTCATGCCGTCGTCTATCTATGTAAAAGATACCCAATAGATGATTACCAGTATTATGTTTACTATATTAAGCAATAAACATGGTGCCAAGGCCTTCATCGGTTAATAACTCGATAAGAATGGCATGTGGAATTTCACCATTGATGATGAATACCTTTTGTGCCCCTGCTTCTATAGCCTCTAAGCAGCAATCTACCTTTGGAATCATACCTCCTGCAATGACACCATCCGCTTTTAACTGAGCTGCCTCGGCCATTGTAATTTTAGAAATTAAAGAATCTGGATCATGCACATCTCGCAGTACACCATCAATATTGGTCATAGCCACCATGGTTTCCGCCTTGAGGGCACCTGCAATTTTCGCAGCTACCGTATCCGCATTAATATTATAGGTCTTGCCATCGGCTCCCATGCCGATAGAAGAAATAACCGGAATATAGCCACGGCTAATTACGTCATGGATAATACTCGTATCAATAGTATCAATATAACCTACATAACCAAGTTCTTCGTTTTGTTTATGAACTTGAATCATGTTGCCATCTACGCCACAAAGGCCAACAGCTTTGCCACCAAGATCTGTTAAATCAGCTACGAGACCTTTATTCACCTTGCCGGCTAACACCATTTGTACAACATCCATCGTTGCTTCATCGGTAACGCGTAATCCATTAGCAAAATGTGATTCAATTTGCATCGCCTCTAAGGTACTATTAATAGCTGGACCACCACCATGAACGAGCACAACTTTTACCCCCACTAATTGAAGTAATAGTAAATCCTTCATAACAGATTTCTTTAACTCTTCATCCACCATGGCATTGCCACCGTATTTAACGACAACGTACTGATCTGTGTATTGTTTTATATATGGAACGGCCGCCGTTAAGATATGCGCCCGCATTGCATTTGTTACATTCTTCATAGATTCCTCTCTAACCTAATACTAAACCAGTATCCTCTGGTAACCCCAATGCGATATTCATACATTGAACGGCGGCACCCGATGCACCTTTACCTAAATTATCGAAAATGGCGTGAACCATGATGCGTTCATCGTTACCAGTTACATAGATTTTCATGCTATCCGTATTGCTCAATTGATTAGCGTTTAACATACCGCTATTGCTATTTTCAGTAAATGGTGCAACCGTAACGATTGTACTATCTTTGTAAAAGTATTCTAACGTTTGTTGTACCTTATCAATACAAACAGGTTTATGACATAAACGACTATGAATACCTACGGTAACCTCCATCCCAGAATAGTAATCATCAACGATTGGCATAAAAATTGGAGCTTCACTAAGGCCGCATACATGTTGTACTTCGGGCAAATGTTTATGTTCTTGACCAAGACCATATTGACGAGGCGCATAAAGGAAATAGTCCTTAGGACTACTTTCATATTGGCCAATCATCTTCTTACCACCACCGCTATAGCCTGTTAAGGATGTAATGGTGAAAGGATAATCCGCTGGCACGAGCCCTGCTTTTACAAGAGGCGCTATACAAGCTATCATACCACTCGCATGGCAGCCAGGATTTGCAATATGTTTTTTAGTAGCAATAGCTGTCTTATAATTAGTACCAAGCTCTGGGAAACCATAGGCCCAATCAGAATCAGTTCTAAAAGCAGTAGATGTATCGATTACCTTGCACGGCAAGTCACCGATAACCGCCATAATATCTTTAGATGCCGCATCAGGTAAGCAAAGAAATACGATGTCTGCCTTTTTTGCAACCACTTTAATGGCCTCTACATTTTTGCGATCCTCATCAGCAGTCGCTAAGAGTTCTATATCTTTTCGATCGGATAATCGTTCATGAATTCTAAGACCCGTTGTGCCTTCATGACCGACAATAAATACTCTATGGGGTGTCATAATAAACCTCAATTCTCACCTATTGGTGACTCACACCTATTTATATAGCCCTTTATCCAATATAAATAGAAAACAAACGATACCATACATCACCATTTAGGAAGATGAACTTATTTCAATGGATAATTTCCAAAGGTAGAAACCATAACTGCCTTAATCGTGTGGAGACGATTTTCTGCTTCTTGGAACGCCAATGAGTTTGGACCTTCGAATACCTCTTCGGTTACCTCAATGCCATCCATGCCAAACCGTTCGTAAATATCTTTACCTACTTGTGTTTCTGTGTTGTGGAACGCAGGTAAACAATGGCAGAACTTAGTATTTGGATTGCCAGTTAATGCCATCATTTCTGCATTTACTTGGAATGGTTTAAAGGTATTGATACGTTCCTCCCACATATCATATGTATCGCCCATCGTTACCCACACACCAGTGTAAATAACATCTAAGCCTTTAACGCCTTCAGCTACATCATCTGTGCAAGTAATAGTAGCACCCGTTTCTTTGGCCACTTTTAAGCACTCTTCGTAGAACGGACCAGCTGGCCAGTATTGTTTAGGACCAATGAGTCTGAAATCCATGCCCATTTTAACGGCACCACTCATCAAAGCATTGCACATATTTGATTGACCATGTCCAACATAGGCAAAGGAAATTTCATTCAACGGTTTGTCGATATTTTCTTGAAGTGTTAAGAAATTAGCTAATGTTTGTGTCGGATGATCCATATCGGTAAGTCCATTCCAAACTGGTACACCAGAGTATTCCGCCAATGTATCTACATCCTCTTGGTCAAAGCCTCTAAACTCGATGGCATCGTACATGGAGCCAAGAACACGAGCCGTATCCTTTAAGGATTCTTTCTTATTCATTTGAGAACCTGTAGGACCAAGATATGTTGTAAAAGCCCCTTGATCAGCAGCCCCGACTTCAAAGGCACAACGTGTCCGTGTGGAATCCTTTTCAAAAATTAATGCAAAGTTTTTACCCACCAATGTTTTGATTTCTTTACCCACTTTTTTATCGGCTTTTAATTTTTTTGCTAACTCCAAGAAGTATTTAATTTCCTCTGGTGTATATTGAAGCATTGTTTTAAATGATGTATGTTGTAAACTTTTCATGATAACCTCTTATTTCAAACTATGTGTTTAACTACTTTTCTTGTAAATATTCGGCGGCAATAGCTGCCATCATTGTTATACCAGGTTCGAGGATGCTTTCATCGATGGTGAAAGCTGCATTATGCAAAGCCGGATTGCCTTCAAAGCCAGTGCCTAACCAAAGGAACGCGCCTTTGATTTTATGAAGATAGGCAGAGAAGTCCTCTGCCGCCATAGATGGGAATTCAGGATGTACCACTGCGTCTTTACCAAGATATTTCTCTACAATAGATGTGGCATAATCGACGGCCTCTGGATTATTGATAGTTGCACCATGACCACGTTTATAATCCAAAGTACTTTCCGTTTTAAACATCACATCGAGGGCCTGTAAGCTTTCACCTAATCGTCGTTCAATGTAATCTCGTTTCTCTGGTTCATAGGTACGGCAAGTACCCTCTAGGTATACATCACCGCAGCCTACGTTATATCGGTCACCACCATTGATAACACCGATAGTACACACGAGATTTTCCATTGGATTCGTTTCACGAGCTACCATGGACTCCACATTTACAATCCAGTTCGCTGCGGCCACAATAGCATCAACCCCATTGTGAGGCTCCGCACCATGGGTTGATTTGCCCTTAATATGTACAAGGAAGTGGTCAGATGCAGCCATCAAATTACCTTTTTTTAGACCTACAGTACCAACGGGTAATTGTGGCCATACATGAAGTCCATATATTTCATCTACGTCATCAAGGATACCGCTATCTACAATACCTTGTGCTCCTGGGAATAAAGCTTCTTCTTCGGAAGGTTGGAATATCAGTTTCACGGTCCCATGTAATTGATCTTTAATGGATTGTAGAATCGCCGCTGCACCAAGTAAAATTGCCATGTGGCTATCGTGACCACAGGCATGCATAACGCCTTCATTTTGTGAAGCAAAGGGCAAGCCTGTTATTTCATGTATGGGTAATGCATCCATGTCGGCACGCAATGCAATAACAGGGCCTGTATGAGCACCTTCTATCTTACCGATAACAGCATAATCGGAAACATCGTTTACAAAGGGAATTCCTAGTTCACCAAGAACCTTTTGAATAAATATAGATGTATTTTTTTCTTCACCTGACAATTCTGGATGACTATGAATATGTCGACGCCATTCCACAACTTGTTCTTTATATTGGGAGGCATATTTCTTAATTAAATCTTGTAATATGTTCATTACTCTATCTCCTTTATACACTGTATGTATGTTTTATACATACTTTGTGTATTTTTATAATCTATACACGTATTATAATACTACACACCACAATTAGCAAGTATTTATACAAATCCATTGTATTTTTATTTGTTATATTGTAAATCAATTTTACTCATAGATTTTTGCAACCTTTGATTAGAGAAAAATAGACAAAAAAAGACACCTTCCAAAAAAGGCGTCTTTTTCTTATTTTTCAATGACTGATTCGTCAAGCTGAGTACCATCAGGTAAAAATGATTTTACAATCAGCTTATTGGGTGTTACGGTCATAGACATATAATTATTCGTTTCAGGCTGAGGTGCTACATATACATCTAAGGGATGTTGCTTCCACTTAGGACGTCGTGCATCACCAGCTATCCCTGTAAGGATATATAGTGGACCAGTTGGATTTCGATCAAAGTTTCGTACATGACCGCGGTTGCGATATGTATGTAAATGAGCAGATAATACTAAGTCCACGTTAAACTCATCGAAGATAGGCATAAATAGTACTCCCTCATCATCGAAGCCTACATCTCGACTAGCACCTGGTCTGTCAAAAGCATATTGGAATGGATCACGATGCATGAGGACTACAGTCCACTTTTTAGTATGAGCTGCTAAATCTTGACGTAGCCACTGAACCTCTACATCGTACAAATCAGGATGATGAGTATCATGATTATCCTCATGATTACTTTCATACAACATCGTATCTAATACAACGTAATGCACATCGCCAAAATCATAGGAATAATAACGGCGATTAAATATTTCATTCCCATTAGGCGGTACTGCGAAGTAATTCAAATACGCATAAGGCTCGCGCATTTTCCAATCTAATGTATACATCTCATGATTGCCTAAGGTCGTTGCTAACGGCACATTAGCACTCAATGGTCTTATGGAATTCAACCAAGTGCGCCATTGATAGTCTTGTTCCCCATTATCTACAAGGTCCCCCATGCTAATATACAGGGCTGTCCTTGGATTGCGATGTGCGGAATCCTTAACAATCTGCTCCCACGCAGAATAATCACCAGATTGAGAATCTGGATAGATAAGAACATCATACACACTGGAGCCAGCAGTTTCCAACAAATACCAATCACTTCGACGATCATTACTATAACCAACGCGATATTCATATTTTGTATTAGGTGTTAGACCTGTCAATGTAGCCTCATGGATATAGGTAGTGCTACCGTCATCGGTAAAAGCTTTATCCGTTGCCCTTATCGTTTGAGTATTTTCAGAACCTGCTAGGCGATACTCTATTACCGCATCAGCTTCGCTGCTATCTGATTGCCACATAATAGTACGACTCGTGCTGTTATCTTGAGCTACAATTTGCCGAATATAACGACTTTCAGAATCGAGTAGTGGTTTTATCTCTTGGCCACTCACCACAGCCGCTGTTCTAGCTATACAACTCTGTATAGCATCCTTATGGACATATCCACCTATAGTAACACAGACCAAGGAAATAATGGCTAGCACGGATATAATTAATCTTTTTTTGTTCATATAATTCTAATTCTTTTCGTAATATTGTTTCATTTGTGTATAGCCATTAACGATGACTTCGATTTCACCCGTTCTAGGATGGAAGATAAGACCGTGAATAGGCACATCTTTAGGAATCAAAGGATTCATACGCAATTCGTCTACTGTATCCTCTACATTTTCAGCAGGATGTGTAAAGCCATCAGCCCAGCGTTCCATTTCTTTACGGATCATATGAATCGCTTCTGGTGCAATACCACGAGCCAACATTTTTTCTGTTAGATCTTTTGCCGTAGTTTTTGCCATACCACATTCGTGATGACCAATGATAAAGATTTCGTTAACGCCTAGCTCATAAATACAAACAAGTAAACTACGTACAACGCCATCAAAGGGACCTGTAATACAGTTACCTGCAGTCTTTACGATTTTCGCTTCACCGCGCCCAATATCCATGGAATCTTCTAAGAAGTTAACAAGACGTGTATCCATACATGTAACAATTGCCATTTCACGACTAGGCATTTTACTACACTTTGTATCTGTATCTACATAACCTGTATTTTGATCTTCTACATATTCTCGATTATGGGCTAAAATATCATCTAATAAGCTCATAGTACCTCCTATATAAAATGACTTTGGCATACAACCAAGGTCTCTATATCAATAATGCTCGATATACATATTATATCATATTAAGTTGTACACGCTTTAAGCCACAAAAAATAGGTCTATTCAAATACATGTATTATATATTTGAATAGACCTAAATCGCTTTTAAAGTGCTAGAGTACACACCTTATCTATCAGGTGTAGATAATGCTTCGATAGCTACGCTACCACCGCGTACAACTTCAATACGATTGACGAACATATCTTTAAATAAGGCAATCATGTCATTATTTTTAGATACGGTCTTTACACATTGTACTAGTACAGATTTACGATTATAATCCACAACTAATAGATCAAAGGTTTGGGCAATGCGGAAGATTTCTTGTTTATCCGCTTCTTTACAGCTATTGACCTTGATAAATAGTAATTCTTTTTTCGTAATTCGCATGTCCGTAAAGTCGATAACCTTAATCACCTCTACACTGCGATTAAGCTGTTTAATGATTTGTTCATATGTCAAATCGTCACAAGTAAGATCAATCGTCATGCGAGACATAGTAGGGTCTTCAGTTTCCCCTACCGTCAATGTATCAAGATTATAATTTTTGCCTGCGAAGAGGCCTGAAATCTTAGCTAGTACACCGATTTGGTTTTCTACATACGCTGAAATACAGCGTTTTTTCATTTGTACTTCCATAACCCCTCCTATTTTTTATCCTTCAACAACATATCACTTAAAGACTTACCTGCTGGTACCATTGGCAACACATTGAGCTCCGTTGGAATGATGAACTCGAGTAGGGTTGGACCATTTTTGAAAGTATCTGCCAATTGGAACCCTTTTTCGATGTCCTCTACCTTAGTAATACGCATTGCCTTTGCGCCATAAGCTTCCGCCAATTTCACAAAATCCGGTACATACTCAAACTCATCATTGTCGATTATGTCTCGCGTAACAATGGCACTTTCATCCATCATCAAGTTCGTACAAGCGTAACGTTTATCGTAGAATAATTGTTGCCATTGACGTACATTACCAAGGAATCCATTGTTTAATACAATAAGCGTTACAGGCAAACGGTAGTGCATAGCAGTGGCAAACTCTTGGATATTCATTTGCACGCCACCATCACCACAGATGGCAAATACACGCTTATCTGGATTTCCCATTTGCGCCCCTAATGCAGCAGGGAAACCATAGCCCATAGTCCCTAAGCCACCAGACGTCAACATTTGATATTGACATTTCACATCAAGGAACTGGGTAGTCCACAATTGATTTTGACCCACATCGGTTGTAACGATAGGATGTTCATAATGATGATTGATGTACTCGATAACAGTTTGAGGTGTTAACCCCTCTTCGTCAGCTTGAGTGACAGGGCGCTCTGCCTTAAGTTGCTGTAATTGTTTTGGCCATTCGCCAAGGTCGTGAGGTTCAATATATTCTAAGATTTTTTCGATGGCCAATTTAGCATCTGCTACGATTGGAATATCAACCTTAATATTTTTAGAAATAGATGCCGCATCTACATCAATATGGATAATCTTACAATTTTGTGCAAAGGTACTTAGTTTACCGGTAATACGATCATTAAAGCGCGTACCAATAGAAATCATCACGTCACAGTCAGTTATAGCCACATTAGGGGCATAGCCACCGTGAATCCCTACATTACCAAGATACAATGGATGACGGCTATCAATAGCACCTTTTCCCATCAAGGTTGTTACAACAGGAATCCCTGTTTTTTCAACCAACTCCATCATAAGGTCGTTGGCCCCACTAATACTTACCCCACCGCCTAATAGGAATAGAGGCCTTTTAGCTTTACTAATAATAGAACAGGCCTTTTTAACTTGACCTACGTGAACAGTGGTATTTGGTTTGTAACCGCGAATATTAATCTCTGTTGGATATTCATCTGACCCCATAGCCTTCTGAATATTCTTAGGAATATCTACTACAACAGGGCCTGGACGACCTGTGCGAGCAATGTAAAAGGCCTCTTTCAAAATACGACCTAAATCTTTACGGTCGCGAACAGTAACGGCATATTTACAAATATTGCGGACGATGCCAACAGTATCTACCTCTTGAAAAGCATCATTGCCCATGAGGCCTAAATCAACTTGTCCAGTAATACAAACGAGGGGCACACTATCTGCATACGCTGTGGCAATACCAGTCACAAGATTTGTAGCACCTGGACCGGAGGTTACCATACACACCCCTACTTTACCAGTACTCCGAGCATAGCCATCTGCAGCATGAGCTAAGGCTTGTTCATGACGAGGCAAAATAACCTTTACTTGATCTTGTTTATATAATTCATCCATGATATCGATGGTTGCGGCCCCAGGATAGTTAAATAAAAACTCTACCTGCTCCTCTTGAAGGGCTTTTACCAAATACTGTGCGCCTGAAATCATAGGTATCTCCTTATTTATATAATGCATGCATATCGAATTCTCAATATTCACATCAGATATATCTAAAAAATTGAATATCTTATCTAGATATGTTATACTCAGTAGTGTACCATATGTTGTGGTACATGAATATGTATAAAATCTCAAATTATAGAAATATATGTAGATTCTATTTTGAAAGGACTGAATATCATGAAAGAAATCTTAGGTTTCCATTTAAACGGTTGCCCTTATTGTGCCAATGCATTCCGTGCTATCGATGAACTCGTTGCAGAAAATCCTGCATACGCAGATATTCACATCAACTGGGTTGAAGATCAAGATGCTCATGAGCTCTTCAAAACTCACCCATATGAATACTATCCAAACTTGTGGTTCGACCTCGACAAACAATACGAGGCGCAACCTGGTGAAAGCTATGACCAAACAAAATCTTTAATCAAAGCTGTATTGGACAAAGCACTCGCGTAAAAGGCTATATTTACAAATAAAAATGCACCCCTAACATATAATCTAATGTTAGGGGTGCATTTTAGTATACTGTAAGATTATAGCTTTTTTTGTACCATAAACTTGCTGACTGCCTTATACACAATTAAAATCAGTGCAATTTCTAAAGGGAAACAAATGATATTTTTAATAAGACGTCCAATAAATATAGCAGATACTGCTTTGTTATAAAATATTGTAAGCCACATTGTATTCAATATCAGATGTATACATACAGTAACAATCGTCTCCGGTAAAAGTAATTGTTTAAATGTAACATTACGTCCGTGTAAAAAATACCCATACACATAGCCTACAAGAAATTCAGATATGATAAAGCCGGGAAAGAATACCCCTTGTCCAAATAAAGACATACCTATAAAACAGGCAATAGCAGCCATTATACCTGCTGCCATAGGCCCATAAAGAATACCAAATATAGCGGTTGATAAAAATCCAAAGGTAATATGTATAAATGTAGTATGAATAGCAAATATATAAGATAGTAAAACCGTCAATGCTACAAACATTCCTGTCTTTACAATCATATCAGTTTTCATAAGAAGTACGACTCCTTTTTCTATCCTTCCACTCTAAATACATATGGCGAATAACTTGAATTGGTGATATAAATAACATTCTAGGTCCACCATAGCGCATGATTTCACGTATTTTTTCACGATACGTAGGCGCATAGCAATGCGTTTTACACACGCTGCAGAAGGTCTTGCTTTCCATATGAGGACATACATCTATACGATGTTCAGCATATTGCCAAACTTTTTGACACTCCTCACAGAGTTGTCCTTTAGGAGTGTGGTGCTTATTATGACAATAGATGCCAATAATCTGGTACATAGTTTTTAGTTCTAACTTACGTTTCTCATCAACTGTCATGTTTCTCTCCTATTTCACAGACCATGAAACCCAAGCCACCTTATCAACAGTCTTATTATGGATTTCTCCATCAATAGCTAGTGGCTCAATGAGATTTCTAATCTCTTCTTTCATGTCTTCCATGTCTCCCCATCCATTATTATGAAGTCGCATGGTAAAATAATTAACTGCCTTTTCAAGAGACATAACCTCTGTTTCAGGAACCGTTTTATAAATTACTTTTACATTATGCCCCATCTCATGGATAGTATCTAAACACTCTTTCATCTTACCATCCCATGGAAAAGAATCACGTCCAAAGAAATGTTCAGATAACATATCTACCATTTCGTCGCTCCGTTCGCTAAATGCAATCCATAAACATTTATCATTACTTGCATCGTGCATGGCGCGAATATTTTCTACATCAAACATAATCGGGCAGAATATACTATATGCCAAGTCAAAGCTTTTATCCCAACCTAATTCTCGACGAGTTTCATCAGACCAAGGTCCAATATATAAGCTAAGATCTAAACCTTCTGACTCTGCCAATTGTTTAGCACCGCGAATCATACCATCAGATAAATCGATACCAGTCGCCTTATAGCCTTCCCGAGCTAACCCAAGTGCGTAGTCACAAACACCACAGCCTACATCAAGTGTACGACCATTCGATGAAGGTAATAAATTTTCATCCTTTAAGAAGGCTAAAAAATCAGTGACCTGTGCCTTGCGATCCTCGCGATTGTGCATTTCTACAAAGTACTCGGAACGATGGTTCCATGCGTCTTGCTCATCGCGCCAAGTTTCGTTGACCGTGAGCTCCTGTATTTTATTTGTCATATTATCCCCTCTAAATAGCTACATCCTCAAATGGATGAGTTATAGATACATATATAAGTAATTTTCACTTAGTTAAATTCACTATGTAATTTAACGCTCCCCTATATGTCCTAGTGTTCCGGCTAGGATGTTCAGATTTCCATATAGCTATTCTTATTGTACATCATTCTCAAAACAAAATGTGTTACCCAAATCACATTTATTATGTTATTTCGATATTATTAAATATAAAACTCTATATCGAAATCTTATCAGCACCTCAGCTCATGTATTTATCTATCTCTAACTAATTCATGCATATATCGCCATGTATTTCTCTCCCCTTAATACATACAAAAAAGGCCTCTCGAAATTTCGAGAAGCCTTTTATTTGGTGCGCCTAGCAGGATTCGAACCTGCGCACCCGGTTCCGGAGACCGGCGCTCTATCCCCTGAGCTATAGGCGCATGAATACCTAAAAATTATACCATATTACGCTATGGTTCGATAGTATAAAGTATATGAGGCAGATAGGCTTATAGAAAAGCCCTCAATGTAGATTAAAATTTCAGCTACCATTGAGGGCCCATCAGTATATATATTTCGCTTAAAGTTTCTCTTTAAGCACTGCTAGTAGAGCATCACAGCTACAACTTATATCGTCATAGGTTTCGTCAAAGTTTCCCGTATACCAAGGATCCTTTACATCACGGCTTTCACTAACGAAAGACATTGCCTTGTAAACCTTAGCATCTACGTCATCTCCAATAATATGCTTTAAATTACGCGCATTATTTTCATCCATAATGATGAGATAATCAAAGTTATGATAGTCATCAACCGTCACTTGACGTGCCTTGCGATGAGTATAAGGAATACCCATTTCATCTAATTTCTCTTTAGTCCCATAATGGGTGTCGTTTCCTATCTCCTCACGAGATGTAGCTGCAGACTCAATATAAATAGAATCACTTAGTCCAGCCTGCTCAACGATATGCTTCATATAAAACTCTGCCATCGTAGAACGGCAAATATTGCCATGACAGATGAATAAAATATTTATCATTTAAACTCCCCATTAGAGCTTTTATCCTCTATATCATTTTTAAAAATTTCATACCCATTCTCTAGTTCAATATCCGTAACAAGCCCAATCTCTCCACTTTCAGCATATTCAACATCTATATTATTTACTTGGATACTATTAATTTTTGTATAAACCCATCGTTCATCTTTTTTAGCATAAACCTCGTCCCCAACGTTTATCTTAGTATTATTAAGAATTAATATTCCTGCTTTTGGCTTTTTAAAGTATTCAGAATATGTTCCGATATACTTTAAACGCTTTGGAATCAGTGATATAATTCCATATTCGCACAAAGCATTTCTAGTTTCTTCTTTAGTAAATATTTTATCTTCTATCAGTTTATATTGCTTATATAGCTGCCATGTGGTAAGAAGACCTCGTTCATCACTTAATGCATAATCAATCTGATCCTTACTAAATGGTGGATTTTGTCTTAAGGCAGGTCTCTTATATCTTTGATGATTCACAATATATATAGGAATTATTATTTTATCGGGATACTCTTTTTCTCGTTTCCTTCTATGCTTTGCAACTTGTGCGCACTCTGAATCTGTAGAGGTCCCACCTATACCTTTAACCTCAATAATATACATTTTTTCATTATCTATAATCTGTATATCTTCTCTAAGAACATCCTCACTGCCATCTATCGCTTTTACCTCTGTAAAACCAAGCCAGTCAAAATACTTACATATGGCTTGTACTAACTCCTGTCCGGTTGCAGTCAACAAATCATTTAAGAATTTATAATGTTGATTAATTTCATCAATCTGACTATTTAGTAATTGGACTCTTGACTCATAGTCTTTTTGAGCTACTTTCTTTTTTTCTTCAATTTCAAGAATTTCTTTATGTAAAAACTCCTTATCTTTTATCCATTCAAACTCTTTTGATTCGGGAAAAAATTTAGGTAATATGTCCGGGAAAAAAGATGTAAATAGCTGATCAATCAGTTCATCTTTTTTATCACAAATTGGAAGCAATAATTCATATCCTAACGTTTCAGAACCACCTATATAGGAAATAACTTCACCATCTTGATTTGTTAATAATGGAATAAAATTGGAATCTATAATTAATTTGTTAGAATCACTCTCCCTTATATATGGTAGATCAAAAACTACCTTGTATTCTTTTGCATATTTTTTTACTAATTTTGAAAGTTCAGTATTTTCTGATATAATTTTTCTTCCAGTTTTTAAAGTTGTAGTAGATTGGATAATATCATATACATTATATTTATAATTTTTTGGGCAACTATATTCTTGCTGAGCTAAAACTTTAACAATATCATATGTTTCTGTATAATCACATCCAGCAAAAATAATTTTCAATGTGGGAACTCTCATTTTATCTTTCATAATATTTAAGACTAAAGGAGTCGGATTAAATATGCGATTAGGATAGTTTAATTCAAATAAATATTTCGCATTCTCTACTTCTTTCTTGTTATTAATATAATTTCTAGTCTCATTCTCATTTTGTAAATCAATAATAATTACACTATATTCGTGTAAATTATCTACTGTTTTATACTCAAGATTTACATATCTCGTTTTGTTATACTCCCCAAAATCTACAACCTTATTTATACCTAGATTTCCAATTTCAGTATTATAAGATTCACTTAATCTATTTGCAATATCTCTATTATTAACTATAAATATCTGTGGTTCACTATACTTCTCCAACTACTTTCACCTCCCAACACATTTAATATTATTTATTTTGATTTATATTTTATAGCTAAAATATAAACCCATTCACTTTTTATAATTATCGCACTCAATCATATTCTATTCAACTATACAAAAGCTGATAATTTTATTTCACAACATTAATCAAAAGTGCTATCAATTATATTATTTAATATAACAAGTTAACGTCTACTAAAATCAGAATTACCTGTATAAATGGGTGGTCTGCTCACTGTCTATAGTCCCATAGTACTAGACCAGCGTCTAAAGACTCTGGCTTTCACTACATTCAAGCCGCATAGCCATTGACTCGTAACCTTCCCCTTAAAGGGGATATGTATTACTTGCTACCCTTAAAAGGGTCCTCATATTCTTTTACACTTAACTTATCCTTCATTGAGTCATGTAACTCTTGCTCACGTATATATTTTTTACTGTTGCTTCATTTAGACCTACCGTACTAACATAATAACCCTCGGACCAAAAGTGTCTATTTCCAAATTTATACTTTAAGTTTGCGTGTTTATCGAACATCATAAGTGCACTTTTACCTTTTAAATATCCCATAAAAGATTAAACTGCTATTTTAGGTGGGATTAATACTAACATATGCACATGATCTGCCATGAGCTCCCTTCTATAATCTTGACGCCCTTATATTCACATAAACGCCTCAGTATTTCACGTAAACTATTTCTATATTGATTATATATAACTTTACGTCTATACTTAGGTGTAAATACTATGTGGTATTTGCATAACTATTTTGTGTACGCAAGACTCTGTGTCTTTGTTGCCATATAAAATCACCTTTCTTTTGCATATAATGCGGCTTGAACACCTACATTATACTTAAGCAAGGTGATTTTTTTGTATAACTTTCGTTGCCGCACCCGCATAGTGAGTGGTTTTATGATTCGCGACTACGTCGCGAACCAGCCTAAAGACAATAGTAAAAAGGAGAAGGTATATTATAACCTTCTCCCCAAAATTATACAGAAATTTCATAATGCTCTTTTAAATTATTCAGCATACTGTGTTTGATATAACCTTCTTTTTGTAATCGACCAACTACAATCCCTGGTGCAATCTCTTGTATCTTAGCAAATGCACGTATGTTAGAATCAGAAAAACAATTAGTATTAATAAAATCCTCAAAATCATTGTTTGAAATTAATATGTCTTTCGCCCATAAATCAGCAACAACTTCATCGTCTTCTGTGGTTCCATTAATCTGATTAATATGGCCTAATATAATATGTGCTAGTTCATGAAATAAACTAAACCAAAACTTATCTGCGTCTTTTCCTCTTGCTGTCATACCAACAACAAGCTTTCCTCCATCAACAAAAGAAGCCCCTTGTAAAAAAGATCCCTTTAAGTGAGGTAAAAAAATAAGTGCAACACCAACCTCGGCTAGCATAGACTTAAGTCTAGGACAGAAATCTTTTGGCTTCATAATAGTCATCGCCCTAATTTGAGGAATTAATTTAACTAACCTATCAATATCTATAGGTTCCGTTTTAACAAAACGTGATTTTAGCTTTGCCTCTTGAGTCCAAGCTAATAATGCCAAGTCACTCTTCTCTGTTACTGCTAATCTTCTACACGCAATTCTTGTAATTTGATTATTTTCAAGTAATGATAAATCCACAACCTCAAAATATTTTCTAAGATTTACTATCTTTTCCTTTAAAACTTTAGTTTTAGGAATCCATCCAAGCTTAGCCATCTCATTATAAGGAAGTTGCTTAGCTAAGACTTCATCAGACTTCATGGCATTCTCAGCCTTTACTTTAATAATTTTTTCTCTATATATTGCTTCTAAATTATTCCAAAATTTTGCAGGTACTCCTAATACCATTTCTAATCTTAAAGCCACCTCTTGAGTTAACTGTACCTCACCATTTATTAGCTTGCTAACATGCTTTTCAGACAAATCCATTCTAGCAGCAAACTCTTTCTGACTCATATTCCGATCATTAAGTTGCTCCTTAATTGTCGCTCCAGGTGGGGTTGCAATATAACTACTACTTCTCACCATAGTGCTACCTCCCATTAAATCCTCCTAATGGTAATCAACAATCTCCAAAATATGGACTATTTGTATTTCATTACCATGCTTTTCAAACACCAATCTATACGGATGAACTAAATCAACTGCATATTGCCCACTTCTATTCTTTATTAATCGATGACATCTACCGATATTAAATTTAATCATATTTTCTACTGTATCTATGGCTTTAATTTCATCTATTCGCATTTGTATCTTTTCAGACATTTTATTCCCATAAACCCTATCTGAAGATTTAGCATCCGTACAAATCTTTTTAAGTTTATTCGTTTTGTACGTAATTTCCAACGCATCACCGCTCTCCTATTATTAACCTTTAAGGTAAATTCATTATATTATAACAGTATAATTTTATCAAGGTAGTATTAATCTTAAAGGTAAATTTAAATATAAGAAATTCTATTTTAAATAATTCACTGAAATCTACAAATATCTCAAAATATCTAAAATAAAAAGGAAAATTTAATTATAAATATAGATTTTAACTAGACTTTGAAATTAAATATCATAAAACTAGGAAAAAGAATAGTTTTCCCCTAACATTATAACCAGGCCATAAAACTAAACACTATCGAACTAATCATCAAAAAAAGTATCTAGTTTAAGATTTTTAGGATTACAATCTAATCTTAAATGTAAATTATCTATAAAACTAAACCAATTAATAAAACTAGAATTCGATATATAAAATCAAAATACGAAATAAATAATAGAACTTAACGCCCAAATTACTAGATCAAGATTTTAAATATCTTTTGCTAATAATTTATCGATTATTACAACACATTTTGTACTAAGCTCAAATATAAAATGAGTCCAGTAAAATACCGAACTCATTTCAAAAATTAGATTAATACCTTTTTTAGAAAATATGTGTAATGCAAATATATCCCATAGATTTTCACATATAATTAGAAGTTATGTCTAACCCCCACATCAATGCGCCATGTATTTTCTACGATAGCACCAAAGTTTTTAGTGAATGTACCATATAGATATGTACTAGGACGGACACTCCAAGACCCACCAATTTCAGCATCGAGCCATGTATCCTTCAAATCTACTGTTGTTTGTACTATTGGATTGCCTGGTGCGGAATATGTTGTATTTACCTTACCAGAGAATTCATGCGCTAATGCTAATTTAGCGAAGATATTGGAATTTTCTGTTTCTTTCCCAATGCCAATACCAAGTCTGCCTACAGCAGAGTTCACAGCATCAGCTTTCACATGCATAGAACCACCACTGACAACAGAAGCATCATAGGATACACCATTCAAACGGCCTACAAAAAATTCTACACTAGGATCGATGTAGAAGCCATTTTCCTTCTTAATACGTTTACCATATTCAGCGCTTAAGGATGTGCCATATGTATGATAATCACCGTTCACACGTTGTCCACCTACGGAGTAGAGCTTATAATCATTGGATAATCTATTACCACGTGCAATGATATCTAAATAACGACCATCGTCATGATGTTTTGTACCATATAAGGCGATACCACCAAGTTTACCATCCCCACTACCATTAACGTATGAATTACTAGAAGTACTGTAATCAATAGCACCACCAAAAATCCAACCATTAGATACTTTATGATCGTAGCCAACTTGTACGCCATTATACGTCATATGTGCATCAGCACCGTCTGTGATTTTAGATTTACCGCCTATATATTTCGCCCATATACCTTGATTTGTATTAGCTAGACGAAGATCTCCTAAACGGCGTTGTAAATCATTGGTATTACTCTTCCATGCCATAGCGGTCGATGTAAGAGCAGATTTTGAACCACTCACTAAGGATGATTCACTAGCACGAATAATCTTTGTTGTATCATTTACAACAAGACGCCCCTGTGAGTCAAAATGATCTGCACCTAATTCTGCAACAGCACCAGGACTAGTAATACCTTCATTAATTTGAACTGTTGTGCTCAGTTTCTTATCATTGCCCGTATATTGTAATTTATTGGCTAAGGCTTGTATTTCCTTTTTATAACTTGCCTCATCAATGGTATTACCGGAATGTTCACCTTGAACGGTAATATGGCTATTGTCTGCTGCATGTTCAACTACAATTTGCCCTTTTCCATCTTCACTAGCAGGTACTCCAGATTTATAAATAGCATTCACATAGCCGCTATAGTTCTGAATCGTAATAGGACGTGCATCGATAGGATGAATATTACCAGCTGCCGTTGGATTAACACCACCTACAAGGTTACGAACCTTACTACCCTTATATAGATATGCTGCATTATCCCCAGATAGACGTTCTCTTTTAGGGGTAGGACGCTCCATACCAATCCATTCATTATTCCAAGTTCCTCCATTTTGTAAGTAAATATCAGCACCAGAATTATGAGGGTTCTTATTGCTTTCGGCATATTCATTTAATACAGCACCCGTAAGTTTAGAATTAGGTGTTGTAAAAGCTAATGCTATATTCGTTGGCATTTCGTTATGATTTGGATCACGTCCATAATCCTTATTAATTAACCCTACATTCCCAACAGCGACCAATTCTTTAGACCCTGGATGTTTACCATCAGAGCCAGTATTAACGTATACATCACCCTCTTCTGCCACCACAGAGTAAGTATCAGAAGTTTCTAAAGGATGCGTGATGATACGTCCACCACCATCAACAATAATATGACCACGTTGATTAGCTTGTAAACCGACACCGATAGCATCGATATCTACATTGCCTTTGACGTAAATATTAGTATCTCCATAATCTCTATCAGGATTGTCCTTGCTGAGTCTTGGCACTTTACCACCGTAACCAGCATACACAGCGCTCATATAGTAATGACCGAGTTCCCTTTTTGAGGCTGGTGCATCATTTTTAAGGCGTACAATCAAATCTTTATCCACCGTCAATTGTGATCCAAATCCATTATAAATACCTGATACATTTTTAGTTTTACCTGTATCTGTTAAGCTTTTACCATGCACATTAACCGTCAAGGTATCTTCTATATGCTTAACTTCTGGTTGTGTTTGTACCGGTGACCCCATTGTTAAGCCAAGCAATTCCTCCGCTTTATCGCTTGTGGCATTAATTTCTGTAGCAAATGCAGAGCAGGTCATTCCAGTTAATACCAATGCAGCCATCACAGCTGATACATTTCGTTGTAATTTCATAAAAATCTCTCTTTCTTACCTCGCTTAATACGAGGCTCTCACAGAACGCATTTATACGTACACCCTAAAATTATAAAAAGACCCCCTAAATCCAACTTAGGAGGTCTTGTTTATTTCACACACTTAGTAAATAGTATATCCTATATTATTCAGGATTGATGATGAAGGACAATGCACTGAAGTATTTATTTTGCTCACCTTTAGTTTGAGTTGGGAAGCCCACTTCAACGCCTACTACGTTAAGGCCGTTAGCACTTACTGCAACAGTTGCTTTACCGTTTTCATCAGCTTTGCTTTCGTTAGTAAGATCATTAATTACGTCTTTAATAAGAGGTGCATTTGCATATGGTTTACCGTCTTTCAAAACTTGGATTTCATATGTATCACCTTTTCTAAGAGTTAATGGGTTAACAGATGGAATGATTTGAATGAAAGCATCTTTATTATTGAAAGGTTTTGCTTCTGCATTCCAGTAGTGAACGTCATATTTAATGGCATGTGTACTTTTTTGAGCACCTGGTACTTCAGAGATTGGTTTATGAACAGTTTTACCATCTTTGTCTTTTGTCCAGTAGCCATAGTCAAAGTCAGTTACTGTAATACCCAATTTATCATTTGGTACAACTACTACATTTTTTTCATGTTTAATAACTTGTACAGGAATTACCATGCCATTGTTATCTAAACCAATGATACTTTTTACCATTTCTGGGCTATATGCATCATCAACAGGGCCTTCGCCAAGTACTAGCGCTTTTTCATCTAAGCGGTTAGCAAAGAATACGCCATGCGCATCAACGGAAGAGCACACACAACCTGCAGCCAAACCTACTGCAAATAAAGAAGCTAAGATTTTCTTATTCATAAGAACCTCCATAATCAATAACTTATTTCAACAAACTTGATATTATTATACAGCGTTACAAATATTTCGTATATACCAATACCCCTATCAGCAAGTTATTATGCGTATTTAGTATATTAACGCATTTTTATACCCATTAATCATAAATGATAAAATTATCATCTATTTTCATGGAGATATAATCCACAGGAATATGTTAGATAACAACTTATAGATTAGATAAAAAAGGCGCCCCCTAAGGAGCGCCTTTATATATCTGCATGATATATTATTTTTTATTCTTTGCTGCTTTCGCACGTGCGTTGCGATCAAGGATTGTTTTACGCATACGAATGCTTTCAGGTGTTACTTCAACAAGTTCGTCATCGTTGATCCACTCAAGAGCTTGTTCCAAGGAGAAGATACGAGGTGGAGTCAAGCGTACCGCTTCATCAGAGGAGCTGGAACGCATGTTGGTAACATGTTTTTTCTTACATGGGTTAACATCCATATCAAGTTCACGTGTATTTTCACCGATAACTTGGCCTGCATACACGTCTTGGTTAGGGCCAACGAACAATGTACCACGGTCTTGAACAGAGTTCAAACCATATGGAGTAGTTTCGCCATTTTCGAATGCTACCAAAGCACCACGTGTACGGGAAGGAATTTCACCTTTATATGGTGCATAACCATGGAATACATGGTTCATAATACCATTACCTTTTGTAGCTGTTAAGAATTGGGCACGGAAACCGATCAAGCCACGAGCCGGAACTACGAATTCCATGCGAAGGTAACCGGCTAATTCAACCATATTAGTCAACTCAGCTTTACGTTGACCAAGGTTTTCCATTACGGTTCCCATGAATTCTTGAGGCACGTCGATAGTCAATGCTTCAAGTGGTTCACACAATTGGTCGTTAATAGTTTTGAAGATTACGCGAGGTTTACCTACTTGTAATTCGTAGCCTTCACGACGCATAGTTTCAATCAATACTGCCAAATGCAATTCGCCACGACCAGATACTTTGAACGCATCTGCAGAATCAGTTTCTTCTACTTTCATGGATACGTTAGTTTCTACTTCGCGGAACAAACGATCACGCAAGTGACGGGATGTAACAAATTCACCTTCACGGCCTGCGAATGGAGAGTTATTTACGGAGAATACCATGGACAATGTTGGTTCGTCGATGGAGATGGATGGTAATGCTTCAGGATTTTCAGCATCTGCTACTGTTTCGCCGATGTTGATATCGTCAATACCAGCAAATGCAATGATATCACCCATTTCAGCTTCATCAGTTTCAACACGGTTTAAGCCATTGTATGTGTACACACGACCGATTTTCGCTTTACGAGTACTTTCACCATTCATGATAGCCACTTGTTGGTTGGTTTTCATTTTACCGCGAACGATACGACCTACGGCGATTTTACCGATGAAGTTATCGTAATCAAGTGTAGTTACCATAAATTGAAGAGGACCTTCCATATCACCTTGTGGTGCAGGAATTTCATCGATCAATGTTTTGAATAACGGCTCCATGTTTACAGCTTCATCATCCCAATTAGTTTTGGACACACCTGAACGAGCAGATGCGTATACTACAGGGAAGTCGAGTTGATCATCATCAGCTTCAAGTTCCATGAATAATTCAAGAACTTCATCTTCAACCTCTTTAACGCGTTGGTCAGGACGGTCGATTTTATTGATAACTACGATTGGTTTCAATTTTTGTTCTAAGGCTTTACGCAAAACGTATTTAGTTTGAGGCATTGGACCTTCGTAAGCATCTACGAGAAGCAATACGCCGTCAACCATGTTAAGTACGCGTTCCACTTCGCCGCCGAAGTCAGCATGGCCTGGAGTATCAACGATGTTGATTTTAATACCATCATGCATTACAGCAGTGTTTTTAGACAAAATAGTAATACCGCGTTCACGTTCCAAGTCGTTGGAGTCCATTACGCGTTCTGCTACCTTTTCATTTTCACGGAACACATGGCTTTGTTTTAATAACGCGTCCACCAAAGTAGTTTTACCATGGTCAACGTGGGCGATAATCGCTACATTACGAAGATTTTCGCGAATCATAAGATCCTCCCTTTAATTCTTTCAGTATATTCTATATCACATAGCCTCGATAAAACGGGCTATGCAGGTATATTCCCCAAAATTGGCAACAGTTAATTATAACGCAGTCTATAGAAAAAAGTCAAAACAGTACACCTATTCTAATCATGGCAATTTCAACATTCGATTATACTTTTGACTCATCTTAGGACACAACCTATTTATGCTCTATCGCCCGCTTAGCAGATTTACGCAACAACGGAATTTGTTTATCTGTTAAATGGAAACAGAATTTAGGAATCAACTTTTCTATAATCTCCTTATCAGAGGCTTTCAAAATATATTCTGGCTGTAGTATAAGTTCTAATGCATCAAGCCCAGGATAATCTTTACCTATACTCCAATCATGATTTTTATTAAACGGACAGCAGTCTTGGCAATTATCACAACCTAATATCCACTCTTCCAACATATCCTCTGTCACACCTTCTGGCAATTTACCATCACCAAAGGTATTGATATAAGATACACAGGTTAATGGATTCATTGTAAAAGGTGCAGATAGAGACTTCGTTTTACACTTTTGCTGACATAAATCGCAAGTCTCTGGACATGGTGGTATCTCTAGATGACGAATATACTCACAAGGCTGATCAATTAAATAGGCTACCAATTCATAATTAGAGCCTTTAGGTCCATAAAAGAAATTGTTTTTTCTATAAATTCCAAGTCCTGCCGCTACAGAAGCAGGGCGCAAAGGAACAACACCAGTAGGCTTTGCTGTTTCACCACCAATAAATTGGATGTTCTTATCATTGAACCATGTTTCAAAAGATCGCCTTTGTTTGACTTCGACCCCATCAGGGATATTAGCTAACGATAGTAGTAAGCCTTTTGCATATCGCTTTTGAAGCGAAGCAGGAAACTTATACGCTCCAAAATATTCAGTACAAACCACTATAGATTGTGCCCAAGGATAGTTTTCTTTCAATGTTAAAAAGGCATTACTATGTGCATATACCTTTTTACTTTGAGGTACATCTTCTAAACGCTTTATCATTCGTTCTTTATAAAAATCAAGTGCATCAAGAGGTACTATACCACAATCGTCATACCCACATGCTAGTGCTTTATCATGAATCTCTTGGGCCAACAAAGTATTCATATCATCGTCTCCCAAATATAGACTAACTATATAAATATCATACGCTTATAATGGACATAAAAAAAGATTTCTTATGAATCCATCATCCCTAAAAAGAGTAACGTTACATAAGAAATCTTATATTAGTATTTAGTTGATATTAGTCTTCACCAATCATACGTACTTCGGGCTCAAGGTGTACGCCATGTCTATCGTACACACGACGCTGTACTTCTGCAATCAAATCAAGTACGTCCTTTGCACTAGCACTACCTGTATTGATGACAAAGCCTGCATGTTTGTGGGACACTTGCGCATCACCTACAGACAACCCCTTTAGGCCTGTTTGTTCAATCAATGTACCTGCAAAGTACCCTGGTGGACGTTTAAAGGTTGAACCTGCACTGGCATATTCCAAAGGTTGCTTGGATTCACGTTTTTCTGTTAACTCATCCATACGCGCCTTGATGGCATCCTTGTCGCCTGGTTTGAGTGTCATAATAACTTCCCCAATAACCTCATGATTATCGTGGAATACACTATGACGATAAGCAAAGTCCAAGTGAGATGCATCATATTCTTTGATATTACCTTGGAAATCTACAGCTCTCACTGCAGTAACTACGTGGCTCATTTCACCGTCATAAGCACCTGCATTCATAAATACGGCACCACCAAGTGTGCCTGGAATACCAATGGCAAATTCAAGTCCAGATAAACTATTCTCCCAAGCAAATTCAGAAGCATCTTTTAACATATACCCAGAACCAATGCACAATGTGTTTTCGTTACAATCCATGATTTGGGTCATATGTCGAACTGATACGACAGCACCACGAATACCCCCGTCTTTCACCAAAATATTAGAGCCACAACCAATAATAGTTACAGGCACATCTAATTCGTGAATGGTACGAAGTGTAAAACTAAGTTCTGCCATCGTAGTAGGCTCAATAAATAAGTCCGCAGGTCCTCCAATTTTGAATGTCGTATGATGACAAAGAAGCTCCTGCTCTCGTACACGTGTACTTGGTAATTTTTCTAATAAAGCGGTTTGTAATACCTTAATGTTGTGGTTGTTGTTCGCCATGATCTAACACTTTCATCCCCTCAGTGATTGGTTCGCTAATGATTTTGTAAATATCATTAGAAATCTGGCTCCAACGCATTTGCGCTTGCAAATAAGCAGTCGCTGCAGCATTTTCTTGAATTTGAGGCATCAATTCCTCTTGTTTCTTCTGCAACTCATCTGCTTCTGGAGCACCAGACAACTTAGCATATTCCCACTGCATTTGTTGTGCCATAAATGTGCGAACCAAATCCGTTGCTACTGCATCTGCTTTCACTGCTTCCTGAGCAGCCATTAATTCTTTGTACTCTTCGGATTCACGCATTGCGTGAGCTAAATCATGAGCTTTATCGTAGTTCATAATATCCTCCTCCAAACAACACCGTTAAAATCGCTACCGGTCATATAGATTTGGTAGGTCTCCTAACACATAAGTATAATATATTCCTCAATTGTAAAAGTCTATTTATTTTGATTGAATCCAATTGCCTTCAGCCTTAAGGTCTGGATAATCAAGTTGGCGCATACCTTCATAAGCTATGATTGCCACCGCATTAGATAGGTTCAGAGAGCGTGCTTCATCTACCATGGGTATACGAATGCATGTATCCTCTTTACCATCTAATAAACTTTCAGGCAATCCTCTTGTTTCAGGGCCAAAAACGAGCATATCACCAATTTCATATTTCACCTCGGAATGAGTATGCTTTGCTTTGGTAGTGGCATAGAAATATCTACGATTAGGATATTTCTCATATAATTCTTGAATATTTTCATGTACCTGTACATCTACCAAGTGCCAGTAATCAAGGCCAGCACGTTTTACATGCTTGTCATCAATAGAAAAGCCAAGGGGTTTGATCAGATGTAAGGTCATATGATTGGCGGCGCATAAACGCGCTATATTTCCTGTATTACCTGGAATTTCAGGCTCATAAAGTACTATTTCCATTTTCAATCCCCTATTCTTTATATCTATATTATTCTACAAAGGAACGGACAAAATGTCCACTTTTCCCGCCTTCTTTTTCTACAAGATATGTAGGGCCTATAATCATCCCTTTATCAATAGCTTTACACATATCGTAGACTGTTAAAAGTCCTACTTGAACCGCTGTAAGTGCTTCCATTTCAACGCCTGTCTTTCCTGTCGTTTTTACGGTAGCCCGAACCTTAACAGCACGATTATGTGTAGCATCTGTACAGGCAGGACTTTCACCATCAACAAGAGTACAATGCACCTCAACCTTCGTTAATGCTAACGGATGACAAAGGGGAATAAGGTTACTCGTCTGTTTCGCCCCCATAATAGCTGCTAATTGGGCCACACTAAGAACATCCCCTTTTTTTATTGTTCCCGCCCCGATGCGCTCATAAATAGCATCATTAATAGCAATAAAACCTTCTGCCACGGCAGTACGAGTTGTAATATCCTTATCTGATACATCTACCATCCAAGCATTTCCATCTTGATCAAAATGTGTTAAATCCATAATACATCCTTACTAATTATGTATAAATTATCACCAATAGTTTTATTTTCATTTATTATATTATACAATAGAATTAAGAATTGTATGTACAAGGAAGGAAGTGTTCCTATGAAAACAAAACTAACTTATTTTGGTCACGCTTGCTTTATGCTCACACGTGGCGATGTATCCATGATTTTCGACCCATTCTTGACTGGTAATACATGGGATATCGCTAAAAAAGAAGACATCAAATGCCAATATATCTTTGTCAGTCATGGTCATGATGATCACTATGGCGACACAGATTTTATTGCCAAAGCAAATGATGCACTCGTTATCTCTACTGCTGAAGTAGCGGGTAAAGCAGCAGCTGCCGGTTGTCGTACACACGCCATGCATTTAGGTGGCAAGTTCGACTTTGAATTCGGTTCTGTTCGAATGGTTCCTGCCTTCCACGGCTCTGGCATCCCTGGCGGTCACGCTGCAGGTTGTATCGTAGATTTCTACGGAGATATCCTATACTTCGCTGGTGATACAGCACTCTTTAGCGATATGAAATTATTAAATCGTTTTGGTGAAATTGATTACGCCCTTCTTCCTATCGGTGATAATTACACAATGGGGGTTGAAGATGCAGCTCTTGCTGCTTCTTATGTAAAAGCGCGTATTTCCATTCCAATTCACTACAAAACATGGCCCGTTATCGACCGCGAACCAGGTGTATTTACAAGTCTTGTAGAAGGTAAGTATAACCAAACAGCACTCATTATCGATCCAGGTTCTTCTATTGAGCTTAACAGCTAATACAAAATCTACAGACCTAAAAATGACGCAATCCAAAGGATTGCGTCATTTTTGTATATAGTCTTGGTTCAAGATCAAACCCATAAAAAATTGCATTCTAATAGACTAAATCTCTTGATTTGCCATAGAAAAGCCCCCACGGTTAGCCATGCGTACAAACTCATCAATATCTTGAGTTTCATCAACACCAACATAGCCGAGTTCACGAACCAGGCCGTATGGGGTATGCAAAGATAATTGAGGGTTCTCACCGGTCAACACCCACAGCACCTTATAGCCCCTTGGCGCCTCTCGAAGTCGCTCTTCCCCTTTGCCATCCGTAAAATATACAAGTAAATCTACACGGTTTTGATTAGCCAGAGAGAATACAGGGGTAAAGGCCGTTGCACCACGCACATCGAGGCGAGGTTTTACATCTTTTACAGATTCCATCGTATAGGTGCGGCGCACCTCATTATCACATTCTACAACGGTAATGCGATGGTTATAAGCATGCACGATTTGTAACACTTGCTCTAAGGCATTCGTAAACTCTACATCAGTTATACTACCACTCATGTCGAGAGCTACCCATACATTTGCCTTATGTTGGCGCAATGTACCAGACAATTCCAAACGCTCAGGCTGACGACGATTACGACGCATCGTCGTTTTTTTGTATCCACTCGCTACCTTGCCCATCAGCTTTTTGAGATAAAAATACCACGGCAAAGCGCGTCGCGTTTTTTGGAATGTATCGATAAGACTTTTCACATAGCCTTCCATATCCCCCTTTGATGCTTCATTGATATAGCGCTCCGTGATTTGGTCCATCGTATCTATATCAATAGAATCAGATTCATCCCAAATATCATGGCTAGTTTGAGGGTCAAACTCCATAGCAACCGCTGTATCTGCATTATCGATGGGCACAAAGAGATCTGGTTTTTCTTTCATGACCTTATCAATAGCCTTCGCATAGTATTCAATGGTACGAAAACGCTTTAATAACAAACCAAAGCGCGCATTTACATTGGCTACCGTTACTGCATCACGGTCTACATGTTCAAGGTAATCATTTACGACCATGTCCATAGCCATATGGACTGCTGTTTTGTGAAAGCCTTGGCTCAGTGCTTTTACCCGCATCAAATGAGCAGAAATGATATGAAGAACTTCACGCTTAATACCATCCTTCATCACATCAGGTGATTGGCGTAACAAGATAAAGGGATTTACATATAATACATATCCGCCCTGTTTAAGATTAATACCAAAAGCACTGGCCATATCAAAGCGAATGCGATGAGTCATTTGTAAGTAAAAGTAACCAAAGAATTGGTCCTCTTCAAGGAGCAAACTGTTTACATCATGCAATATGTTCCACAACCGTTGCTCATAGGCAGGTGTCATTATCGCTTGCTGCATAACGGAAAGGTCTGTCCCCTCCACTTGTACGTCTTCAAGAGCACGACCGATAGTACCTATATGGCTATCCGACATATTATGGTTCATAAGATCAGCCGCTATACGTTCAGGCGCCATGCTATGATGTTGTTCTTCATAGCTATCTACATAGGCCTCATAGGATGCGTATATTTGCGTATACAAAGCCTCTGCTTCGCGATGTATGCGCTCTCGTTTCGCATGCCATCGATCAAGAGCCTCGATAGCTTCCGCATCATAAGAACCCGTCTTTTCCCAACCATCGATATGAGTCAGCAAATCCGACGCATCACGTATATCATCCTTATCTAAGTTTCGTTGCATATTTACACCCCCTTTTCTTTAGAAAACAAATTTAATATATGTCACATGCTATATATCAATTAACCTCATAACTAATAATTTACTACAGTTGATTATCTATATAGATAGCTTCGATTTGGTTAACTACGCACATAAAATTATTTTTGCGCGTCAAAGAAAGTATCTACAAAAAGGTCATTTTCAATAGCATAAGCGTAAACGCGCTCATACGTGTTACGAAGATCTTTCATAACCGCTACGCGCAAATCGCCTGGATACAAGGTTAAAAACTCCACAAAATGATGTACTTCCTGCGCATTGCTATTGCGATTTAAACGATGCAACATATTTTTTGCTGCTACATAAAGGCGAGTTGGGCTTTCACCTTTAACCTGCTCAGCCATAGACATAATAGCACCTGGTTTTTGAACCGCCGCCAATACATCATCAAAGGTAATAAGAGGTTCTTGATCGGACTCGATAAAGTTTACAAAAGCCTCCGCAATGAGTTTACCTACGTTACCACGAATAACATTCATAAATACGTCGCGACTATAACTTGTGCCCTCTTGATTCTTATAAATTCTATATAGACCGGACACGCGTTCAAAGGAACGAGGTGTGGCATCGATATCGTCTTCGTGACGTTGATTTAAATATTCTGGATAGGAAGAAATAAATTCAATAACCTTTTCTTCAATACCAGCACCAATAGCCCAGTCAATCCATTGCATATAATCAGCATTCATATAAAGCCATACAAAACGGTTTTGCTGTGCCGGGTCCATGTCAATCGTTTGGTAATCAAAGGAATCCTCAGGGTTCATAGCGGCGATGATGCGCACTTGATCACTTAAAGAAAAGCCATTAATTTCACGGTTTAGAATAAGGTTCATCAATTCTTGTTGAACTGCATGTTCTGCGCGGTTAATTTCGTCGATAAACAGTAATACTTGGCGCCCTTTATCTACGGCTTGTGCCACATGTTCCAATGTATGATGCACAGCGTATACTGTAGTTTTCACATCCCGTGTATTGCCATGACCATCCGTATGAGTCACCGTTTCTACTGTAGGCAAGCCACCAATTTCACCTTCTTTTAAAAGGTTTCCGTCAATAGTTACTAATTCCCAATTATGTACCTCTGCAACGCGCGCTGCGAGAGAGGTTTTACCTATACCCGTCTCACCGACGAGCAAGGGTACTTGATTAGCAGCAAGCACTAACTCAACGCTTGCCATTGTATCTATAAAGTTCATTGTATCTCCGTTCTAATATCTCAAATATTCGCCTACTGCAATTTTCTTAACAGTTCTAGTACCATACCTATCAATAAGTGACAATATATCAATAGGCCATTTGGATTGACGTCCACCGATAGCTTTATTGTTGATTAACTCGCGTACATAGTCTTCATCAACGGTATCGCTAGAAATGGCATCTAGAATTATATCTTTGATTTCGTCTACCGTAACGCCCAATGTATTAGGTATATAACCGACGATAGCCGCACTTACCTTAAATAAATGCAAGGCCAAGTTCTTAGTGAGGTTTGTAATCTGACGCATTGCCTGTGGATCTTGCTTTACTGCTGCTTCTAGTACAGCTACGCTAGGCTCATCAATGTAGCGCAAGGCTAAGTAACTCTCTTGCACGGCTTGTAACTGCACAGCTTCGCTTGGAGCATTGATATATTGTAAGGCATCATAATTCGCCTTCACCGCCTCTAATTGCAATTCTTCAGATGGGTTCGCAATATAGCGAATAGCCCAACCTGATTGAGCTAACGCACTTTTTATTAATGTATCAGACGGATTGTCGATATATTCTAAAACCGCCCAATCTTTTTCCACTAAGGCTTTTAACAATTCTTCTGTAGGATTTTCAACGAATTGTATAGCTCGTGGTGCTTGTGAAAGCGCCGTTTCAATAACCTTTTGAGTAGGTTCTTTAATATATTGTAACAACATGCCGTTTTGTCCCACACATGTAAGTTGCATAGCTTCTGTAGGATTTGGAATATTTCGAATCCCATGTGGGTTATTGGTCAGCGCCGTTATATATTGTTCCTCTGTCATAATAACCTTCATTTCTATATTAAAAGGCCATACGAATACGTATGGCCTATACTGAATTCTATCTTATTATATCATATTTTTTCGATATATTTATATCTCTTTCGTATACTTACTACACTGTTAATGCATCTAAATCAGAATTATTTCCTATGATTAATAGTTTTTCCTCTGCTGAAAGAATCGTAAACGGATTAGGAGGGACTTCTAAATCCTCCCCACGCCTGATTCCTACAGCATTAAGATTATATTTCTCACGCAGATTAGAATCTTTCAAGCAAGTGCCTACCAAAAATTTTGGCATATCTACTTCAATAAGGCTAATACTTTTAGATAGCTGTAGGTAATCCATTACATGTTCTCGTGTCAACGATTGAGCTAATCGTTGTGCTACATCGTATTCTGGATAGATAACCATATCGACCCCCATCTTCTTGAGCATCTTACCTTGGAGTGCATTTTCAGCTTTCGAAACCACATGAGGCATTTTCATTTCTTTCAATAACATCGAAGTCATAAGATTTGCCTGGATATTATCCCCAATAGCAACAATAACTATATCAAATTGGCTCAAAGCTAAGGCTTTAATAGCCTCTTCATCAGTAGTATCTGCTACGATAGCATGTGTGACATAGGGGGAAACCTTTTGTACAATTTCTGGATTAATATCTACACCCAAAACCTCATGATTCATAGAGGCTAACATCTTGGCGATGGTCGTACCAAATTGTCCAAGACCAATGACAGCTATTGTTTTATATTTCATGCTATATCTCCTGATAGGCTAACTATTCTACTCAATTACAACAATACATTCTCTTCTGCATACCCAATTGGCTTCGTTGGTGATGTCCTAAGAGCCCATGTACCAATAACGGTCATAACACCAACACGACCGGTAAACATAACAAGCATCAGCACCCATTTACTGCTTTCAGATAAATCAGGCGTAATTCCCGTTGTAAGGCCTACAGTCCCAAAGGCAGACGTAACCTCAAATAACAATCGGATAAAATCATAAGGCTCATCCCAGGCCAGATAACATGTGGCTATTAAAATAAGAAGGAGCGATAAAAATATAATCCCGTTGGCTTTAAGCACGGTTACTAATGAAATACGACGTTCAAAAATCTCTGTATCTGGACGGTTATTAAACAAGGTACGCGATGCAAGTATGGTTACTGCTACGGTACTAATTTTAACCCCTCCACCGGTAGAGTTTGGTCCAGCACCAATAAACATGAGAATAATGGTAACAAACAAAGTAATTGGATGTAATGCATTATAATCAACCGTTGCAATCCCAGCTGTACGCGGCGTAATCGATTGAAATAAAGAGGCCATTATTTTATTCCAAATCGGTAATGACCCAAAGGTTTTTGGATTTGACCATTCCACTCCTAAGAAAATGACGGTCCCTAGTAGAATAAGAGTCATTGTGCCTACTAACATAATCTTAGTATGAAGTTTTAAGTCAACAAATCGTCGCACCTTACGATGTGACCATATGTCAAAGGCCGCTAAATAACCAAAACCACCGATCACAATTAGCACGGCTGTATTGATATTAAATAATATGTCCCCTACCATGGCATACGGTAGATCATTATCAAAAAATACAAATCCAGCATTACAAAAGGTGGAAATAGCTTGCATGATACCTGTATACAGTGCAACCTGTCCAATATAGGGATATAGCTGAATTGTATAGATTATGCCTCCTACAAGTTCAATAGCAAAGGTATAAAGCGTTAACTTTTTCGTAATATGTAATAAACCAGTCATACCATCCTGTCCGACATCCTCAGACAAAAGCACACGATTTTTAAGGCCTACTCGTTTACCTAGAAGCAAAGCAATTATGGTTGTGAAAGATACAATGCCTAAACCACCTAACTGAATAAGGATAACCATTACAAGCTTACCAAATAAAGACCAATGATAATAAGTATCTACAGTGGCCAGCCCTGTTACCGAAACACAAGATACGGCTGTAAAAGCGGCATCTACAAGAGCCGTCGTTTGCCCCTGAGCACTCGCCATCGGTAACATAAGCAATAGGGTACCTATAATCATGACGCCTAGAAAGCTAAACGCTAATAATCGATATGGATTTTGTTGCATGTACCGTTGTACATGAGAATGGGAAATATCGTGCCACATACTGATTTACTCCAAGCCCATTAACTTATGTACAACTTGTAAACTTGGTAAAGGGCTACGGCCACCAATCCCTTGCGTATTTAAAGCTGCTACAGCGGACGCAAAAATAGCAGCCTTTTCTAGATCAGAATGTCCACAATGTTGTAATAAATCTATACCATATGTAGAGGTCTTTAACCCTTCCACGGGGGCTAACTCACTCAATAATGTAACAAGCTTTGAAAGAAATGCACCATGAAAACTATCTCCAGCCCCCGTTGTATCAACTACATGTTCTTGAGGAAATGCTTGGCAGCGATAGAAAGTTCCATCAGGCCATACGAAATAACTACCATTAGCGCCATCCGTAACCCCTGCAATAAGTGCGCCACGTTCATGAATAATACGGCAAGCCTCTTCTAAATCAGTAGTGCCCGCATACTTTTCAGCATAATCACGAGCAACAATAACAATATGACTTGCCTCTGTAATAGATTTCATCTCTTCATCGTAGCGCTGTGCACCTCCATCGAGGGAGATAATAGTACCAACCTCTTGTGCTAATGCCATGGCAGAACACATGAATTGTCGATGCCGTCCATTGACATGTAAAATAAAAGATTCTTTAATTAATTGCTTATGAGCATCTAAAAATACTGGCTCTGGCGCAGTAGAGCGTTCAAAAAATACGGCACGCTCGCCAGTACTATGCTTTACGAGGATTGTAGCGACACCACTTTTTGCCTGTCCCTCAATATGAATAGAATCGGTATTAACATTATATTTTTTGAAATCATCTAAAATATGCTGCCCTACCATATCGTCACCGATACTATCAATCATGGCCGTACGTGCACCATATTTACCTGCAACGGCCAAGGCAGTTGCTACAGGTCCACCACCATCGTTGGTCGAGGATAAAACTTGCTGCACCTCACGACCTGTTGGATAATGATCAACCACGATAAAACGGTCTAATGTACTAGCTCCAATACCTAATATATCTATCTTTTTTTGAGGAAATGTACTCATACTAACCCCCTAAGCCTACAATTAGCTATATAAGCAATATTACTTTACATCTTATAGATTCAATATCTTTCTTATCAATTTATGATTTTAACAGTAATCAGTTTTTATAGCCTTATAGGTTTGTATATCTATTCTTATACTGTTTAAAGCCCTTTAAGTCTTATATCTACAGAATACCTTTCGCGCTATAAAAAGTAAACCCCAGACCAAAGGCTGGGGTTACTTTGTACTACAAAGAGCACCTATATGTTACGTATTATGTCTTGTTTATTATAAATTAGTTATTCCCAGAGGTTGTTAGAATTGAGGTGTAACATAATAGTTTAGGACATCATACGTTCCATCATATATTCAATTTCGTCAGCGCTCAAATTGTACATAGCTTGCACCATTCGTTCTGCAGACTCTCCAGAAGCACCGCTCTTGGAAATTTCAGCTTTCGCCTTAGTAATAAGAGCCTCTTTACGTTGTGTCTCAGAATCCTCATCCGTTGGCACAGAAATATTCGCTTTTCCTTGACCAATGCCACGTACTTGTTGATTAGGATTCTCTTTAGAAGTTGTTTTTGTATCCTGAGCCGCTACTGCTTCTACAGCGAAGGAGTTCTTACCAGTCAAGATATATTCAACAGCTTCTAATGTACTTTGTGTAAGATTTACAGTCCAGAACTCACCGGCTGCAGTCAATTTGTAAAGTAAACCATTATAAACAACAAGGCCTCGTTCTTCCCATAATTTGTAGAGCCAGTTCAATTCATCTAATCTTGAATCCATCTTTACTAAGCTCATAATATTGAGGAAACCTTGTTCTAGTTGGCTTACTACTTGATTAACGATAGGTTGTAATTCACTTTGTTTCATTAGTGCCATAAACGGTTTTTCACCACGGCTTACCATATCTTCATATGGTTTTAATGCGCGATGTAACATCATGCCATAGCCATCGACGTTACCACCTGCACCACTACCAAATGGGAACATTGGGACACCCGATTTAGCTAGAGTGTTATATAGGCTACGCTCACGATTATTAGCACTCCAATGTGCGGCACTCAATCGGCGATAAGATCGCGCATCTAGGTATTGTCGACCGAATTCGAACATATCCCCTTGCATCGCTGTTGTGGCTGCAGCAGGAACTTTCCCATTTTCAATGTCTTTATTGAGATCACTTCCATCAAATACATTTAATTGATATAGGTCTGCACCATCAACGCCAGAACTTACCAAATCTGCTAAGTCTTGTTCCCATACCTCCATAGTTTGACCAGGCAAGCCATAGATTAAGTCAATAACGACAGAGCATTGACCATAAGCTTTTAAAGCAGCTAGCCGTTCTAATACAGTTTCTTTTGTATCTAAACGACCTACCATTTGACGCACTTCTGTGTTGAAAGATTGTACGCCGATGGACATACGGTTAACGCCGTTTGCCATCCAAACTTCAAGATTTTCAGGAATCAAATCGTGAATACGACCCTCTAAGGTAAGCTCATAATCGTTTGCCAATGGCAAGTACTCTTTAATGGCTTTGAGCAATCTTTCAGAGTTTGTCGGTGATAAAGATGTTGGTGTGCCACCGCCGATAAACACGGCATGGATCAAACCATCTTTTAATCTCGGACGTTCACTTGCGAGCTTTAATTCGCTAATTAGACCATCAATATATTGGTCTTCAACACTTTGACTCGTACCGTTTTGGAAGAAGCCACAATATGTGCATTTTGTCTTACAAAACGGAATATGAATGTAAGCGCATTGCATTTCACCCTTTTTAGGAACACCATTCATCAATGTATCCCAAACAGATTGTGTTTCTTTCGGAGAAACGAGCGTACCATTAAGGCCTGCATGAACAACCCGTTTATGAGGAAATGCACCACTCATCGGATTATCGCATTTGAAACCTAATTGTAGATTTCGTTGTTTCTCCGGAATGGATTCAAAAAAACTTGCTAAACTCATACTCCAATCCCCTTTCAGAAATTAGGCTTGTAACTTTGCAAGTACAGATTTAGTAAATTCTTTTGCATTTGCAAAGTCTTGTTCATCTGGATGAGTTTCCGCCGCTTTATGTAACGCATCGCGCTCTGGGCTTTGCCCATGTGCAGATCCAGGTGGGAACATTTTATACATCATTTCGATTACTTTAGGATCGATTTTACCTTGGCATACGAAGCCATCTACAAGAGCTTCTTTGTTAGGCAACAATTCAGATGCTTTCTCGATACTTTCACGAGCATGATCAGAATCAGCATACATTCCTAGTGTGGCAAAGAATACCACATTAGGATTTTTTAAAGTTTCAATCAATTTTGCTGCTTCTTTATTCGCTGTACCGCGATCCACCCAGAAACCTACGAATACTGTATCATAATCAGCTAAATTTTCAGGTGCATCTTTTACAGAAACGCAAGGTGTTCCCTCAGGCATAACGGAAGCCATTGCTTCCGCTACACTTTTAGTATTTCCCGTAAGGGAAGAATATAAAATAATAGATTTCATATTTATCTCCTTTATTACTTAGATATATTTATTCTTCTTCATCTTCGCCATCGGCCTGTACTACAAAGTGTACAGGAACTTCTACTGGTTGTATATCCCCTGTTTCATTTGGATACGGAGTCGCTCGTCGCACTGCATCAAGAGCCGCTTCTACAAATATCTCATCCCCACCACTAGTTGGATATACGTCTATTAAATTACCATTAGTATCTAATTTAGCCATTACATTAATTGTAACATCTACGTTCATTTTACGCTTAATAGCCGCATAAGGAATTTGTTTTTGGCTATCTACAGCTGCATAAAAGCCCTCTACATTGAACGCTGCTTTACCTGTACCATGACCATCACCTTCACCGGTACCATCACCTGTACCAGTACCATGGCCTCTACCATCACCAACGCCAGTACCTTCGCCGGTACCATGACCACCACCAGAACCGCCACCAGATCCAGGGCCTGTGCCACCAACAGCGGAATTATCACCGGATGTATTGCCTTTATTTTCGCTTGCTTTAGCTGCCACATCTACTGCATCAGGAATATCTGTTGCGGTAGATGGTTCAACATTTGCTACAACAGCCTTTGTTCTTGCCGCTACTTCATCTGCTGACAATGGTTTAGGGAACAGATCGGCTCTGTTGCCTCCGCCACCACCAGCATGTCCACTGCCACCATCATCGAGCACACTTTGTGTGAGATCGATTTCATAGGTATCCATTTCTTGAATGGCTGGAACCACTACAAAAAAGATTACAGCAATAAAGAGAGCAATAAGATGAACTACGGCGGATATAATGGCTGCTTTTTTCCATGATATGCCTAGTCCCATAGTTATCCTTTCTGTTCAGCTGCAATAGCTAAGCGTTTAACGCCAGATTGTTTTAACATGTCCATGATTGCTACTACTTGACCATGAGCCGCTCGTTTATCAGCTTGTAAGATAACACTAGCATTAGGGTTTTCTTGGATACGTTGTTTTACCATTGCCTCAGCATCGTCAATGCTCATTGGCTTGTTATCAATCGTAATATGACCCTCTGCATCTAATGTTAGAACCACTGGTAATTGAGCCGGTGCAGAAGCACTAGTAGCCTGTGGTAATTGTACAGACAAGGCTTTTTGAGCCACTGTTTGCAAGCTGTTCATCATGAAGAATACCAACAAGAAGAAAATGATATCAATCATTGGAATAATCATGAATTCCGGCTTAGTTTTCATACGAAAGCTTTGCAAGTTCATAACTATTTCCACCCTTCTCGTTTAGCTGTAACAATATTTACACACATATTTTCAATTTGGTTAATAATGGAATCCAAACGATGACTAAAGATTGTGTATACGATAAACGCCATTATGGCTACACATAAACCAGATGCTGTAGCGATAAGAGCCTCACCTACACCACCAGTAATGGCAGATGCACCGGCACCGGAGTCAAGGATACTGAAAGAACCTATCATACCTGTTACCGTACCAAGCAATCCCAATAATGGAGAGATTGTAACTGTTGCACTTAAGTAGTCCATATATTTTCGGAAGCCAACTGCATCAACCCCCATTTGATCAGCAAAGGCTGTCTTCATTGCTTCTTCGCTAGAATCATTTTTTAAACCTGCTTCCGCAATACGACTTGCAATAGAAGGGTTCTCTTTAATGACTTTATCGATTTCATCCCAACGTTGTAGTTTTGCAAATTCATTTACTGCATGAGTTACAACAAATGTTTTGCCTGCATACTTACGATAGAAGAAAGCACGTTCTGCAGCTATAGCGATAACCATGAAAGACAAGAGTAACAATGGATACATTACATACCCACCACTATGAAATAAGTGAATGACATAATTTAAATTTTCCATATTTGTAACCTTTCTGCCTGTTTACAGACTGAGCATTAGAACCTATAGGTCCCTTGAATTCGTGTATAATCGCCTAACTTAAAGCTTTCACTACCATATAAAGTATCTCGTTTATTAGTGCCCTTCGCATCAAATGTATAGAATGCTTCAAGGAGCAAGTCCTTACGCGGTACATAGCCGGCACCAAATGTAAAGCTACGAACACCATCTAAATAACGATCAGGTACTGCGCCCGTACCATTGCCACCGAAGAAGGAACCATGTTTAAAGTATTTGTAATCGATGAACGCATTCCAAGATTTCGGAACATCTAGATCAGCACGCCCAATATCTAGACGAGCCATCCAGAAGTGTGGTGTGCCGCCCATTTGGTGACCTTTTAGAGTAAAGTCTGCTGTGCCACGTTCATGTTGATATACGGTATTACCATTGAGGTAACGTCCTAGGTTAGAACGGTTTTGACCATAATCAACCGTAACAGCTGCATTAGCACCAAGTTGATACTTAGCACCGATACCAAACACATGAGCTACATCGGAGAAACTGTATTCATCATTACTGTTCCCATTAGCATTTAAATATGTATGTGTTTTACCGCCAAAGGAACGTAAGTACCAAGCTTGTAACCCAAGTCGAGAGCCAATTTGCTTCTTGTATTGAATAAATGCGGCCTTATCGATAGCTGGCACAGTATCTTTTTCAAGAACTACACCTTCTGTTCTGATCAAGTTGCCAATGACCTTACCGATTGCTTCGCGTGGTAATTTATTTTCAGACTCTGCATCATGTACAACATTTTCAAGATTATACATATAGTTATACATAGCATTTGGCATGCCCCAACCATAATAAGAACCACCTTCACCATAATCGTTATAGGACATTGTAAAGTTCTTCTTATATAAGGCATCTTTAGCATCATAATCGCTAAATACGTATTTACCACTATCATATTTATAAGTCTTAGCCCCTAAGAAACCAGTAAATTCGTAATCACTAGATGGTTGACCATAGTAATCATAAGATCTCTTAAATGTACCATCAGCTTGTTTTACCCAAACTTCATCAAGCGAACCATTATTATAATTCTTCCAATTATCTGTGGCATTATATTTAGCAATTTCTGAAATGGATTGATTAATCTCATTACCATGCTTATCAACATAACCCTTTGGATTCAACAAAGCTTCTTTATTATCAGTAGGTACGATTAGACCTTTTGCCTTATCTTTTAGATATTCAGGGTATAACGGAGAGTTCACATTATACATAAGCTCACCAGTCTTATAGAGTTTTTCCCCTGTTTTCTTATTAGTAATTTCGTACATTGTATATCCACCAGATGGAATATCGAGGGAGAATTTTTTCTCAGCCATCTCTTTAGGATATGCTTTTGTAAGAATATCTTGTAAACGACTCATAACTTGAGCTTGTTTTTGTTGTGTTTCTGCTAACTTAGCATTAGCCTTTTCAATTTCTTGATCGCGGTTTGGATTACTCCAATTTAGATTTAATGTAGCCTTATAAGCTTCATATTCATCTTGCAAATCTTTAAGCTGTTGATAGAAATAAAGGCTATTAGTCTTGCCTTTATAAGTCGAATCATAAATGCCATTAGGACTATCTGGTGCTGCCGGAGCATCAGAATCTTTTCTTTCACCATCTGAACCAGATTTTGTAGCACTGTTGATATCATATGGATAATCATCACGATTGATACCAATCAATTCAGCTGCTGTTGGTGGTCTAAAGATAACTTTATGCACTGCATGTGTATATGCAGAATCAGTGATACCTGTACTATGTTTGAAAGTACCAACACCAATACGAACTTGAGAATCATGGCCATTCCAAACAGCACGAACGCCATCATATGATTGACCAAACCAGTAGCCACTAACGCCCATAGGCTCAGTTAAACGCCCTACGGATACGTCCCATTTCTTAACGCGTCTTGTAAGATCAACTGTATCGAGTCGTTGATGGTTGAGACCTTTGGAATCAGATTTTGTCCAGCTTGTATCTACTCCACTCATGCCACTCATGCTACCGATAACTTTGAGGTTAGTGAACTCATTGAGTCGAGCATCAAAGCCAAGGCGTAAGCGTTGTTCAAAACTATGACGATTAGCATCGTACATATTGGCTTTTGCAGAACCGATGGCAGAGTTTGCTCTAAATGGAGATTGCGGTCTATTAGAACCATCATGTGCCATCCAACGCGCTCTATAGTCGCCAACCATTGTAATACCACGTTCTTTAGTAGTATCAAAATCAGAACGAATAAAGTCAGTTAAACGAACTACATCAGCTACGTTTTGTACACCAGATTCAGAATTTACCACTTCACCATTAGCTATATTAGCACCTGTAGCATTAACGTTTGCACCATTCTTAGTTTTGCCGATGGCCGTAGTTTTACTACCATCGCCACCACCAAATTTAAGGTTAACACCCATGCGGTATACGCGTTCTTGTGTAGCACGATCATCATCGCGATGGTTAAAGATATTGTTGATACCGAAATACATCATGGCATTTTTATTGAAACGTTTTTGAATCATTACATTCCAAATGCCAAATGTTTTCTTTTCATACATTTGTTTCTTATAAACGCCTGCATCACCAGACAAGATATCTGGCCAGTAGTTACCGCCGTTATTAAGAGTATTACTATCAAGCATATTGATATAGTAATCACCCCAGATGGAGCCATTCCAACCGGATTTAGGATTATCATAAGTAATGCCAATATCAACTTTGTGCATTGGTTTATCCAATAATTGACGTGGCATGGATGGGTCGCTTTTGTTAATGGCGTGTAAATATGTATAACCTAATTTACCAGACCAATATTTGCCGAATTTTTGTTGTACTTCCGCTTGCAACCCTGTAATTTCAGCTTTACCAATATTTTTAAAGCTGTAAATCATATCCGGTGCACGTTGGTATTTCGCATCACCTTTAAGATATGGTGCGAAGTCCATAAAATCACCAGTGAAGTATACAGACATATAGTTCTTAATACGGTTATGGAATACACCTACGCGTGCATATGTATTTTTATTTTCACCTTCCAAGCTCATGTCGAAATTGACTGATTTTTCTGGTTTCAAATTAGGATTGCCAGCCCAATACCAACCGAGTTTTGCTACCCCAATCCCTACAGGGTTAGAAGCATACATTTCCCAGTTATACCACAATTCGCCCATACCAGGTTCTGTATAACCAGTACCTACATTGGCTTTAAATCTGCGATGTGTATTACCCTTAACGTTATATGTCATCCCCAAGGATGCAGATACGTTAGAACCAAACAAGCTACTATTATCAAAACGCACAATTGGAGACAATGTTAAATTCTTATTGACTTGCCATGTATCAGAAATATAAGCGTTTATTTTACGAATCGTACCACTACCAGTAGTCAAGCGTTGGTCGCGATTACGGTACTCTTCCAAGAAAGCCTTACCATTTAGCTTAGGCGCTTTCTTACGCATTTCTGGATCGTTAGACTCACCATATTTAAAATAGTCGCCTACGATATTTGCACGATGCGCCGCCATTTCAGGATTTTCCGATTTCAACCGATTTTCCAAAGCATAATATCGCTTCTTGAATTCATCCGTTACTGGCTGATTATTCGGCGATGTGCTTGACCATTCACTGAGTCTGCTTTCAGATAAACCATAATTCACATAATCATCATATGTAATCCCCGGTTTTTGCGCATCATTCGCTGCACCATAATATTCATAATCCATATCCCATTGCGGCATGCCGCCACCGGAATTAATGAATTTATAATCATGGATGTGAGAGTAAACTTTAATACTGTTATCACCTTTACGTCGCACGAGACGATCAAGGCGGTCTACTAACAAGCTTTTATCGTAATCCCAAGGATCAATGTACATCGTACTTGTATTAGGAGAACTCTTTAAGCGACTACCAGAGCCTTCTTCACGAGCATAGCTAACACCATAGCTTAGCAAATGATTTTTATTGACTTGCGTATTTGCATTGACTCGAATATCTAATTGACGATGATCGATGTTATCGATATAACGCAACTCATTAGAGCCTTCATAAGCGGAACGACCTGTATAGTTAATGAGGGCTACGTCATTTTCTTTAATACGAGAGTAATTAGTTTCTACCGTCCAGTCACTCTTTCCAGCTCTAGAGGACCATTGCAAGTTAGCTGTATTACGATCTGCGGTACGTTTGAAGTGTTGTTGTGGCTCTAAGTCGGAGTCGGAATGCTTAACATCGCGTACAAGATCTTCCGTGTACCGATTGAGTCGCAATTCCACCTTATTTTTATCATTTGCCTCATAGGTCGCTACAAGGCCGATATCTGCCGCATCACCATAGTAACGAAGTACATTTGGCTTGAAGTTATGTTTTGCGTAATCAAAGGCCATCCCAGAGGCACGCCGTTTAACAGATGCTAGAACAGGCATAAGATCTCGTTTACTACCTGATAAACCAACCTTTAACTTGCCCATTTGACCAGAATCGGCACGAATGAAGAAGTTTTGGAACGGAAACACATCGCCATCGCTCTTACGACGCATGCCTTCAGCATTAAATTGTACGGATGGTTTCTTTTGTGCTTTTTTAGTAATGATATTAACTACACCACCTACTGCATCGGATCCGTATTTAGCACTAGCCGCACCTTGAATAACTTCAATTCTCTCTACATTCTCTGTGCCCAAACGTTGTACTTCATCTGCCGCACCAGAGTACTTATCAAAATCACCTAGCACTGGTTGACCATCTACGAGGATGAGAGTGTGACGCGCTTCTGCACCGCGAATGGACACGCCAACACGTCCCATAGCATCAACTGTTCTAGATACACCTGTTTGTGTAAAAATAATATCTTCGACGGACTTCGCCTGTTTCTTTTCAATCTCTTTCTTGGTAATGATTTGCACTTGCTGTGAGTTCAATTTTGCTTCTTCTTCTGCCCATGTGCCTTTCACATGAACAACATCTGTAGTGACAGTCGCATTATCTGCCCAAACCACTAGAGGCGCGCTAAGCCACAAGGCAACTGCACTAGACAGGATTATGGTACGCTTTGTATGTCCCCACCGGTTCATTGTGCCCTCCTAAACTTATAACTAAACATATATCTTGTATCTTACACACAAATATAAAAAGATACACTTCACTAACATATAATGACATTGAATATCATTCACATTTTAATGTTAGCAAAGTGTATCTTGCATATCTACTCCGAATAGACCAAAAATATACGTTTCGGACAAATCGGACATAATTTTTAGAATTTATACGTCATTTGGAAACGAGTATAATTCCCAAGTTTGAAGTTTTCAGATCCATATAAGGTATCTCGTTTATTAATCCCTTTAGCATCAAATGTATAGAATGCTTGTAAAAGAAGATCTTTAGTTGGCACATAGCCACCACCAAAGGTAAAGCTCTTAATACCATCCAAGTAACGGTCAGGTACAGCCTCTGTGCCATTGCCGCCGAAGAAGGAGCCATGAGCAAAGTATTTATAGTCCACATAGGCATTCCAAGAGCCAGGTTTATTCATATCAGCGCGGCCAACATCAAAGCGCAATGCCCAAAAATGAGGTACACCACCTATATCACGCCCCTTGATATCGAATTGAGCAGATCCAGCCTTATGGTCATAATGAGTATTGCCATTCATGAAGCGACCAAAGTCACTACGGTTTTGTCCATAGTCGAAGGAAATACTTACATTATGATTTAATTGATACTTAGCTCCAAGACCGAAAATATTAGCCATATTGTTGAATTCATGCGCTTCTGTAGCATTACCATTCGCCGTATAGAAGCGATAGTCACTACCGCCAAAGGAGCGCAAGTACCATGCAGCTAAGCCAAGTCGAGGTGTTACCATATGTTTAACTTGAACATAGGCAGCCTTTTCAATTGGTGGAATTGTATCCCGCTCCAATACGACACCTATTGAAGGAATAACAGCACCTGTATATTTTCCTAACGCTTCTCTCGGCAAACGACTGTTGCCGTCCGCTTTTTCAAGCATTCGAGCCAAGCTATTAAAGTACGAAGCTATCATAGAAGGATAATAGGCACTTCCTTTTACGTTAATAAGACCGGACGTGCCAGAGTCGTTAATATCAACGACATTTGCCTTATAAATAGACTCGTCTAGCCCGTCAAAGGCATTATCTTCAAATTTCATCGTATATGGATTATTACCGAAACTATAGGTTGCTATATCTTTCGCCTTGGCACGATACGCCTCTACGATAGCCGACTTATTCTGATTGTACCAATTTGAAATAAACGGTTTTCCGCCCTTAGCAAGAACAGAGGTATCACTCAACTTCATTTCAAACAATGGGTTTTTCTTATCAAGCCCAATCGTTCCCGGTGCGATTTTCTGAGTGAAAGTACGTTCATCTTCATACCATTGTTCATCATCTTCATCATAGTATCGCGATTTATAAGAATACGTTACTGACACATCCGGCATCTTAATCGATACAGTCTGTTTAGCCGCATCCGCACCATAAGCTTTCACCGCAATTTCCTGCATCCGGCGCAACACATCAAACTGCGCAGCTCGCAACGGTTCCCGTTCTTTCGCCACACGAGCTTCCACATCCGGCAAAGATGCTTCCAACTTTGCCAGCTCCGCTTTTAATGGAGCCAGTTGATCCGCGGACATGCCGTCAATAAATTCTTTAGACCAGATATCGGAAGTCATATCATCGATTTTCTTCTTTAATGTACCTACCTCCGCATCTAAGGTGCCTTCCTTATCGCGCAAGGCTTTTAATTGCTGATAGAAATTAATAGTATTCCCTGCATTTGGTACGATGAGTTCCTTATTGGCACCGTCCGAATCCATAGTAACACCTAAGAATTCCTCTACCGTTGGAACCCGTTTAAAATGCGTATAAATAGCATGAGTATAAGCACTATCGCTAATTCCCGTACTATGTTTAAAGGTTCCCACACCGATACGGACTTGAGTATTCTTATTCGTCCAAACACTACGAAGACCGTCATATTCTTTATTAAACCAATAACCTGTAACCCCCATAGATTCAGTAATACGACCAACACTATGATCCCATTTAGAACCGTGATGTGTTACATCTACTTCTTCGAGACGTTGATGATTAAAGCCTTTAGAGCCTTCTGTTTCATGACTGCTATCTACACCAGCTTGGCCAGAAGCACTGCCTACAACACGTATATTCGTATTATCGTTAATGCGAGCATCGACACCGACACGTATACGTTGATTCAAGCCGTGTTCCTTCCGATCCGCCAGATTCTTTGCCGCCTCGTCGGATACGTAACTAGTAGTCGTCACCCGCGTAGCAGGACGATCGGATCCAAGATGACTATCATTACGTACACGATAGTCACCTACCAATTCCGTACCTCGTTTTCTGTCTGTATCGAAAGGACGCGTAATAAAATCTTGCAGCATAACCGGAGGTAACGATTCAAACTGCTCCTTCGTAAGTTTCGTTTTACTTTCACCTGAACCGAAACCGAATTTCATATTTAATCCAATACGATATACTCGAGCCGATAAAGCCCGATCATCATCACGATGGTTAAAGAGATTATCAATACCGAAATAGATTCGTGAATCCTTATCAATCTTCTTTTGAATCATCAAATTCCATATGCCGTAAGTTTTATGTTCATACATATCGGCGGTTCTTCTATTATTCAAATTATATCTGATAACGGAACGATCGGAATTATTAGGATCAATATAAGATACCATATAATTACCGCCACCAGACAAGGAGTTACTATCCAGCATATGAATATAATAATCGCCCCACAGGCTACCGCTCCATCCGCTAGACTTATCCTCAAAATCTACACCGATATCCACTTTATGACGAGGTTTATCCAGTAATTCACGAGGCATATCTTTATCGCTCTTATTAAGCGCTCGTAAATACGTATATCCCAAACGAGCTTTCCAGTGCTTATTCAAAGTCTGTTTCACTTCAAATTGAAGACCTGTGATTTGGGCCTTGCCGATATTACGGAAACTGTAAATCATATCCGGCGCATGCGCAAATTTCGCCGCTCCATATGTGGTAGATTCATCATATTGAGGATAAAAATCCATCAAATATCCCGTATTGTAAATCGACATATAATTCCGAATATTATTGTGGAATACGGTTACTTTACCATAGGTATTTTTATTTTCCCCTTCCAAAGAAAGATCGAAATTCATGGATTTCTCTGGTTTAAGGTTCGGATTTCCAACCCAATACCAACCTAATCGGGCTTCACCGCCACCGATTGTGGCATTTGTAATATTCGGGCCATACATTTCCCAGTTATAATACAGCTCGCCCATACCGGGTTCCGTATAGCTGGTACCCACATTAGCCTTTAATCTGCGGTGTACATTTCCATGTACATTGTGAGTCATGCCGAAATTAAAAGACCAGTTAGAGCCGAATAAATCACTATGATCCAGTCTTATAATTGGTGATAAAGTAGTATTTTTATTAACCTGCCACGTATCCTGAATAAAGAAATTCTGCTTCTTGATCTCCGCACGTCCTGCGGTCTGTTGATTAACGCGTTTTAAATATTCTTCTTTAAAATAAGCTCCGTTTAATTTCAACTTCGTAGAATCAAAATCCGGTACGGCGCCATAGTAAAAGCTCGGTAAATAGGCATCATAAAGTGCTGGATAATACTTACCGTTTTCATCTTTTCGGCCCTCCTTATTAAAATGATAGTCTTCAATAAATTCTTTATTCTCCGCTAATAAACGTTTAGCAAACTGCTGATATCGCGCATAAGCTTCAGGATTCCGTTTTTTCAGCGTACGCTCCGTCACGGGGCCGTCCACAAGCCCCATTGCGGCCGCTGAATCAATCCCCGCCTGGGGATCCAAATATTGAAGATATTCTTCATAAGTAAATTCCGGCAATGTGTTTGGCTTGCTTTTATCTCCGTTATACCATTCTTTCTCCTTATTCCACTGCTCTACACCGGCCTCGTTTTTTCTGAAAGAATGGTCATAAATTGTGGATGAAGGAACACCGTTTTTTACTGCCAGACTTTTATCATAATCCCAGGGGTCGATATGCCGTTTATAGGTATGAGGCGCATTTTTAAGTCTGCTACCTTCGCCTGTCTCCCGTATAAACCCAATACCATAAGACAAGAGATGTTTCTTATTGACTTGCGTATCTGCCCCGAGTGTTACGCTCCATTGACGATGATCTACATTATCCACATAGTTTAATGTATTTTTCCCTTCATAGGTACTGTTCCCGTAGTCACTGGTTAATGTTACATCATCTTCTTTGGTCCGAGTATAATTCAGCTCCGCTTTCCACGAACTCTTATTGTCCTGACCAGTATACGTCAAATTAAGATTGTTCCTATCTAAATCCCGTTTGTAATGAACCTGAGGTTCCAAATAAGAAGTACTGCGCTTTACATATCGTTCCAAGTCTTCATTATACCTATCGATACGGACTCCCAAAGACTGTTTATCATTAATATCATACGTAGCGGCCAAACCTATATTGGAATTTGTACCGTAATATCGTAGGGAATTCTTTAAAAACCCGTGATCTTCATCATTGGTCATAGCGCTGATACGACGCCGCTCGCTAGCATAAATAGGCATAATATCACGTTTACTACCGTGAATATTAACTTTTAACTTACCTAATGAGCCGGAATCAGCGCGCATAAAGAAATTGGAAAACGGTACGATATCACCGTCGCCTTTAGTTCTACGACCTTCCCCATTAAACTGAAGGCCAGCGGTCTTACGCGGTTTATTGGTAATAACATTGATAACACCACCGATGGCATCGGATCCGTATTTAGCACTAGCTGCACCTTGGATAATTTCTATACGTTCCACATTTTCTGTACCGAGACGTTGTAATTCATCACCAGCACCTTGATATTTGGCAAGGTCGCCCATCACAGGCTGTCCATCCACAAGAATCAAGGTATGACGAGGATCCGCTCCACGGATAGATACGCCGACGCGCCCCATCGAATCGACGGTTCTAGATACGCCAGTTTCGGAAAATACAATATCTTCTACGGATTTTGCCTGCTTTTTGACAATATCCTTCTTCGTGATAATCGTCGTCTGTTGAGACTCTTGTTTTGCCTGCTCTTCAGCCCATGTACCGCGAACATGAACCACATCGGTTGTTACAGTCGCATTGTCCGCCATAACCACCGGCATTTGCAACCAGCACGCTACTGCGCAGGATAGTATGACATATCTCCTTGCCCGCACCCAACTCCTATTCATTAAATTTCCTCCACACATATATTTAACCATGCATATAAAAATACACTTTACCACTATAACCAAATGACATTGAAAATCATTTACAGGTTTAATAGTAGCAAAGTGTATTATACATATCTACTCCGAATAGACCAAAAATATACGTTTAGGACAATATTTAATTTTCATAGACTATCAAACTTAGCCTAAAGCACAAAAATTTTTAGCTAGGATAATATAAGGTCCAAATTATTTAGACCTTACGATAAGCACTTGGCGTTACACCAGTAGCCTCTTTGAATGCACTAGTAAATTTACTACCATTCTCATACCCTACCGCATTAGCGATTTCTAAAATAGACTGATCTGAGTCTTGAAGCAATCGCTTCGCCGCATTAATACGACATTCTTTTAGATATTGATGTATGGTTGTACCAAATACACCTTTAAAGCAACGTTTCAGGGTAGATGTAGGAATATCAAACTGTTCAGACAAGGAATCAATAGTAATACGCTTCATAAACTGTGTTGATACATATTCACTTACAGCTTTTACAATATCTACCTGTTGCTTTCTATAGGTACTTCTCTTTTCAGGATTAGCTGTAGAGATAACAGATAATAATAAAAAGATTTCAATCACTTTTAATTTAAAATAGTGCTCTTTTATTTGATCTGACACATTATATAAACTGGAAAAAATGTGACGAACAGTTTCCGTTTCTTCCATCATCATACCAAAATCAGAATGCTCACAAAACCGATTGGCCAACTCAGTCAAATCAATTCGAGAATCACTAACAAGTGCATCTAATACGGGTTGAGCTTTTTCAACATCTACTAATAATACAATTCCTTTAAATAATTTTGTAGGAAAGTAATTTTCATGTTGATAATCAGAGCGTATATGCCAACCTAACGACATATCCCCTGGCCCCATATATAAATACTCACCAGATGAAAACTTGCACTCTATGCGCCCTTCTTCACAGTGATTTATAGCAAACGTCTTGGTATGTGATTTAGCATAAAATTGAATCGTCTCTTGCTTCACATCTAGAAACATTAGATCGATACCGTCAAACACCGTATACCTTGACATAGATGTTCCAGCATGTGAGGCCGCATGATTATGTGGATTCATACTATCACCATATACACAAATTCTATAAACATAAATTAATAATATTATATTATAGTATACTTATTGATAGTCATTGTCAACTTCAAAATAGTAATAATTCATTTTATATTTAAAAATATAAGCTAGTTAGCTTTAGTAATATAGAATAATTAATATCATCATTAAGATATAGTTAGTGTGCTATAAAATAAGCCTCATAAATTAAACTACAAGAACTTAATTCATGAGGCTATATTCAAAACTAAGGATATAAGTTTCTATTTTTTTGTTTTAATAATAAAAGCTAATGCTATGACATGAGCTACCCATATAATGCCCATAACCATTAGAGCAATAGGCATATCTTGACTAAAATAGGCACCAATTGTCATTATGGCACTAACGGATACGAGAATGGACAACTTTGCCCGCAATGTCAACGCTTTATCGCGTTCATAAGCAGCAACAGTCTTTTGATATAAACTAGACGCCAAAAACATTTTATGGAGTCGTTCAGATCCACGAGCCAAACAAAATAACGTTAGCATATAAAAAGGAACTGTTGGCAATAGTGGTAGTACGATACCTGCTGTACCAAGGGCAAAACTTATGGCCCCAATAGTCAGGAATACATATCGAACAACTACATTACGATGTTGCTCAGTTATTTTCATTAATCCTCTTCTACGTAGTTAATAACTTTACCCTTTGTTTTAATAAAGTTAGGAACAATGAGTACTAAAGCGGCAATAGCTACAATGCCATAAATACCTGCCATACCTACCCATTCATAAGCATTACCTAATACTAGACCCATTACGGCAAAGTCTGCATCACCAAAGGTTGTATTTTGGAAGCCTAATTGACCAAGAACAGGAAGCGCCAAAGCTGGCAAGAATGTAATAGCCAAACCATTTAGGAAAGCGCCTACTGCTGCACCACGACGGCCACCAGTAGCATTGCCATAAATACCTGCAGTGGCACCACAGAAGAAGTGTGGCACAAGACCAGGAATGATTAATACGCCACCTACAGCACCAAGGATAAGCATACCGATAATACCACCTATAAAGGAGCTAAGGAAACCTAATACCACCGCAGTTGGAGCATAGGTGAAGAATACGGCACAATCTACAGCTGGAATTGCATTAGGGATAATTTTTGTAGCAATGCCTTGGAATGCAGGAATTAAATCACCTAAGATCATACGCACACCAGAGTATACGATTGTTACACCAACAGCAAAGTTCATAGCACTTATAACAGCATATAAATATGGGCTCATATCTCCGGATAAAGTGGCTACAAACTCGGAACCAGCCGCAAAAGCCGCAATTAAGTAGAATACAATCATAGTCAATGCGGTAGATAATGTTGAGTCCCGTAAAAAGCCCCATTTTTCTGGTATTTCAATATCTTCTGTACTATCTTCAGCTTTACCAACATATTTAGCAACCCAAGCCGATAAATAGTAGCCTAAACTACCAAAATGACCAATGGCAATTTCATCACCATCTGTCACTTTGGATGTATAACTTTGACCAATAGCTGGAGAAATGGCAGACCAAGCCCCCATTAAGAAACCACCTACAAGTATGAGTTCCATACCGGATAAACCGGCTGTACCAAGTACGGCAGACATAAGGCATGCCATAAATAAGCTGTGATGACCTGTTAAGAACACATATTTAAACTTGGTGAAACGTGCAATACATAAGTTCATCAATAAGCCTACAACAAGAATAGACATTGTTTCAACGCCAAGTACCTTTTGTGCAACAGCTACGATAGCTTCATTATTTGGCACTACACCAGTAATATGGAATCCATGTTCAATCATTTTTCCCAATGGGTCAAGATTGCTAACGATAACACCCGCACCTGCAGCTAACATTAAATACCCGAGAATAGGTTTTAATGTACCCGTCATTATTTTATGAAACGGACGTTTCAAGGCGATCAAGCCTATACATGACATAATACCAATCAAAAGTGCCGGTTGAGACAGCACATCACGCAAGAACTCTAATACCATTTCCATGGCACTACCTCCTATATAATTGTTACATATTATTGAGCAGCTTGTTTTAATGCTTCAAGAACATCTTCTGTAATCTTCTTTTTATTAATATAGCTACGAACAATAGCAACATTTTTATCGTCAAATTGTTCAGCCAACTCTTTCACAGTTACAATGAGGTCTGCCTTACGACCTTGAGCCGCGTTAAAATCGATAGATTCAACTTGTGCATCGATACCATTTTCAGCACAAATTTCTTCAATTTTCATTTTTAACATCAAGCTAGAACCAATACCATTACCACATACAGTTAATACAGAAATCATACTTGCCTCCTTCTAAACGTATTATTGCTCGTCTAAATGCTCTGCCAGGAATGCTTGAACATCATCGATACTTTCAAAGTCAACGGCCGCATCTAAGAATTCTTCATCCTCAAATAAAGTGGCAATATCTGTTAACAATTGAATATGCTCATCTTTGTTGGGAGCACATAAAAATAATGCGACAGATACAGGGTCATTATCAGGACTGCCAAAATTCAATGGTTTTTCCAATGTCACCAAAGCCGTTCCTACACGCTTTGCACCATGTTCTGGGCGAGCATGTGGCATAGCAAGACCTGGAGCCAATACGATATATGGGCCCATTTCGCGAACTACTTCAACCATAGCCTCTGTATAAGATGGATCCGTAAAACCCGCATCAACCATCAGTTGACCACCATGACGAATAACATCCTCCCACGTCTCAGCGGGATAATGAAAGGATACATTATCCTCAGATAATAAATCTTGTATCAAACTAACACCTCCTAAACGTACTTCTGTACATATAATTCTATTATAGCTATTATAATAAATTTTTCATATATCAAAATAACAATGAACTTATAAAAATGAATAAAGCTAACATAAGATTTTGCTATTTATAATTTAATAAACCCTTATACGTATAATACCTATACAGGTATTAATATTGTATATATATTGAAAATTCTCTATACTTAGATAAGACTTAAACTACCTAAATAAAAAATAGAATAAGGAGATTTTATGCAGACTTCGGTAAAAGTATTTGTACTCTGTCTAATCCTCTGTATTTCATTAGTAACAGCTTTACAGTTTGGCGCTAAATTCATTTCTCTAGACCAAATTATTTCAGCACTTATGTCTATGATTGATGCAAATACTACAGCATCTATGACTGATACGATTATTACAGATATCCGCTTACCACGACTTATTTACTCTGTTCTAACAGGTATAGGTCTATCACTTGTAGGTCTATTAATGCAAACTGTCACACGCAATGCCCTCGCAGATCCCTATGTATTAGGTGTTTCTTCTGGCGCAAGCACAGGTGCCGTTTTCGCTATTATCATGGGTGGCCTACCATTCTTAGGCCAGTACAATACGCCTATTTTTGCGGCCCTAGGCGCAGCACTTTCAATTATATTAGTCCTCTTATGTGTTGGTAAAAGCAACAGCCCCGTAAAACTTATCCTCATAGGTATGGGTATGACTGGTGTATTCTCAGCCTTAACAATGATGATTATTTACGGAGCCAAACACGAAGCTCAAGTGCGAAGTGCTATGTTCTGGCTACTTGGCAGCTTTGCAGGCATACAATGGAGTGATTTACCATTAACAGCAATCATCATAACCTTATTTATGCTATATATCTATACGTTCAATCAAGACCTTGATGTGTTGCTACTCGGTAATCATGAAGCAGCACAAATGGGCCTTTCCGTTAAGCAGTTACAATTAAGTATTGTTGTCATATCCTCTATTGTGATCGCCACACTAGTATCAAAGGTTGGTGTAGTTGGCTTTATCGGCCTTATCATCCCTCACCTTGCTCGGATTATAGGCGGACCTAAACATAAACATACATTACTATTTAGTGCACTCATAGGTAGCATCGTTATGATCTGGTCAGACGTATTATCGAGAGCACTCTACAGTCCAGAAGAAATCCCTATTGGTGTGCTTACATCTTTATTGGGGGCTCCACTCTTCATTTGGATTATCATGAATCGTTATAAACACAATGGTTAGTGTATATCATATCTATAGGAGATACTATGTATCAAATTAATCAGCTGTCTTTTTCTTATGAAACCAAAGAAGTGTTAAAGAATATTTCTGTAACATTTCCTACCAATAAAATAACAGCCATAATTGGACCAAATGGATGTGGTAAGTCTACGCTACTTAGCCATCTATATCGACTTCATCCATCAAAAAACAAAATCACATTAAACGAAAAACCTTTAGAGTCTTATAAAGGTCGCGAGTTTGCTCAATTGGTAGCAGTCTTAACACAATCTAGAGACGCTATGATCGATGATTTTCTCGTAAAAGATATCGTTCTCATGGGCCGGTATCCGTACAAACAACACTTTGGCACCTATAGTTCTGAGGATGTTAAAATTGCAGAGCATTATATGAATGAAGTAGGCATCACCCATTTAGCAAATGAAGAAATTCATCATTTATCAGGTGGTGAGAAGCAACGCGTATTCATTGCTAAAGCCTTAACCCAGAAACCTCAAATACTTCTTTTAGATGAACCTACTAATCATTTAGATATGAAGTATAAAGTGGCACTTATGAAGCAATTGCGTGCTTTTAAAGGCACTACAATTGTAGTCCTTCACGACTTAAATCTAGCGGCTCAATATTGCGATCATATTGTCATCATGAACAGCGGAACTATCCTAAAAGAAGGTTCCCCTACCGAGGTGCTCACACCTGAAATTCTTGAACCAATTTTTGAAGTTCCTTTCAAAACCTCTTGGGATGAAGGGCGCTATCATTTATATTATTAATTAGTAAAGAAAGGACTTACTATGTTTCAGAATTTAAGAAAGTCAAAAAAATTATTATTAATCGCTATGACATGTGCTACATTCGCTATTGCTGGTTGTGGTTCTGATACTACAAAAACTACAGCGGATAATGGAACCTCTGTAACATGGAGTGAAACATTTGATGGTACAAAAACAGACTTTACCGTAAAATCCGCCCCTACTCATGCAGTGTCCATGTCCCAAGCAACAACGGAAATGATGTTACAATTAGGCCTTGAAGACAAAATGGCTGGGACGGCTTTCAAAGAAGAAGAAATCTACCCACCTTTACAAGCGGCTTACGACAAAGTAAAAGTATTATCTGAAAAATGGCCTTCCTATGAAGTATTCATGTCCGTAAAGCCTGACTTCGCTACAGGATGGCCTGATTCTTTCAGCAAACGAGCTATACCTGCAGATAAAATGATTTCCCAAAAGGTTAATATTTGGATCCCTGAATCCATGTTATCTACTAAGGCTGACCTAGAAACCAACTTCAGCGACATGATTAAATTGGGTGAGATTTTCGGCGTAAAACCTAAAGCTGAAGAATGGGTTGCAGGTCAACGTAAAACATTGGCAGCTATCCAGAATAAACTAAAAGACTTACCTCGTAAACGCGTTTTCATTTATGACTCTGAAGACGGTCAACCATTCACAGCATTCGAAGGTTATACTACTAACATCTTAAAACTTATCGGTGCTGATAATGTAATGAGCGGCTTAGGCGTTGATAAAACATGGGCTAAAGGTTCTTGGGAAACAGTAATTGCACAAAACCCTGATTATATTATTATTGCCGACTATGGTAATTCTATTCGCAACGATGATGATTTCCAACAAAAAATTGAAAAGATCAAGGCTAATCCTCAACTTCAAGACATCACAGCCGTAAAAGAAGGTCACTTCATTCGTGTAAAACTTTCCGAAATCACACCTGGGGTACGTACAGTTGATGCTTTAAAACGTTTAGCTGAAGAAATTCACGGCATCAAAGTAGACTAATTTAATATAACAAGATATAGAGTAATATGTAATATGTAATATGTAATATGTATTGTATATTATATTATATATAACGAAGAAGGTCCCAATTCAAATGAATTGGGACCTTCTTCGTACTACTTGTATTGCACACAGCATATTGTTTAGAGAGTAAAGATGTGTTGTAGTTGAAAGATTTAGAAATAATGAATTATTGTAAAATAGATTTAAAATGTATTAAATTGTATATGCTGTGACAATGCCTGATTATTTATACTTCTCGACTATATTGTTGCCTATATCGTTTATCATTATTTGCCTTAATAGCCATGATCAATGGCTTTAGCGAAAGAAACTCTTCATCACTAAGTCGAAAGGTTCTACCAATACGTTTAATAGGATTACGTGGGCGCCCGGCACCGCGTCTAGATCCACCCCATGCCATATACATACCTCACTTTTCACTTGAAAAACTCCTTCTACCGATAGTATAACCTCGTATACATAAGTATGCAATAGCCATTCACTTTAAACAACCTCTTAACAGCCTATAAATTAGTAATAAACTTCATTTATTAGTAAAATGCATAATCAACAAAACACATATTTATAAGTATTTTTCCCTATTCAACTTGAATTGTAACATTAATGTTGCCAAATATAGATAAATCTCTTTTATAGAATATAGTATTTAAAAACCAGTTTATTTCTATATTTTTAGACTATTTAGATACTATCACGTACACATATAGTAAATAGAATTTTAAAATAGAAAAGCAAATTATTTATAAATATGACAATATAGCAAGAATATTTTGATAAACAAAAAAGACTGCGTTTGCAGTCTTTTTTACTATAATAAAAAGTATATGAATTAGCCAAATAGTAAGTGACCTACTTCATAAGCAATAGCGGCAACGATGCCAGATAATGGAATCGTTACAAACCAAGCCATAACCATAGATCTTGCTACGCCCCAGTTAACGGCTTTAATACGTTTAGAAGAGCCTACACCTAGTAAAGAACCACTTACTACGTGTGTAGTACTGACAGGTAAATGTAAGAATGTAGCTGTAAAAATAGTAATCGCCGAGTTTAAATCAGCAGCGAACCCATTAATAGTTTCTAGTTTGAAAATCTTGGTACCCATTGTGGAGATAATTTTCCAACCGCCTACAGCAGTACCCATAGCCATTGCAGTAGCACAACAAAGTTTTACCCAAATCGGTACATCTAATGTATCGATGAAACCACCGCTAAGTAAGGTTAATGTGATTATCCCCATCGCTTTTTGTGCATCATTAGAGCCATGAGAAAATGCCATCATAATTGCTGATACAATTTGCATGGATCTAAATCGATCATTTAAAGCAATTGGAGAAAATCTACCGAAAATAAGCAACAATACTTTCATCACAATATAGCCACCAATCATGGCTACAATCGGAGATAAAATAAGAGACAAAAAGATTTTTAAAATCCCCGCCTCATTCAATGCGTCAAATCCTACAGACCAACCCACAGCACCGATGATACCACCAATCAAAGCATGAGATGAGGAACTTGGAATTCCCCAATACCAAGTTAAAAGATTCCATGTAATGGCACCGATAAGGGCTGCAGAAATAATACCACTATCGATAAGAGATGGCGACATTACTATATCACCACCGATAGTCTTTGCAACACCTGTACTAACCATTGCACCCAAAAAATTGAGAGCAGCGGTCATCATAATTGCCTTTTTAGGCTCAATAGCTCGTGTAGAAACGGATGTGGCAATGGCATTCGCCGTATCATGAAAGCCATTGATATAGTCAAAGGCTAATGCTAAAAATACAACTAGCCATACTAAATAATGAGCATCAAGCATACTTCAATACTACCCGGCGGAATGTACCAACCAAATCTTCGCAGCCATCGATTACATCTTCCATAGCGCTAAGGATTTCCTTCCATTTGATAATTTCAATTGGATCTGTACACTCTGTAAAGAGCTTAGCCATTTCTTCATGATAAATATTATCCGCTTCAGACTCAAGTTTCAATACTTGGTGAACACGCCCCTCTACCTTCACATGATCCTTTTTAAGACTCCCCATATAACCAATGGATTTGTTGATATGCTTAACGCATTTAACAACAATTTCACTCATGCGAATAGCACCATCACTTGGTTTGCCAACGTGATACATAACCATTTTATCCATGATTTCTTTGATATTATCCAATGTAGTATCCAGTTGGTCAATCAAAAGCTGAATATCCTCACGATCCATTGGAGTGATAAATGTTTTGCGCAAACGCTCTACAGTTTCATTTACTAATTCATCGGCAGCTTTTTCCTTTGTATCAATTTCAAGAAATGCCTCTTCCTTAGAGATATCCCCCTTAAACACGCGTTCCATCATTTCCGCACTTTCATAAGTGAGTGCAGCATGCTTTTCCAAAATACTGAAAAATTTTTCTTCTTTTCCTTTTAATTTAAAAGCCATGAAGATCCTCCCGAACCAGTATTGATTGCTTCTATAATAACAATTTAATTATAGCATACTACAGATAATTCCTAAACCAATTTACCAATCTCTATATTTTAACCCCTATGCGTATATGGCATATATAGAATCTACATCTGTGAAAACTTTTATTGACCATATTTCCACTATATAAAATAGATAAAAAAGCAGATAGCTGACTAACATATCAACTATCTGCTATATATTTCTTAGCTATCTTTGTGCTTTTTATTAACTAATAACCATCAACTCTTAGCTATTAGCTTCCGCCGCCGCTTTAGCCGCCTCTGCCGCCTTTTTCAAATTAGGTACGGATGTAGGGCATGTAGCAGGCGTACAAGCACCGTTAGGGCCTAAGTCTTCAGCACGACTCACAAAGGTAGTATGTAACATATGATGTGCTTTGTGGCTCATTGGTTTGCCATCAAAGAACTCAGCATACAATTTTTGGATATCTGGATTATCACAAGCAGCTTTTACAGTTACTTCTGCATCGCGAGTATACAAGGAAGCAATACGAGCTTCACGAGCTTTGTCAGCCATCGGTAATTTAACGCGTGGTTGACCACCACCACCGATACAGCCACCACGACAAGCCATTACTTCGATAAAGTCATAATGGATATTTTCTGCACGCATGCGTTCGATGAACTTACGCAAATTACCTGTACCATGAACTGCCGCTACGTGTAATGTTTTATCTCCAATCACTACGTCTGCTTCGCGAGCACCATCCATGCCACGAATAGCTTCAAATGGAATCAATGTTTGAGGTGCATCTTCACCTGTCGCCATCTTGTAAGCCGCACGCATAGCCGCTTCCATAACACCACCAGTGTTACCGAAAATGATACCACCACCAGAAGCTTCACCCATCAATGGGTCAAAAGCAGAATCTTCAAGATCATCAAAGTTGATTTCTTCTGCGCGCAACCATTTTGCAAGTTCCCGTGTAGTAATACAGTAGTCTGTATCGCGCATTTCTGGTGTATCCCAGTATTCCGCAGAGGAATTCATTTCATCGCGACGAATTTCAAACTTCTTAGCTGTACATGGTGTTACTGCAACAGCAACGATTTGTTTTGCATCAAGGCCCATTTTTTCAGCAAAATATGTTTTTTGTGTAGGCGCTTGCATAGCAATCGGGCTCTTAGCCGTAGATAGGTTTGGCAAGAATTCTGGATAGAATGTTTCCGCAAACTTAACCCAAGCAGGACAACAAGATGTGAATTGAGGCAATACTGCATCACTATTAATAACGCGTTCTAATAACTCAGATGCTTCTTCCATGATAGTCATGTCCGCACCAAAGTTTGTATCGAGAATATAGTCGCCACCCAATTTACGAAGAGCAGCCACCATTTTACCTTCTACAAACGTACCAGCCTCAAGGCCAAATTCCTCGCCTAAACCAACACGTACGGCAGGCGCAGTTTGGAAAATGACGATTTTATTAGGATCAGCAATAGCTGCTTTTACTTCATCAATTTCAGAACGTTCATTAATGGAATCGAATGGGCAAATAGATGCACATTGACCACAATGAATACAAATTGGATGATCCCCATTTGTTGTTAAATCATAATAATCAAATACACCCATGTCTACAGCACAAGCTTTACGACATAAGGAGCAGTTTTTACATTTAGTTAAATCTTGTACTAATGCAATATTTCCGTCTTCAATTGGCACACGACGGTCTAAAAATTGGTACTTACTCATGAGTTCCTCCTACTTAGGTAACGTTGTTATCGTTAATCGTAGAAATTATACTATACATTGTGAGTTTTATCAATAAACTTACACGTAATTCCTTTGCATAGCAGATATTAAAAAATAGCATGATAAAAGGAGTTATAGGCGTTCCTCTAATTCCATCCACCGTTCAGTGAGCGCATCTATTTGAGTCTGTGTTTCTTCTCGTTCCTCCATCAGTGACTGCATTTTTTCATAATCAGTAGCCACTTGGCTTATCATAACATCGAGGCCCTTCACTAAATGTTCTAGCTTAGGCAATTCATCCATAATTTTGGCATACTCCGCTTCTTCTGCTTTATTGAGACCCTTCTTTGGTATTTCTTTGAAAGTATCTGTTTTATCACCAGCAACAACATTATCATTTCCAAGGGTATCTACCCTATTAGATTGATTATCAACAGAGTCATCACTATCAGCCTCTCCACCTTCTACAGCTCGTACCACTTTGGAATTAGCCGGTATATTATCATTTGGCATATAGAATGGGCGCTTGCTGCCACTACTTTCATCAAGAGCATCTTTGTAGTCAGAATACGAGCCATGAACGATTTCAATATGCCCATCGCCGGTAAAGACAAACAGTTTATCCACTACGCGGTCTAGGAAGTACCGATCGTGGCAAACGGTGATGATGACGCCACTAAAGGAGTCAAGGAAATCCTCTAATACCTCCAATGTTGGAATATCAAGATCATTCGTCGGTTCGTCCAGCAATAATACGTTAGGGGCGCTCATCAACAATTTTAAGAGGTATAAACGACGACGTTCCCCGCCAGAGAGTTTTCGAATCGGTACACCGTGTAATTCTGGGGTAAAAAGGAATCGCTCAAGGATTTGTCCTGCGCTCAATGTAGATCCATCACCGAGTACCATATAAGAGTGGTCCTCACGAATATAATCGAGAACGCGCATATCTTCATCAAATTCAGGTAGCTCTTGTTTAAAGTGAGCGATGCGAACGGTCTCTCCTTTACCAATAGTGCCTCTCGTCGCTTCGTAGGTGCCATCAAGGATATTCATAAAGGTAGACTTACCAACACCATTGGGCCCTACTATACCGATACGATCATGGCGTACCACGTGATAGGTAAAGTCCTTAATCATAGGACGTTCATCAAAATAAAACTCTAAATGCTCAATATCAAAGATGGTTTTTCCTAAACGTGTCTTCAGCGCAATAGGATCCATTTGATCCGGACGGCGGGTTTTCTCCATATTCTTTAATTTTTCGTAACGGTCAAGACGAGCCTTTTGTTTTGTAGTTCTAGCCAGAGCACCACGACGTACCCATTCGATTTCTCGTTTTAAAAATTGACGTCGTTTTTCTTCCGTAGCAGCTTCACGAGCCTCTCGATCAGCTTTCAAGGCAATAAATTCTTCATAATTGCCATCGTATTGATACATATGACGATTTGATAGCTCTAAAATACCATTACATACGGAATCGAGGAAATATCTATCATGGGTACTGATTAATAATCCTCCTTGACGTACACTCAAATACGACTCTAGCCAATCAATACTATCTTCATCCAAATGGTTAGTCGGCTCATCTAGTAATAAAAGATCACATGGATATAGCAATGCTTGCCCCAATGCAAGACGACGCTTTTGCCCTCCTGATAACATAGCTACCTTTTGCTCCACATCAGGAAAGCCCAATTTAGATAAAATAATGCGCGCCTCTTGCTCTACCTGCCACCCGTCTTGTTGATCCATTTGCTCCAATGCATTCATATAGTTGCGAGATATTTTAGCATCGTCTTTACCAGACTCTTGCATTTGGCGATACTCACGACTAATACGTTCAAAAGCTTTTACCATTTGCAACCGAGGATGATTTCCATCAAGAACGGCCTCAAGCAAAGTAGCTTCCGCATCAAAATCAGGTGTCTGCGCTAAGTAATAAATGCTAGCCTTACCATTACGCTCAATGGTGCCTTTATCAGCTTCCATTTGTCCTGCTAATATTTTTAGAAATGTAGACTTACCCGTTCCGTTGATGCCCACAAGACCTAATCGTTTTTCCGTGGTAAAAGTCATACTCACCTCTTTAAACAGTAGCCTTGTGCCATATGATTTCTCTATGTTCTGTAAACTAATAACGTTCATATTCCGCTCCTATTTTGTAATTCTGTTATTTATTATACTACACATTACCATTGACAGTAACAGGCGCCCTCAGTAGAATAAACGTAACATATATATTCATGAGGAGGTCCACATGGCGACGGATATGGTTTTAGACTTTTATGAAAGTATCAACTTTGAACTTATCGACATTGATGGGTATGACACATTATTTACTGAGCTCTTAGAGGATGGCACGTATGCAACTGTGTCCGATGATGACGGCTATATACTAGAGGACTTAGAGACACCAATCGTATTCAATGTGTACGACGATAATGACTCCTTTCAATGGAGTGTTACCCTTGATGACTCTTACCAATTAAAAGATTTATTGGATGGTGCCGAAAGTACGGATGCTTTCTTAGTTACATTACAAAAACTTCGACAAGAACATATTGAACAGTATCAATAGAAAAAAGCGATGGCCTTTTAGGTCATCGCTTTTTCTATATTGGTTAGCTAATTGCCTCTTGAGCTTTCACAAGCTCATCTTGTGCACTAGCATCTAAAATTTCAATGAGACTATTTACGATATCAGCAGCCCCATCCACATGCCATTCGCGAGCACGTTCAGACATTTGTTGAAGTCGCGGAGAATTAATTAACAGTGCAGTTACCACATCTTCTAAGTTGTGAATGTCGCGAGCCCAACGAGCACAGCCCCGTTGCTCTAACAGTTCTGCATTTGCCTCTTCCTGCCCTGGGATAGCATTAAAGAATACCATTGGCAATCCGATTGTAACAGCCTCCATACAGGTCAATGCACCAGGTTTTGTAACGAGCAAAGACGATGATTTCATGAGCTCAGAAATATTGGTAGTATAACCATATACGGTGGTCTTCGTCTTCATAGATTCACTAAGGACAACTAACGATTCGTAAAGAGACGTATTTTGTCCAGCTACAACGGTAATTTCACCAATACCATTTACTTCATCTAGATGTTTTAAAGCCGTCTCAAGAGAGCCTAAACCCAGGCCACCACCCATAACAAGAACTTTCACAGGTTCCTCTAAGCTATACTCTTCAATAGCATCACGGAAAAAAGATCGCCGCACAGGAATGCCAGATACATGAATACGAGATTCATCGATACCTGAAGCTACCATTTCAGTTACCATAGATTCTGTTGCAACATAGTAAACATCAATCTGTGGATAGAGCCAAAACTGATGACTACTAAAATCTGTCATAATAGCCACTAGTGGTACATCTATATGACCTTGACGTTTTAAAATCGATGCCGCCCCACAAGGAAATGGATGTGTAAAGACCATTACATCTGGCTCTTCTTGTTGTACTAGTTTAAGCATGCGGCTTTTAAGTAGGTACGACAATGCGGTTTGCATAATGGTACCTCGTTTTTCCCCTTTCGATACGCGATAAATCATATCATAGAGCATGGGGAATACGTCAATCATCTTGATATAGGTACCCTTAATTAAATGCTCTACAGACATAGTTTCTGTATCAAGAAAATCAACATGGGTAATTGATGCTTGTGGCTCTTTTTCTTTCCAATATTCTTCTATGGCTCTTGCGGCTTGCATATGTCCAGTGCCGATTGAGGCAGACACGATGAGAACCTTCCTTGATGTTTCGTTATTCATAATGCACCCTTTCTCTGTGCATTATACCATAAATAGATAAAAAAAAGAGACCTCGAAAGGTCTCTTTCACATCCAATATGGATTATTTTTTGCGTTTTTTAGCTTTTGCAGCGTTAACTTGTTCTTTCAAACCTTTACCAGCTTTGAATGCAGGGGATTTGGAAGCTGCAATTGTGATAGTTTTACCGTTTTGTGGGTTACGGCCTTCACGAGCTGCGCGTTCACGAACTTCGAAAGTACCGAAGCCGATAACTTGTACTTTGCCACCAGCTGCTAATTCTTGAGCTACTGTGTCAAATACAGCTTTTACTGCTTTTTCAGCATCTTTTTTAGTTAATTCAGTTTTTTGTGCAACACTTGCGATTAATTCTGTTTTGTTCATGACAGAACCTCCTTAAAATTACAATACCTTAGAAGTGTATAAACCTCTAGGTTACTTTTCCTGCACTTTAGCCTCCTCCCAAAAAGCATCGAGCTCAGCTAATGAAAAGTCTTCCCATGAGCGATCGCTTTGGTTAACACAAGCTTCTACATGTAAAAAACGCTGTCGGAACTTTGTGTTTGTGCGATTTAGTGCATTTTCACCGCTTATTTTATACCATCTGAATAGATTAATCAAGGAAAAAAGCACATCTCCTGCTTCTTTTTCCATATTTTCTCTATCATTTTGGTCAATAGCCTCCTTAAATTCCCCCATTTCTTCGGAAACTTTAGCCCAAACAGGATCAAGCTCATCCCAGTCAAATCCTAGCTTTGCAGCCTTTTCTTGGAGCTTATAAGCCGCCATTAAAGCAGGTAAACTTTTCGATACACCATCCAATACAGAATTTTGAATATTTTTCTTTTCTTGTGCCTTTAATTCATCCCAAGTGTATGATTTTTCATCATTTTCTGGGCTAAAAACACGAGGATGACGACGAATCATTTTTTCAGCGACATCATTAATTACGTCTTGAAGTGTAAAATGACCAGCCTCCTCTGCCAATTGACTGTGAAAGACAACTTGCAATAATACATCACCTAACTCTTCACGAAGATTCGGCATATCTTTATTATCAATGGCATCTACCACTTCGTAAGTTTCCTCTATAAAATAGCGACGTAAAGATTCATGCGTTTGCTTTTGATCCCAAGGACAGCCATTTGGTGCACGCAAAGTTTTCACTACATCGACTAAAGGTTGAATATCAATATTGTTCTTCATATAGCTTTGCTTCCTCCCTATTGCGTCGAGCTTGTAAGCGCTTGCCTATGATTGGGAAATGGTATATATCATCTTTTACGACAGCTTTAGTAAGCCATAACGATAAACCATATACAAAAATAGCCACTACAATTGCTGCAGCCACAGCGCCACCATTGCCTAATAAATCAACAGTGCTCACATAGATGACTTGTGTAGCACCGCCCATGGCCATGGCAGATACTATTATTTTTAATAACTCTAATGTATTCAGTACCGAACCTACATATCTTTTTACAAAAATATAATTAATAAGCGCTGCAATAGCAAAGTTTAAATTCGTCGCCCAAGCCGCACCATTAATGCCCAACTCAACACTGCCTGTCAATTCATAATCTAAGAATGTCTTCACTAATAAGCCGATAAAAATCGACACCATAGGAATTACTGTCCTTCCTAACCCTTGTAAAACACCTGCAGTAACCTGCTGCCAACCGAGGAACACAATACTCAAGCTAATAACAGCAATAACAGGCCCTGCGTGGGGTGTTGCATATATTAATTGCGATATTGGCGTAGCTAGTACACAGAGACCAATACAGGCTGGAATCGTAAACATATTAGCAATTTTAATCGCCGTTTCCGCTCGTTTCACGATGCGATGTACATCACCTTGAGTATGGGCCTCAGATACAGCTGGTACAAGACTAGCGGCTAAGGACGTAGTTAGAATAATTGGCAACCCAATCAGAGATGTTGCCATACCCGTTAAATAGCCAAATTGTGTGGTTGCTTCATTGAGATAGTATCCAATATCCATCAATCGTTTTGGAACGATAAATGTATCAATGAGTGATACCATAGGAAGCATAATATTCGCCATAGAAACAGGTATAGCAAGGCTAAACAATCGTTTAACTACGGTGCCATTACTTTCACAAATAGCATTAGGATTCTGTTGTGAAAGCATCTTCTCTCGAACATTGCGTTGTCGGTAGTAAAAATAAATTAATACCAGTAACCCTGCCAATACGCCTGGGAATGTAGCAAAGGTCGCACCACCTGCCGCCAAATGGAGTCCACGATCAATGAAGTAGTATGCCAAACCTACCATAGAAGACACGCGAAAGATTTGTTCAAATACTTGACTCGTACCAGTAGGCACCATATACTGGAAACCTTGGAAATACCCTCTAAAACAACTCAGGATGGTCACTACAAAAATGGCTGGAGATAATAACTGAATAGCAATTAAAGCACGTGGATCGGTGATGATTTGATTGTCTACGAGCCATTGCGCACTACCATATAAGGCCAAACTAAATACCAGCCCTAATATAGCGAGTACCCTTAAAGATACGGAAAATACTTGTTGTACACCTCGCATATCATCATTAGCAAGTTTCTCTGCAATCATAATAGATATGGCTACAGGAATACCTGCCGCAGAAATACTAACGATAATTTGATAGATTGGATAGGCCATCATATATAAGCCAATTCCTTCACCACCTAAGATCCGTGCGATAAGAACCTTACTAAACGCACCGATGACCTTCACGATAATACCGGCTAAGGTTAAAATCATGGCTCCTTTTAAAAATCGATTCATAGGCCCTCCTTAGTCGGTGACTTGTGGCTAAGAGCCTTTATCACCGCTTCCGTAATGGTCAAAACAGAACCTTTCATGCCATTAAGATTCACATATAATGTGGCTGGCTTGGTGTCCATAAACTTCATTTTTTTCCATAAATCTTCTCGTACAGCCCCCATGTCCCAATCGGCCATTTTAGAATCGTCATACCAATGGATGGTGAGCTTCTTATCTCTACGGACGATACTTTTAATGCCCAGTATGCGCGCTTGCTCTTTAATTTGAGCAATGCGCAACAAACGATCTACTGGATCGGTTGGTGTACCGAAGCGATCAATGAGCTCATCCGTCATATCATCGAGTTGCTCTTTAGATTTAATATGTAACAATCGTTGGTATACAGAAATCTTACGAGCACTATCTTTGATATATGCATCGTCAATAAACGCATCTACCTCTAAATCGATGGCCGGATCAATGGATACATCTCGCTCAACTTCTTTATTTTGAGCCTTTGCAATCGCTTCTTCTAACATGCTCACGTACATACCAAAGCCGACAGATGCGATATTACCATGTTGCTGTGAACCTAATAGATTGCCGGCACCGCGAATCTCTAAATCTCTCATGGCTAACTTAAATCCTGCGCCGAGCTCGGTAAACTCCTCTATGGCTTTTAAACGCTTTTCAGCTGCCTCTGAAAGTATTTTATCTGGCCGATACATAAAGTATGCATAAGCACGTCTACGAGAGCGTCCTACCCGACCTCGCATTTGGTATAGTTGAGATAAACCTAAGCGATCCGCATCATAAATGATGATAGTATTTGCATTAGGAATATCTAAACCGGTTTCAATAATGCTCGTGGACAAGAGTACATCATAATGGCCTTCATAGAAATCGGTCATAATCTCCTCAATTTGACGGCCTGTCATCTGTCCATGAGCAATAGCATAACGCAAGCCAGGTAATGCAGATTCTAATAGTTCTCCCATGTGATTAATGGATGCGACCCGATTATATACGAAATAAACCTGTCCACCTCTTGCAAGTTCTCGTTTGATAGCATCTGCTATGAGATTCATATCATATTCCACCACATAGGTTTGAACAGGCAAACGCTCCTCTGGCGGAGTATTGATAACAGACATTTCTCGAACGCCAACGAGGGACATATGTAAAGTCCGCGGAATCGGTGTAGCACTCAAAGTGAGTACATCGATATTGCTAGCCCACTCTTTCCACTTTTCTTTTTGTGCTACCCCAAAACGTTGCTCCTCGTCTACAACAAGCATACCTAAGTCTTTGAATACCACCTTTTTGTTAAGTAATGAATGAGTTCCAATAAGAACATCAATAGATCCATCCTCTACGCCTTTAAGAATTTGTTTTTTCTCTGATGTAGTTCGGAATCGATTAAGCACATCTACTTTCACCCCAAATGGAGCAAAGCGATTCAAAAAAGTTTGGAAATGTTGCTGTGCTAAAACCGTAGTCGGTACAAGTACTGCTACTTGTTTTCCGCTCATAACAGCCTTGAAAATGGCGCGCATAGCCACTTCCGTTTTACCAAAACCTACATCACCAGCGAGCAAGCGATCCATAGGAACAGGTCTTTCCATGGATTCTTTAATCTCTGCGGTAGCCTGTAATTGGTCTTCTGTTTCCTCATAGGGGAATGCATCTTCAAACTCTTGCTGCCATGGTTGATCTGGCAAGAATGCAAAACCTTCTGTGATTTCTCGTTGTGCATATATCTCAACGAGTTTATCTGCTAAATCATCAATAGATTTTTTTGCCTTTGTAACAACCTTGCTCCAGTCACGGCCACCCATCTTATTAATACGTGGCACATCACCTTCGTTGCCAATATATTTTTGCAGTTGATCTAAATTATTAGCTGGTAAGAACAGTTTGTCCGTTCCAGCATAAGCAATCTCAATATAATCGCGGTGAATGCCTTCCGTCTCAATTGTTTTAAGACCAATATACTTGCCGATACCATGCATATTATGTACTACATAGTCACCAGGCGTTAAATCTGTAAAATAATTGATTTCTTGGCCCTTTTTAGGCTTATTACGAAGCTTGCGTTTTTGTTGTCCGTAAATATTACCTTCTACGACAACTACGAGATGGCTATTGGGCAATTCAAAACCATCTGTTAATAAGCCCTTTAAAATAACGACGGTGTTCGGCTTTGCTATCCATGTATCACTATGAATAAATGCAATATTCTCCCCTTCAAGGGCGCGCTCAATACCTTCTCGTCGTTGCTGATTATTTAGTACGAGTACCACTTGATGATTTAAACGATGCCATTGTTTAATTTCATCTGTTAATAGGGGAATTTGACGCTCAAAGCTCGTCATCGTCTTCCCTTGAATACCAATAGGGTTAAATCCAGTGAGACCAATAGAACGTTGTTGCATAAATGTGAAAGCTACTTGATTCGTAGCATCTACAGTGCGTTGTAGTTCATTCCAATCACAATGATTTTTCCGATGTGTAGGATCTTCTTTTAAGAATTTCTTTAACGCCTCTTGAATACGACCTGGCTCGTCATAAATCAAAGTGCCATCTTTCACATAAGATAATAAAGTACTGTCCGCATCACTTTGACCAAGAAAGAAAGGCGTCACCGTATAGGATTCGATTTGTTCAATAGAACGTTGATTCTCTACGGAAAAGAAACGCAATGTATCAATCTCATCTCCAAAGAATTCAATACGAATCGGATGATCACTATTTACAGGATAAATATCCAAAATATCTCCGCGCACAGCAAAATGACCACGTTGTTCCACCTGGTCTACGCGTTCATATCCAATTGTTACGAGCTGTTCAAGAGCTACATCACGTTCAATTGCATCATTCAAAGCAAAATGCAACGATTGCCCCTTTAAATAATGAGGGGATACAACATATTGTGTAACCTCTTCAGCATTGGCAATGACTACTGCCGGCTCTTGCCATGCTAATAATGCTAATGCTCGCATTTGTGCACCTTGATTTTCAAGACTACGTGCTACAGTTGTAAAGTCTACATGATCTGTTAAAGGAAAGGATAAGACTGGCACATTAGGCATAAAAAAAGCTAAGTCCCGTTCCCACATCTCTTTATGGTCCTTATCATGGACTACGATGACTACAGGTTTTGTAAGACCTGCAGAAAAAGATTGACTTAAGAGAAAACTCTTTTGAGATCCACTAAGCCCATATATGACTGACTTTCCTTTACGCTGAAATGCGTTTAGCCCATCCACAAAGGATGGGTTCTGTGAAAGCAGTTTTGTTAATGTATTATTCATACTGCACCATATAGTATTACTATGATTGTATTAATTAAATAGTTCTAACTCATTTATTATAACATATAATGTAGTAGTTAATTCTGTACCTACCCTACTATTAAATTACAAGTGTTTATCGATATGAATATCCACATTAACTACTTAATTTTAGGCAAAAAAAATACACCTCTAAAGGTGCAATAAAGTTGGTGCGGGAGAAGGGACTTGAACCCCCACGCCGTAAGGCGCCAGATCCTAAGTCTGGTGCGTCTGCCAATTCCGCCACTCCCGCGTCTCAACTGAAATAATAATATCATGTATGGAATTCATCGTCAATCATTTTTTTTAAATGACTTAAAATTCATACATCTAAAAATAGATTCAAAGAAAAACAACTATCTAATTACACCTTACGATTTATGTAAACCCAAAGCAAATTCTAAATCTAAAAGCTCTTAATTATTCTACGATTCTATATCTATTTACACTTCATCTAAAGCTTAACGCTACAGACCTCTATCTAAAAGATCTTACCGATAATTAATATTTGCAAAATAAAAAGAGACTGACCCAGAATCCGAACTACTAGAACCCTGGGTCAGCCTCTTTTTTAGGATGATGATGAATAAATGCATGCCCTACATTTACCATAAAATATATTAACAGTCATAACATATGTCATGCTGGTAATACCAAAAAGGTAATCCACCATGACCATAGCACGACATTTAGGTCGTATAGAACTAAAATCTAAATCAACTATAATGCAATTTAGATTCAATAGAACTAAAAAATCCTTTTTACGGGTACGTAAAAAGGAGCTATTAACTTCTCCTCCCTATCTCTCGTAGGTCAAATGGTGAATGTTGAATAGGCAGTTCTCCTGACTCGGCGTCATCGCTAATCTAGCCTTCCCAGTTTCCCAGTGACTTAATTTAGACTCGCTCGACCATACAGTGGCGGGACCGTGCTGGCCTTTAACCAGCTTCTCTATTATGCTTTTCAGCACCTATTCCCAAATATGATATTTTCTATGCCTTTATTCTAACAGTCTACATTCATTTAGTCAATACGGCAGTAGCATATTTATTAATAAAAAAATGCTATATAGGTCTGCCGTATTGTTATAACAAAATATAAAAAGTTTAACAATCTAATCATTAGCTTTATCCAACGCGATTTCTAAATAGCCATCCTGCTATGGACATGCTTATAATGATTAGGATAATCATAGGAATAAAATTAAACCAAATATCCGTCAATCCTGCACCTTCTAAATAAATCCTGCGCATTGCATCAACAGAAAACCGCATAGGATTTCCATATGTAAGATATTGCAATATTTTCGGCATGTTATGTACAGGTGTGATTAATCCGGACAATAATGCTAGTGGAAAAAGAAAGACAAAAACATATACGAGAACTTGCTGCATATTTTTTGCAATAGCCGAAATAGATAACCCCAATCCAATACTACTACTTATAAATGTAAACAACACGGCATACACAAGAAATATGTTGCCCCGAAATGGAACTTTAAACCAAAACATGGCTATTAATAACAATACAGTACTTTGAAACAGTCCTATTATCATGGGTGGTATAGACTTTGCAATCAAAATTTGCATAGATGATACAGGCGTCACCAATAATTGATCAAAGGTCCCCTGCTCTCGTTCTCTCGCCACAGATAAGCCTCCCAACATGATAACTTGTGTCATACTGATCAATATAACGAGACCTGTCAAGAAAGTCCATGAAGACTGCTGATTTTCATTGTACCAGGTACGAGATTCAATCGTGATTCCCTTATGATCAACACCTAACCAAGTCTGATTGAATTGAGAAATGATTTGCCCCATATAGGCTGCAACAAGACCTGAAGTCATTGTATTCGTTCCATTTACAATAACAGTAATAGATGTAGGTTGTTTATGCTTTAAGTTTTCTTCAAAATCCTGAGGTATGATAACCGCCATAATAACCTTGTTGGAGTCTATTAGTGGTGCGATTATATCCGGAGAGTTCGCAGATTGATACAGTTCAAAAACACCGGATGAATTAATAGTCGATTCTAATGCAGCTGCGGTCTGCGTATGACTTTCATCAATCAATACATAGGGAACCTTGTTGAGATTATAGGTTGCGGCGTAACCGAAGAGGAACCCTTGAATAATAACCGGTAACAGTAAGATTATACGAGTTTTCGGATCTTTAAAGGTGGCTAATAGCTCTTTCCATATGATGGAGACAATTTGATTCCAATACAGGCGCCAATTCATTATTCCACCTTCTTCCGCGTAATATAAATTGTCAATATTGTAAAGCAAATAGCAAAACCCGATAATACGGCACTATTTTTAATAATCAAATACCAGTTATTTCCACCTAGGAACAATGATTTCAGTAATTCTAAAAAATATGTAGGAGGTAAAAGCCGTGAAATATATTGAATCACCACAGGTTGTGAATGTGGATCAAATAAAAACCCCGTCAATATCAACGCCGGTAAAAAACTGGTAAGTAACGCCATTTGACAAGCTAAGAACTGTTTCTTCGTAAACGCAGATATAAGTAGTCCCATATTTAAGGAAACAATCAAATACAATGTGGACACGATGCAGATGATCCATAAGGAACCACGCATAGGTACTTCATAAAAGAAATACGAAACACCGAGGCAAAACAACAGCCCCAACATGGCCAATACATAATAAGGCACTACCTTAGCCAAAATAATTTCAATAGGCTTAACTGGTGTAACGAATAAAGCCTCAAAAGTACCACGTTCCCATTCTCTAGCCATAACAACCGCCGTAAGAAAGACGGATACAATCGTCATGATAATCATGATGAGCCCAGGAATCAAAAACCAGGTACTTGTATTTGCTTCATTAAACCACATGCGATGGTTCATTGTTATATATCCACCACGTAGCATAAACGGAATATTCTTAACGGCCCATAAATTAATAGCTGAGTTTACATAACTTTCTATGCTCATCGCTACCGAAGTATCGACACCGTAGTAAATTCCCTGCACTTTCCCTTGTCCACGCATAACTTGAGCAGAAAAGTCCTGTGGAATCACCAATATGGCATCTACCTTTCGTTTTTCCATCAATAGTTCCGCCGTTTTTCTATCGCGAACCGCTATAGGTTGAAAGTACTCAGAGCCGTATAAGGAGTCATACACACTCTGGGTCATAGAATCTTGCCGTTCCATAACCACTGCTATCGGCACGTGTTTAACATCCAAAGTAACCCCTGAGCCGATGAGGATAATAAGTAGTATAGGTAGCACAACACCCAACAAAATAGTGCTAGGGTCGCGCAATACTTGTAAGGTCTCCTTGTATACCAATGAGGAAAACCGTCTTATAAATCCGTTCATACGTCATCCTCCTGTTCCCGTTTTTTTAGTATGACGGAGATAAACGCTTCATCCATAGTACAATTCTCATCGCCGGCAATCCGTCTAACTTCATCAGGTGTTCCCAGTACAACGAGTTTTCCTGCATCCTGAATCATAATACGGTCACAATATTCCGATTCATCCATAAAATGAGTCGTAATAATAATCGTTGTTCCTCGCTTTGATAAAGAAGTAATCTGTCGCCAGAAATTACGCCGTGTAAGAGGATCAATACCACTTGTGGGCTCATCCAAAAAAAGAATTTTAGGCTCATGCATTAAGGCAGCCGCCATGGACAAGCGCTGTTTATAACCACCAGGCAAATCACCGGCTATCATATCTCGCACATCATTTAGACGAAACTCCTTGATAACAGCTTCTATTCGATCATCCTTTTTTTGACTGTACAAACCGTACACACCAGCAAAAAATTCTAGATTTTCCATAACGGACAAATTGCCGTACAAAGAAAACTTTTGCGCTACATATCCGAAATTGCTTCTTGCTGCCGTACGAGATTTAACGACATCAACACCGGCTACACGTAAATCCCCGCTCGTTACAGGTAATAATCCACACAACATACGAAATGTCGTCGTCTTGCCGGCTCCGTTTGGTCCAAGCAATCCGAATACTTCTCCGCGCTGCACCGTAAATGATGTATTAGCTACCGCCGTAAAATCACCGAATGTCCTCACCAAATGAGATACGGAAATTTCTACTGGACGCTCAACCATTTCATTTGGGGACAACAAACGTTTTCGTTCTTTCTCTATCACACTTTCATTCAAATCCATATCGATACTATCTAAAGGCTCAGCCCCTTGTTTTGAGGCAATTTTATCCTCTTTTAACAGCATCATAAAGGTATCTTCCAAACGGCTCTGAACTGGTTGTTCCTCCATACCGTACTCGCTAAGCCAAGGAATCGAAAGCATTTCTTTTGTTTTTATGTACCTCACGGCACCGGCCTCCGGAACGGCATCCGCCACGCATTTCCTGTCATCCATCAATGCGGCCTGTACATTTCTCATGCTCAACGACTTCGGAATCTTTACCTGAAAGCATCGTTCCTCAGACATTTGAGTCAACTCATGCGGTGTCCCAGTTGCTAAAAAGTGCCCCTTATTGAGGACGAAAACATCTTTACAACGCTCCGCCTCATCTAAGTATGCAGTGCTAACAAGTACGCTGATTCCATCTGTACGTACTAACGACTCTAAGATTTCCCATAACTCCCGCCTTGAAAATGGATCTACCCCTACGGTAGGCTCATCGAGCAATAAAAGCTCCGGAGAACGCACCAATGTACAGGCTAGGCTAAGCTTTTGCTTCATACCACCTGACAATTTACCGGCTTGACGCTTAGTAAATTTGGCTAGCCCTGTCATATGCAGTAATTTTTCAAACCGCTTCGTTCTCACATGCAAAGGAATACCGTGTAAATCTGCATAGAGATTCATGTTTTCACTGACGGATAATTCCTCATAAAGCCCAAATTTCTGAGGCATATAACTGAGTCTATCTTGAACTGCCTGTGAATGTGCTTTCACATCCATTCCGAGGACCTCTAAAGAACCAGCCGTGGCATCCAATAAACCAGCTATCAAACGAATCAAAGTCGTTTTTCCCGCCCCATCTGGACCAACCAACGCAGTTAAACAGCCTTTCCGGATTTTAAAATCCAAATGGTCCAATGCTATTATAGGATCAGCTCCGACAAGGGGGAATTCTTTATATAATTGTGACCCTTCGATTGCATATACATCATTCACTGCACACCTCTATATATCAATGGAAACAGTGGCAGGCATTCCTAAACGGAGACGATTATCAGGATCATCTACATATACCCGCACTTCATATACAAGTGTAGTACGCACATCCTCCGTTTCTACCGATTTAGGTGTAAATTCCGCTACGGAAGAAATATATCCGATTGTTCCGTGAATCGGTTCGTTCTTATATGTATCCGTTGTTACATTTGCATCCATACCGTTATAAATTTTTCCTAAATCCCGTTCGTTCACATATACACGAACCCATTTCTTAGTATTCTCAGCCAATTTAAATACAGGTGTATTCGGTGAAGCCATATCACCGACCTGTAATAATCGGGCCGTTATAACACCGTCTATCGGGGACGTTAATACAGATTGGTTCAGCAAGAACTCCTGACGGGCCAGTTCGCTTTTCATCGCATCCAATTGGGCTTGGGCCTGTGCTATATCTTCCTGTCTTGGCCCTGCGACAGCTAAATTGTATGCTTGCTGAGCCTCGTTTAATTTGGCTTCCGATACTTTCACCTTCGCCTGTATATCATCTACAGACTGTCGACTAACGGCCTTACCATTTGAAGAATTATAGGATTTTCGTAACTTCTCTGCTTCCTGTTTCGATTGCGCTAACGCAGCTTCTGCAGATGTAACTCGTGCCGATGCTTGAGCGATTTCTTCTGGTCTACTGCCGGCCTGCAACTTGGCCACTATAGCTTCCTGTGCTACAATGGTAGCCTTAGCCTGCTGTACAGTAAGATTCAATTCATCAGAATGTAAATACCCCAAAATCTGCCCTTGGCTCACCACCGCACCTTCATCCACCAAAAGGCTGGCAATCCGGTCACTTCCCCGAAATGCAACATTAACTTCACGCAGATTCACATTGCCTTGCAACACAATATGATGAGAGGCAATGTACGCTTCGTATTGATTATAAGCATAATAACTTACTCCACCCAAAATTATTAGAAAGGCAATCATTATACCTGCGCACTTTTTTCTATTATTCGCCATCCACCCTTTAATGACATCAAGTTTCTCTTTCATAATCATTCCCCGTTTCTCACACTATTTCTTAGCATGCGAGTCCGCCTCTGCCTCCTGATCCATGTCCATGGCTTCCCAACCACCGCCTAAGGATTTGAATAAACGAACGGTATCAGCAAACTCTTGCCCCCGACTCATGATATATTGCCGCCTTGCAGACAATACATTTCTTCGTGCATCAAGAACACTTAAGTAATCGCTAAGACCGGAGTCAAAATTGGTTTGCGCCAAAGATTCCGCTTGCTGTGCAGATTCTACAGCAGATTTCAATTCCTCGGACTTAATATGATCCTGAGATGCATCCGTTACCGCATTTCGAACCTCCCCTACAGCTTTCAAAACAGTCTCTTCGTAAAGTGCCAAATATTCCTGTTCCTTTTCTGTTTGTATCTTTATATTCTTACGAATAGCACCGGCATTGAAAATAGGCATAGTGATAGATGGTCCTATTCCTATCATTTTACCGATAGCCGAAATAAGACCTCCCGATGAAAACGACTCCAAGCCTATACTGCCATTTAGTGAAAACCTAGGCTTAAGGTCAGCCTTTGCAGCCTTGGTTTTCTGTTGTTGCGCCGCAATACGTCGTTCCGCCGCCTGAATATCAGGCCGTTGTCGTAAAGCTTCCGCCGGTATGCCGATAAACATGTGTGGATCCACCGTAGGTAATGAAGTATTTTCCATCAATAACCCGTCAATCTCGCCTGGAACTGTTCCCGTCAATATAGAAAGAGCAGCCATTGTGGAAGCTATATTTTTCTTTAATGAAGGAATCTCCGCTTGAGTCTGAGATAATGCATATGTAGCCTGTTGCACAGGTAATTCATTAATAATACCAGACTGATTATTTATCTTAATCAGTTCCAACGCTTCCTGTTGACGCTTCACATCATCTTCTGTTATGCGCAATTGCTCCTGTAAAGTTCTTAACGACATATACTGTAATGCGGTTTCCGCGCTCAAAGATACCCAGGTGGAATATAAATCCGCCTGTGATGCTTGTAACGAATTCGATGCAGCACGTGATTTTGCTTTTTGTCTTCCGAATATATCAATTTCCCATCGCGCATCAATTCCCAATTTACCGGTTTCTACATTTCTCGTCATCTTATCAGATATAGGTAAATTCTTTATCGCTTCTCGGTCTGAATCCCATTCACCCTGACCTCTATTAGCCGACCATGAACCGGAAGCATCTAGCCAAGGTAATCGCTGTGCTTCAGCAATACCCAACTGTAACCGTCCTTGTCTAACTCGAGAACGAGCTACCTCTAACTGCCGATTATTTTTGAGGGTCAAATCAATTAATTGATCCAATACGGGATCATTAAAAACCTTCCACCAGTGGGCTAACTCTTCTTCACTGACCGCGTTCCCTTCCACAACCGCATACGGTAAGGGATGTTTTCCCGCTTCTTCTACCCAAGAATGTTCATTCAATTCTTTAGTTGCTTTTTGTTTCTCTGAAAGCTTAGTCTCATCAGCAGCAGTACTCTTTTTCTTCTTTTTTTTGCCATCTTTGTAATACGATGCAATAACAGGACTGCCTTGGTCAGAATCGTCAACAGTTTTTTCAGACTTATGCTGTATTATCGTATTATCTCGACGCGTTTGATTCGTATCTCTATTTGATTGACTAAAGCTGATGCCAGCGCTAGCACTCCAAGCCCCTAATGCTAAACATATATAAACAATTAAAAGTTGTTTTCTATTCGTCTTCATAGCAAACCTCTTTTCATTTCCATATATATCAGTATCATTATATGTTCATCTTATAATATAAAACCATTATGTATCAATAATATGAAGTATCATTTCAATCTAACTTGAGTTTTATCGAACTTTCACATAAAATAAAAATGTATTAATATAATTCAAGTGGAGGCGATTATGTATATCAGTGAAATCATTAAAAGCTATCGCGAACAACATAATATGACAGTTGAAGAATTCGCAAATAAATCGAATCTAAGTCAAGCAGAAATCACCCAATTGGAAGAATTATTTCAAAGTGATAGAACAACACCTTATCCTGTTGCAATGCGACAAATTAAAAGTATAGCTGAAGCCATCGAACAGCCAATCCCCATCATTATGAATCTTATTTCTGCAGATCAAGAAATTGTCGTTAACGTAGTAGCTGAATCAGATCAGCCACATGCGAAATAATAAAACTTAGTTAATTAAATAAAGATCATTAGCTCATAAAAGGACCCTACATAAATATGTAGGGTCCTTTATATACATATAAAAAGCAAAATAAAAAAGCACCACATTACTGTGATGCTTTAATTTGGTGACCCAGAAGGGATTCGAACCCCTGGCCTTTTGATTCGTAGTCAAACGCTCTATCCAGCTGAGCTACTGAGTCATGTACAAGGTACTCACTTATATTAACATAATGATTGCGGCTACGCAAGCATTTTTTAATATTTTTTGAGTAATTTTATGGACATGCGGCCCGAAGACCGCCATCCAAATTTTGGCAGGGGCAGTAGGACTTGAACCCACAACCAACGGTTTTGGAGACCGCTACTCTACCAATTGAGCTATACCCCTATATTCATCAAGCTTTGCTTGATACTTGATTAGTTTAACAAATATTACATACTATGTCAAGAAATATAGGCTTATTAATCAATAAATAATAAGAAATATTAAAGGAAAAGAGCCCTCTTTCAAGGGCTCTTATGTCTACCTAACTTTTACCTTTATATATACGGGAGATGGTATATATAATTAGAGAGTTTTGTATATGTATTGTTTTGTTTATACACAGGGAGAGTATTGTTGTGTATTTAAGTGTTGTTTTATGTGTTGTATTGTTTTGTGTTGTTTGTATTATTTGTAAAAGGGACAGGTAAAAGTTATTAGTAGTAGACCTCCATTTCCTTAGTTGATCTCAATCAACTATAGCTAGTATATAGATAGTTCGTGAAAACATAGTGAAAGTGATATGAAATATAATCAAAACGAGTAATTTTTGGTACATTTTGGTATATTATTAAATATCAGAAAGATAGCTATAAAGCACGTATTTACTAGGCTAGATAGGGACCTATATAAAAAAGTGATAATTCTATGCATGAATAGAATATGTAATAAATAGTAATTATTAAAATTTATAATTAGACCTTCATTAATTATTTATTATCAATTAACTGATAATATAATTAAAAAATAATGAACTAAGCGATGCAGTGAATCTGTCGTCGTTTTATTCTTTTTACCTTTAACTTGCCCTGCTTACCAGGTCCCCCTGGGAGGATAGGAAGCCATATACAAAAAAAGACACACCCTCAGGTGTGCCTTTAAGCAATCAGCGGCTTCCTATCCTCCCAGGCCGTCTCCAGCCAAGTACTTTCGGCGTTTATGAGCTTAACTACTGTGTTCGAGATGGGAACAGGTGGATCCTCATAGCCATCGCCACTGAATCTGTCAGAGTTTGTACTCTGAAAACCACATAGAAGTATATATATTTGTTGCACATTCTGCTTAATGTTTTGTTATATGTTGCGTCCCATACTCAAAGTACACGTCTGGAGGATTGCGTCGAAGCCT
>CAUGOU010000001.1:0-598974 GCA_959601155.1 Veillonella parvula | reverse complement strand
ATATTACAAATATAGCAATTGAAAGGACATCTTGTCGGTGATATAAGTCACTATCATATGCACTATGAAGATTTATAATTGAAAACACGGAAAGAAATCTTTGGATTCCTTTCCGTGTTTAGATATGATATAATTTATATCAAAGTGAGGCATAAATGGTTTGGTCGCCAGACTTCGCTTCTAGAATTTAATGTTGAAGAAACGGTCTGACTTCACAGTCGGGCCTTTTTTCATAGCCTAATTCTGTGAAAAGCTAGCTTTTGCTAGATGTCAATTCATTTAGCTGCCATGATAATGGTCGCCACAAGTATGCCAAAGGAAATCATTAATGATAACACTTTGAATGTACTCATATTGATCACCGCCAATCTCTAGAAGATTAGCAAAGGCTGGACCCATTTAGAGGCCTCAAACTCAATATAGTGTTGTTGATAATAAAAGTAAATAGATTAGAGGTTCCTAATAGTCACCTAGGTGACCAATAGGAACCTCTTTTGTTTTATAATTATTTTCATCGATTTCTTCTTATTATGTTACAATACATGTAATATTACTATTTTATGGAGAGATGTATATGTTAAAACGATTATTACTAAGTACTGTAATATTAAGTGTTGTTAGTGTATCTAGTTATGCTGTTGATGTGAATATTCCCGGTGCGGATCCTAGTATTTCTAAGGATGTGTATGTACAGGGGGTATATAGTACTGAAAATATTAAGAATGCTTATGATGTAGAAACTAGAAAGATAATAGATTCGATTATATCGAAAAAGGGAATACATAAAAGGTTTGGTACTGCTGTTAATGATGATGAAGTTGAATCCTTTAAAAATGATTTATACTCTATCAAGCGTCGTCAATTCGATGGCAATACAATTGTAAATTTACATAATGATAATGGTGGGGTATCAGTTACACTTCCATTTAGTGGAATACAGAAGGAGGCTATAACTGATTTTCCTAATTCAAATGCTCATTATTTAGTTGAATCACCTATGATTGCAGCGGGTGTTATTGAAAATAAAACACCAAACACTACTGATAAAACAGACGTGGCTTTTAAATATGATGGCCTTAGTAAAGGTTACTTGAGAAAGACAACACTTAGTGGGGCTGTAGAGATGGATATTATAGGCTTAAATTTTGAACTGAGTAAACATCCAAATCAAGAGTATAATGTTATCCTTTATCCCCGTGCAACGGAGCTAGTCACATCCAATGATATTAATAAAATAATGGCTAATTATGTAGTGCCATCAATCTATTCGCTTCAAGATCTTGATGATTATAGCAAGGTTGAGACATATAAAACATATTCCTTCAGGGTACCTAAAACAGCTGTAAAAGCAAAGAATATAAATGAAAAGTTGGATGGAATAACTTTTACAGTTGATAAGGATATAATTCAACAAATTCGCATTGAACCTAATTATGAATCTGAAAAAGGTATATTTAGTACAGTTGATGAGATTTATATATTAAATAAAATTAATAATAAGTCTGCAGAGTTATTTGGTGCACCTATAGCTAAAATGATAACAAAGGGATTCCATACTTATGTGTGGAATGATGGTATACCAGGGCTATTATTAGATTTTGAATTAGATAATCAACAAGGTATGTTGATGTTTATTACATATGATGAAAGTCATAAGTATGTAAACACAATACAATACCCGTTAAATAATGGGGTATATAATAAAGCGCAATTACGTAAATTAATTACTGATGCAATATTATCTGACACTGGTAATATGTATCAAGAGGATGTTTGGTTTATCTAATCTTTTTTATCAAAAGAGGTATCCTAGATGAATGTAAATCATGTGTTATTAATATTTAAATCTGCATTAGAATATGCTGATTTTAAGGGGATTAATAATTTGTTAGCAGGCAATTGTCAGTATATTAATGTTGAGAGGAATATATTAAAAAATGGAAAGGCAGAGGTATATGATTTTCTAAATTTAATGGCAAAAAGAACCAGAGATGAAAATGTGGACGTATATGCACATATGATGACACTTGGTGGAAAAACCAAAGAAAAAGAGTTTTTTTATGAAGGTCAAAGAGGGCTTGCTATTGCATACAATGAAATAGACAATTATGCGATAGCTATGTTCATTGAGTTAGATTCAAATAATTTTATTAATAAAATTATTGTTAGTAATGAAATTCCGAGTTTTAGACTTGATAAACATCGTGCTGAACATAATTCCCCACCTATAGATTACATTTTTTATAAAACGCCTGTTGATTTTTTGGATTGGCTTACGGCCATTAGTATTTGGTTAGAAACTGGATATGTAGATGAGTATTCTTTTTATGATTCACTTGCTGATGAGTGCTGTGTACATTTTCAAAGAAAAAATCAAGAACCTATTTTGTTGTTAGGTAAGGAAAAAATTATAAATGACTTTAATAAGATAATGAATTTATTTTTCTATACTATGCCACATATAATTCGTGATAAGAATAATAACCCCTTTATAATGTATGGACCCATGAAGATTGAAATCGGCCGTAGTTTAGCGGGACCAGCAAATTTTGTACATATTTATATTGACGATAGTGGAGATTAGTTTGCATATTATTTCTTGCACAGGTTCGTTATGCTTTAAAACAAAGAAGAAATCGTATGAGATTCCTTTCCCTATTTAGATATGATATAATTTATATCAAAGTGAGGCATAAATGGTTTGGTCGCCAGACTTCGCTTCTAAAGTAAATATTTGAAGAAACGGTCTGACTCTCAATGTTGGGCCTTTTTTCATGCCGCAATTAGAAAGTTAGCAAAATAAAATAATTGTTTTAGGGAGAGGGAGAGTCATATGAAACGTTATATTATGCTATTAAGCTTAGGTTTATGTTTAGCTAGTCCAATGCTTTCACAAGCAGTGGATATAAAACCTATCATACATGTTACGAATGTACATAATGGCCAATATGATGAAGGATTAGATGCTATTACAGTAACCAAGTTTTATGGTCCGTATCAATTTCGTGTATTGAAGGATGCTGTGGAGACTAAAGGGGAAACTAAAGATATAGATGGCAGAGCCTTTAGACACTCTGATGGTGTCTTCATGCATGTGAAGGCTAGATCTATTGATAATACAAGTATCTCTTTAGATAAAGAGATTGAAAAAATTGTTAAAGATAGAACGGTTCCTGAACCTACTGTAAAGATGGTATTGCCTATTAAGTATGATGTAACAGAGGTCGATAATGATGGTGTGCGCAGTTTACTAGCTGAATTTATCTATGGCTGGCCATTACATAATAGGACGGACATGGTATTAGTTACTGATTATGAAGATACTCGTTACTATTATAAGTTGCAGTTTTATAGAGACAAGCTACCAAATGGTGTTCGCATTGAGCAGTTGCGCCAAATGATTATGGATGCGCAGTTTAGTTATAAATAAGGTGTTTTGATCAGACTTCCATATTTGTGTATCCTAATGTATTTAGTCAGTCTGTAATATTTAGCTGAACGGGTATAGTAAAAGTAAATTAAAAAGAGGTTCCTATGAGTCAACTTGTGACCATCAGGAACCTCTTTTATTGTACAAGAGTTTATATAGTTTTCAAACTATTATAATATGCTTTTACCTAAAGGAAATTATTATTTATTTAAGTTTCCAACAATGCTTACAATATCTTCTGCTTTACGGGCAATATGTGTGACGCCTAGTTCTTGGTGAAGAGATTCCTCTCTAAAGCCCCATGTAACACTAATGCAAAGTAGACCGGAGTTTTCTGCAGTAGCTACGTCAACTTCAGAGTCACCTACATAAATAGATTCGTTCGGTGTAGAGTTTAGTTCTTTTAAGGCTTGTAGTACCATATCTGGTGCTGGTTTACGTTGTAATCCTGGTCTTTCACCAATGGCAACAGGTAAACGATCGCCAAAGTACTCTTTATTGAGTGGCGTTACACCTTCTTGGATTTTGTTGGATACGATGGCTAATTTATAACCTTGTTTACGCAGTACATCAAGCATATCTAGGATGCCTGGGTAGGGCGCTGTTGTGTCTTTTAAATGCTCACCATAGTAAGCTTTGAACTCCTCAATGTATGAATCTAATTCATGATCAGCTACTGTACTTGGTAAACATTGACGCATCAAATAGGTTACTGCATTGCCCAGAGCTGCTTTTACCTCTGCTAGCGATTTTTCAGGGAAGTTATGTGTACGTAGTACATGATTTACGGCATTGGCTAAATCTGTAGCTGTATTGAGCAATGTGCCGTCGCAATCAAAAACGATAGTAGTATATTTCATAGGGGCCTCCGATATTAAATCAATATGTACTTTTTAAGTATATGATAAATATGTAGAAAATCAAGAGAATAGACCTATTAGTTATTATAATTGTGTTACAATAATAGAAGTAATAAGTACAGTGTATAGGAGGCGTAGTATGACTGAAATACAAGCTCTTTTATTGATAAAATCCATCCTTGAATCCGCAGATATTCACGGTATTGAACATATTTTGAGTGAAGATTGTGAGTACATGTCTACAGGTCGTGGCATCATTGGGCGAAACCGCAATGAAACTGTTGAGTTTTTGTCCTCTATGACTGAGTCCATCAAGGCTGATAATGTTCCTGTTACTTGCAAGGTCATGCATATTACTGATGTGTATGAAGAGGATGCGCTGTTCCACGAGGGGCGTCATGGTTTAACTGTTTCTTATGAAAGCAACGATAATTACGTGTACATGATTTTTGTAGATGTAAATGATGAGGGCCTTGTAGACCGTATCGTTTCTAGTCAGGAGAATTACAGTATTGAGTATGACGATCTTCGCTTTGGTGATGATGAAAGTGAGTATTCGTTTATAACGCCGCCAACAACTGTGAAAGACTGGATTACAGCCCTCAGCATATGGTTAGAAACAGCCAATGTTGATATTGATGATTTCTATCAATATATAGATGAAGACACACGTGTTGTATTCCAAAAGGGCGATGCTGAATCGATTACCCTTGAAAGCGGTCTTGATGTAGAGGATTATTTTGATCAATTAATGAACCAACACTTTGATGCGGTGCCTCATATCATTCGAGATGAAGAAGATGGATTAATCTTAACCTACGGGCCTATGAGTGCCATTGCAACTCTCAATGAAGAGGGAGCATTAGCTCTTATCAGTATCTATATCGACACACGTGACGAAGATGAGGCAACTGATGAGATTGGTTATATCGAAGAAGAACTAACCGAGACAATAACTACTGAAGAAGATTTGTTTTAATTAGCTCTAATAAAAAACTACCAGTTAAGTTTACAACGTACGGAGTAGGTGCTCTGTTATTGAAGATTCACTTACAGTACAATGTGTTTAACTGGTAGTTTTTTTGTGTTAAAAATAAATATTTTTAACACAAAAAAAATGTATTTAAGGTAATTCAAATTACTTTTAACTGGTAGTATCTCAGAAAATATACTACATCTCATCATTGTCTTTAATGAGCCCAGCTTTTTTCTTTTTCCAGTAGGAGTAGTAGAATGGCAAGATTACGATACAGCCACCTAAACCCCATAATAATTGGTTAGTTTGAGCTTGTGCTAACATCCATAGGGATGTGCTGATAGCGATGACTGGGATTAAGTAGCCACCAGGGATTGTGTAGGAACGAGCTTTATCTGCCCATTTACGACGGAAGATAATAACAGCCAAACAAGTTGGTAGGTATTGTGTAAAACGAGATACCGCACTAATGGCTGCTAGTGTTGTAAAGGAACCAGACCAGGCAAGTAATACACTGGCAATGGCAGTAACGATCGCTGCTACATATGGTGCATTGTAACGATTACGTTTTGCCAAAGCACTTGGTAGCATACCATCTTCCGCCATGGATGTTGCCACACGAGGAGCATAGTAAGCTTCGGCAAAGTTGATACCGCCCATAGAGATTAAGGTACCTACTAATACGATGTACATGCCAATAGGACCAACGATCACATTGAATGCATCTTGTACTGGAGCCTTAGTATTTGCTAAATCTGTACCAAGTACGCCAATAGATACGGCAAGGATTGCCATATATAGAACCGATACGAGAAGCATACACATGATAATAGCACGTGGTAAATTCTTTTTAGGATTTTTCATATCCTCTGCAGCAATGGCAATAACTTCAAACCCTGTATAGGCAAAGAATAGAAGAACCGCAGCTTGAGCAAATGATCCATCTACATAGATGTCTTGAGGGAAGACTGGTGTAAAATTAGCTCTATTTATAAAGAAAATACCAATTGCAATAAATAGGGCAAGAGGGACTAGCTTAGAAATAGTGATTAAGTTGTTAACAAATTTGGATACGTTAACACCAAATATATTTACAATGGTAAGGCCTACAATTAAGATAAATGAAATGACATCCTTTGCAAAGTCACCACTTAAAGCTGGTACTGCAGCACCTAATGCTGTAGCAAAGCCAACGGCCATAGCCGCCCAGGCAATAACGGTGACGATCCATTTTAGAACGCCTACTTCAAAGGCCCAGAAATCACCTAATGCATGTTTTGCATATAGATAAGGACCGCCATTACGTGTAAATAGGCTAGCTGCCTCTGCAAAACAAAGGGCGATGCAGCCAGCGATAACGGCGTCAAATAAGAGTACACCTAAACTAGCGGAACCAATTATGGAATATGCTTTATTTGGTAGTAGGAAAATACCTGTCCCTACAATACCATTGATGCCAAGGAGTACAATACTCCAAAAGCCAAATTTTCCTGTTTCTTTCATGATATAATCTTCCTACTATTTAGTTATATTTTCTTGAGCTGCTTTTACGAATGCAGTAAATAAACGTTTTGCATTTTCATCATTTGTAGACATCATTTCTGGGTGGAACTGACAGGCTACTAACCAAGGATAGGCTGGATCCTCTAAACCTTCTACAGTACCATCCTTAGCTCTTGCTACAACCTGTAATCCCTTACCAACATTTTTTACTGTTTGGTGATGATGGGAGTTCGTAATCCAAGTATTGCAACCTATAGCACCAGCCAGTTTTGATTTTGATTCAATATCTACCGTATGAGTGCCAAGAGAAGGCGTTTGATTCTGAGAGTGTTTTATTGTACAGTTTTGATCATATTTTAAGTCTTGGAATAAAGAACCACCACGATATACATTTAAGATTTGTAAGCCACGACAGATACAAAAGATGGGAATTTGTTTTTCTTCTGCTGCTTTGATTAAAGCAAAGTCGAATTGATCGCGCTCCGGAAATACATCGCCAAGACCTTGCAGAGGTTCTTCTCCATAGTGAAGAGGGTATACATCATGACCGCCGGATAATAACAAGCCGTCAAGCTTTGCTACCGTTTCGCGAGCTACATCAAGATTTTGGGTAAATGGAATTATAACAGGAATGCCACCAGTCTCCTCAATAGAACGAGGATAGTCTTGGTTTACGTAAGAACGCAATAAATCTACGTAAGGACCACCATTATCTCGTAAGATATTGCCAGATATGCCAATAAATGGTTTCGTCATAATATCACCTCATATGTGTAAAAATCTGTACAACCTTATGTTAGTGTATCAAATCTTTATGGATAAAAACACTACTAATAGATATAATTATAAGGCTTAACATAGAGAAAATATGTTAAAGTTGATACATTTTTTTATATTTTCTTTCAAGATATAGTTGTATATGTTTATTGTGAAACATGGTATGATAGACTACGAATGAACTGTGCGGGAGGTCTACTATGGTTTTTCTAACATCCTTACAAAGTATCATACCTATTGTACTTCTTATTTTGTTAGGATATATATTAAAAGGTAGGGGCATGTTTAACCCCACCTTTAGTGGTAATTTATCGCGATTTATCATGTTGGTTGCATTACCAGCGGGAGTATTTGTATCTGTATTACATCACCTACATACTTCAGATATATGGAATTTACGATATGGCATGTTAGTAGTTGTCCTAACATATGTTATTGCATATATCGTAGCGTTCATTATGATGAAAATGTTGAAAGTTCCTAAAGGACGACGTGGTATTTTCATCAATATGGTAGTAAATGATAACTGCTTGTTTATTGGATTACCAGTGCAAATTGCACTCTTTGGGCAAGATGCGCTGCCATATTTCCTGTTATATTACATCGGTAACACTATTTCCGTATGGATGGTAGGGGTATTCCTTATAGAACTAGATCCACTGCCAAATTCTGAAGTAGATTTTAATAATGACACCCATAAGATTGATAGTATACATAATAGTTCAGTATCTACTGAAGGTAAAAGCAACAAGTCTAAATTTGATTGGAAGAAGTTATTACCACCACCATTGATAGGTTTTTTTGTGGCATTAATCTTTTTGTTCTTTGAAATTCCTTTACTTCCAATTTTGCATACTACCTTGAATTATTTAGGTGATATGGTAACCCCATTATCCTTGATTTATATTGGTATTGTACTTCATGATGCGGGCTTAAAAAGCATGCGTTTAAATAAAGACTCCATCGGTGGGATTATAGGACGATTTATCATTTCCCCGATTATCATGTTCTGTTTGATTACGGCTTTACAATATGGAGCAGGCATTGTATTAGAGCCAATCGCAATCATTACCTTTGTTGTGCAATCCGCAGGACCTGTTATTGCTGTATTACCAATTGTAGCGAATGAATCAAAAGCTGATTTGCCATTTGCTACAGGTCTAGTCATGATTAGTACCATACTATTCGTTGTAGTAATTCCAATCATAATGGAAATTTTAACAATGATAGGTATACAGGCTTAAAATAAGAAGAAGATTAAAATAAGTAAATAAAAAATAGGTTCCTAATGGTCATATAGGTGACTATTAGGAACCTATTTTTATGTAAGTATATACAGCTTATCTAAAGAATCTGCCCACTAGAGGCATGCTAGCACCATCGTTTTTATTAAGGCCTTTTAAAAGAACCATGATAATTACGTATAGTAGTAATCCTTCAATACCAGTGAGTATAAAGTTAGCCCACATTGGTAAGATATCTGTTAAATAGTGGTAACTCAAGAAGATGAGTACGCCCATAACACCGGCACTGACCACATTTTTCCAAAGAAGGGAAATATCTAGGAAGTAGCCTGTGTATTTTTTGATATAAATCAAGTTGAGTAATGCGGCAAAGCCTATATCAGCAACGGTTGCCCAGGCGGCACCGCCGATGCCTAGCCAAGGAATAGCAGTCAGTGTCCAGTTAAGGATAACCTTGATTATGAGGGAAATCCCCATATTTATGACTGGAATACGTGGCCTGTTGAGCCCTTGTAAGATACCTGTTGTTACTTGATGTACACCTAGGAAGAATATAGAGAACGCCGTGATTTGCGTTGCTAGTTCTGCCTTAGGCGCATTGTAAATCAGTGTAACGGTGGGGGCAGCCAGTACATACAATAGCACTGTAAATGGTACGGTTGCCATAAATGTTAGTCGCATAGAGCCTGCAGTGCGATCATAGATACCTTGATGATCGCGTTTTGCAAAGGCATGAGAGATAGCTGGTACAATGCTTGTTGCAAGGGCTGCGGTAATGATGGTAGCCAAGTTGATGAGTGGCACCGCCATCCCAGTAAGGTAACCGAAGAGCTCTGTTACTTCGTTCATCGGGAACCCCGCATCTAATAAGCGACGTGGTACGATAAGCAAGTCGAGATTCGCCGTCAACGGTAACATGATACTTGCTAAGGAAATGGGTATGGACAATGTTAAGAGTCGTGACAAAATTTCTTTAGCTGATTCACGAGGGCCATCATAGCTTTCACCAGTACTACTAGCCTTAGGTAATTTGTAGTAATAATACAACAGCACCAGGAAGGCTCCAAAAGCACCTACACCTGCACCCAAGCTAGCACCACCTGCCGCGGCTGGTAAACCATAAGGCAATAAAATAGCAGCAGCACCTAGCATAACGATAACCCGTAGCAATTGTTCTACAATTTGGCTAATCGCTGTGGGCGTCATCATTTCATAGCCTTGGATATACCCACGGAAACAGGAAATCCATGTTACAAAGAATACTGCCGGAGCGAGCGCGATGATAGAGTAGTAGGCACGGCTTTCAGCAATGAGACCACTAGAGATTAACCAATCTGCACCAAAGTACATGGCAAGACTGGCGATAAAACCTGTTATAGTCAACATTGTAAAAGAAATATTGAATACTCTCTTAGCACCACCAAAGTCGTGTAAGGCTAATCGTTCTGCCGTCAAAATAGAGATGGCAATCGGCACACCTGCGCTCGAAATTTGCAATAGTAACAAATAGATAGGAAAGGCCATCTGGTAGATGCCGATGCCTTCACCACCCAAGATGCGGGATAGAAGAATCCAGTTGATACTACCGATGGCTTTCACTACGAAACCGGCAATTGTTAAAATTAAGGTTCCTTTTAAAAATCCACTAGCCATTGATTATAGTTTGTTAGAAGAACCTAATACATTTTTGATTTTGTGAGCTACCATGCCTTTAATAGCATCACGAGCAGGTCCTAAATATTTACGTGGGTCAAACTCAGATGGGTTTTGAGCCAAGTATTCGCGTACAGATGCAGTCATAGCAAGGCGAAGGTCTGTATCGATATTGATTTTGCAAACCGCCATTTGAGCTGCTTTGCGAAGCATTTCTTCAGGTACGCCTTGTGCACCAGGGATGTTGCCACCAAATTCATTACATTTTGCTACGAATTCAGGCAATACGGAGGATGCCCCATGCAATACGATTGGGAAGTTAGGCAATAATTCGCCAACTTTTTTCAAACGATCGAAATCGAGGTAAGGATTGCCTTTGAATTTGTATGCACCGTGGCTAGTACCAATAGCGATTGCTAAGGAGTCTACACCTGTGAGATGGACAAACTCAGCAGCTTGTTCAGGATCAGTGAAGCGAGCATCTGCATCAGATACGTTTACATCATCTTCAACGCCTGCTAAACGGCCCAATTCTGCTTCTACTACAACGCCGTGAGCGTGAGCATATTCAACAACTTGTTTTGTGATTTTAACATTTTCATCGAAATCATGATGAGATGCATCAATCATAACAGATGTAAAACCACCATCTACACAGTCTTTACAAATTTCGAAGGAATCGCCGTGGTCAAGGTGAAGAGCGATTGGTAGATTGCTGTCTTCAAGAGCAGCTTCCACAAGTTTTACAAGGTAAATATGTTTAGCATATTTACGTGCGCCTGCAGATACTTGCAAGATAAGAGGAGATTGTTCCTCTTTTGCTGCATCTACAATACCTTGTACGATTTCCATGTTGTTTACATTGAAAGCGCCAACAGCATAGCCGCCTTCATAGGCTTTTTTGAACATTTCTGTAGTAGTAACTAATGGCATGTTGTCCTCCTTGGCCATAGGGCCTGTTATATCATGTTATTAATACCGTGACTGCTAATATTTCTAGCTTGTAAGAACTAGATGCATTTCTGTTATTGCAATCATATATCAATTCAAGTTAAGTATATCAAGAAACACTATAAAGGGCCAATATTTTTTGTATAACTTATGCATAAATTTCGTCTTATTTTGTGACCCATGTGGGTTATTTCTGTGTGTTAGCATTTATTTAGTGGCTTTAAATTTGCTCAATCGTTTAGCAAGACTTTCATATCTTCTGGCATTTTTGCATGCAGTTCAAGCCATTCATTTGTTATGGGATGGTAAAAGCTTACGCGCGATGCATGCAGTGCTTGGCGCTGAATAGATTCTAGATGACCACCGTATAAGTCATCACCAGCTAGTGGATACCCTAGTTGAGATAAATGAACTCGAATCTGATGAGTGCGCCCTGTGTGTAATAAGCATTGCACATGAGTAAAGTGATTATAAGCTATTAGAGAGTTGTCAGCTGGACAAATATTACTATTATTAATCATATCATCAGAGATATTTTTACTATAGTTAATTTTGCTTATATTTTTACTAACCACTGTTATATCCGTGCGAGCCGGCTTTCCTTGGCCTGTACAACAACGCTCAATGATACTGCCTGGTTTACGACCTATAGGCCAGTTAATGCTTATAGGCACAGACGGGAGATGTCCTTCTACAATGGCGTCGTAGATTTTGTAAAAATGGGTGTGTTTTTTATCAAAAGCATGTTGGACCACTGATGTTTTAGCAATGATGACAATACCTGAGGTATCCTTATCTAATCGATGTACAGGATGAAAATCATAATGCTGATGTGTTTCTTGGTAGTAATGAAGTACACCATTTGCTAGCGTATGATCTCGTACGGTAGAAGTAGGGTGCATAAGAATACCAGCCGCTTTATTAATGACTAAAATATATTCGTCCTCATATATGATATCTAGTTCCATAGGGCTTAAACTAAACTCTTGCTCTAGTGTTAACTTCATAATGAGATGATCACCACCATGAATAAGCGTATTCCAGGTAGCAGGTTTACCATTAATTGTTATGATGGCATCACTTCGTAAACGTCGTCTCATGCGCTGGGAGATATGCTGTTGTTTTATAACATGATTTATAGATTGTGTGTGTACACCAGAATCTACAATTAAGTCGATTATTGTTGCTGTTTTCATACGTATTATTATAACAAATAAAATATAAATGAAGAATTTTTCATAATTCGTTGTTTTTATGAAGGTCCATATAGTATAATTTGAATTATTAAATTTTATACATTATTTATGTGTGAACTTTTTTTACTGTAAAACTGTGTGTTTAGTTATAACAGTATATTTTATGAACTATATATGTATGTTAAGGACTGTATGGTTATAGCTTATTCTATAAAAGGAGAGGTTTATGAATATTAACAAGAAATCTGTATTAGTCGCATGTGTGTTAGCGGCTATGTCTACAACAACTTTTGCGGCGTCCACTACGACATCTACTAGTAGCACAACGGTAACAAACCAAGACACACCAACATCTACTAGTACACGTGTAACTCGTGAGGAACATACAACGACTACATCAACTTCTACTGTTCGTACAGAGAGCTCTAGCTCTTCTAAAAGCACTAAAGCTAGTGTAGGCGTTATGACTCCTCAAAAAATTGAAGAGCGTAGTGCACTTTCTGGTTATATCGCAGCTGATGTGGCGAGCGCATTAAACCCTTATCGCAATGCACCTAAATCTTTAAAATCTGGTAAAGGCACTACTTTCAAAAATGACGAAGTCCTTGAACATGGTGTATTGGCAGCTATGAAACAAGGTGGTAAATGGGGTGTTATCCGTCCAGACGGTACCGTTGCTATTGAGCCTAAGTATAAAGAAATTAAAGATGTTGATTATAAAACGGGCAATGTGTTAGCTCAAGTAGATAAGAAAACAGACACTTGGGTTACGCCTAAGGGTGTAGAAATCTCTGAAGAGGAAGCTTTAAAAGAACGTGTAAAACAAGAAGCAACTCAAGAGTATGCAAGCGATTCTTATGTAGAGTATAAAGAAAAAGGCAAATATGGCTTTAAAACTACTGATGATAAAGTAGTGATTGCTCCACAATTCCGTCAAATCGTGACTGGATTTAGCGAAGACCGTGCTTTTGTTAAAAATGCTAAAGGTAAAATCGTAGCTATTGATGGTACTGGTAAAGAATTATTTAATGCTCCATCTAAAGAGGTATATAGATACCGTAATGGTCTGGCTGAATACCGCCGTTCCGTGAGTGGCTTTAATTTAGGTGGCCTTGTAGGTGGCTTCATCGTGGGTGGTATCCTTGGAGGTGCGCTTTTAGGTGGTCAACATTATCACGTAGGTGGTTTTGCCTATGATGGTGCAAAACGTGGCTATATTGATCGTTTTGGTAATATTGTAATCGACAGCAAAAAAGATAAAGTATGGCCTATCACAGCTTATGGTACGGTAATCAAAGATGCTGGTAATTTATACTTTGTGAATCGTAAAGGTGAAGTTGTTATTCAACCAGGCGATTACGATGCAGGTGAAATGGATAAATTAAATGGTCTATTAGCGTTAAGAGACAATAAGACTGAGAAATGGGGCATTTTCGATGTATCAACAGGTAAGCAAGTAGTAACCTTCAAATATGATTCTATTTCCTTTGCAGGGACTGATCGTTTAGTAGTTGTGAAAGATCATGTTAAAAACCTTATCGATATGAATAGTGGTAAATCCTTGTATTCTGCTCAAACAGAAGCAACTATTGAACCGTTCAACAATGATACTGTAACATGGGTTCATACTGGTAAAGAGGGCTATACAATCATAGATAATAATGGTCATATTTTATTTAGAGATACAAACAAACTTATTGAAGACGCTAAGTCCTTTAACCATGGTTTCAGCTCTGTTAAGTCTAAAGGCAAATGGGGAATCATGAACTCCAAAGGTGAATGGCTTGTACAACCTACATATGATGCGGTAAACGTTTTATAATATAATTGGTTTTAGAATTCCTCTGAATTTATATTGCCTTTAGTTCTGGCTTAATTAGTATTTTTTAGTTATAGTTTTTAGCTATAGACTAAATACAACAGAATAGCGTTATATAGAACTAGCAATGTACATATATTATGTATGTTGCTAGTTTTTTATATTATTTGTCTTGTGTATTGCATAACCGTATTAGAGAACTTTCACTATACTTATAAAAGCTTCATTAATATATAGCTAATAATTATAATTAAGAAAATCGATTTACCTAGAAAATAAGCGTATTTTAAGGTATAATTAGAGAGATGTATTCCGATTTGGTGTAGTTTTACATTTTTACTTGGAATATGAGGATGATGAAAGTAATGCTATGAACCTTATGCCCAATAGGTTCAGGTGTAGGAGGTATAAAATGGCTAAAGATTGTTCCTTTGACGTTGTGTCCGAAGTGGATATGCAGGAAGTGGATAATGCGGTAAACCAAGCGAAAAAAGAGATTGGTACGCGCTATGATTTCCGTGGTTCTAAAGCGGAAATTAGTCTTGAAGGTGACACTATTAAAATCATCGGTGATGATGAATATAAATTGAATGCCATTATCGATGTTTTAAAAGGCAAGATGGTTAAACGTAACGTAGCGATTAAAAATCTTGACTACGGCAAAGTTGAACCAGCAGCAGGTGCAACAGTTCGCCAAATCATTACTATTAAAAAAGGCATTACTAAAGAAAATGCTAAAGAAGTAGTAAAAGCAATTAAAAACATGAAAATTAAGGTACAAGCATCTATCCAAGAGGATCAAGTGCGCGTATCTGGTAAGGACAAAGATGATTTGCAAGCAGTAATCCAAATGTTAAAACAATTGGATATCCCTGTAGAACTGCAATTCGTTAACTTCCGTTCTTAATACTATATGTCCATAGGATAGGTTAGTTAGACTCGTTTGAGTCTCTAATACTATCAGTGTAGGAGGCCTTATGAAAGTGGAGGACATGAAGGGTGGATATACCACAGGTTCATGTGCTACGGCAGGTATGAAAGCTGGTTTATTGGCCCTCTTAGATAAGAATATTGTGGATCAAGTGGTCATTGAGAACCCTCAAGGGCAGTACATTGAGGTTCCTATTAAAGCGGTAGAGATTATATCCGATACAGAGGCGAAGGTGACCGTCATGAAAGACGGCGGCGACGATCCTGATGTAACTCATGGCAATGATGTGGAAACGACAGTGACCCTTGATGATACTGGTGAACTGCGATTCCGAGCTGGCTTTGGTGTAGGTACTGTAACGAAACCAGGCCTTGCTATGCCACCAGGAGAACCGGCTATCAATCCAGGGCCCCGGACAATGATGAAAATAGTTTTTGAAGAACATTGTGTCCATGGTCAAGGTGTAACGGTAACCGTTAGTGTTCCTAATGGTAAGGTATTAGCTAAGAAAACATTAAATCATACACTTGGTATCGAAGGTGGCATTTCCATTATTGGTACTACCGGTATTGTTAAGCCTATGAGTGAAGAAGGGTTTAAGAACTCGTTAGTGCCACAGTTGAAAGTTATGAAGGCTAACGGATGTGAAACAGCTGTTCTCGTACCGGGGCGTATTGGTCAAGATCTTGCAGAGCAAGTATTGGGTATCCATAAGAACCAAATGGCAGAAACAAGTAACTTTATCGGATTTATGCTAGAAAAGGCTGTACAGATTGGATTCAAGCGAATCTTAATCATCGGTCATATCGGTAAATTAATCAAACTAGCTAGCGGTAGCTTCCATACTCATAATCGCATGAGTGATGGACGTATGGAAAGCATCGTGGCCTATGCTGCCTTAGAAGGAGCATCCCAAGAGGTGTGTGAAGAGTTATTTAATTGCCAAACCACAGAGTCTACATTCCCTATCTTGGAGCGAGAAGGATTGACTGGTGTGTACCAACGTGTTGTAGATCGTGCATCTCTACGTAGTGAGCGCTATATTGCTAACGAAGCAGAGGTGGGCATCATTATTACGACCTTAAAGGGCGAAATCTTGGCAATGGATAAGCATGCAAAAGAGATAGGAGAACTTGAACATTGGCACATACCTTGTATATCGTAGGCATTGGTCCGGGTAATCCTGATTATGTGGTGCCTAGAGGCCTTAATTTAATTAAACATGCTACAGTATTGGTAGGCAGTGAACGTTCTTTAGAGGACTTTCAAGAGCCTGGCCAAATTACATATCCTGTAACGGGTAAGCTCAGCGTATTAGCGGAGCAAATTGAGCGTGAGCTCAACAACCATGACGTTGTAGTTATGGTTAGTGGCGATACAGGCTATTATAGCTTATTGCCATATTTAAAGAAAAAATTCCCTGCTAATCCTATTGAGGTGGTACCAGGCATTAGTTCTATGACCTTTGCCTTTGCTCGACTCAATGAGGTGTGGCATGATGCGGATTTAATGAGCTTTCACGGTCGCCAACCGGCACCAGAGAAACTCGTATATGAAGCAGGTAAAAAGATGGGATTCTTAACTGACCCAGAATATAATCCAGCGCATATTGCGCGTATTTTAATAGATGCAGGTTGGCCAAAAGAAACGAGAGCGGCGGCCCTTGAACGCTTGAGTTATGATGATGAAAAAATCGTAGACTCTACGCTAGAGGTGTTAACTGAGCTCGAAGGCTTTGGTCATTCTGTAATGGTGGTACTAGGATGAGACATTTTTTCGGAATTCCTGATGAGGAGTTTATCCGCGGCGATGTGCCGATGACAAAGTGCGAAATTCGCAAAGCCGTTATGAATGAGGCGCGCATCGAGGAGGATAGCATCGTCCTTGACGTAGGTGCTGGTACGGGCTCTATTTCTATTGAAGCAGCTTTAGCAGCTCCTAAAGGGCATGTATATGCTATTGAGCGATTTGATAAAGGTATCGACCTTATCAATGAGAATATAAAGAAATTCAATGTAAATAATATGACCGTAATCAAATCCAAAGCTCCTGAAGGCATGGAAGAATTGCCTGAGCTTGATGCGGTTATCATCGGAGGTAGCGCTGGTGGTATGACAGGCATCATGGACGAAGGGCAACGTCTTTTAAAAGTAGGCGGCCGTCTAGTAGTAACTGCTGTAACGATGGAGACTGGTTATACAATCTTGAAAGAGTTGAAAGGTCGTCCTTTCACGTATGAAGGCTACCAAATGTCCATCAGCCGTTACCGCAAGGCTGGTCCCTATCATTTGTTAGACCCATTGAGTCCAATTTTCATTGTATCTGCAACGCGTATCGCAGAAGGAGAGTAATATGGTTGACGTACATATCGTAGGTGCAGGCCCTGGGGATCCTGAGTTAATTACTCGCAAAGGGTATCGTTTAGTACAAGAGGCAGATGTTGTAATTTATGCGGGGTCCTTGGTAAACCCTGCCATTTTAGAGGCTTGTAAACCAGGCTGTGAAATTCATAACAGTGCTACGATGAACCTTGATGAGGTTTTAGCTGTTATGAAAGCTGCCGTTGAGGCTGGTAAACGTGTAGTTCGCCTTCACACAGGTGATCCTGCTATTTACGGTGCTATTCAAGAGCAAATGGATGCATTGGCTGGCATGGGCATTTCTTATGAAGTCGTGCCGGGTGTAAGCTCTTTCCTTGCTACAGCAGCGGCTTTGAAACAAGAATATACATTACCTAATGTATCTCAAACAGTTATCATTACGCGTATGGAAGGTCGTACACCAATGCCTCCAAAGGAAAAATTGCGCATGTTAGCATCTCATGAAGCGACAATGTGTATTTTCCTTAGCGTTCAAATGTTAGATAAGGTTGTAGCTGAACTCATCGAGGGTGGTTATGACAAAACAACTCCAGTGGCTATCGTGGTAAAAGCTTCTTGGCCAGACCAACGCATTATTCGTGGCACATTGGAAACCATTGCAGACATCGTAGCGAAAGAAGGCGTATTGCGCCAAGCTATGATTGTAGTAAGCCATGTATTAGATAGTGAATACGAATTGTCTAAACTCTATGACAAAGGCTTTGCTCACATGTACCGCAGTGCTAAGGACTAGTAATATGAAAAATCTAGAAACTGTTGTGCCTACGACGGGAGCTAAGAAGAATAGAACGGCTATTCTTTCTGTTTCTGAACGAGGAGCAAAGCTGGGTCAACGCATCAAGTCTTTGGTGGCACCTCATGCGGATTGCTTTGAAAAAGAAAACCGTCCCTCTGGTAGTGAGGCTATTTATTTTGATTCCCTCAAAAACCATATTGGACAGATTTTCAAGGATTATGACCAAGTATTATGCATTATGGCGCTTGGTATCGTAGTGCGCATGATTGCACCGTATATTGAACATAAATCCAAGGATCCTGCGGTAGTCGTAATGGACGAAGTGGGGCACCATGTAATCAGTTTATTATCTGGGCACCTTGGGGGCGCCAACGAATGGACGCAGTCCATTTCGCTGGCCATTGATGCGGACCCTGTTATTACGACGGCTACGGATGTAAACGGATTGCCAGCGCCTGACGTGTTGGCACGCCACGAGCATCTGTTGGTAGATGATTTTCAAACCTTAATCAATGTGAACTCTGCCATTGTTGGGGGCGAGCGGGTTGATTATTACATTGATGAGAGCTTATCTAATGCAGAGCATTTAAAAGAATCTGCGAAAGATCATATTGGTGAACATGGTAAGGTTCATGTTGTTTCGTTAGAGCAACTTGATTCTATGCCATGTAAGAATGAAAGCTCCGAAGAGGGATCATCTCGAGTTGTAATTACAGATAAAGTAATTGTTGAGTATGGACATCAATTGATTTTGCGTCCTCGTACGTATACGATGGGCATTGGCTGTCGCCGAGATACGCCAAAGGAATTGATTCTTGACGCCATACAACAATCACTAGCAGCGCATAAACTTTCACCTAAAAGCCTTGTAACGGCAGCATCGGTAATTGTTAAACAAGATGAAGTAGGCCTCTTGGAGGCTATGGAAATTATGGGGTGGCCTATCGTGTTCTATACACAGGACGAGATGGCACCACTTATTGAAGAAGAAAAATTAAAAGAATCTAATTTTGTAAAAGGAACTATAGGAGTAGGAAACGTATGCGAGACAACAGCATTACTAGCGGCCAAGAGCCGAACATTAATACAGCACAAAACAATTTATCCCAAAACAACGGTAGCCATTGCACAGGTAACATCAAAGTAATCGGCATAGGCCCTGGCGATGAAGAGTTTATGACACCCCAAGCACGCGAAGCCATCTTAGCAGCTGACCGCGTAGTAGGTTATTTGACTTATCTTGACTTGATTAAAGACCTTATTGAAGGTAAAGAAACTGTAGGTACTGCCATGATGCAAGAAGTCGATCGTTGCCAACAAGCCGTTGATTTAGCGGTAGAAGGCCATCAAGTAGTTGTAGTATCCTCTGGTGACTCTGGCGTGTACGGCATGGCAGGTCTTGTGTTGGAACTTGCTAATAAGGTACCAGCAGAAAAACGCCCTTCCGTAGATATCGTACCTGGCCTTAGTGCTGTAAATGTAGCAGCATCTGTATTGGGTGCACCTTTGATGCATGACTTTGCGGTTATTTCTCTCAGTGACTTGATGACTCCATGGGATTTAATTAAAAAACGCGCTGATCTTTGTGCACAAGGTGACATGGTTATCTCCTTGTACAATCCGCGCAGTAAAAAACGTGTTACTCACTTAGATGAAGTTCGTGAAATCGTTCTTAAATACCGCGACCCAAAAACACCTGTTGGCATCGTGCAAAAAGCAGGTCGCCCAGGGCAACACATGGTAATTTCTGACCTTGAGAATTTCACAAACGAAGAAGTGGATATGCAAACACTTGTTATTATCGGTAATAGCCAAACCTATGTTGAAAATGGTCGCATGATTACACCTCGAGGCTACAAATTATGATTTGGGTCATCGCTGGTACCTTAGATGGTCGTACCTTAGCGGTAGATATTCAAGAACGGACAGGTGAAGAGGTTCTCGTTACTGTTGTGAGTCAGTATGGGGCAGAACTTGCTGCCCATAAGGGAATTACCGTTCATACTGGCCGCCTTGACCAAGAGGCTATGCAAAATTTGATTAAGGAACACAACATACGCTTATTAATCGATGCGAGCCATCCGTATGCTGCTATTGTTACAGCTACGGCTCAAGATGCAGCAAAAGCTAAAGGTATTCCTTTTGTTCGCTTTGAACGTAAAGAGGTACCATTACCAGATTATGATAAATTACATATCGTAGTGGATGAGGTAGAGGCCGCAAATTTAGCTGGCAAATTGGCAAAGGAAAATAACAAACATGTGTATTTGACAACAGGTAGTAAGACAATGCACATCTTTGCTAAATCTGATGCTTTACAAGATTGTGAAGTATGGACACGTATTTTGCCGACTGCAGAGGTGTTACAAATGATGGAAGACCTCAACGTGAGTCCTAAGCGCATTGTTGCTGTTCAAGGTCCATTTTCTTATGATATGAACCGCATCATGTTCCACGATACACAGGCAAGCGTTGTAGTTATGAAAAACTCTGGCCTTGTAGGTGGTGCTGATACAAAATTACAAGCTGCTATGGATCTTGGTATCCATGTTATTGTTATCGATCGTCCGCGTGTTAAACTTGAAAGTCACGTGGTATCATCAAATGATGAATTCTTTAAATTATGGGAGGACACTAATGGATTACGTTAAAAATCCTAAAGCTATTGAAGATAAAAGCATGGAAATCATTTACGATTATGTAAAGGATTTAGGCTTAACAGATGATGAAGTGCGCGTAGTATCTCGTACAGTACATGCGTCTGGTGATGTCGAATATGCTCAACTCGTAAAAATGAGCCCTGATGCTGTTCAAAAAGGTATTGAAGCATTGGATAATGGTGCAGACATTTATACAGATGTAGAAATGGTTCGCACAGGTATTTCTAAGCCAGCTCTTAAAATTCGCGGTAATGAAGTGCACTGCTTAATTAAAGATGAAAACGTAGCTAAAATGGCTAAAGAGTTAGGTGTAACTCGCTCCATTGCAGCTATGCGTACCTTTGGCAAACAATTAGAAGGACAAATTGTTGCTATCGGCAATGCACCAACTGCATTGTATGAAGTATTGCGCCTTGCTCTTGAAGAAGGCATTAAACCAGCTCTTATCATTGGTATCCCTGTAGGCTTCGTAGGTGCTGCAGAATCTAAAGACTATTTGATGGAAGTATCCCCAGTTCCTTACATCACTGTAAAAGGCAACAAAGGCGGTAGCCCAATCGCTGCCTCCGTATGTAATGCATTACTTTACACAGACGTAAAACGTAATGACATGCTCTTTGTAGAAGGTAAAGAATCTAAATAATATAAAACCCGAATCGTGTTTTAGTAGTTTTGCGATTCGGGTTTTACTGTATATATTTTTCAGAATAATTGCTAAACATAGTCAAATATAATGTATTAGATTTCTTATAATGTAGTTAATTTTGAGAGGGGGGTTCATATGGCATCAAGTAATGAACGAAAATTATTTCGTGTATCAGTGATTTGTATCTTAATCATCGCCGTTATTATGAGCATGATTATATCTCTTATTTGGGGATCAACACCCGTATCATTAGCTGAGATTTGGTATACATTATGGTCTAGTGAGCTAACTGATACATCTTCACAAATTATTTGGAATATTCGATTGCCTCGCAATATTGTAGCTGCGTTAGTGGGGGCTTGTCTAGCTGTATCTGGTGCAATTTTGCAAGCAGTTATGAAAAATCCCCTAGCAGATCCACAGATTGTAGGGGTATCCTCTGGTGCCGGATTAGCTGGTGTTATCATATTTATTTTATTTCCCGGGTATGATCATATAGTTCCTTTAGTGGCCTTTTTAGGTGCTATGGCTGCAGCACTCATGGTGTATGCATTAGCATGGAAAAATGGAGTGCGACCTAGTCGTATTATCTTAGCTGGTGTTGCGGTCGCAGCCTTTTTAGGATCAGGTATTTCAGCACTACTTGTTTTCTTTGGTGATCGTGTACAAGGGGCATTGCTTTGGATGGTAGGAGGACTCGCTGCACGCAGTTGGCCTCAGGTAGAAGTGCTGTTTCCATATGCTATAGTTGGCCTTATTTTTGCCTGCTTAGGAGCTAAACGACTTACCATTTTAAGTTTAGGTGACGAAACTGCAAAGGGATTAGGCCTTAAGGTAGAACAAACACGGTTTATTATGACTGCAGTGGCTGCTCTTTTAGCGGCTGGTGCTGTAAGTATAGCTGGGCTTATTGGATTTGTAGGTTTGGTTATTCCCCATATGTTACGTCTTATAATCGGTAACGACTATGCATATTTACTGCCTGGATCCGCATTGTTAGGCGCCTTAGTTCTTGTTGTCAGTGATACAATAGGACGTGTTATGTGGAGCCCTATAGAGGTACCCGTGGGCATTATTATGGCATTCTTTGGAGCGCCGTTCTTCTTGTATCTATTGAGGAGGGATAACTAATGAATACCGCTATTGATGTAAAACAGTTATCCGTAACTCTTGGCAATCGTCATATTCTACATGACATTAATGTATCGGTTCCTATCGGTAAAATTACGACATTAATTGGGCCTAATGGTTGTGGTAAAAGTACGCTTTTACGATCTATGATCGGATATATTCATAGTCCTCATGAATGTATTACCATATTTGATAAACCGTTACAATCATATTCTCAAAACAATCTGGCAAGGCAAATGGCATTTTTGCCACAAGTACCGAATATGCCAAAGGATATGACTGTAGAAGAATTGGTATATTGTGGACGGTATCCATACCAAACGTGGTGGAAAAACACGGCTAAAGAAGATCGTGAGATTGTTGACTATGCGTTACATATCACGAAAACGAATCATTTGCGAGAACAATTAATCCCATTCCTATCTGGTGGTGAACGGCAACGCGTTTGGATTGCTATGGCGCTAGCACAGCAACCAAAATTATTAGTCTTAGACGAACCAACAACATATTTAGATATTAATCACCAATTAGAAATTATGGAGTTATTGAAACGATTAAATAAGGAACAAGATTTAACCGTTCTCATGGTACTTCACGAACTAACACAGGCGGTTCAATATTCACATTATATGGCTGTTATAAAAGAAGGCCATTTAGTAGTATCAGGAGAGACAAGTAAAATTATATCGGATGAGTTGTTTAGAGATGTATTCTCTGTAGATGTACAACTTGATACATTTGATAATAAAAAATATGTGCGCGTAAAAGGATTAGTTGAGTAGCTTGATACTAATAGAAAAAGAGGGCATTCCCTATTTGGGGGATGCCCTCTTTCGCATGATACAATATGTTAGAATGTAACATTAATACCGTATGCTTCTTTAACTAAACGTGCCATAGCTTCAGGTGTTTGTAGTCCTGGGTTTAATAGGAATAGTTTAGATGGTAAGTATATTACGCGGTTATTTTGTACGGCTTTTAAATTAGCCCATGCAGGATTATCTGTCATAGCTTGTTTCATAGCTTTTGTAATTTCTTCTTCTTTACCCATTGTAACAACAAAGATAATATCAGGGTTATCTGCAGTCAATGTTTCAAGAGAGTAAGGGACAGTTTTATCCTTAGTTGTGCCTTCTAAGTGGGAGGCAACAACGTTTGTCATGCCTAGTTCTTTTACCATAGATGCAGTAACTGCTTCATCAGTTTCGGCAGTTACACCTTTTCCTGTGGCACGTAATACGGCAACACGTGCAGGCTGTTGATTCTTAACAGCATCTTTTACCTTGGTAATATTGCTTTCATAGGTATTAATAACAGATTTAGCCTTATCTTGATGGTTGGTTAACTCGCCAAGGAATGTTAACATTGGTACATTATCTTTAATACCATCGTAATCAAAAAGTACGGTTGGAATATTATTAGCTTGTAATTGGGATTCATATTTTTTATGTTGATTTACTAAACCCAATACTACATCTGGCTTCAAGCCTAATAGTTGTTCCATGTTGATATTTGCAGTTTGACCAAGAGCGGGTAGAGCTTCTAATTCTGGGGCTAATTTATCCGTTGTATTGGCACGGCTAATGGCTTTACCATCGACAGCATAAAGCATAGATAAAACAGAATTAGATAATACAGCAATTTTTTGTGGATCCTTTGGTACAGTATAGGTTTGACCATTAAAGGTCAACTCCTTCGTAGTAGCAGAAGAGCTGGATGTGGTTTTACCACACCCAGCTAGTGCTAGTACAATCATAACCAAAGCGATACTACCGAGTAGTAGTTTTTTCATGATGTACTCCTATGAATGTTATATATGCAATAACGATCTTAGTTATATTGATTATTTTTCTAATGCATCCCAAGCTTCGTTAGCACGTTCAACGAATAAGTTACGGATGTTTTGGTTTTCACCTAAACCATGGATGTAAGTGTCAACTTTGAAGCCTTCTTTTTCAAGAATGGATTTGTGGGAATCTGGTTCGTTACCAGCCATGTCGTTGTTTGCATGGTCACCAGCAACCATCATGAAAGGCATCAATGTAACATGTTTAATACCATGTAATTTCAATTGAGGGATAACTTGTTCAAGATTTGGTGTACCTTCTACTGTGTAGATGAATACATTTTTCATGCCAAGAGTATGGATACGGTCTTGAATTACAGAATAGTATGCATTGGAAGGATCTGGAGTACCATGAGCCATGATAAGAAGACCATCTTCTTTACCTAATTTAGGGAATTGGGATTGAACAGCTTTTAATGTTTCAATAACTTGGTCAGTTTGGTTTTCTTGACCCATCCAGTACATAAGAGAAGTACCGAGTGTCATTTTTTTGAAATCATTTTTGTATAAATTATATACTGCTGCATCGTAGTTATATTCCATACCAGGAATTACATCTAGAGATGCCAATGCAACGCGAGTGTAACCATCTTTTTTAAGTTCAGCTAAAGCTTCTTCAGGCGTAGGGTATGTTATACCTTCTTTTTGTTGGATACGATCACGAATAATATGGCTTGTGAAAGCAGTTATCACTTTAGTATTTGGGTGAGCTGCCTTAATAGCATCTACAGTAGCATCGATTGTTTTCACACGAGTATCTTTATAAGTTGTACCAAAGCTCATAACAACCATAGCATCTTTGTTTGGCAAGTTTTGTAAAGCTTCTGTATTGTGTGTACGAACACCGATTGCAGAAGCTTCTTTTAATGCTGGAGTAGGGTCTTTTACTTCAGGATTTAATTGGTATGCAGCATTAGATACAACAGGTGCACCAAAGGATACTGCAAGACCTAGAATAGCGGATGCTAAAGCTAATTGTTTTTTCATTTCTATACTCCTATCTATAACTATAACTACACTAATATGCAATCATTTACATAGTTCTATTATATGAAAACTATGGATTCATCGCATATATATAACCTTATTTCAATCGTAACAAAGCGGAAAACAGGTGTCAATAAACCCTATACCCCTAGAAGTATAGAGAAATTAAAAAGTTTTTAATAAATTAATGTGATGAATAAAGTATGATAGTACATTTTATAATTATATTCTTATTGGTTATAAGGATATGAATATGTGAATATATGAGTAATTTTATTTTAAATATATTTTGATGGGGCCCAATAATATTACTACAACTACCTTAAAAATGACGACCTATACTTGTTTGCTCCTCGTTCCTGATGTCGCTGCACAAGTACAGGTCGCCATTTTTATTACTTTAGTCATATAGGTGTCCCATCAAAATATGCTATTATAAGAAATATAAAAAATATTTTAGTAAAATAAAATTACAGAAGTTGTAGTGGCTATGGAAGGCCCTTTTATCAGATTTATTATGCTTAAAAATATTACATATATTAATAAGAATTTTAAATTTTATGGGTGAGACATAATATATGATTTATAATCTATTAATTTGGGGAATCAGCATATGGTTAATATATGATATTTTTCTTATGCATAAAGCAAAGAATAAATCACAAGTCTTAATAGAGTCTATATTGCTTGTGATATTAATTGCTGGATACTTAATAAATCAATTATATGAAGCTAACTATTTTGTATCAGATACATATTTTTATTCAGGTATGGTATTAGCGGTTATCATGTATTTTTGTATATTATGGTTACATAGATATAAATATAAAAATAGTGATGATGAAAGAAAAAAGAAAAGTATAATTAATTCAATTCTAACAATTCATGCAATCATGTTTTTATATGGATTAGTGTTAGTTTGGATAGTATTCTTTTAGATTTTAATATGATTCTTAATTAAAAAATGGTGTTGTCCTCCTTTGAGTTCAACACCATTTTGTGTATCTTGAAGTAATAGTGTAATGTATATATTAAATAGATTATAGTACTATAGTTTTAAATTAGTAGGGTAGATATGTTTGAGAATACTGTAATTGGCCTCTTTGGCTTATTAATGGTGAATTATCACGTTATTATAGCTAGACAGCAAATAGTTAAAATTGTAATTGGTATCTTAGGGAATTGTTTCTTCGGACTTACATTATTTAGTGGTTATATTGCGTTGCCTAGTTATATGATAGATTTGAAGTATATTTTAATAATTATTCTTTGTATCGCTTGTGTATATGATTTATGGCGAAGTAATCGCAGTGGTACGATCACAGCTGGTGACAAGAGAATGTATGATATCATTGTAAGTCGAATTAGGTTCATCATTATCTTTTTTCTTGTTTTATGTAGTATAGCAGTAGTTGGACTAATAAAGGTAATGGGAGAGATTATATTGTAGAAGAGGAGAATGGAAAATATAAAATTTTATTTGATCAAGGGTGGAAGGATATTACAAAATATGATCTTGAAAGATATTATAAGCGCAAAAGCAATTAAGGACGAGTTATTTTTGTTAAGAACTAACGTTAAATCTTTAATGTTATCATGGCGTATTACTCGTACTCCTTACTTACTTTCTATAATATTAGTATATTTTTCTTATATTGCTATGCCAGGACTAACATTTAATTCCTTACCAGAGTATGAAGAGAGTGTAGTGTCTTTAATTGGATATACTAATTTAGTAATATCGTTAGTAATTTTTTCTTTACTAGCAATTAGACGAGTTCTAGATGTTAATCAAAAATGGATTTCAGGATTTGTAATAGTAGCCGGTATATATACGTTGTACACTAATTATTTAAATTATTTACCACCTATATTAGAGGTAACATATACAGAGGATTCCTTGATTACAAATATGTCAGTTAATTTAAACATATTGGTAGTAGGGTTATTAATATTATCTTTGTTTCCTAGTAATGAATATAATAATGACTATGGCTTATCAAATTGTATTGAAAAGGTGGGGTCTAGCTTTATAAGAATTGACTATGGCGGGTTTGAACAATTTTTAGATGAATTTTCCTTATATAAAATCTTACCGATTTTAAAAAAAAGCTTATCGCTTGAGTTATTTAACTGGAAGGGCCGTATATCAAGAGGTGAATTGATATATTATTATATAGTATATCAATTCATGGTTCTATTACTTGTAATATTAATTTATTTAATAGGGACTATTTTACCTACAATATTATTAAAGAATATATTTTTATCATCTATTGTAGCTATTTTTTTGATTTGGTGTTTTATATATTTATTAAAAGTACTAATTCTGCGGTTACATGATTCTTATAGTAGTGCTTTTTGGTTATTTGGGGTGTTCATACCTTATGTAAATGTATATGTACTATATCTAATATTATTTAAAGGTTCATGGCGGTACATTGATGCCAGTGCAATTAGTGATAATATTTCTCATTGACTTTCGTAGTTCAATCATGTATTATTGACACATAGTAGTTGATAACAATTTTCAATTGTGAAAGTTGTTTCATGTATGAGTAATATGGAGGTCACATATGAAAGGCATAATTATTGCATCCTTTGGATCAATTTACCAAGATGCTGTGGAGAAATCCATTGGCAGTATAGAGAAAAAAGTACGTTCCATGTATAGCGATATGGAGGTACGCCGTGTATTCTTATCTGATGCATTAGTAGAGAAGTGGAATGAGAAGTACGAAGATAAGATTTCTTCTTTCACAGAGGCTATGCAAGATTTCGCTCGTATGGGTATCGATGAGGTGTACATTCAACCTATTACATTGGTGGCAGATCAGTGCTACCAACAAATGCGCAAACAAGCATTAAAATTTTTACATAGCAATGAATATGGTTTTAGTCAGGTTAATATTGGTAAACCATTGCTTACCTCTTTAGGTGTAAAAAATTATGCCGATGATTATGAAGCAACATTAGAAAGCATTGTTCGTCATGTTAATACAAAAGCACTTAATAAATCTGTTGTACTCATGGCGAATGGTCAAAATCAATTAGAGTTCAGTACTTTGCAATTAAAGGCTATGTATGGAGCAGCGCCAAACGTAGTAGTATTTACTACAAATGGTTTCCCTACCTTCAAACAAGCTCTTACTTTCTTGGATCGTATGGGGCATAAAGATTTGTTAGTTGTACCATTGGCTCTTATAGGTTCTACACATTTAATGGACTATCTTGGCGGTGAACGCTCCGATTCCATTTATGCTTTACTCGCTGAGGAAGGCTACAATGTAGATATCTGGAATGAAGGGCTTGGGGAAAACCCATATGTACAAGATTTGTTCTTGAAACATTTAGGTCAAGCTATCCGCATGTCTGATCGGAAGCGGCCCATGCCTAGAGAATCCGTAAAACCTGTCATGACAAATTCTCGCTTAGAAGCGCAAGGTTTGATTTCTTGATATTTGTTATTACATAATTAGACATACAACACTCCACTCTTTCACATTAATAAAAATCCTCCTTGTTGGACATCCAATGAGGAGGATTTTTACATTTACCATGAAAGATAAGAATAATTTCTATTTTATACGTACCACGGTATGCCCCTATAGAATGGTCTATGGTATGATTAAGATACATTATTAGTTAATATAAGGAGACATTCATGAAACAAGCTATCTTAGTTGTTGCCTTTGGATCCACTGTGGACAGTGCTCGTGAACATAATATCGATTCCGTAGTAGAACATATTCGTAAATCGTATCCGGATTATACTGTAGAATTAGCTTTTTCCTCTCGTATCATCGTTAAGCGCTTACGTGAGCGTGGTATTGAGATTCCTACTGAACAAGGGGCGTTAGAAAAACTAATTCGAGAAGGTTATACACATGTATATGTGCAGCCACTTCATTTCACCGGTGGTGAAGAGTTCGATAAATTGAAAAATAATATCCTTGCTCATGAAGGTGAAGGTCAACTCGAAGTATTGCGTGTAGGTAGACCTCTCGTATACTATATGGGACAAGAAGAGCACCCAGATGATTACCAAATCTTGATTGACCGTTTCATTAAATCTCTTAATATTTCCAAAGATGATGGTTTGTTATTGGTCGGTCATGGAGGTCTTGGTTCTGGCAATTCTTCATATGGTAATTTACAGTTTAAGCTAATCCGTAATGGACTTACGAATGTGCGTATTGCTGTACTTGAAAACGCACCATATGTGTCAGATGTAGCAATGCCTTGGGAATGGCTTGATGGTAAACGTCCAAAAACAATTTATGTACATCCTTTATTATTGGTACTCGGGGATCATGCACAAAATGATTTATTTGGTGACGAAGAGGATAGTGTTGTTAATGAACTTTCTGGAGCAGGATATGCGGTTAAACCAATTCATAGTGCTCTAGGTGAATATGAAGCGATTCATGATATTTTCCGTCAACATGTGCAAGATTGTATTGATGATTTGTATGGCAAACGTAGCCCACATCGTCCTGCAATTCCAAATATTAAATAGTATCTTTGTATATATTGTATAAATTGGTTATAATAAAAGATATTGCAATTATAAATAGAAGTGTGACTATAAGAATAGGAGATACCCATGAAAGGTAAATTATATGGTATTGGCGTAGGCCCTGGCGATTCTGAATTAATGACTGTGAAAGCTGCTCGCATCGTAGGTGAAGCAGATATTATCATCACACCTAAAACAGAAAAAAAAGATGGTTCCGTAGCCCTTGATATCGCATCCCCATATATCCAAGAACATACAGAAATCGTTCCCGTAGTATTCCCAATGGTGTTGGATGATTCTACGCAAGAGGAAGGCTGGCAAGAGGCTAAACGCGTTATCTTGTCTTACTTAGATGAAGGTAAAAGTGTTGTATTTTTAACACTAGGTGATCCTATGTTCTACAGCACATATATGTATGTATACCGTTTGATTGAAAATACAGGTCATGAAATTGAAACAATTCCTGGCGTTACTGCATTCTGTGCAATCGGATCTCACCTTGGCTACCCAATCGTAGAGAAGGAAGAAGTATTGGCCATCGTTCCAGCTACAGCGCCTAAAGAAAAAATCGATGCTGTATTGGCTGTTGCAGATGATGCAGTTATCATGAAGGTATATAAAAACTTTGATGAAGTACAAGAAACCTTGATTAAACATAATATGGCAGATGATGCGGTTATGATTAGCCGTGTAGGTTTGCCTGATGAGCAAGTATTCGTAGGTTTAGATAATATACCAAAAGATACTAAACTCAACTACTTATCAACAATTCTTGCAAAACGCAAGGATCGTTAACAAACACGTCGTATTACGAGGTAATATCTATGAACACAGTACAGATTCCACGTGTTGTCATTGCTGGTACCAACTCTGGTGTTGGTAAAACAACTATCGTAGCGGGCTTATTGGCCGCTTATGCAAATGGTGGACGTACGGTGCAATCTTTTAAAGTGGGCCCGGATTATATTGATCCGGGCTTTCATAAAATTGCATCCGGCCGTGACAGCTATAATTTAGATACGTGGCTTGTGCCACCTCACAAGTTAACTCCTTTCTTTGCTACTATGGCGCACGATGTAGACCTTGCCATTATTGAAGGTGTTATGGGCCTTTACGATGGTGGTCGAGAAGGCGTTAGTTCTACGGCTCAAATTGCTAAACAGTTAAATGCACCGGTGGTGCTTGTTATTGATTGTAAGGCTATGGGTGAAAGTGCGGCTGCTATCGCTAAAGGTTTCCGTGACTATGACCCAGAGGTAAACTTTGGCGGTGTCATCTTAAACCGCTTAGGCTCTGCTAATCATGAGCGTATGGTTCGTGAAGGGATGGATAAAATCGGCGTACCTGTTATTGGTGCCATTTATCGTGATGATCGTATGCATTCGCCAGAGCGTCATTTAGGACTTACACCAGTTACTGAAATCGATCCAACAGAGGCAATTAATACGATTCGAGAAGCTGTTGAGAAGATGGTAAATCTCGATGCATTATTGGAAATTGCTACTGGTGCACCAACTATCGAACTACCAGATGCTATAGATGTTAAATCCATTGAAAAACGTGTGAAAATCGGTGTAGCTTATGATGAGGCATTCTCTTTTTATTATCCAGCTAGTCTTGCTGCGTTAGAGGAAAAAGGGGCTGAGCTTGTTTACTTTAGTCCGCTTAATGACTCGGTAATTCCTGATGTAGACGGACTTGTATTCGGTGGTGGCTTCCCAGAAATGTTTTTATTCCAGTTATCTAGTAATGAGTCTATGAAGGAATCTATCCGCCAAGCTAATGCACAAGGTATGCCTATTTATGCCGAATGTGGTGGCCTTATGTATCTTTGTGAAAGTATTCATGACTTTGAAGGCTCTGTATATAAAACTGTAGGTATTGTACCTGCCAATTGTGTGATGCAACAAAAGCTTCAAAAGGTGGGCTATGTTACAGCAACTGCAAAGAGAGATACTTTATTAGGCGCTATGAATACAGCTATTCGTGGTCATGAGTTTCATTTCTCTACAATGGAGCCAACTATAGATGACTTCCCATGGGCTTTTCATTTAGAAGGAGGCCGTAAACCTCAATCGTATGACGGCGGCTATGCAACAAAAAATGTATTAGCTTCTTACTTACATTTGAACTTTGCTGGCTCTGATGAAGGGGCACAACACTTTGTTGATACATGTGCTACTTATAAAGCTCAAAAGTAATTGATGTATTTAATCGGTTTATATCATTAAGTATTATCGCAATTACATTTATAAGTATTATCGTAAATACATTCATAAGTATTGTTGCGATTACATAGCTAAGTACTAGTGAGATGTTATTGATTGGGAATAGTTAGTTCTAAGGGGCAGGTTCGTATTAAAGGAGCTATTATGAATGAACGAGGTTTAATTCTAGTTAATACAGGCAATGGTAAAGGTAAAACAACAGCAGCATTAGGCGTTGTTTTGCGTGCTGTTGGACAAGGTTTTAAGGTTCTTATATTACAATTTATTAAGAGCGGTAATGGCTATGGTGAATTAGCAGGTCTCGCTAAACTAGGAGATCAAGTTAAAATTCGCTCTATGGGAAAAGGTTTTATTTACTATAAACGTGATGAAGTAGGAGAAGCTGAGCTTGCTCGCCACAAAGAAGCAGCACAAGCCGCTTGGCGTACATTAGTAGAGGAAGTAAACTCCGACAAATGGGATCTAATTGTTATGGATGAAATAAATAATGCCATTAATTATGAGCTTATCGATGTGCACTCTGTAGTGGAAATGCTTAAAAATAAGCCAAAAAGACTTCATGTTGTTTTGACGGGGCGTTATGCTAAACCTGAAATCATTGATATGGCGGATACTGTAACAGAAATGAAGGTAGTAAAGCATGCTTATGAAAAGGGCATAAAAGCTGCTAAAGGAATAGAATTTTGATTTAATTCAAAAAAATCGAAAAAAATCGAAAAAGAACTTGCTAAAACTATATCGAAAATGTATAATATAGTCATAAGCACAGAGGTGCTCAATATTCTTGACATTAAGTATGTATATAAGACTAACCAGGAGGTTAACTATGGCTGTACATGATTACATTAAATCTGGCGATTTCGCTACTGAAAAACACGTTCCTGTTATCGAAACAGTTGACACTGTAAAAGCAGGTGAAACATTCCACGTTACTTTATCCGTAGGTAAAGACATTGCACATCCAAACACTGTAGAACATCACATTGATTGGATTAAATTGTACTTCGTAGCTGAAGGCACTCAATTACCATTCGAAGTTGGCGCTATCGAGTTCAACGTTCATGGTGACGGTGCAACTGCAAACGAAGGTCCTGTAGCAGCAGTTTCTGAAGGTACTTTAGCAGTAGCTTTGAAAAAATCCGGTAAATTGATCGCTGTTTCCTACTGCAATATCCACGGTTTGTGGGAATCCGAAAAAGATATCGTAGTTGCTTAATTAACTATTACAACTAATAAAGACCAGTCCTAGGGCTGGTCTTTTTGTATATCTATGTGTTCACATAGTTTAATAATGAGGCAAAGTTAAACTTTTAATAGTAGATATTTAATGGCATTATGGCTAATACATGTTAGGATTGTTTAATGCATATTCATAATATTATAGACATATTATTTGATTTTTAATGTCCGCATAAAAAGGAGTTTTGTATCACTCCAGTGGATTAATTGCTGTACATCCCTTTACAGTGCTATTTGTTTGTGGTAAAGTATATGCATATTGATATTTAGTAAACATAGTTAAATGAGGGATTATTGTGGCCTTAATCGTTAAAAAATTTGGTGGTAGTTCCGTAGCTACACCAGAAAAAATATTTAATATTGTTGATCGCGTTCTTCGTGAGAAGCAAGCTGACGATAAAATCGTTCTTGTTGTATCTGCTATGGGTGATACAACTGATGACTTGGTGGCCTTAGCTAAACAAGTTACATCCAAGCCGTATGGTCGCGAAATGGACCGCTTGTTGTCTACCGGTGAACAAGTAACAATTGCATTGATGGCAATGGCTTTTAACGAACGTGGTCAGGAATCTGTATCCTTAACAGGTGATCAAGCAGGTATTACAAGTAGTGATACGTTTAATAAAGGTCGCATTTTGGGCGTTGATCCTAATCGTGTGTTTGAAGCTTTGGATGAAGGTAAAATTGTAGTAGTTGCTGGTTTCCAAGGTATAACTGAATATGGTGATATGGTGACATTAGGCCGTGGTGGCTCTGATACAACAGCTGTTGCATTGGCAGGTGCTATGAAAGCGGATGTATGTGAGATTTTTACGGATGTAGACGGCGTATATTCTACAGATCCTCGCGTGGCGAAGGAAGCTTTCAAATTAGAAGAAGTAACGTATGGCGAAATGCTTGAAATGGCACGCCTTGGTGCAGGTGTAATGCAGCCGCGTGCCGTAGAAATGGGTTTCCGTTATGGTGTACCTATTCATGTACGTTCTACATTTAATGATAAACCAGGTACTATTATTCGGGAGGATTATACTGTGGAAGCAAATAAACACGTAATTACTGGCGTAGCTGATGATACAAATACAGCAAAAGTAGCCCTTGTAGGCGTTGAAAATAAACCAGGCGTTGCAGCGACTGTATTCAAAGCATTAGCTGCTAGAAACGTTGACGTAGATATGATTGTTCAATCTATCCGTTCCGTAGGAGAACCAAAAACTGATCTTATCTTTACAGTAGCTATGGATGATGTGGTATTAGCTCGAGAAGTATTAGAAGAATTACAAAAAGCAGTAGATATTGAAGCTGTTAATATTGACGAAAAAATGGCGAAAGTTTCCATTATTGGTGCAGGTATGTTAGGACAGCCTGGTGTAGCTGCGCAAATGTTTGATATTTTGAGCCAAGAAGGTATCAATATTGAAATCATTTCTACTTCTGAAATTAGTATTTCTTGCCTTGTTGCTGAAGATCGTGTAAAAGATGCTGTTCGTGTAATTCATAATGGCTTATTGTTAGATCAACGAGGTTAATCATTGCATGGATAGTCTACGTAGTTTTATGGATGAAATGCTCAATGACCAAGGTCGTAAGGAAGGTTTCATTAGCGATCTACTAGGAAATCTAAAAAATCAGCCTATTCCAACATTGGAACAAGCTCAAACTGGTTACACAACAATGAGTAATTTACATGGTATCTTCTATGATTACGATAAGTCTGAGGTTACTATTACTTACAAGGTTGTACCAGATATGTATCAACCATATACATTGAGTTTTATACAATTCGAAGCCGTGTTAGAAGGCTTATTAACCTTGCGTCGCAATCAAAAGTGGCAGATGCAACATAATAAATAATATGAACCCCATGGGAATACTTGCCTATGGGGTTTTATAATTCGATAATTATTCTTAACATCTATATATAGAGTCATCGATATGATATAATAAATTATTCAGAGAGAAATCATTATATTAGTATAGAAAGAAGGGACAGCATGGAAATAAATAAGGTTTATTCTGGCTTTCGCCTTGACCGCATTGAGCGCATTGATGAGATCAATGGTACCGCTTATGAAATGAAACATGAAAAGTCTGGTGCTCGTTTAATTTATATTGATTCACCAGATTCTAATAAAGTATTCAATATCGCTTTTAGAACAACACCACATAATAGTACTGGTGTTGCACATATTATGGAACATTCCGTTTTATGTGGTTCTCGTAAGTTTCCTTTAAAAGAGCCATTTGTTGAGCTTGTTAAGGGATCTTTGAACACGTTCTTAAACGCTATGACTTACCCTGATAAAACAATGTATCCTGTAGCCAGCAAGAATGATAAAGATTTCCACAACTTGATGGACGTATATCTTGATGCTGTATTGTATCCACGCGTTCGAGAAGATGCGGAAATCGTAATGCAAGAAGGTTGGCATTATGAATTAGATAGTGCGGACGATGAACTTATCTATAAAGGTGTTGTATTTAATGAGATGAAGGGGGTTTATTCCTCTCCGGATTCCGTTCTAGAACGCCAAATGATGCGTGAACTTTTCCCAGATACCACTTATGGGGTTGATTCTGGTGGAGATCCTGACCATATTACAGACTTAACTTATGAAGAGTTCCAAGAGTTCTATCGAGTTCATTATCATCCGTCCAATAGTTATATCTTCCTTTATGGTGATATGAATATTGAAGAGCAATTGGCATTTTTGAATGATGAGTACTTAAGTCATTTTGATGCTATTGAGGTTAATACAGAGGTTGGTATACAAACGCCATTTACGGAAGGTAAAGTGGTAAGTTATCCATATAGCGTAGGTTCTGAAGAGCCAACAGACAACCGAACTTTACATTCCTTTGCCTATGTGTTACCTGATGTAACTCCTGAGCATAGCTTGGCTTTTGAGGTATTAACACATGCATTGTTGACATCTCCTGCGGCTCCTCTTAAACAGGCTTTGGTGAAAGCCGGTATCGGTTCTGATGTGAGTGGTTATTATCTTGATAGCATTCGTCAACCTTTGTGGACCGTGCAAGCAACTGGTTCTAATCTCGATAAACAAGCTGACTTGCAGCGTATTGTGGAATCTACATTGCAAGAACTTTGTGATAATGGTTTAGATAAAGAATTATTAGAAGCTTCCTTGAATAGCATTGAGTTTGCTCTTCGTGAAAGCGACTTTGGTGGTCGCCCAATTGGTCTTGCTTATGTTATCCGTATGATGGATAATTGGCTATATGACAATGACCCACTTGAGTTATTACACTACGAAGAAGCATTAGTGAATATTCGCAAGGGCTTATCCGGTACGTACTTTGAAGATTTAATTCGTCAATCTATCTTAAATAACAATCATAAAGTGCTTGTTTCTATTTATCCTGAACGTGGTCTTCAAGAGCGCAAGGATGCAGAGGTTAAAGAATATTTAGCTTCTGTAAAAGCTAAGATGACTCCAGAAGAAATCGAAGCGATTGTAGAGCAAACAAAACGACTTAAACTTCGTCAAGAGGCTCCAGATAGCGATGAAGCGTTAGCGTCGATTCCATTGCTTGAATTATCTGATTTAAATCCTAATATTGAAGAGGTAGAGCGTCGTGAAAGTAAAATTGGCAACACTACAGTACATTTTGTACCTACTTTCACAAAAGGTATCAACTATGTAGGTCTTTACTTTAATTTAAGTTGTCTTACAGAAGATGAGTTGTTCTATGCCGATATTCTAAGTGATATTATCGGTCGTATCGACACATCTGAACGTGGCTACGAAGCATTGGCTAAAGATATCAATATGAATCTTGGCGGTTTAAGCTCAGATATTACGGCTATTAGCAAAGATGGTAAGCGTGATGAATTTACTCCTCTCATGATTGTTCGAGCTAAAGCTTTGCATTCTAAATTACCTGACTTATGTCGCTTGATTAATGAAGTAGTTCAAAAAGCAGATTATAGTGACGATAGACGCTTGACTGAACTTGTTCAAGAAAGCAAAGCTATTTGGGATAATGAAGCATTTCGTCGTGGTAATTCCATTGTAAGTCAACGTGTTATGGCACAAGTATCTGCAGTTGGTAAATTTAGAGATAATGGTAACTTTGGTTATTATCAAAAGATTAGCGAATTGGCGTCTAATCCTGCGGCATTACCATTATTGCCAGAAAAATTAGCTGATGTAGCTCGTAAGATTTTCCGTGCTAACAATGTAGATATCATGTTTGTTGGTGAAGAAGGCGAATTAGAAGCCTTTGAAAATCTCATGAAACTATTGATTGAAACTTGGGATACTACTGAGTTAAGTAATGATACATTAAAGATTACACGTTTGTCTGGTAATGATGGTATCGTTACAGCTGGTAAGGTTCAATATGTAGCTCAAGGTGGTAACTTTATAGACCATGGGTATAAACACGTGGGACCAATGAGTGTATTGGAAACGATTTTACGTTATGAATATCTTTGGATTCGCATTCGTGTACAAGGTGGTGCTTATGGTGCCTTTGCAAACTTCTATGACGATGGTAATATGATTTTCTGTAGCTATCGCGATCCAAACTTGGTAGAAACATTAAATGTATATAAAGAGTTACCTCAATACCTTCGTGAGTTCACATTGACTGATCGTGAGATGCGTAAATATATTATCGGTACTATGAGTTCTTTAGATTTACCAATGACTCCTGCATTGCGTGGTCCACGTGCGATGGGTATGTATTTTAGCGGGGCTAAACTAGAGGATAAAGTGAATTTCCGTAAACAAGTTATCGCTTGTAAGCCAGAGGATATCGTTGCTTTAGCAGATGTGGTTGAACCTGTATTGAAGGGCAATCATATTTGTACAATGGGGAACGAACAAAAAATTAAAGACGCTGGTAAGGTATTCGATAACATTATTTCTCTAGGATAATCGTTTTATATTATTTATAGTGGCATATTCTGTGTAAATTTACGGGATATGCCACTTGTTTTGTACTGTAGGAGGGCATCATGAAAGGTCGATTTGCTCCAAGCCCCACAGGATATATCCATCTTGGCAATGTGTGGATAGCCCTCTTATCTTATGTTTCTACGAAGCAACAAAAAGGGCAGTATGTTGTGCGAATGGAGGATATAGACACCCAACGCTCTAAACGTGAGTTAGGGGAAGCTCTATTAGATGATTTAGAGTGGTTAGGCTTTGAATGGGATGAAGGGCCTCGTGTGGGAGGGCCAGAATCAACGTATTGGCAAAGTGAACGACAAACATATTATGGAGACGTATTAGAACATCTTGCATTAGAAAAACTAATTTATCCTTGCTTTTGTAATCGTACAAGGCTTCAGTCTATTGCTTCGGCGCCCCACGTTGGGGAAATAATTCATCGATACGATGGACACTGTCGTCATCTAGAGGATAAATTGATAAAAGAGTTTATGACGTCTAAAGAACCATCTTTGCGTTTAGCCGTTAATTCCTGTGATATAGATTTTGTAGATCGCTGGCAAGGCTTTCAACATATTCATTTGGAAGGTGCATTAGATGATTATGTATTGCGTCGTGGTGACGGTATGTATGCCTATAATTTAGCTGTTGTACTGGATGATATTGCTATGGGGATAACTGAGGTCATTCGTGGAGACGATTTACTAGAGACTACGGGGCAGCAAATATATTTATATAAAACATTACAATCTAGTTTTACATCTAAAAATATACAAATACCTTCTTATGGACATGCTCCATTATTAATTGATTCTGAAGGGCATAGATTATCTAAACGACAAAAAAGTATTACTATTCGTGAATTACGTGAAAGTCAATGGTCTCCTAATAGAATTTTAGGTGAACTAGCTATTGCTGGCGGCTTAGTTGATGCTCATACATTTAGTCGTAGAGAAATTAGTTTATCTGAATTAATTGAGATTGATTTAAATTTACCTAGTCTTAGTCAGAAAATGATTGAGATACAAATTAAAGAATAGAGTAATAGAATAGTATTGCTTTATGTTATAGGATGATTGCTAAAAGAGAATGATTCTTTAACTATATAATTCGATATAATATATTGACAATGTTCGATATTTATTTATAATAGTATATAAGAGGTGGTCGAAATGACAATTCAACAAGCTTTAGATCAAAAAGTATGGGCCGTTATTGGAGCTACCCATAAAACCGAGAAGTTCGGTTATAAGATTTATAAATGTCTTAAAGATCACGGATATGAAGTATATCCAGTCAATCCTAATATTGCAGAAATAGATGGAGACACCTGTTACTCTAGCCTTTCTGCACTTCCCGTTGTGCCTGCTGTGGTAGATTTTGTTGTGCCAGAAGCAGCGGGGTTAGCTGCACTTGATGAATGCAAAGAGCTTGGCATTTCTATTGTGTGGTTGCAACCGGGGGCGGATAAACCATCTGTTGTTGAAAAAGCACATGCTTTAGATCTGCATGTCATTCAAGATTGTGTATTAGTTCAATTACCGTAGGAGGGTACAATGAGCGAATTAAAAGACTTAAAAACTGCTGAATATCAAGATTTGGTAAACCAAGGTGGTGTTACTGTTGTTGACTTCTGGGCTCCATGGTGCGGTTATTGCGTACGTATGATGCCAATCATTGAAGAAATTGCAGGTGAGCTTGAAGGTAAAGCTAACTTTGTAAAAGTAAACGCTGATGAAGAACCAGAATTAGCACGTAATTTACAAGTTGAAGTATTGCCTACATTCGTTATCTTAAAAGATGGTGAAGTAGTAGACCGTAAAATTGGTTTCTTACCTAAAGGCGATCTTCAAGCGGCTATCGAATCTAAATTCTAATACTATAATCAAAACTATATAAATAGAGGAAAACCTCATCAATGTATGATAGTACATTGATGAGGTTTTTTTGTGCTTTTTTTATATAGACCTAAATATATTTAACGTTTATGCGTTACTAAACATAATACATTGAGTTCCTAAACATAATACATCTAAAAGTGGGGGTTATGTCCATTTAAGGAGTGACATTACACAATTGTGGTGGAGCGTGGTTTAAATTGTTTATTTTTGAATATTTAATCGAACATATGTATTGTAGAAAAGAGGAGAAAAATAGAGATTAAACAAGAAAAATATAAAAAAAGTGGGATAAAAATGGATTTTTTGTTGTGAAAGGTGGGGAATTGTGGTAGAATTTACCATATAGTGGTGGATAAGAAATAGTAAAGGGCGGTGATACATATGTTCATGGGCGAATATAATCACACCATTGATACAAAAGGGCGGATGATTATACCTGCTAAAATACGTGAACAACTAGGCGATTTGTGCATCGTTACAAAAGGTCTAGATAACTGCTTGGCTATTTACACCGAAGAGGCATGGAAAAAAATTTCTACTGCTTTACAATCACAATCCTCCACTAAAGCTAGCGTGCGTGCTTTAAAACGTTTTGTTTTTGGTAGTGCCGCTGAACTTGAATATGATAAACAAGGTCGTGTCCTTATTCCTGTACCATTACGTGAATATGCAAGCCTTGATAAACAGGCTGTTATTGTAGGTGCTGGAGACCACGTTGAAATTTGGAGCCGTGAAAAATACGATTTCTATGATGAGCAAGTGGCTGAAAGTATGGAAGAATTAGTTGAAGGGCTTGAAGGGATTATGTTATAGGAGGCTATGATGGAATTTAATCATACTAGCGTACTCTTACGTGAAACGGTGGACTCCGTCGTAACTAATCCAAAAGGCATTTATGTGGACTGTACCCTCGGTGGGGCAGGACATGCTCACGCAGTGGGTGAGATGCTAGATCCAGAAGGCATGATTATAGGTTTAGATCAGGATGAAGATGCTTTGAGTGTAGCTCGACAGCGTTTATCGGATTTGAAATGTCAGGTGCTGATAATACCTACAAACTTTTCTAACTTAAAAGAAGCCCTCCGAAATGCAGGCATTTATGAAGTCGATGGTTTTATATTTGATCTTGGTGTATCCAGCTATCAACTAGATACTCCTGAACGAGGTTTTTCATATATGAATGATGGACCTCTTGATATGCGAATGGATAAAGATGCACCTCTCACGGCAGAGGAAATTATCAATGAATATGACAGTGAACAATTATTGCAAATTATCCGCGATTATGGGGAGGAACGATGGGCTAAACGAATTGTCGAGTTTATTGTTGAAGCACGTCAAGAAAAAAGAATTACTACTACTGGTGAGTTAGTTAGAATTATCAAGAATGCAATACCTGCAAAGGCGCGACAAGATGGACCTCATCCGGCAAAACGGACGTTTCAGGCCATACGTATTGAAGTAAATAGAGAATTAGCAATTTTGCATGATAGTTTTGTAGATGCTGTATCGATGTTAAAACCAAAGGGAAAGATTGGAGTTATTACATTCCACTCCTTGGAAGATCGAATTACAAAGCAAACTTTTAAAGAGTTAAGTACTGCATGTATATGTCCTCCACAATTGCCTGTGTGTGTTTGTAATCACAAGGCAGTTATAAAGGCAAAGAATAAGGCTATAGAGCCAAGTATAGGGGAGATTGAAGTTAATCCGAGAGCTAGAAGCGCTAAATTGCGCGTAGCAGTAAAGTTGTAGATTTGGAAGGGGTTAAGTGTTATGTTAGCGAGAAAGGCTGTTGTGGGCCAAGTAAAAGGTGATATGTTGGTCATTGCACAAGGGAGAAGACGTAGTGCAAACGTAGCTTTAGATTTAAGCCCTATGATGTGGCAAGTTGTATATGGTATTGCTGCATTAGTTGCATGCTTACTTATCATGATGGTTATGAATGCATACAGTACAAAGTTGGGCTATGAGGTAGTTAAAACACAGCAAGCTGTAGTACAATTAACAAAAGATAACGATGCATTGGACGTTGAAGTGGCTTCCTTGAAGTCTCCTGTACGTATCCAACAAATCGCAGAAGAACAACTAGGAATGGTTTTGCCTGATTCTTTTGTTTATAGCACAAAAAGCGCTGTTACTGAACGTAATGTACAAGAGAAACAGCAAATTATAGACTAGCAGGCGAAGCAGCTCGTATTGGGCTGCTTTCCTTTGCGTGTAAAGGAGATTGTATATGAAACACTTACAAGATATAGTAAAAACCTTACATGCACCGCATGTAGAAGGTAATACAGCTGTTGAAATTTTAGATGTTACCGCTGATTCTCGTGCTGTAAAAGCAGGTAGTTTATTTATTGCTTTAGATGGTGCTACTGTCGATGGACATGATTATGTTAATAAAGCTGTTGAGGCTGGGGCAGTAGCTGTATTAGTATCTAAACCTGTTGAGATAAGTAGTGACGTTTGTGTTATCACTGTTGAAGATACACGTGCGGCTATGATGGCCTGTGTGCCATACTTTTTTGATTATCCAGCCAATTCCATGCGCATGATTGGTGTCACTGGTACTAATGGTAAAACGACTACAACTCATATGATTCGCCATATTTTGAAAGCTCAAGGTCATAAGGTCAGTGTGATTGGTACGGTTCATATCATGATTGGTGATACATCATATCCGATTCATAATACGACTCCTGACGTAGTAGATTTACAACATATTTTGCATCAAATGGTAGAAGAGGGTGTTACACATTGTGTAATGGAAGTATCTTCTCATGCGTTGGCTTTAGGACGCGTATCTGGTGTTGAGTATGATACGGCTGTATTCACAAATCTTACACAAGATCATTTAGACTTTCACAAAACATTTGAAAATTACTTGGCAGCTAAATGTAAACTATTTGAACAGGTTAGCAAACCAAACCAAGTAAAATCTGGTAAGGGTGCTGTCATCAATATTGATGATGCCTATGGACATCGGGTTGTTGAAAAAACTACAGCCCCTATCATTACCTATAGTATTGATGGTAGCGGCACATTGAATGCTCATGACGTTGATATGACGCCAAAGTCTAGCCGTTACACGGTATCTTATGATGGTCATGACTATACAGTTGCAATGAATACGACTGGCTTGTTTAATGTGTATAATACATTAGCAGCTATTGGTGCCTGCCTATTAGAAGGTATTTCCATGGAAGACATCGATAAAGCGTTGAAAACATTTAGTGCTGTACCTGGTCGTTTTGAATTGATTGAAGAAGGTCAACCATTTGCTGTTGTTGTAGACTATGCACATACACCGGATGGGTTAGAAAATATTTTACAAACAGCAAAGGCTATTCAAGAAAATCGTATTATTGTAGTCTTTGGTTGTGGCGGTGACCGAGATGCAACCAAACGTCCTATTATGGGACGCATTGCAGCACAATACGGTGATGTTGTGTATGTTACATCTGATAATCCGCGTACAGAGGATCCTGTACAAATTGTTAAAGATGTGGAAGTCGGCGTTAAAGACGGCCTTCGAGAAGGAACTCACTATGAAGTTATCGTTGATCGTAGGGAAGCGATTCAACATGCAATACAACATGCAAAACCTGGGGATATTGTACTCATTGCAGGTAAGGGGCATGAGGATTACCAAATCTTAAAGGATAAAACGATCCATTTTGATGATCGTGAAGAGGCGCGAGCAGCCCTCAAGGAGATCTAATATGGCAGAATTTACATTGTCTCAAGTACTGGAGGCCACAAAGGGGACGAGTGCACATACCGACAATATTAAGTTTTTCGATGTGTCTACTGATACAAGAACTATTGAATCAGGCTTTTTATTTGTAGCCTTAAAAGGTGATACCTTTGATGGCCATGATTTTATCAATGCGGCTATTGAAAAAGGTGCTACAGGGGCTATCGTTGAAAAAGGACGTTCTGTAGAAGGTATTGCTTGTATAGAGGTAGACAATACTTTGGTAGCATATCAAAACTTAGCACGATATCATCGTCGCCGCTTTGATATTCCTGTAGTTGCTATTACTGGTTCCTCTGGTAAGACAACGACAAAAGAAATGGTGGCAGCCGTACTTGGCACAGAATTTAATGTATTAAAAACTGAGAAAAATTTTAATAATGAAATTGGCTTGCCAAAAACCTTGTTACGTTTGACCGCTGAGCATGAAGCCTGTGTTGTTGAAATGGGTATGCGTGGGCTCGGACAAATTGAAGAACTGGCCTTGATTGCAGAACCAACGATGGGGATTATTACTAATGTTGGTACTAGTCATATCGAGCTTTTAGGTTCTCGAGAAGCCATTGCCGAAGCGAAAGGTGAATTGATTCGTTGCTTGCCTGAAAACAGCGTGGCTATCCTTAATGAAGATGATCCATATGTAAAAGCTATGGATCGTTTAGCTAAGGGTAAAACAATTACCTATGGTATTGAACGGAATGCTACTTGTATTGGTAGTCATTTGCGCTATAAAAAAGACGGTATTAAGTTCACTTGTAAGTGTTATGATGAAGTTTTTGATATCTTCTTGCCTATGATTGGTGAACACAATGTATATGATGCATTGGCGGCTATTGTTGCAGGCCGAGTGCTAGGCATTAAATCTAACACAATTCGCAAAGGTTTGAGTGAGTTTAGTGGAACTCCAATGCGTCAAGAAATCGTTCCATTTGAAGATATTGTTATCTTAAATGATGCTTATAATGCAAACCCTTCATCCATGGCAGAAGCTATTAAAGCACTTGGCCAATTAGAAGGTAAGCGTAAAATTGCGATGCTAGGCGATATGCTCGAGCTCGGCGACTTCTCTGAAGAAGCACATCGTGAAATCGGCCATTTGCTTGCTGAAGAGGGTTATAGTGTTGTATTCACCTTTGGTGATGCTGCTGCCTTCATTGCAAAGGAAGCAAAAAAAGCGGGTTTAACTACATTCCGTTGTAACAGCCATTTAGAAATGGCCAACGCATATAGTGATATTCGTGAAAAAGGGGATGTTATCCTTGTGAAAGGTTCCCGTGGTTTACGAATGGAGCGCGTTGTTGAAGAATTAAAGGATCGAGAATAATAGGTAACGGCTAGTTATATCTAGCCGTCCTATTTATTAGTAAGTAGAGGATTCATATGATAAATCACATTCTGTTAGCCTTCGTAGCAACTTTCATCATTACGGTAGTGCTAGGTAAAATTGCTATTCCTATGTTGCGTTCTTTGCACGCACAACAAAGTATTCGTGAAGAAGGCCCTGAAAGTCATCAAGCGAAAGCAGGTACGCCAACAATGGGCGGTGCTTTCATGATGGTTGCCCTTGTTATTGGCGTGGCATTGTTTGCACCATGGAATGTGGGCACAGGTATGTTATTATTTTTAACACTGGGTCATTGTTTATTAGGTTTTTTTGATGATTTTGTAAAAGCAGTAAAGAAACGAAATCTTGGTTTAACAGCGAAGCAAAAATTACTTGGACAATTTATATTGGCTGCCGTATTCTGTTATTGCATTACTGAGATTATGGTTGTTCCTACCACATTATGGATTCCTGTTGTAGATATACAATTACAATTGGGATGGGGGTATTATGTATTGGCATTCTTGATTATTGTAGGAGCTACAAATGCAGTAAATTTAACAGATGGTCTTGATGGTCTTGCTGGTGGTACATCAGCAGTGGCGGCGATAGCATTCTCTGTTATTGGCCTGATGGCTGTATCGATGACAAATTCTATCGGTGCTGAAAGTGTTGCGTACTTCGGTGCTATTATAGCAGCTGTATGTCTTGGCTTTTTGGTATATAATGTGAACCCTGCAAAAGTATTCATGGGGGATACAGGCTCTTTGGCATTAGGTGGTGCCTTTGCAGCAATGGCTATTTTAACTAAAACAGAATTGCTACTTGTGGTGATTGGTGGCATTTTTGTTATGGAAGCATTATCTGTTATTATTCAAGTTATTTCTTTCAAAACACGTGGTGTGCGTGTTTTTAAGATGAGTCCTATTCATCACCATTTTGAACTTTCCGGATGGGCAGAACAAACAGTTGTTAATCGCTTCTGGTTTGGTGGAGCTGTTTTAGCCATTATTGGTGTACTTTTAGCGACTATAACTTTATAAGATAATACTTAACGGAAGTTGTAAATAATGGTATGCTTATTAGATAGGATACATTAATTTTATAAATAGTTTAGGTGATATAGATGGAATATGGAGATAAACATATACTTGTTCTTGGAGCTGGAGCCAGCGGTATAGGTGCATCCTGGGTATTAGCCCAAGTGGGTGCGCATGTTGTGTTAAATGATTATAAGCCTATGACACTGCCTACGGCTGAGGAGAAACGACTCGTTGCGGCAGGGGTAAATATTATTACAGGACGTCAAGATGAATCCTTGCTAGATGGCGTGGATCGTATCGTTATTTCTCCAGGTATTTCTTTAGACATTCCGATTGTAAAAGCAGCACAGGCTCGTGGTATTGACGTGGTCAGCGAAGTAGAATTAGCTTATGAAGTATCTAAATCACCTATCGTAGCTGTTACTGGTACAAATGGTAAGACTACGACAACAACCTTATTAACTAAAGTACTAGAAGGCTCTGGAAAACCAGTTCACGTCGGTGGAAATATTGGGGATTCCCTTAGTGAAGTGGCGTATTCTATGCCTGCAGGCGGTTTTTTGGTAGCTGAATTATCTAGTTATCAATTAGAGACAATCAAGTATTTTAGGCCTATTGGGGCTATTATGCTCAATATTACTCCAGATCACTTAGCTCGTCATAAGACGATGGAAAACTATATTGCTGCGAAGGAACGCATCTTTGAAAATCAATTAAGTACAGATTATTTAGTGTTGAATATAGATGATCCCGTTGTAGCTGATATGGAACATCGTTCGCCTAGTCATATTCTAAAAATTAGTCAAAAAAAAGCCGTAGAGAATGGCGCTTATTATGCTGATGGGCAATGTTATATTGCTAAAGATGGGGTAGCAAAATTTGTTATTGGAAATGAAGATATTCATATTCCAGGCAGTCATAATATTGAAAACATATTGACCGTTATTGCTTTATCTCATGCATTGGGCGTACCTGTAGAAACAATTCATCGTATTATTAGTGAGTTCCATGGCGTTGAACATCGTTTAGAACGCGTTAAGACGATTGATGGTATTACATTTTATAATGATTCTAAAGCGACTAATGTAGATTCTGTGGTTAAAGCATTAGAATCCTTTGATCAACAAGTTATTCTATTAGCTGGTGGTCATGATAAAATGACGCCTTTAGAAGACTTCATGGAGTTAGTTAAGGAGAAGACTAAAGCTGTTATTTTCATGGGGGAAGCAGCAGATCGTTTTGAGACGGCTGCAAAAGAGGCTGGTGTGAAGCCGATTTATCGTGCTTTATCCATGAAAGAAGCCGTAGAACAAGGCTATAAATTGGCAGAGACTGGCGATATTGTGCTATTATCTCCGGCTTGCTCAAGCTTTGATTGGTACAGCTGTTTTGAAGAGCGTGGAGATGACTTTAAACGTTGTGTTCATATGTTGCAAGAGGGAGGACACCATTAATGAAACGTGTTATTATTTCAGGTGGTGGCACTGGTGGACATATATATCCAGCAATAACTATATATAAGGAAATTATGAAACAAAATCCTGATGCAAAGGTGTTATATGTTGGTACCAAGCAAGGTCTCGAGGCTACATTAGTTCCTAAAGAGGGGATAGAGTTTACTACGATTTCTGTGCAAGGCTTGCAGCGTCAATTATCGTTAGGTACATTAGTTACATTAGGTAAAACTGCTTTAGGCATTGTAAAAGCTAATGCTATAGTTTGTAAGTTTAAACCTGATGTGGTTATTGGTACTGGTGGTTATGTATGTGGGCCTGTTCTCTTGGCTGCAGCATTACATAATATTCCTACTATAATTCAAGAACAGAATGTCATAGCAGGTATTACTAATAAAATTCTGAGCCGTTTTGTTGATGTGGTAGCCCTAGGCTATAAGGATGCAGAAGCATCGTTTTCTAAAGCAAAGCGCGTAGTCTATACAGGGAATCCTGTTCGTCCAGATGTGCTAGTTGATTCGAGAACAGAGGGACGTAACTATTTCAACTTAAGTGATGATACTTTTACAGTACTCATAGCTGGAGGTTCTCGAGGGGCGAGAACTATTAACAATGCTATGATAGATGTACATAAACACTTCCAAGGTGTGAAAGGTATTAAATTAATCCATATTACGGGAAACGGAGAATATGAATCTGTTTTATCCCAATTGGGTATTACCGATGGGGATGGTTTAGGTAGTTCATCTTTGATTTTGCCGTATTTACATGATATGCCAAAAGCACTAGCAGCAGCCGATTTAGCAGTATTTAGATCTGGTGCTATAGGTCTAGCAGAATTAGCAGTTCGCGGTATTCCATCCGTATTGATACCGTATCCATACGCAGCGGAAGATCATCAAACCTATAATGCACGTATCTTTGTACAAGAAGGGGCGGCTCATATGATTGTAGATAAAATGTTGAGTGCTCACGATTTAATAGGGGAAATCGAGATGTTTATGGCCAACCGTGATTTGTTGGCACAAATGGGAGACCGAGCATTGCAATTGGGGAAACCGAATGCGGCTCATGATATTGCAAAATTAGCTTTATCTATTGCAAAGTAACAAGGAGAGGTTTTATGTTAGACGGTATTCACAAAATTCACCTTATCGGTATTGGTGGATCTGGTATGCGTGCGATAGCGAATATTTTGATTCAAAAAGGTTATGATGTATCTGGTTCAGATATTGCTGAATCTGCAGTGATTTCTAAGTTTAGAGATATGGGTGCCACGGTGCATATCGGTCATAATAAAGAATATGTAAATGGTGTTGATGCCATAGTTCGTTCTACAGCGATTCGTGAAGACAATCCTGAAATTGTTGCCGCTAAAGAGCAAGGGATTACCATTTTACATCGTTCTGATATTGTAAAGGCTGTATTAGATGTAACAGATGGTATCGCAGTAGCTGGTGCGCATGGTAAAACATCTACAACTTCAATGATTGGACAAATTTTAGTGGAGGCTAATGCGGACCCTACGGTAATTATCGGTGGCGAAGTAGATTATCTCAAAGGTAGCAGTTGTCTTGGGAAAGGACATTTTTCCGTTGTGGAAGCGGATGAGAGCGATGGTTCATTTTTAAAATTGCGTCCACATACTATCGTTATAACTAATATTGAAGATGATCATATGGATCATTATAAGACTATGGATAACTTGTTAAACGCTTTCTGTGAGTTCGTCGAAACGTTACCAGAAGCGGGCAAGGCTATCGTATGTGGTGATAATGAAAATATTCGTTATATTATGAGCCGCGTAAAACGTACTTTTATTACATATGGTTTAGAGGATAATAATGATTATGTAGCAAAAAATATTCATTATGTGGACTCTTCCTTGGTATATGATGTATATCATAAAGGTATTAATATAAGCCGTATCAGCTTGCGCGTGCCTGGAGAACATAATGTATTAAACTCATTGGCAGCCTTTATTGTGGCTCATGAATGTTGCGGTGTAGAAAATCGCTTTATTACAAAAGCGTTAGGTAAATTTATCGGTGCAAAACGACGTTTTGAAACAAAAGGTCATGTTGCTGGCGTCTGGGTTGTCGATGATTATGCGCATCATCCAACAGAAATTAAAGCGACCTTAAGAGCAGCAAAAGAACTTGAAAAACATCGCGTTATTTGTGTGTTTCAACCGCATCGGTATACACGTACAAGCTTGTTGAAAGATGAATTTGCCACTGCTTTTACAAGTGCTGATGAAATATATATGACAGATATTTACAGTTCTGGTGAAGATCCGATTGCAGGTATCGATGGACGTACTATTCCTGACGCTGTTGAAGCTGCTACACATAAGGTTGTACATTATGTACCATCTGTTGATGATATACCGGCTGTATTGGCAAAAATTGTGCGACCTAACGATCTGGTTATAACAATGGGGGCTGGTTCTATTAATCAATATGGACCAAAATTATTAGCTATATTGGAGGAAGGCTTACAATGAAAGATAGAAAAATAATCGTATTGATGGGTGGCCCTTCCAAAGAGGCTGAAGTATCTCGCCGTACTGGCGCTGCTATTGCGGAAGCACTCGAAAGTAAAGGGTATAATGCCCAAACATTAGAACTTAATCCTCGTACGGTTTTAAAAGACATTGAATCCTTAGGTGGAGAGATTGTATTTAATGCAATTCACGGTCGTTATGGTGAAGATGGTGCATTACAAGGCTTACTTGAAATGGCTGAAATTCCATATACTGGATCGGGCATCATGGCTCATGCGGTAGGAATGAATAAAAAAGTAAGCAAAGATGTTTTCAAAGGGGCTAATATTCCAACAGCTACTTCTGAATCCTTTAATGGTAATTTAGAATCTGCAGAAGCTATTATAGGACATATTCGTAAACAGTTTACGATTCCTGTAGTGGTGAAATCTGCTACTCAAGGCTCTAGTATTGGCGTTACCATCGTTCGTGATGAGGCACAATTGGAGGCTGCTGTTACAGAAGCGCTAAAATATGATCCGATTCTTGTAGTAGAGCAATTTCTTGATGGTCGCGAATTTACAGTATCCGTTCTTGACGGAAAGGCATTGTCAGTAATTGAAATCCGTCCACATTCTGGGGAGTATGACTATACCAGTAAATATACTGTAGGTGCTACAGAATATTTAGTACCTGCGCCTATTAGTGAAGAAATGACTGCTGAGATGCAGCGCATAGGGGAACTTGTGTATCGTGAAGTACAAGGCAGTGGGGTTATTCGTGTTGATATTATGACAGACCATGCAGATAATATGTATGTTCTAGAATACAATACTGTGCCAGGTATGACAGCAACGTCTTTAGTACCAAAGGCAGCTAAGGAAATGGGAATTGACTTCCCAACATTATGTGAAAAGATTCTATTAACAGCTAGTATAGGGAAATTTTAAAGGCTGAATAGAATATAAGGAGTTATCTATGGATGATAAGCAATACCATCCATCCAACTCTGGGGAGATGCAGTCTTCTACACCTGTTCAAGATGAACGGGCTGTATTTAGAAAACGAGTGTTAAAAATCGGTGGTGCAGTTACTCTCGTGTTGGTGGGATTGTTTACACTACCTATTCCTTTTGGATCCTTAAAAATTGTAGGATCGGATAAGGTAACTGTACAAGATGTAATGGTAGCAGGGGATATTCATGAACCTGTAAATATATTGCAAATTAGTACAGAGAAATTAAAAAATAGATTGGCGAAAGACTTACGGGTTGAAGAGGCTCAAATTAGTTATCAATTGCCATTTACAATGGTCGTACGTGTCATAGAACGCAAAGCTGTTGCAGTTGTACCAGCTCAGTTTGGCTATCTAACACTTGATAGTAAAGGTCAAGTGATTGCATCAGAGCCTGCTATACAAGATACGTCGGTACCAATGATATCAGGAGTTAAGGCGGGAAATATTTTATTAGGTGATACCGTTGTGGATAAACCTATTTTAGCGGCTCTTGAATACTTGAACTCTCTTGATGAAAGCACCTTCAAGAATATTGCAGAAGTCAATATAGGAGACCCTGATGCAATAATGGCGTATACCGTATCGGGGGTACAAATTCGATTAGGAGATAGTAAAGACTTACCTAAAAAAGCCGAGTTAACTCAGTCTATGTTACAAGATATTAAGACAACACATAGCAATGTACAATATATAGATGTTAATGTTTCATCGCCATATATAAAAACTGATGTAATACCGGAAGTTAAAAAGCATCAGTCTGGAACAAAGAATACAGAAGATTCATCTACTAAGAAGGATGATACAAAACAAGATAAACAAGGTCATGTTGAAGATAAAAGGTAGATGATTGTCGTGAGACACGAACGGTGGGCAATAGCCTTAGTCAGCTGTATATTGGGCTTCATGGTTGTTACTCAATATAAGATGACTCAAGATAATATAGAAGAAAATATCCGTTTACAACGGGCTGGTGATTTAGCCGTACAATTGCGAGAGGCTCAAAGTGAACGTGATGCATTGTTAAAACAAATAGAAGAACTTAAACAGTCTGGTGCTAGTAGCAATGTTAAAGCAGATGAACAGTTGATGATGAAAGCAGCTTTAACTAATGTTAAAGGTACGGGTGTTAGTGTATTAATTGAGGATAGCTTAAAGCCAATTCAAAGTGGTGAAAATCCTAATTTATATGTAATTCATGATGAGGATATTTTACGTATTGTTAATGAATTGCGAGCTGGTGGGGCTGAGGCGATAGCTATCAATGACCAACGTCTCATAGGGACTTCTGAAATACGATGCTCTGGTCCGACTATTACTGTGAATGGTAAGGTTTTTGGGGCTCCTTTTACAGTTAAAGCGATTGGTGATCCAAAAACATTAAATTCTGCGCTCACTATGCGAGGCGGTGTGGTGGATTCCTTGAAACACTGGGGCATAAAGGTAACCATAAAGGAAGAAAATGAAATAGCTATTCCAGCTTTTACAGGAACCTTTAGAGAAGAGCATATAAAGCCTAATGAAACAGGAGGTAAAGAATGAATATTTATATCTTTGCCATTGTTGGTTTAATTGTAGGTACTACATTAGGGTGGCTTTCACCATTTCATATACCTATAAGTTATGCGAACTACACATCAGTTGCTGTTCTGGCTGCACTAGATGCTGTATTTGGTGGTAGCCGTGCTGCATTGGAACGAACCTTTGATCTTAGTAATTTTGTGCTTGGGTTCTTTTCAAATGTTGTGTTAGCTGTTATTCTTGTATATGTAGGTGACCTCATAGGAATTAACCTATATTACGTAGCTCTTATTGGCTTTGGATTGCATGTATTTATTAATGTAGGCGCTATACGAAAGATTATTATGACTAAGCGATTCTAATAAATCACATTCTATATAGTGGAAAGTTTTTAAATTTTAGTGTAAAATAAATGTAATTGTTATAAGATTGTCAGTATATAAATCGATACATTGGGACGTATATTGATACGATAGATAACGATAAGAGGAGGAAGTTCAATGTCTGATTTTGCAAATATTAAAGTTATCGGTGTTGGTGGCGGCGGTAATAACGCTGTTAATCGCATGGTAGATAGCGATCTTAAAGGTGTTCAATTTTTATCCGCTAATACTGAAAGCCAAGTGCTTGAATTATCTAAAGCGGATGTAACGATTCAAATTGGCGAGAAGGTTACAAAAGGTCTTGGTGCAGGCGCAAATCCACAAATCGGTGAAGAGGCTGCTCAAGAAAGCCGCGAAGAAATTATAAAAGCTCTTGAAGGTGCTGATATGGTATTCGTAACTGCTGGTATGGGTGGTGGTACTGGTACAGGTGCTGCTCCTATCGTTGCAGAATGTGCTAAAGAAATCGGTGCATTGACAGTCGGCGTCGTTACTAAACCGTTCGCATTTGAAGGTAAACGCCGTCGTGCACAAGCGGAAAAAGGCATTGAATTCTTGACTCAAAAAGTAGATACTATTATCGTTATTCCTAATGATAAATTGTTGCAAGTTGTAGATAAAAAATGTTCCTTAAGCGATGCATTCCGTACAGCTGATGATGTACTTCGCCAAGGTATCAAGGGCATTTCAGACTTGATTCAAGTTCCTGGCTTGATCAATCTTGACTTTGCAGATGTTAAAACTATCATGACTGAACAAGGCGAAGCATTGATGGGGATTGGCGTTGGCGAAGGTGAAAACCGCGCTGCTGACGCAGCTAAAATGGCTATTAATAGCCCATTGTTGGAAACATCTATCGATGGTGCAAAAGGCATCTTACTCAATATTTCCGGTAGTGCTAACTTAAGCTTGTTTGAAATTAATGAAGCTGCCGAAATTATTTCTGAAGCGGCGGATCCTGATGCAAATATTATCTTCGGTTCCGTTATCGATGAAAGCTTAGGCGATACAGTTCAAATTACTGTTGTGGCAACTGGTTTTAATTCAAATACTAAGAATGTACCTGAATTCGGTAAAACAACAACTACATCCCGTCCGGCATCCACTACAAATACTAACAGTGGTATCCCTGATATCCCTGTATTCATGAAACGCTAATTTATAGATTGTATAATTACTATACCTATCGATTAGTAACTTATTAAGACATACCGTTGGTATGTGTATAGGAGGTAAAAATGAAGAAATTAGTATTATTAACTTTAGCAGCTACAGTTGTAGCCGGTAGTGCATTTGCTGCAGCTCCTGTAACAAAAATTAGTGATGGATCCACCAAGGTACAAGCTGATTATGCTTTTAAACAACACGTATCTAACGGTGGTGGCAATAGCAATGATGGTTTCGGTGTTTCTTTACAACACGACCTTTCCAATAAAGCTGCATTACAATACTCTTACGATAAATTAAATGCAAAAAATGGCGATATTAAAGATCATCAATTAGCATTGGTTTATAAGGTACATCCAAATGTAAATCTATATGGTGCAGGTACTGCGATTCGTACAAATGATACTGAACTTGGTTTCCAAGCTGGTGTTATCGGTCATGTACCTTTGACTAATAAAGTAAACGGCTTTGCTAAGGCTGGTTGGGGTAATGATATTAAGCAAACTTATCAAGTAGGTGCTCAATATGAAGTACGCCCTGATGTAGATTTGAATGTATACTATGGCTATGATAAATATAGCGTAGATAGCAATGATAAAACTGCAAAAGGTTTACACGCTGGTGTAGGCTACTCCTTCTAAGGATGATAAGGACCACTCTTTTGAGTGGTCTTTTTTTATATATTTACTGTTTTATTGTATATTTGTTAACAATTTTTCCTAAATAAGGTACTTAATTATTATATATATATATATATATTTAATAAGTGTTGAATTACTAATAGTTAGTTAAATCTTCTATGTATACAATATATTTACTGAATATACGTTGTATATTTAAATCAGTTTAGGTATGATAAATGTGTAATATTCATTTCAGATAGGATGGTGCAAGTTATGACAAGTGTTGCTGCAAAGCATGCAAAAGGAAAAAAATTAAAAGACGTAATCTTCGTAACTGCTGGTCAAGCTCAAGCTGATGCTAAAGAAAATGGCCGTGAGAATGTTGTGAATGGTACGTTGGGTGCTATTCATGATGAAGAGGGAAACTTAGTTTTTCTTAAGACCGTTAAAGAAGAATATTTGAGTCTTTCGGATTCTGAACATGTTGGTTATGCACCAATTGCGGGTATTCCAGATTTTTTGTGTGCTGCTGAAAAAGAATGTTTTGGTAATTTCCGTCCAGAAGGTCATATTCGTAGCATTGCTACCGCAGGTGGCACTGGTGGCATTCATCATTTGATTCATAACTATACAGAGCCTGGTGATGAAGTATTAACAGCGGATTGGTACTGGGGTGCATACCGTGTTATTTGTAGTGATACTGGACGTACACTAGTTACGTATTCCTTATTTGATGAACATAATAACTTTAATCATGAAGCATTCCAAAATCGTGTAAACGAATTGGCGGCTAAACAAACAAATGTGGTTGTTATCTTTAACACACCAGGTAATAACCCAACCGGCTACTCTATTGAGGATAAAGATTGGGATTCTATCCTTAATTTCTTGAAGGATTTAGTTGCTATTGGTCGAAATAATGTGATTATTGGTATTGATGTAGCATATCTTGATTACTCTGGTGAAAAAGATGAGGTACGTGCGTTCTTCAATAAATTTAGTCATTTACCAAAAGAAATTCTCACCTGTGTGTGTTATAGCTTATCTAAAGGATTTACTATGTATGGTCAGCGCGTTGGTGCGATGATTGGGATCTCTGATGATGAAGAAATAGCTGATGAGTTTTTCGAAGTTAACAAATCTACAAGTCGTGCCACATGGTCCAATATTTGTCGTCCCGCAATGCGTACAATGGCTAATATTGTGGCTGATCCAGCTAAGTTTAAGGAATATGAAGCTGAACGCAATTGCTATTATCAATTAATTCGCGATCGTGCTGATATCTTTAAACAAGAAGCAGCACAAGTAGGACTTCCTATGTTACCTTACCGCGGTGGCTTCTTTATTACAATTCCTACAGACTCTGCGAATGCTATCTGTGAAGAATTGAAAAAAGAGCACATCTATGTGATTGCATTAGCAAATGGTATTCGTATAGCAGCATGTGGTATTCCTAAATGTCAAATGACAGGTCTAGCTGAAAAAATTTATAATGCCATGAAACGTCTTGGTAAATTATAATACATAAGTAAATTATACTAAAAACCACTTGATACATGTATCAAGTGGTTTTTAGTATGTAGATATAAATTTGATTGAATAAATATAAAAGGATATTAGTAATGTAATCAATTTTGTTTATTTGTTACATTAGTGAATATCTTTATGCTCTTTAATGTCTTTATCAGCTTCTTTTGCCAAGTTTTCAAGCGCTCGTTTAGGAGCGGTTCTTTCACCTGTTTCTGGGTCTATAAATTCAACGCGGTCCAAGGTGCTTGTAATTTGACCACGAATGAAGCTTAAGTAGATTTCGTATAGTTCTTTTTTTTCTGCTAACTCTTCTGGCGTTAATTCTTGACCAGATTTTTTCTTTGCAGCTAGTTCATTTATTCGTTTTAATGTATCGTTAATATTACTCATATGAGCCTCCTGTATTCTATATTAGAATAGTATGTTTTATTATAACATAGAACTTAATGAATACGTATGGTAAGATATAAGTTGTACGCGTCTGTACTTTCACAGGTGAGAAAGGAGAACTGTATGCGTGTAACAAAAGCGATAAAGGCAGAGCAGTTGAAATTGTTACAAGAGCATTATTTTGATGCAAAACCTGCCCTTGAGTATACAAATGAATTTGAATTATTAGTTGCTGTAGTTTTGTCAGCACAATGTACGGATGAACGAGTTAATATTGTTACTAAACGATTATTTCCTGAACTTAATCATCCTGCAAAGATGCTTGAAATTGGAGTTGCTAAGTTAGAGACTCTTATTAAAGATTGTGGCCTTTATAAGTCCAAGGCAAAAAACTTAATTGCTACTTGTCAAATTTTAGTTGACCGATATCATGGAGAGGTGCCTCGTGAGTTTGATCAACTCGTTGAATTGCCTGGTGTGGGGCGTAAAACAGCAAATGTTGTGGTATCCGTTTTATTTGGTACACCAGCCATTGCGGTAGATACACATGTATTTCGCGTGTCTAACCGATTAAAATTAGGTATTGCTAAGACGCCAGAAGAGATGGAACAAAAGTTACAAAAGGCAATTCCAAAAAAGGACTGGGCTGCCGCACACCACTGGTTAATCTATCATGGCCGTAGATTGTGTAAGGCTCGTAAGCCTTTGTGTAATGAATGTTTTTTAAATCATCTATGTCCTTCAGCCGGAAAGGTTTAATATGAAAGTAAATAACGAAGAATTTATTGCCCTTTGTGCTAATCATGGTATTGAGGGAATTGATATTGTAAATGAGTTAATGCGTTTTAAAGTGCTAGATCAATTGATTTCTAGTAATGCTAGCTCCCGTGAGTGGGGTGTAACGGCAGATGATTTATATGCGTTAGCAGAAAAATCCACAGTAGAATCCTTTGGTCCTGTACCATATGATTTGAATACATTCCAAGCTCTTTATGGACCATCCTTTAGAGTGGAATTGTTTGATTTTATTAGTGACACAGGTATTTTAGAAGGTCTAGATGTAGGCACTATTTGGGAAATTCCTGTTCGTGAAAGTATCGAAGCTCATAGTAAAACGGGAGAATTGGTTCTGTATGCTTATGTAGAAGAATATGCAGGCATGGTTGAAGAGATTCTTCAATCTTATGAAGATAAAAAAGTCGTTCTGTATACGGCATCTCCCGTGTGTTATAGCATTTTGACACGTTTATATCCGATGGCTCAAATCATTAATCAATGGCCTCATCGTAGCTATTTTGACCATATCTTTACAGGCACAGTTGGTATGTTCCAATCCTCTGAAGATATTGTAGAAGAGGTCGCTAACGGATTACATAACTTGGTTCCAGAAGGGACTGCTCAATTATTCTTACCTGCTACAATGGCACAAAATCAATTGGGCTTAAATAATATGGCGTTGCAATTTTTCTTGAACCAAAAACGAGTAGAAGTTATACGGGAATGGACTCCATTAGGGGCTTATGAAATCGTATATGGTAAATACGATGTAAAAAAAATGCGTGTTGGTCTTCGTGAACGTGTAGGGGATGAGTGGAAAACAATTAATTATATTCCATTACCTCATGGCGTATTTGCGCAATTGCCAGTATTTACGGTATTAAATTATGGCTTGTCCTTGCGTTCTATTTTGTTGCCAGGCAGTCAAACGGACGTAGCCTTAGGTCAAGATGGTATTTATTGCATTGATAGCCGTGTATCTGAATTAGGTCGCACTGCTCTTATTGAAAGTGGAGCTTATTTTCTTACTTTTAAACGTCATACTGATCATATTGATGTAGATATTACGACAGAAGCGCCTGTAGATGATATGTACTGGATGTTCCCAGATGCTGAATTAGCATATATGTGGTATGCCTATTTCTGCAGCACTACGGGTCAAACATTGATTCAAGAAATCTCCATGCTCGTTCAAACAGATGAATCCTTTGGCTATATGCTTAGTAGCGTACGTCGTCGCGTATTAGATGTAAAGGATGAGACCCAACTAATTGAATCTGTACAGGCTGCTGACGAGGCATATATTAAGGCTGTTACGGAGGCTACAACGAGTTGGAAAGAGACCGTAGATTCATTAGGTGCACAAGTTATGCCACCTACAGCTTCTATTGATATTGAAGATTATAGTGACTATAAAAAAGAATTGTAAATCATATAATTTTGGTTTAAAATATATTGTATCCTAAAAAATATAAACTACTAAATATAGTAGATACGAAACATAGCATATGAATTATGTAAGAAAGGAGGATCTATGGCAGTTATTAATTTTGAAATCTTCAAGGTTATTGGTACTTTATCTGAAGATAAAGATGGTTGGAAAAAACAATTAACATGTACTAGTTGGGGAAAATACAATCCTAAGTTTGATCTTCGTGCTTGGGATAGTGAATATACAAGCATGAAAAAAGGTATTACCCTTTCTTTAGAGGAGCTTATTGCATTGCGTGACATCCTCAACGAAAGCGACTTGGAAGCTATTTTAGCTGAGGCTATTGAAGAAAAGCAAGCATCCAAGGAATAGTATTGGTTACTTGCATTTGTGCAGGTGTCATGCTATAATCTATAAGAATAATATTGATTGCTGGAAAGAGGTGTATAGAATGAAACAAGGTATTCATCCAGACTATAAAGAAGCTACAGTAACTTGCGGTTGTGGCAACACATTCAAAACTGGCTCTGTAAAAGAAGACCTTCGTGTAGACGTTTGCTCCAAATGCCATCCGTTCTTCACTGGTCAACAACGTGCGGCTCAAGCTCGTGGTCGTATTGAACAATTTAACAAACGTTACGGCAAATAATTTGTTTTGTAATGTAACATGTATTGGCAGGGCTGTTGGCTCTGCCTATATTTGTTTATGAGAGGAGATCTTGTGAACAGAGAACGTATAAAAAAGTTTGTCGGAGGACAGGCTGTGATCGAAGGTGTCATGATGAGAGGCCCTGGCTATACGGCAACTGCCGTACGTGAGCCTGCGGGAACTATTGTAGTTCAAAAAGAAGCTACAAAGTCCATTGCTGACACATATCCAATATTGAAAAAACCATTTCTTCGTGGCTGTGTAGCTCTCTATGAATCTCTAGTGATAGGCATGAAGGCTTTATCCTTCTCCGCTAAGGCTGCTGGCGATGAAGAGGAAGAAATGTCTAATAGTGAAATTGCCATTACCATGGTCATTTCTACACTGTTTGCGATAGCTGTGTTTTTGGCATTGCCTACATTTATCGTAAAATTCATTCCTGGTGTACAGGATAATCATATAGTATTAAATCTCATTGAAGGTGTCATTCGTTTAGTACTTTTCTTACTTTATATTTGGGGGATTGGTCTTACGAAGGATATTCAACGAGTTTTCCAATATCATGGGGCAGAGCATAAAACGATTCATACTTATGAATTAGATTTGCCTTTAACTGTAGAAAACGTTCGCCAACAAAGTCGCTTACATGCGCGATGTGGTACAAACTTCTTACTTATTGTTATGGTAGTTAGTATCTTTGTATTTGCTTTCTTGGGTTGGCCCAATTTGTTGGAACGTATCGTGAGCCGCGTACTCCTTATGCCTGTAGTAGCTGGTATTGCGTACGAGGTGATTCGTCTTGCTGGACGTAGCGATCATTCTTTTGTGAAAGCTCTTATTAAACCAGGTCTTGCGTTACAATATATGACAACGCGTGAACCAGAAGATGATCAAATTGAAGTTGCTATACGAGCTTTAGAAGAGGTCCGTCCGCCTGAGAGTGACGCATATGAAGAGGAATAAACATGTTAGTTGATAAATTACAAGTTATTGAAGATAAATTTATGGATCTTGAGCAGCATATTAGTGACCCAGAGGTCATTGCTCGCCAAGATGAATGGCGTAAATTGACCCGTCAACATGCTCAATTATCTGAAACCGTTGAAACGTTTCGTACTTACAAAAAAGTTTTATCTGGTATTGATGAAGCTATGGAAGTTATTGAAGATAAATCCATGGACGAAGAATTCCGAGAAATGGCTCAAGAGGAATTGAAAGAGTTAAAACCTCAAAAAGAGGAATTGGAAGAAAAGTTGCAAGTTCTATTATTGCCTAAGGATCCTAATGATGATAAAAATATTATCATTGAGATTCGCGGGGGCGCTGGCGGTGATGAAGCTGCATTATTCGCAGGCGACTTGTTCCGCATGTACACAAAATATGCGGAAAGCCAAGGCTGGCGTTGTGAGATTATCGATGCTAATGAACCAGAGCTTGGTGGATTTAAAGAGGTTATTTTCTCTGTGGATGGTGAAAATGTATACTCTAAGATGAAATTTGAATCTGGTGTACATCGTGTACAACGTGTACCGGCTACAGAAACACAAGGCCGTGTACATACATCTACAGTTACAGTAGCCGTATTGCCAGAGATGGAAGATGTTGATATTGAAGTTAATGAAAAAGATTTAAAAATTGATACATATCGTGCGAGTGGTGCCGGTGGTCAGCATATCAATAAAACTGAGTCTGCTGTTCGTATTACACACTTACCATCTGGTATCGTTGTAGCGTGTCAAGATCAACGATCTCAATTACAAAACCGTGAAAAAGCTATGCGTGTATTGCGTGCTAAGTTACAGGATCAAGCTGAACAAGAGGCCATTTCTAGTATGGCTGCAGATCGTAAGAGTCAAGTCGGCACAGGTGATCGTAGTGAACGTATTCGCACCTATAACTACCCACAAGGTCGCGTCACAGATCATCGTATTAATTTAACATTATATAAATTAGATGCTATTTTAAATGGCGATCTTGATGAAATTATTCAAGCCTTAAATGCTGCAGACCAAGCGGCAAAAATGCAGGAGGCTAATACAAATGCATAAGGAGATTTGGACAATCGGTCGTATTCTCCAGTGGACAGAGCAGTACTTTCAAAGCAAGGAGATGGATACACCTCGACTTGATGGGGAAGTACTGCTTTCTCACGTTTTAGGTAAAAATCGGATTTATCTATATACCCATTATGACCAACCGCTTATTCAAGACGAGCTCGATGCCTTTAGGCCTCTCGTTCAACAACGGGCTAAGGGGCATTGTGTAGCGGCTATCATTGGGGAAAAGGACTTTATGGGGTTGACCTTTAAGGTGAATGATAAGGTATTGATTCCACGACCTGATACGGAAACCTTGATTGAGCATGTACTAGGTACTTATCCAAAAGATAGTAATGTGCGTATTCTTGATGTATGCACAGGCCCTGGGACAATATTATTAAGTCTATTACATTATTTGCCAAATGCTAGTGGTGTTGGTTTAGATATCTCCACAGATGCTTTACCGGTGGCACGCGAAAATGGTGAGTCCTTTAATTTAGCTGACCGAGTACAGTTTATGGAATCAGATATGTTCTCCACTTTATATGGAAAAGAGGAGAAATTTGATCTTATTGTTTCTAATCCTCCATACATTCGAACTGGTGATTTAAAGATGTTGTCTCCAGATGTATTAAATGAGCCTCATATTGCATTATTTGGTGGAGAGGATGGGCTTCAATTTTATCGAATCTTAGCTAAAGAATGTAGAAATTATTTAAACGCTAATGGCCGTGTGGCGTTTGAAGTAGGCTTTGACCAAGCAAAAGAGGTAGGTGCTTTATTGCAAGAAACAGGTCAATATTCGAATATTCAATTTATAGCTGACCTCGGTGGTCATAACCGGGTAGTGACAGCTGTATATGAGGGCTAATATGGATACTAAAATCATTACAAATCCATCAGAACAAGATATAGATACGTTAGCCCGTGCTTTGCGCAATGGTGAATTGGTGTCTATTCCTACAGAAACTGTATATGGATTAGGTGCAAATGGTCTAGATCAAGAGGCGATGGATAAAATCTATGCTGCCAAAGGACGGCCTTCTGATAATCCACTCATTTTGCATGTTCCTAATAGTGAAAGCATAAAACCTTTGGTAACAGAAATTTCTGCTACGGCGCAAGCCTTAATGGATACATTCTGGCCAGGGCCATTAACGATTACATTGCCTAAATCTGATTTAGTGCCAGATCGTGCAACAGGTGGTTTATCTCGTGTGGCGCTTCGGTGTCCTGATCATGAGGCATGTCGAGTATTATTAGAGCGTGCAGGCATACCTATAGCGGCACCTAGTGCCAATATTTCAGGGCGCCCAAGTCCAACTACTGCAGAAGATGTATATAATGATATGAATGGTCGCATTTCCTATATCTTAGATGCTGGTCCATGTACGATTGGTGTAGAGTCTACTGTTGTAGAAGTCCATGATGATAAGGTCATTATATTAAGACCTGGTGGAATTACAAAAGCACAGCTTGAACGTGTGGTGTCTACTGTTGAGTATGATACTGCGTTAGTTAATGCAACCACTATACCAAAGGCTCCTGGCATGAAGTATACGCATTATGCGCCTGATGCACCTATGACGGTTGTTGTAGGTAGTCCAGAAGGTGTAGCACACACTTTCAAAGAGCTTTCAGAAGGCATAGAAGGTCCCATAGGGTGTTTGGTAAGTCAAGAAACGTATAACTTGATTAAAGAGGATGGACGATTTATGTGCCATTGTTTTGGCCATCATGGAGATGCGTTAGCATTGGGGCACGACTTTTATAAAAGTCTATTACATTTTAATGAAAATCATGTTACGCTAATCCTAGCAGAAGGTGTTGATGATGATGGTTTCGGTGTTGCCATTATGAATCGAATGGAAAAAGCATCGAGTCATCATATCATTTATAAGTAAATTTAATAGCATAAAGATGTCCACTGATAATAGAAAAATGTCTTTACATATTGGATAGATTTGCTATAATGTATAAAGTAATCACAAAATGTGATTGAGTAAGGATGTTATTATGAATATTTTATTTGTATGTACCGGTAACACTTGCCGCAGCCCTATGGCTGAAGGTATTACACGGGCCCTTGCAGCGGAGAAACATAAGGATGTTACAACTGTATCGGCTGGTTTATTTGCCGCTTATGGAGCAAAACCAACTGAACAAGCCGTAGTAGCTGTCCGTTCCATTACAGATATTTCCAACCATGAATCGAGACCCTTAACGATGGAACTCGTAAATGCAGCAGATCTTATTCTTGGTATGACGAAAGATCACAAATCTGTACTACTTCGCCAATTCCCCTTTGAGGAAGGTAAAATTAAAACGATTTCCGAGTGGGGTGGTCAAGATGGTGATGTTACGGACCCATATGGATCTGATCAAACCGTATATAACGAATGTGCGGAACAGATTTATCACTTAATAGTGGAAGGCCTTAAATCAGCGCCTGAGAAAGCATAGGAGATGAAATTATGAAAGTTGCAATCGGTTGTGATCATGGCGGATTACATTTAAAAGCATCCGTTAAGGAATTATTAAATGCGTTGGGACATGAAGTAGAGGATTTTGGCTGTCATACAGCTGAGTCTTGCGACTATCCTGATATTGCAGTACCTGTAGCAAATGCAGTTGTATCTGGTCAAGCAGATCGCGGTATTTTGATTTGTGGTACGGGTATCGGTATCGGTATTGCAGCAAATAAGATAGCGGGCATTCGCGCTGCTCTTTGTCATGATACATTTTCTGCTCACGCATGTCGTGAACATAATGATGCGAACATCCTTACTATGGGTGAACGCGTTATTGGACCAGGCCTTGCTAACGATATTGTAACCATTTTTATGGAAACTGAGTTTGAAGGTGGACGTCATGCACGTCGTGTAGAGAAAATAAAAGCATTAGAGAAATAATACATCATTACTTTATAGATAGTTGTTCTATATGAGGAGGATACTCATGAGTTTCTTAGAAAAACAAGACCCTAATATTCAAGCTGTTATCAACCAAGAGTTAGCACGCCAACGCGATAAATTAGAAATGATTGCTTCTGAAAATTTTGTTTCTCAAGCTGTAATGGAAGCTCAAAGTAGCGTATTGACTAACAAATATGCAGAAGGGTATCCTGGCAAACGCTATTATGGCGGTTGTGAAAATGTTGATGTTATTGAAACATTGGCTATCGAACGTGCAAAACGCCTGTTCGGTGCAGAACATGCTAATGTACAACCTCACTCTGGTTCTCAAGCAAACTTTGGCGTGTATTTCGCATTATTACAACCAGGTGATACTATTGTGGGTATGAACTTGTCCCACGGCGGTCATTTGACTCATGGTTCTCCAGTTAACGTATCTGGTACATATTTCAATGTAGTACCTTATGGTGTAGATGCTGAAACACAACAAATCGACTACGATGAGTTCCGTAAAATTGTATTAGAAGCAAAACCTAAGTTGATTATCGCTGGTGGTAGTGCTTATAGCCGTCAAATCGACTTTAAGAAAATGGCTGAAGTGGCACACGAAGTAGATGCTATTTTCATGGTAGATATGGCTCACTTTGCTGGACTTGTAGCAGCTGGTTTACATCCAAACCCTGTGGAATATGCAGATATCGTTACTACAACAACTCATAAAACATTGCGTGGCCCTCGTGGTGGTATGATTCTTTGCAAAGAAAAGTATGCTAAAGCAATCGATAAAGCTATCTTCCCTGGCATCCAAGGTGGTCCTTTGATGCATGTTATCGCTGCTAAAGCTGTAGCATTTGGTGAAGCTTTACAACCTGAGTTCAAAGTATATGCACAACAAGTCATCGACAATGCAAAAGCGCTGGCTGCAGCATTACAAGAAAAGGGCTTAACAATTGTTTCTGGCGGTACAGATACTCATGTTATGCTTGTAGATGTTCGTAATACTGGTTTAACTGGTAAAGAAGCTGAACACTTACTCGATGAAGTAGGTATTACATGTAATAAAAATACAATTCCATTTGATCCAGCTAGCCCATTTGTAACAAGCGGTATTCGTCTTGGTACGCCAGCTCTTACAACGCGTGGTTTGCAAGTGAAAGATATGGAAGAAATTGCCGATATTATTGCAGTGGTTCTTAAAAATCCTGAGGATAAATCGGTCCATGAAGAAGCTAGTAAACGTGTTGCTGCACTTTGTGAAGCGTATCCATTGTACTAATCGATTGTATTAATATTAAATATATATTTATAGTCCTATAAGTTTATAGGTAGTGTAAAAGGGGTGTGCCATCGGCACATCCCTTTCAATATTTTTATGGCATGATTTTCTAATCTGTGATAGAGTAAATATGATAGTTAATCGCTAGAATGGGATATGTATATTGTTTTATAGGAGGACAGTCATGAAAGTTAATGTTATGACACATCCATTGATTCAACACAAAGTTACATTGATGCGTGACGTACAAACAGGCTCTAAAGATTTCAGAGAACTACTTGATGAAATTACTATGTTGATGGGGTATGAAATTACACGCAACTTACCACTTGAGGATGTGGAGGTAGAAACACCACTAACTAAAATGACTGGCAAACGAATTGCAGGTAAAAAACTGGGTATTATTCCAATTCTTCGCGCTGGTCTAGGTATGGTAAATGGTATGCTTAGTTTAATTCCAACTGCAAAAGTTGGTCATATTGGTTTGTACCGTGATCCTGAAACTTTGAAACCAGTAGAATACTACTGTAAACTACCATCTGACGTAGGAGAACGCGACTTCATCGTAACTGATCCAATGCTTGCTACTGGTGGTAGTGCAGCTGCAGCGATTACATTGCTAAAAGAAAAAGGTGCTAAACATATTAAATTAATGTGCTTAGTAGCTGCTCCTGAAGGGGTAGAAGCAGTAAATAAAGAACATCCAGATGTTCCTATTTATGTAGCAGCACTTGATGAAAAGCTTAATGATCATGGTTACATCTTGCCTGGCTTAGGGGATGCAGGTGACCGTATCTTCGGTACAAAATAAAATACAATAAAACGACATATTAGAATATAATAAGGGGACATGACGACATATTATTAGATTTGAAATAATAACAAATTATCTAAGGCGTATGTCGTTTTCTCTTATTTAGGGTTGAATAAAAATTACATAAGGTATACAATACAAGTGTAAAAGTATTTTTTTATTTTAGGTGGGACGGATTTTGTTCACATGGGACGAAAAACGATTCATGTAATCCCAACGGGTAAAGGAGGGACCCGATGAACGAATTTCTAATGATATGTGAACGTATTGTTCCTGAAATTGTTAGCGTATTGAAGGAGCGATACAAAATACTAAACCACCTTGTTTATGAAGAGCCTATAGGCCGTAGAACATTAGCTACCGCAACGGATCTTCCAGAGCGAACCGTAAGAAGTCATATTGAGTTAATGCGTGCTAATGGTCTTGTAGACATTTATAAACCAGGGATTTTTCTCACTGATGAGGGACATGCAATTGTTCCAAAGTTACGAAATTTTTTAAATGAGCTAGATCGTATTAACGAGCTAGAACATCGATTGACTGAAGCACTTCATATCGATAGAGTTGTTATTACACCTACAGAAGGAACCTTGATGGTTAAAAAGTTAGGCTTTACAGCGGCAAAGTTATTGCAAGACCTATTGAAACCTAATGCAGTAGTAGCCATCAGTGGCGGTAGCACCATGGCAGCAATAGCTGAAGAAATGCCTATCTTACCTTTCAATCCTACTGTGGTACCAGCCCGTGGTGGCGTTGGTGAAGTAGTGGAATACCAAGCTAATGTAATTGCTTCGGTGCTTGCTGAACGACTAAGTGGTTCCTATAAGATGCTCCATTTACCTGATGGACTTTCACAAGACTCATTACATATGCTCATGACTTGTGAACCACAAATTAAAGAAATTGGAGACCTCATTAGTAGGACTGACGTACTATTATTTGGTATTGGTACTGCAATGCGCATGGCGGATCAGCGCCATATTGCCGATGATGTGCGTAAGCAGTTGGTAGATAATCATGCGGTAGGTGAAGCACTTGGCCAATATTGTGACATTGAGGGTAAGTTAATTTATTCTACTAATAATATTGGTTTATCACTTCCCGATGTAGTAAAGGTTCCCAATGTTATTGCTGTAGCTGGCGGACAAGAAAAAGCGAGCGCTATTATAGGTGTGATGCGAGCTTGCCAGAAAGGTATACTTATTATTGATGAGCAAGCAGCCGAAGGTATGCGTCAATTGTTACAAATTTCTGCCTTATAGGCGAATTAGTAGTTATAAATTTTAGTTTGAATTTGGTTAGAATTTTTGTTATTAGGAGGATCTAACAATGGCAGTAAAAGTTGGTATTAACGGTTTTGGTCGTATCGGTAAATGTGTAGTTCGCGCAGCGATTAATAATCCTGATGTGGATGTAGTGGCAATTAATGCAACTGGTGATAATGAAGGTACTGCATTATTGTTAAAATACGATTCCGTACACGGTACAATTCCTAATGAAGTAACATTTGATGAAGAAAATATCTACGTTGATGGTAAAAAAATCCGTGTATTCCATGACCGCGACGCTTCTAAATTACCTTGGTCTGAAGAAGGCGTAGAAATTGTTATGGAATGTACTGGTAAATACCGTGATGCAGAGGAAGCAAAGGTTCATTTGAATCAACCTACTGTAAAAAAAGTATTAATCTCTGCACCTGGTAAAAACGAAGACTTAACTATGGTTATGGGCGTTAACCAAGATATGTATGATCCTGCAAAACATCACATTATCTCTAATGCATCTTGTACAACAAATTGCTTGGCTCCATTTGCTAAAGTATTATGTGATGAATTCGGTATCAAACGCGGTATGATGACTACAATTCATTCCTACACAAATGACCAAAAAATTCTTGATGCACGTCATAAAGATCCTCGCCGTGCTCGTGCTGCAGCAATGTCCATCATTCCTACAACAACTGGGGCAGCGAAAGCTGTTGCTAAAGTATTGCCTCAATTAAAAGGTAAATTAGATGGTTTTGCATTGCGCGTTCCTACTCCAGACGTATCTGCTACAGATCTTGTTTGCGAACTTGAAAAACCGGCTACTAAAGAAGAAATCAACGAAGCATTTCGCAAAGCAGCAGCTGGTGAATTAAAAGGTATTCTTGGTGTATCTGATGTACCATTGGTATCCTGTGATTTCAGCTCTGATTCTCGTAGCTCCATTGTTGATGCTGATTTGACAATGGTTATGGATGGCAACATGGTAAAAGTTGTTTCTTGGTATGACAACGAATGGGGTTACTCCGAACGTCTTATTGACATGGCCGCATTTGTAGCAAGCAAAGGCTTATAATCAGGAGGCTTTGATGAAACAAACAATTGAAGGTTTACAAGTAGCTAATAAAACAGTATTTGTTCGTGTTGATTTTAATGTTCCTATGAAAGACGGTGTCATCACTGATGACACTCGTATTCGTAGTGCATTACCTACTATCAATTACTTAATCGAAAAAGGGGCAAAGGTTATCCTTGCTTCTCACTTTGGTCGTCCTAAGGGAGAACGCAAACCAGAAATGTCTTTGGCACCATGTGCTAAGCATTTATCTGACCTTATCAACAAGCCTGTAGCATTCGTAGATGACTGTATTGGTCCTAAAGTTGAAGAAGCTGTAAAAGCATTACAATCTGGTGATGTATTGATGCTTGAAAATTTGCGTTACCACAATGAAGAAACTAAAAATGACCCTGAGTTTGCTAAGCAATTGGCATCTCTTGCAGATGTTGCTATCAATGATGCGTTTGGTGTATCTCACCGTAATGCGGCATCTGTAGTCGGTATTGCTGATTATATCCCTATGGCAGCAGGTTTCTTGCTCAAAAAAGAAATTGACGCATTAAGTGCAGCTATAGTACATCCAAAAACACCTATGGCAGCTATTATTGGTGGCGCGAAAGTTACAGATAAAATCTCCGTTATTTCTAACTTATTGCCTAAAGTTGATGTAATGATCATCGGCGGTGGTATGGCTAATGCGTTCATTAAAGCGCAAGGTTGCAATATTGGTAGCTCCTTATTTGAAGAAGGTCAAGAAGTTATCGCTACAGACCTTGTTATGGAAGCTCGTGTAGCAGGTGCTAAATTACTAACACCTATTGATGCTGTAGTAGCAGATGCTTTCAGCAACGATGCTAATACTAAAATCGTTGATGTTGATCAAATCGAAGATGGCTGGATGATATTAGATATTGGGCCTAAAACCCGCGAACTTTATGTAGAGGCATTGGCGCCAATGAAGACTATTATTTGGAATGGTCCTATGGGCGTATTTGAAATGGAAAACTTTGCAGCTGGTACAAATGCAGTAGCGAAAGCTGTAGCTGAATCTGATGCGATGACTATCGTTGGTGGTGGCGACTCTGTAGCAGCCATTGAAAAAAGTGGTTTAGCAGATAAAATTAGCCACATCTCCACAGGTGGCGGTGCATCTTTAGAATTCTTAGAAGGCAAAATTCTACCAGGTATTGCTGCATTGTCTGAGGCATAATATGAGAAAACCCATTATTGCAGGGAATTGGAAAATGAATGGCACCATTGCGTCTGGATCAATTCTGATCGAAGCGTTTAACAGCGTGTTACAAGATATGGAATTGTTCTGTGATGTAGTTGTATGTCCGCCTTTCACAGCCATCGAACGTGCTGTAGTATTGACGAAAAATACAGCTATGGAAGTAGGTGCACAAACTATGGATTATCATGATGCTGGTGCGTTTACTGGTGAGATTTCACCACTTATGCTTACAGAGGTAGGCGTTAATTATGTAATCATCGGTCACTCTGAGCGCCGTGAATATTATGGTGAAACAGATGAGACCGTTAATGCAAAAATTAAAAGTGCATTTCATCATAATTTGAATCCTATTGTCTGTGTTGGTGAAAGCTTAGAACAACGTGAAACTGGTCATACACTTGACTGGATTACGTCACAACTTAAAGGGGCTTTGGCTGATATTCCGAAAGAGCAAGTCAGCCAATTGATTATTGCGTATGAACCAATTTGGGCTATCGGTACTGGCAAGACCGCAACGGCTGATCAAGCCGAAGAGGTATGTAAAGAAATTCGAAGTTACATTCGATCTTTATACGATAGTGAAACTGCTGAGGCAATACGCATCCAGTATGGTGGTAGCGTTAAATCAGAAAATGCATTAGAAATTCTTGGAGAGCCTAATATAGATGGAGCTCTTGTAGGTGGTGCATCCCTTGTGGTTGATGAATTTATTGATATTATTAAAGCGGCGAATCAAGTAAGCGCTTAATATGAGGTTAAAAATGGCTAAATTAGAGGCTCCCGTAATGCTAGTCATCTTAGATGGCTTTGGCTTGGGGGATCAAACAGATACAACCAATGCTGTAGTACAGGCGAAGCCGCTCTGTTTTAATCAATTATGGGATACGTATCCACATACAACATTAGAAGCATCAGGGCTTGCGGTAGGTCTTCCAGAAGGTCAAATGGGGAACTCTGAAGTAGGCCATTTAAATCTTGGCTCTGGTCGCATCGTCTATCAAGATTTGACACGTATTACAAAAGATGTCGAGTCCGGTGAGTTTTATAATCGTCCTGTTATGAAGGAACTATACAAAGTAGCTAAAGAACAAAGCTTACATCTTATTGGGTTAGTTTCAGACGGCAATGTGCATTGCTCCTTAGATCACATTAAGGCAGTCATTAAAGGAGCTCATGATAATGGGATCGAGCATGTGTATGTACATGCTTTGCTCGATGGTCGTGATGTAGCTCCGCAATGTGCACAAGGTTATTTAAAAGACTTAGAAGCGTATATGGCTGAGTTAAACTGTGGCAAGATTGCTACTGTGAGTGGTCGCTATTATGCGATGGACCGCGATAATCGTTGGGATCGTGTTGAGTTGGCATACAATGCGATTGTAAATGGTCAAGGTGAAACAGCTGCATCTGCTTGTGAAGCCGTGCAACAGTCCTATGATAAAGATGCAGCAGATGAGTTTGTTCTTCCTACAGTCATTGATGGTGAAGGAACCATCAAAAATGGTGATGCTGTCATCTTCTGTAACTTCCGTCCAGATCGTGGTCGTGAACTTACAAAAGCACTAGTATTACCTGATTTTGATGGCTTTAAACGGAAGCCACTATCTATATATATGGCAACTATGACAAAATACGAGGATGGTTTGCCCGTACATATTGTGTATGAAAAGGATACATTATCTGAAACATTAGGTGAAGTTCTAAGTGCAGATGGTTATCGCCAATTGCGTATTGCGGAAACAGAAAAGTATGCTCATGTTACATATTTCTTCAATGGCGGTGAAGAGGAACCCTTTGAAGGTGAGGACCGCATTCTCGTAAAATCCCCTCAAGTGGCAACCTATGATTTACAACCAGAAATGAGCGCTTATGAAGTGACCGATAAGGTTGTACAAGCAATACAAGATGAAACATATGACATGATCATCTTGAACTTTGCAAATCCAGATATGGTTGGTCATACTGGTAGCTTTGAAGCTGCCGTTAAAGCGGTTCAAGCAGTAGATACTTGTTTAGGTCGTATCGTGGAGGCTATTCGTAGCAAGAAAGGTCATCTGTTAGTTACAGCAGATCATGGTAATGCAGAGCTTATGGTTAACCATGAAACAGGTAAGGTACATACGGCACATACAACGAACTTGGTTCCTTTAATTTTAATGAGCGACAGTTTAAAAACAGCTACATTAGAAGCTGGTAAATTATGTGACATTGCTCCTACATTATTAGATTTAGCTGGGATACAACAACCAAAAGCTATGACAGGTCACAGCTTGGTACATAAAGCATAATATGGAGCTTTCACTATATTAGTAGTTAATTAGAGTTATAAGCCTATAAGGTTTAGCTCAATATATATAATGGCTGTCAGATGGCAGTTATTCCATTAGATTATATGAGGTGAAAAAATGGCAGTAATTGAACAAGTCATTGCAAGAGAGATTTTAGATTCCCGCGGTAATCCAACAGTTGAAGTTGAAGTATGTTTAGAAGATGGTACTATTGCGACAGCAGCTGTTCCATCTGGTGCTTCCACAGGTATGTTTGAAGCCGTAGAATTACGGGATGGAGATAAATCCCGTTACTCCGGTAAAGGTGTTTTAAAAGCTATCGATAATGTAAATGCTAAAATTGGTCCTGCACTTATCGGTTATGACGCTACAGAACAAGTGGCAATCGATAACTTGATGTTGCAACTTGACGGTACAGACAATAAATCTAACCTTGGTGCAAATGCAATTCTTGGCGTATCAATGGCAGTAGCTCGTGCGGCGGCTGAATCTTTGGACTTGCCATTATTTGTATATCTTGGTGGCTTCAATGCTAAAGAGTTGCCAGTTCCTATGATGAATATCTTGAATGGTGGCGCACATGCAGATAACAACGTAGATATTCAAGAATTCATGATCATGCCTGTAGGCGCTAAATCTTTTGCAGAAGCTCTTCGTAGCTGTGCAGAAGTATACCATACTTTGAAATCCGTACTTCACAATAAAGGTCTTAGTACTGCAGTAGGTGATGAAGGTGGTTTCGCACCTAACTTGTCATCTAATGAAGAAGCATTAGAAGTAATTTGTGAAGCTATTAAAGCTGCTGGTTATGAACCAGGAAAAGATTTCAAATTGGCACTTGATTCTGCATCTTCTGAATTCTACGAAGATGGTAAATACAATCTAGCTGGCGAAGGCAAAGTTAAAACAGCTGCTGAAATGGTAGACTTTTACGAATACCTAGTAGGTAAATACCCAATTGTATCCATCGAAGATGGTCTTGCTGAAGAAGATTGGGAAGGCTGGAAATTGTTGACAGACCGCCTTGGTGACCGCGTACAACTTGTTGGTGATGATTTATTTGTGACTAACACAAAACGTTTGGCTCGTGGTATTGAGCTTGGTGTAGGTAATTCTATTCTTGTAAAAGTTAATCAAATCGGTACTCTCACTGAAGCTTTTGATGCTATGGAACTTGCTAAACGTGCTGGTTACACTTGCGTAGTATCTCACCGCTCTGGTGAAACTGAAGATACATTCATTGCTGATATTGCTGTAGCTGTAAATGCTGGTCAAATTAAGACTGGTGCACCGGCTCGTTCTGAACGTGTAGCAAAATATAATCAATTACTTCGCATTGAAGAAATGTTATACGAAACAGCTCAATATAAAGGTAATGACGTTTTTTATAATTTAAAATAAGATACGTTATATCTAATAGTCCAATAAGGGCGCCCTTTGGGGCGCCTTTTTTGTATGTCTAAAAATAGAAAAATTTTCGCTTCGTGGATTTTTAAAAATAAAAGAGGGATTTAGAGGCTGATGTCGAAACCTATAACGCCATACGCTAGTGTGAGGTAAAAACATACCGCAAGGTATTGGAGGTGACCATGTATGTAGACGTAACATTAGACGATATTATCTTGTATGCCTTAGAACACCATGTAAGTGATATCCACTTTGATCCCGTTGAAAGTGGTGCTCATGTTCGGTTGCGACAAGATGGACTGCTGCAACATTACATGACTGTATCATTTGAAGAAGCTGAACTCATTATCAACCGTATTAAGGTTTGTAGCTCTCTAGATATTAGCGAGAAGCGTTTACCACAAGATGGGCGTTGGTCTTGGAGTCATAAAAATAAGTCTGTAACGATGCGTGTATCTACATTGCCTAGCCTATACGGAGAAACCTTAGTATGTCGCCTTATGGGAAATGAAGGGAGTCATAAAGACTTAAAAGAATTAGGCATGCAGCCGGATATCTTTGAGCACATTGAACAATTATTAAAACGTCCTTATGGATTATTACTTATCTGTGGACCTACAGGCAGTGGTAAGACAGCTACTTTATATGCCATGCTTCGCATGTTAAATTTAGACGAAACTAAGCTTATCTGTCTTGAAGATCCTGTAGAAGCCGAAATCAAAGGGGCTATACAAATTGGTATTAATGAAAAGATTGGATTTACCTTTGCCAAAGGTCTTCGCTCTGTATTACGGCAAGATCCAGATACGATTATGATTGGTGAAATTAGGGATAAGGAGACCGCAGAGTTAGCCGTTAAGTCTGCTTTAACGGGGCATCGCGTATTATCTACTATACATACCAATACAGCTATAGGCGTTGTAACGCGACTCATGGATATGGGCGTAGAGCCGTACTTAATACGGGCTACTTTAATGGGGGCTATTGCACAACGGCTAGTACGAAAATTCGATGGTACATCATATCAGGGACGGACTGCTCTATTTGAATACTTAGAAATACCAGCTAATTCAGCTCATTGGGACGAATTAGAAACACATTTATTATTGTCATTAGAAGAGTCTGCTCGTAAGGCCGTATCTCAGCATGTTACATCTATAGAGGAGGTGCATCGTTGTGGACTCATGCTGTAAGAGTGAAAGTTTAGAAACTATTGTAGAAAATGCAATACAACTATCATCAACAGATATTCATCTACAATGTGGTCAGCCTATCTATTTGCGACATGGTGATGGATTAAGGGCTACTTCCTTTATGTGTACTACAGAATTAATCGAGGATATATTGCGTCGTTGCGGTATAGCATCCTATGAGTGGCAGTCTCTTGATGAAGCTTGTTCCTGTTGTGGTGTGCGTATCCGTGTTCATCTATATCGAGCTAATCAGACCATATGTGGTACATTGCGATTACTTTGTCATCAGCAACTTAAGTTAGATGATAATAGTGAAGGTCAGTTATTACAAAAGCTATGTGAAGCACATGATGGTCTATTGCTTGTTTGTGGCCCTACAGGCAGTGGTAAAAGTTTTACCTTAGCTTGTTGTATTGATTATATAAATCAGACTATGGAGCGTCACATTATTACCTTAGAAGACCCTATCGAATTTGAGTTTGTATCTAAAAAGTCTTTAATACATCAACGACAATTAGGTGCTGATATTAATACTATGTCAGATGGTATTCGAGATGCTTTACGAGAGGATCCGGATGTCATTATGGTAGGCGAACTTCGAGATCGTGAAACCCTTGAAGCGGCACTTCATGCGGCAGAGACTGGTCACCTTGTAATGGCGACTATGCATACACAGCGTGCAGTGATGGCGGTTCATCGCATGATTTCTCTATTTCCTGGGGAGCAGCAAGAAGAGATACGTAATCAAATATCTCAAGTGTTACGGGCCGTTATATGTCAGCGTTTACTTCGATGGAACAAAAAGTTCATTACTATTCGTGATATTTTGCTAAATACCCATGCAGTAGCAAATTTGATACGGACCCGTAAGGAACCACAAATCATATCTATTCAAGAAACGCAACTACCGATGAAAACATTAGAAATGGCTGTGCGAGATGTAAAGGCACAATATGGAGCCCAACAACAATTGCATACCTTGCTCGATCAACAATTATCGTAGGTGAATATATGGAGGCTTATGAATATGTCGTAAAAAATAATCAAAATGAAACAGAAAAAGGTTTGATGTGGGGGGATTCAGAACAAGAAATTGCAATACGGTTAAAACGAGATGGTTATAGAATTTATAGGATATCGTTGCAGGATGAAAGAAAGAAACATAAATGGAATCATACTATGGTGGTAGATGTGACTTATCAATTAGGTCTACTCATCGAATCTGGTGTTCCGTTACGGCGAGCCTTACAGTTGCTCTGCCAGGGGAAACGAGGACTACTCTATACAGCTTTATATGAATCCATAGAGCGTGGTCAGACTTTATCACAGGCTTTACGAAGTGAAGGATGTCCTCCTATTGCTTTGGCTTTACTAGAAAGTGGTGAAGCAGCGGGCACCTTGGGTGAGAGTTTACAATATATATCCCGTCACTATGATTGGGAGAGGCAGCTGAAACAAAAGGTTATGAGTGCTATTTCCTACCCTTTATTTCTTCTTTTAATGATGAATATATTTTTTCTAGTTACCATTTTGTTTATTATTCCTTCGTTTGAACAGGTATTTACCACTATGCATATTACATTACCTTTGATGACGCGAGCTCTTTTTGCATTAGGACAAGGGTTAAAATCGCATCCTCTAATGGTAATAGCTATACATTGTGTTGTAATAGGTTCCTTAGCATTTGCTTATAAACAGCATAGTATAAAGTGTAAAGTACATCGTTGGCTTTGGCTGTTGGCTCACCGATACCAATGGAGTACTTGTGTGTATTATACAAGTATTTTAAAAGTTTGGGCTCTCTTACTAGATTCTGGTATTTCTATCATTCAAACCATGAATATTACTCGCCCTTTGTGGGGGAATATATATGGTGTTGAATGTAGTAAACAAGTGGAAGCAAGATTATTATCAGGACACTCACTGGAAGAAAGTTTGCGTACTGGTCAGATAGGAAATGCTTTTATATGGCAAATGGTGTCCATTGGAGAAGAGAGTGGTGAATTAGTAAAAATGTTAAACCACTGTGGCTACTACTATGAATCTATACTTTCAAAATATATTGCTCGTTTAGAACGATTATTGGAACCAATTTTACTAACCATAATGGGAATCGGTGTAGCCGTATTAGTTGTATCTGTTATGTACCCCTTATTTACGTCCATTGCCAACTTAGGAGGGCAATAGACATTGTTATTACTTAACTATTAAAAGGAGAATATTATGAAGTCTGTTATGCATATGATTCATGGAGTGAATCATCGATTAGAAATGTGCGGGCAATGGGTCGTAGATCGACTACATATTTCTCGTGTTCGAGAAGGGTTTAAAAAATCGAGAAAAGGCGGATTTACTCTCGTTGAGTTAATGGTTGTAGTAGCGGTTATCGCTATATTAGCGGCTATTGCGATGCCACAATTCTTATCTGCAGCGGATAAAGCTCGAAACGCTAAAGAAACAGCAGATATTCAAATTATTAAAAATGCCACTCAATTGTATATGATTGATAAGAATGTCGACACACCTCCAACAGTAGAAAATCTATATAAGGAAGGGTATCTTACTGAACATGTTAAGACTGCAAAAGGAAAAGAATACACTATTACTTATGAAGTTGTCAGTGGTGGGACTTCAAAATCTGTTGTTGTTAAAGCACCTAATGAGCCTTAATTAACTTGTATAGATTATGAATTATATACGTTAGTTATATGAAAGGACAAGGTATGAAAGGGACCAATTATGTGATAGGACTTTTTGTATATATAGCATCTATATTGCTACCTGTTATAGTTTCATCAAAAGCAATATCTTATACTCACATTGCTTTGTATGCTGTGTTTTCACTCATCATCATAGCAGGTGCTACCATCGATATGCATTACTATATATTGCCTGATGAAGGGGCATTAGTTCTTGTAATAGGTGGCATTATATATAGCTATATAAATGATCAATCTATGTTAGTAACCTTATTAAGTGTTATCAGCGTAGGTGCTATTACATATGGACTTCGTTTGATTAGCCATAAAGGCTTTGGCATAGGCGATATTAAATGGTTTTCTGCTATTGCAATATGGCTCACTCCATGGGAAATTATATGTTTCTTTTACGTAACTTTTTGTGTTGGTTCTCTCTATCTCTTACTCGCCGGTTATCGTAATCGATATATCCCATTTGGTCCCTTTCTATGCTTTGGCGGATGGTGTGCCTTACATGGTGGTTCCTATATGGAGGTGCTTTATCAATGGTTAAGGTGCAACTTATAAATCGTCAAAGTGGATCTTTATTGGCGGAATGGATTATTACTATTGGTTTAATCTTATTGCTCATTTCTATTGCCTTACCTATTGTGACAACACCTAGTCGTTATACTTTAAATGGTGCTACGCAAGAGGTGGCGTATATGCTCAAGAAAGTTCAACTGTGGTCTATGTTAGGGCATAAATCTAATGGTAAAGGGAGAATGCTTTTTATTTTAAATAAGGACAGTTATACCTTAGAGGAAGATGTTAATCATCATACGGTAAACATATCATTACCGCAAAATATTGAGAATGAACGGTCTATGACAATTATTTCTTTTTCAGCCTTGGGCTTACCCTATGATGGGACAGAAATTATTTTGAAAGATCGTGAAAGTGGTGAGAAAAATCGTATATGGATATCTGTACAAACGGGGCGAATTAGATGGGAAGAAGTGCACTGAAGGATTTATGTATGGTGACGCTTTAATATCAGCCGCTATAATCATGTTCATTTTACCGGTTGTATTATCTATTTTTTGGATGGCTACTCTTACGGTATATAGGGCGTATTATTGGGATCATATATTGCAAGATACCATAACGTATTTAGAAGTGGCTAAAGCTTCTTATTATAAGAATGGAGCAATAGAAACTGGTGTATATAATTCTCAATTTACAATGAGTCCCAGTGAAAAAATTACCTATAAAATACATATAAAGCCTGTAGTGATAGAAGGTGTATCTTTACAACGATTAACAGTAGATGCCATCGACAATCAATCTGTTGTCTATTCTCTATCAGTTGATTTGGAGGGGATACATTGAAGGGCGAGGATATAGAAACGGTAATTGGGAAGAATAAAGAATACAAGCAGAATCCCATAACAGATAGAAATAAAAATAGAAATGATATGGGTTTTATTTTGTATTCTACGCTTATTAGTATGATGATTTCTATCATAGTCCTTACCTTATTGTTAGGTATCGTATTCTATGCAGTTATGTGGGATGCTAAATTACTTGATAGTGTAGCTATGATGGAGGATGGTCGATATACACGGCGTATGGTTGTGGCTCATATGATATGGAATCCTGTGAAGGTTACTGTAGAAGATCGTAATACAAGTTTATATATTCACGATACAAAGCGCACAACCTTAACTGTACAACGTCATGCATTATACAGAAAATTAACGGATGGTAGCTTGCAACCTGTCAGTGGTAGTCGAATTGTAGGAACTACAGATAAAAGAAATGTGGGCTATACCCAAGAATACCCTTTTAGTGTAGATACTAATGGGACCGTGTATTTACGTTGGTATATTAATAATCGTTTTGTTAATGATAGAAAATACACAAGTGGTTATGGAGGATTATCCATATATGAGGTCTCTATTGGACAGAGTACTATTTATGATTGGTATACAAGTAAAGAGGAGACAGGTTATGAACGTAGGAGCCCATAACGCGGGCTTTATTACATATATAGCGATACTTACAATGTCCTTTTTATTATTATTAGCTTTTATGGGGCTGCGTATAGGACAAATATGTGAAAGTAATGTGGTAGACGAATTGCATTTGGAAGAGGCTCATTATGCGGCACAGAAAGGTGTTCATTGGTTTGTGGGCTATTGTAAATTAGGAAATGTATGGGACTTTCAAAATAAATTAGTTGTGATAGATGATGAAAATGTAGAGATTACTATTGAAGCAGACCAATCAACAGATAATCCGCGACATATTATGAGTTATGGAAAATTGAAAAATAGTGAAATCGTGAGTCGTGTACATATGTATGTGACCGTAGATAAAGAAAAACATATGCATGTTATAAAGGTAAAACCTTATTGAGGTGATTCTATGAAACGAAAAAAGAGAATACATTCTGGAGTATGTATAACTGACGAACATATTGTATGTGTTACCGCTCATATAGAAAATAAAACAATGGTCATTACTGATGCGTTAGAAATGAAGCGTACAGGACCTATTGATGAAGACGTTACAAAATTTATAGAAACGTATGATTTAGATGAAGGGGCTTATAGTATTGTTGCTAATATTGATACACAAATGCATGTAGCACCTTATGATCCTCATGATTTTGATATGAAGGAGTTTATAAAGTGGAATATAGAGGACTACTTTAGTTTTGAGGGGGATAGTTTCCAAATGGATGCTTGTCGCCGGGAATATCCACGACACAATTATCATATGTTTATGGTGGCTGTAGATCGGCATTCACTAGAGCTTTTGAAGCAAGGTATACGAGATACTTATGCACCTGTTGATGTTATTGATTTTTGGCCTATTCCTATTTGTTATTGCTTGATGCGGCGCAGCGGTACTGTAACAGGTGTTGTGGAAGAAGGCGCCATGCATTTATGGCTTTGGTGGAATGATATATGCATTCAAGAGTGTATTGTACCTATTACTGGTAGCGATGTAGCTGAAGCTATGGATAAGTTAGAAGTGAGATTACAAGACTTTGGTATAGATGAGATACAGGGAATTCGGATGTATGGGTTAGAATCTATAACAAATGAAGAACGGACAGATATGGAAGGTATAATTTCCATGTATGGAGAAACTGAATATATTCCATTATTATTCTTAGGTCGTGGCCGTAATCGTTGCAAGCAAGGGCAATTAGATTGGGACATGGCTATTGGTATGGCGGCAAGGGGGCTTAAATGGATTGGATTGGGCTGGTAAGGATAGATGTATTAATTTAATGCCTCGCTCGTTACGATGGCATAGTTTATGGTATACCTATCGATACTTTCTTTACGGGATAAGTCTTATATACGTTATAGTAGGACTTGTTACCTTATATAGTTGCTGGTCAAGCTATCGTAGCTATGAAAATCAGAAGACAGACTTTGTACAATTGCAAGCAAATACTCAGTATCAAGAAATACATCAACAATACGGTGAATTAATGGAAATAAGAAATAAAATAATAAAGAATAAACTTCCTAAGAATCAGTTCGATATATTACCTAATGCTATGGTTGTATATATTCTTGATGCCGCTATGTCAGAACATATTAGTCTACAGCATCTTAGCATTAAGGATGGGCGTATCAGTATAGATGGTATAGGTACGAGTGACGAAATGTGTCGTAAATTTATTGCTATTCTCCAACAAAAATTACTAGGGATGGAGTGTCATGGAACAGTTAAAGCAGATAAAGGTGTTTATACATTCCATATGGACGGATCTAAAAGAGAGCACAACGTATCAGGTCGAGAGAATATTAACGGGCCTAGTGTTGTGGGGGATGCTCATTAGCCTTTCTATGTATGGGCATATTTATTTTGAAGACAAAAATAATAGCTTAAAAAATCAACAAGATAATTATAATATACAAATGAATGCTGAGTCAGATTATATAGTGTCTAATGAAGCAAAACTATTAGAATCTTTTACACGGAACAAGACATCTAATACGAGTTCTAATACAAATATTTTTGATTCCTTGCAAGGAGAACCATTAATGATTGTCAGTACTGATGAGCATGAAGGTATACTAGAATTAACAGTATTAGGTAGTACAGAGCGTATGATTAACTGGATAAATACTGTTGAAGAAAAGGATCCTTCACGCCGTATAGAAATAGAAGATATAGAACGTAAAGGTAATGTAGTTTATGTGCATTGTGCAATTAAATCGATTATAAAACCTTAATGAAAATCGGGTGTACTGTATAGAGACAGATTATAGATTTTATGTCTATAGTCTGTCTTTGTTTTTGGACCATTTTATAGTACAATGAAGGATATGTAATGATAAGGGGCACATAATAGATGATAATAAAACGGAATATTATGCTCATCGGTTCTATGGGAAGTGGCAAAAGTCACTTTGGACGGAACCTTGCAGAACGCAAGGGTTGGCAATTTGTAGATACCGATCGCGTATTAGAAAGTCGTTTTGGGTTGCCCATTGCTGAGATTTTTAAAAAGATAGGAGAAAAAGCATTCCGCCGCGCCGAAATGGATGTACTAAAAAAGGTTTGCTTATACCATGAAGCAGTGATTTCTGTGGGTGGGAATTTTCCTATTGAACATCGCACCTTAAAGGTATTAAAAAAATATTCCTATATTATTGGTATCCGAGCTGCACAATTCCGTATTGTCAGTCGGGTGAATCGCCGTGTTGGGAAACGGCCTACCATGGACTATAGTAATGTGAATGCCTTTGTACATGCTATGATACAATCGTGGAAGCCCGTGTATAAGCAGTGCGATTTTGTACTAGATACAACAAATGGCCGGACCTATGATTTTATACAGCGTATTGAGGATGAATTAGATGCCTCAGATGTGCAATTTAAAGCAAGACGTCAACCCAATGATATAAACGATGTAGATGCTAAAGAAGCATCTGAAGATATACAATTTAATAATCAACAAAGTAGGAAAAAAGAGATTTCTGAAGCAGTATCAAAAAGAGCAATGTCTAATAAAATTCGTTATGATAAACGGTATAAACAAAAGACTTCTAATCAAACGAATAAAAAAGGTAAGGCACATAGTATATCCAAACAACGTACACCACAAGGGGGTAATGGATATGAGAAGAATCGCAATACTAACAAGCGGCGGAGACGCACCTGGAATGAACGCCGCCATAAGAGCGCTAACTAGAAAAGCTATACATGAAGGTTTTGAAATGTTTGGTATTGAACGTGGCTATTTAGGTATCATTGAGGAAAAGATATTTCCCTTATCGAATCGAGACGTTGGTGGCATCATAACACAAGGTGGTACGATGCTGAAAACAGCACGTTTTCCAGAATTTCAGAATGAAGAAATTCAACGCAGAGCTTATGATATTTTGAAAACTTATGACATTGACCATTTGGTTGTTATCGGTGGTGATGGCTCCATGCGTGGTGCTACAAGTTTATCTAAACTTGGTATGTCTACTATGACCATTCCATGTACGATAGATAATGACATGGGTGGTACACAATATACGATAGGCTATGATACGGCTCTTAATACGGTAGTTGATGCGGTTGGGCGTATTCGTGATACATCAAACTCCCATGAACGTGTAGCTATTGTGGAGGTTATGGGGCGCAAAGCTGGACATATTGCATTAAAGGCAGGCCTAGCTTGTGGGGCAGAAATAGTTTTGGTTCCTGAAAATCCCATGCCTTTACATGCGGTTTGTCGTCATTTAAAGGAAACACAAATTCGGGGTAAAGAATATAGTGTTATCCTCGTTGCAGAAGGTGCCTATAACAGCGGTGAGGTGAAAGCTTTTATCAAGGAGCATACAGAATTTGATCCTAGCCTAACTGTGTTAGGCTACTTACAACGTGGCGGTGGTCCATCGGCATTTGATGCTATTTTAGCGGCTCGCATGAGTGAAGTCTGTATTAATTTATTGATGAGTGGTGTCGCTAACCGATTAGTAGGTTATATAGATGGTCATATCCGTGCACTATCTTATGAAGAGGCAGAACGTCTTGAATTTCCAATTGATGAGAAGGATTATAGATTATTGTCAATATTGAGTAGTTAATGGCCCGTAAGGGCCATTTTTTATATATCATAATTTATTCATTAATGAAATTATATTGCGTAAAAGCAATTGGTGCTGTATAATTTAAAAATACTATATGTGTTGATATAGAATAAATGTCTTTTTAATATATCTTCATCTTAAAAAAAGGAGATCATAATGAAAGAGTTCTTACAAAAGCATCGTAAACGTATAGTAACAGGTGCTGTTGTTCTTTGTGTTCTTGGTGGCGGCACATATTACTACATGGATAGTCTAAATGCAAATCAAGCACAAACGTTATATACTACTGGCAAGGTTGAAAAGGGTGATGTAAAAACTAGTATCAGTGCCACAGGTACTATTAACCCTGTAAATTATGTAGATGTTTCTACAAATGTTGCTGGTAAACTTGAAAAAGTTTTAGTTAAAGAGAATGATCAAGTTACGGCCGGTCAAGTTATCGCTTATATTGATACACGTCAATTACAAGCATCTGTTGATGATGCTCGTGCAGCGTTAGCCAAAGCAGAACTTGATATGAATCGTTATAAATCCTTGGCGGCTCAAGATGCTATTGCACAACAAACATATGATGATTCTGTAACATCTTATGAACGTGCTAAATCTACTTATGAACGTACTGCCGCAGATTTAAGTGATGCTACTATTACAGCTCCAATGTCTGGGACTGTTGTTGGTACACCGCTAAAAGCCGGTCAAACTATTAGTACTGGTATTTCCACACAAATGATCATTGCTACCATTGCAGATTTAAAAAATTTGGAGATTTATCTTACTGTAGACGAAACCGATATTGGCAATATCAAACAAGGTGCTAAGGTAGAGTTTACTGTAGATTCTAAGCCAGGTGAAACTTTCACCGGTTACGTTTCTGAAATTGCAAAAGGTACAAAAGGTAATATGGGCACAACAAGTAGTAGCGTTGTGTACTATACTGTTAAGGTTCAAATTCCTGAAAATATTGCAGGTAATTTCTTACCAACTATGACGGCTCGTGCCACAATCTTTGGTGAAGATATTAAAAATACATTGGTAGTTCCTCTTACTGCTGTACGTACGGATAAACAAGGTGAGTATGTATATGTAATAAAAGATGGTCAACCAGTACGTACCGCTGTTTCTACAGGTGTAACTGGGGATACTAATGTTCAAATCCTAAAAGGTTTATCTGAAGGTGATGAAATTATCGTAAGCGGTGATGTGAATGCACCAAAGAATAATGTAGCTGGACCATTCTAAGGGTAGGTGCTTATGAACCAAACAGTAATTGACATACAAGGGATTACAAAAACCTATGTGAATGGCAAATTATCAGTACCTGTTCTGCATGGCATTGATTTAGTTGTCAATAAGGGTGAATTTGTATCCATTATGGGGCCATCTGGATCTGGTAAATCAACCTTTATGAATATTCTCGGATGTTTGGACCGACCTACAACTGGTTCTTATCGACTCAACGGAGACGAGGTTGCTACCTTATCTGATGATGAACTAGCGTATGTACGTAACAAACAGATAGGTTTTGTATTTCAAAGCTTTAATTTGTTGACAAAATTGACAGCCCTAGAAAATGTAGCGCTTCCTATGATTTATGCTGGGGTAAATAAAAAGATGCGCATTGAACGGGCCACTCAATTATTACAGTCTGTCGGCTTGGGCGAGCGTATGGACCATTTGCCATCCGAGTTGTCTGGTGGGCAACGTCAACGTGTGGCGATTGCTCGTGCATTGGCAAATAATCCTGCTATTATCATGGCTGATGAACCGACAGGGAATCTTGACTCCAAGTCAACCATTGACGTTATGAACATCTTTCGAGGCCTTCATGATGAAGGCCGTACGATTCTTCTAGTTACACATGAACCGGATATTGCTACGTACGCGAGTCGTAATGTAGTCTTGAAAGATGGGATAATCGTAGAGGATTCGATCAATTCTAATATGACTCCTATAAAGGAGGTGCCTAATGTATAAAGAAAGTTTTCTAATGGCATGGGCTTCCTTGATTGCTAATAAATTGCGCTCCCTTTTGACCATGTTAGGTATCATTATCGGTGTAGCAGCTGTTATTGCCTTGGTATCTATCGGTAATGGGGTGAAGCAAGATATTGAGGATTCTATTTCTAGCTTAGGCTCTAACTTGTTGGTAGTTCTGCCAGGGGCGCCGCGGACGCCAGGTGCTAGATCTTCGCAGGGGTCCATGAAATCGTTGAAAATATCTGACTATGAAGCTATTGCTAAGTTAGAAGGTGTAAAAGCCGCCAGTCCTATGACAAATGGCTTTTATGTGGTGATTTATCAAAATAAAAACTGGACTACATCTGTTGCGGGGGTTAATGCTAACTTTCAGGACGTAAATAATTGGACTATGACATCTGGTCGATTTTTCTCCGATAAAAATGTTCAGAACCGAGAACGTGTAGCGGTTGTGGGACAAACGGTAGTAAAAAATTTGTTTGCTGATGAAGATCCTGTAGGCAAGGAAATCCGTGTTAAAAATATTCCATTCCGTGTCATTGGTGTTCTCAAAAGTAAAGGGAACGGAACCATGGGTAATGACCAAGACGATACGGTGTTAATTCCATATACAACATCAATGGAGCGCGTAGAGGGCATTGACTATCTTCGCAGGGTGTATGTTGTGGCTAAGGATGATGAGGGCATCGATCGTTTGCAGGCAGATATAGAGAACTTGTTGCGTGTTCGTCATAATATAAAAGATACAAATTTGGATGATTTTAATATTCAAAATATGAAATCTATTATGGAAACAGTGGCTCAGACGACGGGAACATTTACGTTATTCCTGGGGGCTGTTGCTGCGATTTCTCTAGTTGTAGGTGGCATTGGTATTATGAACATCATGCTTGTATCTGTAACGGAACGGACTCGAGAAATTGGTGTGCGTAAAGCTTTGGGGGCTACGTATAGCGTAATTGTTACGCAATTCTTAATAGAAGCCGTTGTAATCAGTTTGATAGGGGGCTTTATTGGTATTGCTTTCGGTATAGGAGCCTCAAAAGTAATCGGAATGGTATCTGGAATGAGTACAATTGTATCTGTTCCAACAATCATAATGTCCTTTGCCTTTTCCATGGCTATTGGTTTGATTTTTGGTATATACCCAGCCCGTAAAGCGGCTAAGCTCAATCCAATCGATGCATTGCATTATGAATAGTTTTGAATTTATAAATGTGTTTTCTTAAGAACATACCATATAATTAGATAGAGTTATTCGCATATGGTGCGTTGCATGATACAATATGTATGATGTAACGCACCATTTTTATATGTTTGTATTGAATTTTTACATTTAACTATAAAGATTTTCATACAGGTAATGTAATAGACTTAGTATTCAGATTAGTTAATCTATGAGTATGTATATAGAATGGAGAACCTTATGGCTACAACATTGTTAGAATATTTCAACGAATTACGAGATCAAAACCCATTTTCTTGGGTAAAAGATTCTGCGATTACAGCAGTGGAACCAGGTCATGCGGAAATGACATTGCAAACAAATGAAACAGATTACTGCAATTTTAGAGGGGATTTGCATGGTGCCGTATGTATTGGCTTAGCAGATAGTGTGATGGGGACTGCTTGTTTTACATTGGGAAAATCTGTTAGCACCATTGATCTTAATGGTAACTATGTGAAAGCTGTTAAGGGCGGTGCTGTATTGCGTGGTGTAGCCAATGTAGAGCACAACGGTAAAACTACTATGGTTGCTACCGCTCGTATTTATAATGAATTAGGTGAACTTGTTCACTTGGCACGGGGTACATTTTTTGTACTAGAAGAGAAGCCATTACCTGATTTACCATGGCGTTTTATTGAAGAAGATAACCCTGATTTGGTATAATATAAGTTAGACTTTTACAAATAGGAGGATGCTTGAATGGAACAAGAATTACAACGTATTAAGGCAGAAGCCCTTGATGCCATCAAAGGCGCTGCTAATCAACAAGCGTTGCAAGATATACGTGTTAAATATTTAGGTAAAAAAGGCGAGGTAACGGCTTTATTAAAAGGTCTTGGTAAATTATCTCCAGAAGAACGTCCTAAAGCGGGGGCCCTTGTTAATGCTGTTCGTGAAGCGTTAGAGGCTGAAATTGATACGGTTAAAGCTCGTATGGAAACTGCAGAGTTAAATGCTCGTTTAGAAAAAGAGCGCATCGATATTACATTACCTGGCCGTGCACAAAAAGCTGGTCATATCCATCCATTAACAAAGGTTAATGAAATGATTGAGGACTTCTTCATGAAAATGGGGTATACCGTTGAAGAAGGTCCAGAAGTAGAGCAAGATTACTACAACTTCGAATGCTTAAACTTGCCTAAAGACCATCCTGCACGTGATATGCAAGATTCCTTCTATATTACAGAAAACTTCTTATTGCGTACCCATACATCTCCAGTACAAGCTCGTACAATGCAACGTCATGAACCTAACAGCCCAATCCGTATGATTGCGCCTGGTAAGGTTTATCGTTGGGACTATGATGCAACACATTCCCCAGTATTCCATCAAGTGGAAGGTCTCATCATCGATGAGCATATTACATTTGCTGATTTGAAAGGCACATTAGAGTCCTTCTTGCGTCATATGTATGGGGATGAAACAAAGGTACGTTTCCGTACAAGCTTCTTCCCATTCACAGAACCATCTGCAGAAGTAGATATTTCCTGTGTAATGTGTGGTGGTGAAGGTTGCCGTGTATGTTCTCATACAGGTTGGCTTGAAATCTTAGGATGCGGTATGGTTCATCCGGATGTATTGCGTATTAATGGGTACGATCCTGAAAAGGTTAAAGGCTTTGCCTTTGGTATGGGCGTAGAACGTATTGCTATGCTTTTATATGGCATTAATGATTTACGTCTATTCTTTGAAGATGATGTACGATTCTTGGAACAATTTTAGGAGGAACTCATGAAAGCAAGTTTACAGTGGATGAACGAATACGTGCCTGTGGATATGAATCGTCCTGCTCAAGAATTGGCCGATGAATTAACACAAGCAGGGATTCCTGTAGAAGATGTCATTGCTATGGATAATGGCATTAAGAAAATTTATACTGGTAAAATCGTAGAAATTACGAAACATCCAGATGCAGATAAATTACAAGTATGTCAAGTTGAATGCCTTACTGAAGAAGGTGAGCCTGTTACAAAACAAATCGTAACAGCAGCAACAAATGTAGCGGTAGGTCAAATCGTACCTGTAGCGTACCATAAATCTCGCTTAGCTGATGGAACAGAAATTAAAAAAGGTAAATTGCGCGGCGAAGTATCTGAAGGCATGTTCTGTTCTGTTGCAGAATTTGGTATCTCCAGCGATTTAGTATTGCCAGAAGAAGCACAAGGTATTTATATCTTTCCTGAAGGCACACCAATCGGCCTTGATGTAAAAGACGTATTGGGCTTAAATGATACAGTGTATGAATTTGAATTGACTGCAAACCGTGCAGATTGCTTCTCCATGGTTGGCTTATCCCGCGAATTCGGCATGATGACAAATCAAAAAGCTTTATTCCCTGTTATCATGGTTAACGAAAATGGTGAGTCCATTGAAGGCAAAGCATCTGTATCTATTGAAGCTGATGATCTTTGTACACGATTCATGTCTCGTATCGTTACAGATGTAAAGGTTGAGCCATCTCCATTGTGGATGCAAAATCGTTTGCGTAACAGCGGTATTCGTCCTATTAATAATGTAGTAGACGTAACAAACTATGTTATGTTAGAACTTGGTCAACCTATGCATGCCTATGACTATGACCATGTAAAAGGTCATCAACTAGTGGCAAGACGTGCTAAAAATGGTGAAGTTCTTGTTACACTTGATGGTTCTGAACGTGAATTGAATGACTCTATGCTTATTATTGCTGATGCAGAACGCCCAGTAGGTGTAGCTGGTATCATGGGTGGCTTTGATAGCGAAGTAACAAATGAAACGACTACTGTTATGCTTGAAGCTGCTGTGTTTAATGGACCATCCATTCGCCGCACTGCAAAAGCGCTTGGTATGCGTTCTGAAGCATCTGGACGTTTTGAACGTGGCGTAAACCATAAATACACTGCCTATGCTATCGACAGAGCAGCACAGTTGTTGCAACAAATTTGCCCATCCTGTAAAGTTGACGTAGGCATTATCGATCTGTACAAGAACCCTGTAGAGCAACATACAGTTACTTTCACAGCAAAACAAATCAACGATTACTTGGGTACAAACATTGAAAAAGACGAAATGGTTCGCATTTTGACTGCCCTTGAATTCGTTTTAACTGAAGACGGGGACCAATTATCTGCCCTCGTTCCAACATGGCGCGGTGACGTAACAGTAATGCCTGATATCGCTGAAGAGGTAGCTCGTATTTATAACTATGATAATATTGCTCCTACAATTCCTGTAGCCGTATTGTCCTCTGGTGGTATGACGCCTAAGAAAGCTCTTACGAAAGAGGTAACACATACGTTAGCTAAATTGGGTATGACTCAAATCATTACATTTAGCTTTATGCATAAAGATGGCCTTTCCAATATGATGCTTCCTGAAGGGGATAGCCGTTATACAGCCATTCCAATTTTGAATCCTATTTCCGAAGAATTCCCTTATATGCGTACTACATTGGTGCCAGCTGTTATCGAAGCTGCGAAACGCAATATTGCGCAACAAAATAAGGATCTTTGGTTGTTTGAAACAGCGAATGTATATGAACCAAAAGCATTGCCTTTGACAGAGGTACCTCATGAACGCCCTATGGCTTGTGGTATCTTGATGGGCAAAGCAAACCAAGCTGGCTGGAATCAAGCAGAACGCACTACAGATTTCTATGATGTAAAAGGTATCGTAGATGCGTTGTTGGCTGAACTAGGTGTTAAAGGCTATGAAATTAATCGTGGCACTGAACCTTACTTCCACCCTGGTGTAAGTGCTCAATACGTAGTTGATGGTAAAATGATTGCTCAATATGGTGAATTACATCCACAAGTGAGCAAAAACTTTGATTTACCAGGAAAAGTATACATGTTTGAAATCGATTTGGAAGCAGTATTATCCTTAACGATTCCAGCATTCCGCTATACATCTTTCAGTAAATTCCCAGGTACTAGCCGTGACCTTGCTATTGTGGCACCTGTGTCCGTATCTAGTGGTGAAATTTTATCTATCATTAAAGAGCATGGTGGCGAATATTTAGAAAGTGCATCTATCTTCGACGTTTACGAAGGTGAACATATCGAAGCTGGTTACCGCAGTCTTGCATACAACTTGCAATTCCGCTCTATGGAAGGCACGTTGAATGATGAAGATATTGATGGTAACATTCAAGCTATTATCGATGCATTAGCAGAAATTAACTGCAGATTACGTTAATCTCAAGCAGTATATTGAAAGGGTTTACCATATGGTAAACCCTTTTAGTACTATAGTTATACCTTTAGTTAGGTAGAAAGGATTATCCATGGAATTATTGGCTCCTGCCGGTACGATGGAAAACTTTATAGCCGCTTTAGAATCTGGGGCTGATGCTATTTATCTTGGTGGCAAAGGCTTTAATGCTCGTGCTCATGCAGCAAACTTTGGCATTGAAGAACTGGCTGAGGCTATTCGTTTGGCTCATATTTTGGATGTGTCCGTATATGTAACCGTAAATATCCTCATAGGTGATTCCGAATTAAAGGATCTCGAGGCGTATTTGAAGGACTTAGAGCGCATCGGTGTGGATGCTATTATCGTTCAAGATTTAGCAGTTGCTAAATTGGCACAACGAGTGGCTCCTAAACTTCACTTACATGGCAGTACGCAGATGACGGCGGCTACATTAGATGCTGTTCGTTTTTATGAAAGCCTCGGTTTTACCCGTGTTGTATTGGCTCGTGAATTGAGCCTTCCTGAAATTGAACATATTTGTAAAAACTGTACAGCTGAAATCGAAGTCTTTGTACATGGTGCCTTATGTGTGTGCTATTCTGGTCAATGCTTGATGAGTTCCTTTATCGGTGGTCGTAGTGGTAACCGTGGTGCCTGCGCACAACCTTGCCGTTTGCCTTATGAACTATTGAATTCTTCTGGTACTAGTTTGCTACCTAAACACGAAGCCTATTTATTAAGTCCAAAGGATCTTAACTATAGTGAGCATATGAATGAGCTCGTAGCTGCTGGTGTTACGTCCTTTAAGGTAGAAGGGCGTATGAAAAAGGTTTCCTATGTGCGTCAAGTCATTGGGACCTATCGTCATATTTTAGATACGGCTCATATGGATGCTGCTGATGCCGATGCATTGGCGTCTGGGTTTAATCGTGGCTTCTCTACAGATTACTTAACAGACCATGTAGGGAAATCTATGATGACTGTTGTAGCTCCAAATAATCAAGGCAAATTAATTGGTAAAGCAGAGGTCAAAAAGGGACAAGTTCATTTATTCCTAACAGAACCGATTGAAAAAGGATCACTTTTAAAGGTAATGCAAGATTCTGGTAGTATTACGTATTATCAAATTGATCAGAATTGGTCCTTAATGGATGAAAAGCATTTTGTAGGCAAACCTGATGAAGGGTTTGCAGCGGGACAAGTATTTTTAGCATCTACGCCAAAATCTCAAAAGCAACGAGGCTTACAAGATTTCAGTGCTAAATTAGAGGTACATGGTTATCTATCTATTAATACAGACCGAGAACAACCTTGCACAGACCTTACCTTTGTATTAAATGATGGTCGTACTGTGACAGTATCTAATGAGTTTGATCCTGTTTATGCTAATAACAAACCGACTACATTAGAGAAGATTACAGACCAAGTAGGTAGATTAGGCAATACATTGTTTATGCTTGGCTCTATGTCTATCCCTGAAGGTCCGTATATGTGGCCAGCTAGTGTGTTAAATGCATTGCGTCGCGATGCTGTTGAGGCATTAGAAAACTTGTTAATTACAGACCATGAAACAGCTTGGGCTGAGCTGGCTGTAGAGCCTCAAGATATGTCATCTATGGTTGCGAAGGCTAAGGTTCAATATTCTGAGCCTATGGTGAGTGCTCGCGTTGATGAACTAGAGGCTGTGAAAGCAGCTATTGAAGGGGGCGCTAAGAAGATTATCTTCGGTGGTGACCGTTTACAACGTAAGCCTTATGAACTTAGCATCTACGAGCAGGTAGCTAAGCTTTGCAAAGATCATAATGTACTTTGTGTATTTGCTACCCCTCGTGTCGTGAAAGATGATGAAGTAAAGGCGTATATGAATACGCTTAAGACTATGGTAGAGGCTAAACCGGATAGCATTTCTATTCACGTCCCACAAGCATTATTGTGGCTCCGTGATTTAGGGTATACCGGTGCTGTTGAAGCCGATACAGGTCTTAATATATTTAATGGCTCTGCACTACAAGTATGGCAAGACTTTAATATGAGTAGCATAGCGCCATCCTTAGAGTTAACCTTGACGCAACTCGTAAGCTTACAAAAATCTACTAATTTGCCATTAGAGGTTATGGTTCATGGCTATACGGAAATGATGATTTCTGAATACTGTGCCATCGCTAGCTTTGTAGGGACTGGTAAAAAGGAAAATTGCCCTATGCCGTGTGTAAAGGAAGATTACGCATTAAAGGACCGTAAAGGGGAAGTGTTCCCACTTCGTACGGATCCGTATTGCCGTATGCACATCATGAACAGTCATGAAATGGATATGCGCGCGTATGTGCCAGAGTTACATCGAAAAGGGCTACATATTTTGCGCATCGATGGACGTCATATGAATCCAAAGAGATTGCGTATTATCGTAGCAGATTATGTATCCATTCAAAATGGAACAAAAGAGGCTCCTCCTAAAAGTGTAGGCAAGGATGATACGCCTATTACAAGGGGCCACTATTTTAGAGGTATTTTATAAAAGAGGTAGTACATTGTTTAACGAAGATGTATTAGACTTTCACCATATAAAAGAACAATTACAACAATATTGTAGTTCTACCATTGCTAAAGAATTAGCCATGCACATCGAACCTATGACAGATGCAAAAGCCATTCAAGAGAACCTTGATGAAACGGCAGAAGCCATGCGTTCTTTGCAAACTGAGGTAGAACAACCGTTAGGCGGTACGCGAGATATTCGTGAGTCCTGTAAGAAGAGTCGTAAAGACTTTGTCCTTACTCGTGAAGCATTGTGGGATATTTATTTAACCATTGGTGCTTATAAACGCATGACAAAGTTCTTTAGAACGAAATATATGGAATATCCATTGCTATCCTTATGGGTACAGGATATGCCAAATACAGATCGCATTGAAAATCGCTTTAAACGCGTCTTTGATGAAAAAGGGGAATTGCTTGATACAGCATCTCCTAAGTTGGCGAGCCTAAGAAATACGATTATCAAAACTCGGGAAAAGATCAAAAATGATATTCAAGCTATCTTACACGACAAGGATAATCAGAAGTATTTCCAAGAAACGATCATTACACAGCGTAATAATCGCTATGTAATCCCTGTAAAACAGGAATATCGCCAATATTTTGATGGTCTTATTCACGACCGTTCTGCAACGGGTCAAACACTCTATATTGAACCGATGCGCTTGGTGAATCTAAATAATGAATTACAAGAGGCTTTGATTGGTGAAGAGCAAGAGGTATTGCGTATTTACCGTGAATTATCAGCCCTTGTAAAACAACATAGTAATGATTTGATGGATGCTTGTGAAAAGGTATCCCATATCGAATTTGTATATGGTAAGGCGAGCCTTGCTATTTCTTATAAGGGTGTACCGGCCATCTTGAGTACTGATAGAAATGTCAATCTCATGAGAGCTCGTCATCCATTAATCCCACCGAATGTGGTAGTGCCTACAAATATTCAATTAGGTACATCGTATCGTATTTTATTGATTACTGGTTCTAATACAGGTGGTAAAACAGTATCCCTTAAAACATTAGGGCTATTGAGTTTAATGAACCAATGTGGTTTATTTATTCCTGCTGATCACGGATCCATGTTGCCAATATTCCATAATGTCTTTGCCGATATTGGGGACGAGCAAAGTATTGAAGCTAGCTTAAGTACGTTCTCCGCTCATATGACACAAGTTATTTCTATCATTAAACATTGTGGTCCAAATGATTTGGTATTACTCGATGAGCTTGGATCTGGTACTGATCCAGAAGAAGGTAGTGCGCTTGCAGTATCTATCCTTGAGTTCTTCCGTAAAAAAGGCGCTCTCATGATGGTAAGTACCCATTATAATGAGCTTAAAAATTATGCATACCATACGGAAGGTATTGAAAATGGCCATGTAGAGTTTGATGAGCGTACATTAAAACCAACGTATCGACTCCATATCGGCGTAGCCGGTAGTAGCCATGCATTGAGTATTGCGGCTCGTTTAGGCTTACCAAAAGACATCGTAACACGTGCTGCAGAGTATAAATCTCAATTTGGTAGTCATGAAATGGAAGAGGTTCTTTCAGATTTGAATGAACAGCTTCGTAAAGCATCTGAACGGGAAAGAGCCTTAAAGAAAGAGCTAGATGAAACACGTCGTATGCGTGGTCAATTAGAGAAGGAAAAGAAACAGTTTAATGAAAAACGTAAACAAATCTTAGCCAAAGCTCAAGCTGATGCAGAATCTATGAAACGTAGTTTACGCGTTGAAGGAGAAGCGATTATCAAGCAATTGAAAGCGCAATTCTCTGAAACAAATAAAGATAAGCGTCAATCTGCCATCAATGCAGCTCGTAAGGGCATCTCTAATGTGCATGTGCCAGAAGCTCCAGTAGATGATGATCGTAAGTCCTTGACAGCAGATGCTATTAAGGTGGGCCAAGCTGTATATGTTACGTCATTGCGCTCATTAGGTACTGTATTGTCTATCAATGGTAATCGAGTGAATGTAGATATTAATGGATTAACAGCTACTGTAAAGGTTAGCGAATTACAATCTACTACACGTGAAGAAGGCAATAAGCTGGCTCGTGAACAAAAGGCATCCATGCCTAAGACACGAAAACGTATGGGGGGCTCTGCCGTACAACGCCAAAAAGAGGTTCGTACTGAAATCAATATTCTTGGACAAACGGTAGATGAAGCGACAGTTTCTGTTGGTAGATTTATTGACCAAGCTTTACTTGGTGGTGTTAATCAAGTGCGCATTATTCACGGTAAGGGGACTGGCGCATTACGAGAAGGTGTACATCAATATTTGCGTACCTTACCGCATGTAGCTCATTTTGAAACGGCAGGCTATGATGAAGGTGGTGCAGGAGCTACCAATGTAGTTCTGAAATAAAGCTACACAATAGTGATATAGTTATAGATAATACAGTAAATTATTATCGTATATCAAATTGGTTATGGGGTATAGCCATATACATATATAGAAATAGAAGAGGTAGTAAGTTCTTAGAACTTACTACCTTTTTACGTAAAAGAAAGGAGCGGAACACATGTTCCGCTCCTTTAGAGTATTAGATTAACGATCTTTTTTACTAGACTTTTTACTTTTCGATGAATTAGATTTCTGTTCAGTTGCATCATCTTTTGAGCCACTGTCATCTTTTACAGCTTCATCTTTTGACTTGTCTTTATCGTCTTTTTTGTCTGCTTTTTCGTCCTTAGCAGCGTCTTTTTTAGGCTGTGCTTTTACAGGATTATAATAACCTTCAGAAACAGCTGATTGAGCGCTAGCAGGAACGGAGAAGTCAGAAGCAGGGGTATTGGCAAGCGCATTTGCCATGAATTGGCCCCACATAATAGCAGGTGTGTCACCACCGGTCATGCCTCGTAATGTTTCCGAGCCATAGTCATCACCAATCCAAACGGCAGCTACTAAATCAGGCGTGTAACCAACGAACCAAGCATCCTTGGAATCATCTGTTGTACCAGTTTTGCCTGCTGCAGGACGACCGATTGCGGCATTACCGCCAGTACCGCCATTTATAACAGATTCTAGCATATTAGTCATGATGGCCGCATCTTTTTCATCAATAACACGTTTTTCTTGGATGGAGTTTTCTTCCACAACTTGACCATTGCGGTCTACAATTTTAACGATTGCCGTAGGTTGAACTTTGATACCACCATTAGCGAGTACACCATAAGCTTGAACCATTTCAAGAGGTGTTACACCATGAGTTAAACCACCAAGTGCAGTAGACAAGTTATTATCTTGATCAGTTAGAGTAGAGATACCCATTTCTTTAGCAAGTTTAATAATCTTAGACATGCCTACTTCATCAGCAATTTTTACGGCAGCTACGTTACGAGAATGTTGTAATGCATAGCGGTATGTAATGCTACCTACGAAGTCATTTTCATAGTTTTTAGGGCTCCAGTTACCAAATGTAACAGGGCTATCATCTACGATAGAACCAGGAGTTTTACCAGATTGAATAGCTGCCAAATATACAAATGGTTTCATAGCGGAACCTGGTTGACGTTCTGCTTGTGTAGCACGGTTAAATGCATCATCACCACGGCCACCAACCATAGCCATAATGTAACCATTATGAGGGTTCATAGCTACGATAGCACCTTGTGGTTGATGTAAACCATTGCTATCTGTGTAGTAGTTAGGCAAGTTTTGCATTGCTGCTACAGCTGCATTTTGTGCATCCATATCGAGAGTAGTATAAATTTTTAAACCATCTTTATAGATTGCATCGTCACCATATTTTTCAGAAACTTGTGCAATAACATAGTTAATGAAGTAAGACGCATTAGATTTTTCATGCGTTTGTTCTTGTTTTGCCACTAAGCCTAAATCTGCTTGACGCGCTTCATCAGCTTGCTCTTGTGTAATGTATCCGTATTTAACCATTTGGCCTAATACAACGGCTTGACGTTTTTTACTAGCTTCCAAATCATTGAATGGAGAGTAGTAGTTAGGACTTTGTGGTAAGCCCGCAATGAGCGCTGCTTGAGCAAGCGTTAATTGGCTAGCATCCTTACCAAAGTACACATGAGCTGCAGATTGTACACCGTATGCACCTTGACCAAAGTAAATTTGGTTCATGTACATTTCTAGGATTTCATCCTTAGTGTAGTGTTGTTCAATTTTTAGTGCTAGTAATGCTTCAGAAATTTTACGTTTAAATGTTCTGTCTTGAGACAAGAATGCATTACGCGCTAACTGTTGAGTGATAGTAGAACCACCTTCAGATACGCCACTATGAACAAGGTTAACCCATACAGCACGTAAGATACCAACTGGGTCGATACCGTGATGGGAGTAGAAGCGAGAGTCCTCAGTAGCAACAAAGGCATTTTGTAAATCCTTTGGTACATCTTTTAAAGGTACTGGTAATCGATTCTCTGTGGAATGAACCGTTGTGATGAGATTACCGTGCACATCGTAAATTTGAGACGATGCGGAAGGACGTACATTGGATACATCTGGTAGGTTAGACAGTGTGGCACTGATAAAACCACAGCCACCTCCGGCTACGATGAGTATAAGGAGAAGGGCACAAATCCAAAATAGACGCTTTGGACTTGTTTTCTTCGGTGTAGAGCCGCTACCGTTAGAACGGCGGCTGCTTCTCGCATTTGAGTTATTACTCATAGAGTCACCTCTTTTTTCTTTTGTTAGTAAATATAACGTAAATTCTATTACGCAGTTATAGATATTATATCATAAATGGCTTAAAACCAATACTATATATATAATTGTGAAAGTTTTTAGATAATGGTATACTAAAACAATAGTATTTCGAGGAGGATTATCATGGTTAGTGCTCAAGAACAAGTACGCCAAATTAAACACGGCGTAGCAGATTTAATTAATGAACAAGATCTTGTAAAGAAAATAGAAAAATCCATTAAGGAAAATAAACCGTTAGTTGTAAAACTAGGTTTGGACCCAACAGCGCCAGATATTCATTTGGGTCATACTGTACCACTTCGTAAATTACGTTTGTTCCAAGAATTTGGTCATCAAGTAGTGATTGTTATCGGTGGTTTCACTGCACGTATTGGTGATCCTACTGGTAAAAGCGCAACTCGTCCACCACTTACAAAAGAAGAAGTATTGAAAAATGCTGAAACTTATAAAACACAAATCTTCAAAGTGTTGGATCCTGAAAAAACTATCGTTCGCGACAACAGTGAATGGCTTGAATCCATGAATTTTGCTGATGTTCTACGTTTGGCAAGTTCTTACACTGTAGCGCGTATGATGGAACGTGATGATTTCAATAAACGCTTTAAAGAAGGTCGTGCTATTGGTGTTCATGAGTTTATGTATCCATTGATGCAAGGTCAAGATTCTGTAGCATTACATGCTGATGTTGAATTTGGTGGTACAGACCAAACTTTTAACTTGTTAATGGGCCGTCATTTACAAGAATTAGAAGGTCAAGAACCTCAAGTTGTTATCACAATGCCATTGCTTGAAGGCCTTGACGGTGTTCAAAAAATGAGTAAATCTTTAGGCAATTACATCGGTATCGACGAAGAACCTAAAGAAATGTACGGTAAAGCAATGTCTATTCCTGATGAATTGATGATGCGCTACTTCATGCTCGTTACAGATATGCCAATTGAAGAACAAGAGGACATGGAAAAACGTCTTGAAAGTGGTGAATTACATCCACGTGACGCTAAAATGCAATTAGCTCGTACCATTGTTCGTTTGTACCATGGTGAAGAGGCTGCTCTTGAGGCAGAAGAAGAATTCAAACGTGTATTCCAACAACGCGCATTACCTACAGATATTCCTGAATACGCTATGGATGCGCCAACAGAACCAATCTTTGTACCACAATTCTGTACAGATGCTGGTTTGACTGCCTCTAATGGTGAAGCACGTCGCTCCATTAAAGCTGGTGCTTTTAAAGTAAATGGAGAAAAATATACAGAAGAAAACCTTACCCTTGAAGAGGGCATGATCGTTCAAGTAGGTAAGCGTAAATTTATAAAAATTAAATTTAACTAATATAAAACTGTGATGGGGTAGAAACCTCATCACAGTTTTTTTGTCCATTTTCTTTATAAGATTTTCCTCTATTGTATCTATTAATAGTAACTCCAAAATTTAGGTACAAGTTAATGTATAATGAATATAAAAGATGAATATAAAAGATAAATATAAAAGATAAATATAAAATACTAATTTGATACATAAAAGATTTATATGGATATTGTATAAATTTTACTATAAAGTAAGAGGACTATATATGGACAAGAAACTATCTAATTTCCTAGAAAAACGAGAACATACTGTTCTTACCGACATTGATGTTATAACTGCGGCCGTAGCAGTACCATTACTAGAAATCGATGGGGAAGATCACGTAGTATTTACTGTACGCAGTAATAAGCTACGCCGTCAGCCTGGTGAAATTAGCTTTCCTGGTGGCCACTGTGAACCTAATGATAAAAGCAGTGCCCATGCTGCCATGCGTGAGTGCTCTGAAGAATTGGGCATAGATTTAGATCAAATTGAATTACTTGGTAATTTAGACTGTCTCGTATCTGCGATAGGTGTCAAATTATATGCTGTAGCCGTACGTTTACATACAAGTGATTTAAAACCAAATCCTGATGAAGTAGGAGAGGTATTCACCGTTCCATTACAATATCTATTAGACATGGAGCCAACTGTAGGTCATCTAGATATAGCTACAAGACCGTTAAAGGACTTTCCATTCCATTTATTAGAAGGCTACAACATTGACTGGAAAATTAGACAAAACTACTCCGTCTATTTCTATCCCTATGAACAATACACCATATGGGGACTAACGGGGCGAGTGCTGAAAAACTTTTTAGATATATATAGGGAGATTTATTTGCATAATAACCCTCATATAAATTGACAGATTTTAAATTAAGGTATACTATTTATGTGTAAAAGGTTTAATGTGTTGCACTAATTGACTAGGAGGTTCTCACATGAATCGCGAAACAGCATACGTACTTTGGTTTGATGAATTACAACGTGAAGATGTTAATTTAGTTGGTGGTAAATCTTCTTCCTTAGGGGAATTGACATCCTCCACTAATGTACCTGTACCTTACGGTTTTGCTACAACTGCTCATGGTTATCGTGAGTTTATGAAAGCAACAGGTTTGGAAGATAAAATCCGCGCTGAACTTGATGCGTTAGATGATGTAGAAAATTCTGCATTATTGCGTGAAGTATGTGCTAAAATTCGCCGCATGATTTGCGAAGAAGAAATGCCAAAAGAATTGGCAGATGCTATCCGTCATGCTTATGAAGAACTTGGTAAAAAAGTAAACGAAGAAAATCCATTCGTAGCAGTTCGTTCTAGTGCAACAGCAGAAGACTTGCCAGATGCAAGCTTTGCAGGCCAACAAGATACATATTTAAATGTACGTGGTGCTGACGTTATCATCGAGAAAGTAAAAGAATGCTATGCATCTACTTTCACAGATCGTGCAACATACTACCGTGTAAAACAAGGTTTCGATCATATGACAGTAGCATTGAGTGCTGCCGTTCAAATGATGGTATTCTCTAAAGCCGCTGGCGTAATGTTCACTGTTGACCTTGTAACAGGCAATGATAACAATATTCTTATTGAAGGCTCTTGGGGTCTTGGTGAATATGTTGTACAAGGTACGGTTACACCAGATAATTTTCGTGTGGATAAAGAAAAGATGGAAATTACGGACCGTATGATTAACGATAAACATGTTCGCCTTGTTCGTAAAGCCGATGGTGACTGTGTTGAAGAAGTGGTGCCAGCTGACGAAGCAAAACAACAAGTTATTACAGATGCTCAAGTTTTGGAACTTGCAGAATATGCAAAAGCAATTGAAAAGCATTATGGTTGCTACATGGATATGGAATGGGGCGTAGATGAACGCAATGACAAGATTTGGATCTTGCAAGCTCGTCCAGAAACAGTTTGGTCCCGCAAAGAAAAATCAGAAACGTCCGAAAAAGCTAGCACATTAGATGCAGGTAATCGTGATATTATTGTAAAAGGTTTGCCAGCATCCCCTGGTAATGCAGCAGGTAAAGCTCACGTTATCATCAATCCTGAGGATATCGATGAGTTCAAAGAAGGCGAAATTCTTGTTACAGCTATGACAGCTCCTGACTGGGTGCCAGCCATGAAAAAGGCAAAAGCAATTGTTACTGACGCTGGTGGTATGACTTGTCATGCGTCTATCGTTAGCCGTGAGCTTGGTATTCCTTGTATCGTAGGTACTAAGAGCCGTAGTCATGAAGCGACTACCTCTATTAAAGATGGTCAAATGATTACCGTTGATGCTACAAATGGTATCGTATATGATGGCGTATTAGAAGATATCGTTAAAAAGCCTGAAGCTCAAGTTTCTACAGGGGCAGCAGCTGAATATGTGCCTGTAACAGGCACTAAGATTTATATGAACTTAGGTGATCCTGATTTGGCCCAAAAATATGGTGTACTACCATGTGATGGCATCGGTCTCATGCGTGAAGAGTTCATTTGGACAACCTTTATTCATGAACATCCATTGCACCTTATCGAAACAGGGCGCAGTGACTTTGCTGTAAATACATTGGCGGAAGGTATGCGTAAAGTATGCCAAGCATTAGCCCCTCGCCAAGTAGTAGTTCGTTTGAGCGACTTTAAATCTAGTGAATACCGTGACCTTAAAGGTGGCGATAAATATGAACCGCATGAATCCAGTGCATTACTTGGCTGGCGTGGCGCATCTCGCTACTATGATCCTAAGTACACACCTGCTTTCAAATTAGAATTAGAAGCAATCAAAAAAGTGCGTAACGAATTTGGTTTCAAAAATCTACAAGTTATGATTCCATTCTGCCGTACTGTGGAAGAAGCTGAATTAGTAACTAACTTAATGGCTCAAGAAGGTCTTGCACGCAGCAAAGACTTTAAAGTATGGCTCATGGCTGAGATCCCATCCAATATTATCTTAGCTGATCAATTTAATAAATATGTAGATGGTTATTCTATCGGTTCTAACGATTTGACTATGCTTGTACTCGGTTGTGATCGCGATAACGAAACAGTTCAACATATCTATGATGAACGTAATTTAGCAGTTCGCAGAGCAATTCGTCACCTCATTGAGGTGGCCCATAAAGATGGTAAAACTGTATCTATCTGTGGCCAAGCGCCAAGCGTATATCCTGAACTTTGCGAATTCCTTGTGAAGAGTGGTATCGACTCTATTTCTGTTAACCCAGATGCAGTAGTTAATACTAAGAAAATGGTGGCTCAAATCGAACAACGAATTATGCTCGATGCTATGACTGGTCGTGGTCGTCAAGAATCTGACGAACTAATTTGGTAATAATATAGTTATGGTGAAAGAGGAGGCCTGTGGGTCTCCTCTTTTTCTGAATGGTAACTTAGGATATAATACAAACAGAGATGAAAGGGGGTTACCGTGTGAAACTGTCGAAACGACAAGAACAAATTGCTCAAATCGTTCGCGAAGAAGGTCCTGTAACAGGTAGTGCCATTGCTGAACATTTAGAGGTCACAAGATCTGCGTTGCGCTCAGATTTATCTGTATTGACCATGTTAGGTGTGTTAGATGCACGTCCAAACGTAGGCTATTACTATGTTGGACTTTCAAAGGAAACACAAACGGCTGAGCGATTAAAGTCATTTCTGGTAAGTGATGTATTATCTCAAGCAGTTGTGGTCAATGGGGATACGAGTTTGTATGATACAATTGTCACATTATTTACAGAGGATGTAGGTACTATATTAGTGTGTGATGGTTCATACCTAGTAGGTGTGGTATCTCGAAAAGATTTACTACGCGCCTCTATGGGACAAACAGATTCGCATACCATGCCTATATCTATGATTATGACCCCTGTAAGCAAGGTTATAGCGGTGGAGCCTACTGATACTTTGGTAGAGGCTGCACAGAAAATGATAGATTATGAAGTAGATTGTTTACCTGTCGTCGCTCGTGAGGATGTGGGTAACAAGAAGCGTTTAAAGGTTGTGGGCCGTGTATCAAAAACGACGGTAGCAAAAGTATTTTTAGAATGTAGCATACACTGAGGTTGATAGAATGGCAGAAAAAATTATTTATGCAATATCGGATTCTCTGGGGGAAACTGCTGAGGCTGTAGCGAGAGCTACGGCGAGTCAATATGATAAGGAGCAAATTGAAATTGTCCGTGTTCCCTATATTGATAGTGAAAGCCAAATTGATGAGGTCATAGACGACGCAAAACGTGGGAATCATGTTATTTGCCATACCATTGTGTCTGCGTCTTTACGTAAGTATTTGCATGAGAAGGTGGCTGAATATAATATTCCGGCTGTGGATATCATGGGGCCTGTTCTCGATGCAGTTGGTACTATCGCAACTACTAAACCTCGCATGACAGCAGGTATGGTTCATAAGCTCGACCAAGAGTATTTTAAAAAGGTTGAAGCTATTGAGTTTGCCGTGAAATATGACGATGGTAAAAATCCATCTGGTTTTGAAAAGGCCGACATAGTTATTATTGGTGTATCTAGAACTAGTAAGACACCATTGTCCATGTTCTTGGCGTACAAAAAGATTAAAGCCGCAAATTTGCCACTAGTTCCAGAGGTACCGTTGCCAGAGGAATTGTTCAAGATTCCGGCAAAAAAAATCGTGGGCCTTATTATAGATCCATACAAATTAAATAATATTCGTAGTGAACGTTTACGCGCTATCGGTCTTGAAGACGAAGCAAATTATGCATCTATTGAGCGTATTCAATCTGAATTGGATTATGCAAAGGCTATTATGCGTCGTTTGCACTGCCAAGTGTTAGATGTTTCTAATAAATCCATTGAAGAAACAGCTTCTCTTGTCATGCAATTGATTGATAAAAATCGCGCGTCGGAGGGTAAATGAATATACGTGAACAAATAGAGGAGAGGGAGGTTTTGTTTCTGTCTCCCTATGCTGCTAAAAGCCGCGATGCAATCCGTGATATAGAAGAAAAGCCTGATCCACTTAGAACCGCGTTTCAACGCGATCGGGATCGCATCATTCATAGTAAATGTTTTAGACGGTTAAAGCATAAGACACAGGTATATATTGCGCCAGGTGACCATTATCGGACACGCATGACTCATACCCTTGAGGTAGGTCAAATCGGTCGTACTGTGGCTCGTGCATTACGTTTAAATGAAGACCTTGTGGAAGCTATTGCCATGGGTCATGATGTGGGACATACACCATTTGGTCATGTAGGTGAATATGCATTGCGAGATATGGTGGGGCACTTTAATCATAATGAGCAAAGTTTACGCATGGTTGAGGTATTAGAAAGACATGGTGATCATCAAGGACTCAATTTAACCACCGCTGTTCGAGATGGCATCGTAGGTCACACAGGAGCTACAATTCCTGTGACCTTGGAAGGTCAAATTATTCGTATTGTAGACCGTATTGCGTATTTGTGCCATGATTTTGATGATGCACAGCGAGCAGGTATGTTGACGGCAGAGGCGTTGCCTTTTGAAGTGCGCGAACATTTTGGTATGACTCCATCCAGTATGATTACTGCAATGGTAGAGGATATGGTACGGGAATCCTTGGATAAGCCAGCTATATCTATGTCTGCTGATGTGGAAATGACGATGAATCTATTCCGTCAATTTATGTTTAAACATGTATATTTGGCACCAGCTTTAATTCCGGATCGCAAAAAGGCATCCCATGTGGTGAAAAATCTATTTACTCACTTCATGGAACACCCTGATGATATGGAAGGCTGTGAAACAGGTAAAGCGTTTTACTCTACACGTGATGTAGTTGATTATGTAGCAGGCTTAACAGATCAATATGCTATTAAGTTATTTAAGCAATATTATATTCCAAATATTACATTATAAATAACAAAAAAAGCAGTTAGTTCAAAATGAACTAACTGCTTTTTTGGGGCTCTAGAACCCCAAAGAGTACATGTACTTTTTATTTTACGCGCGTGTAACTTTATTAGAACGAAGGCAGCGAGTGCATACGTTTACTTTTTTTGTAGCACCGTCTACAACCGCCCGTACTCTTTGAATGTTCGGTTTCCAAGTTTTTCTTGTGCGAATGTGAGAATGACTCACGTTCATACCGCTAGATGTGGATTTACCACATACTTCGCAAAGGTTTGCCATAGTTTCCACCTCCAAGCTTAATCTATAACATAACAAAAGTATATTATCATAAAGAATAGCTTAAAGCAAGTATTTTTGTCGTACATATTGCTCTTTTTATGAAATATACTACAATATAAGGTATACTATATATCATATTCTAAGATATAAATGGACTTTTACACAAGGATATACAAAAATTGGATATATCTCATGTGTTTATCGTATATTTAAAGGAGTTCTTATGGATGAACGATTGACGACTATAAAGGGAATTGGTCCTGGTCGTGAGAAACAATTGCATAAATTGGGAATTACCAATGTTACATCCTTATTGACTTACTTTCCCAGAACCTATGAAGACCGGCGTACGATTTATAGAATTGGTGATTTAAAATCAGGTATGACAGGTGGTATCGTAGGTACTGTTATTGCTGTACAAGAGAAACGCCCTCGCCCTCGATTGTCTATTTTAGAGGTGGTCATTGCAGATGGCACAGGTCCTTTGAAGATTGTTTTGTTTAATCAAGGGTATAAAAAAAACTTTTACAAAAAAGGACAACGTATATATGCATATGGTAAGGCTGAGTTTCAATATGGTTCCATGCAAATGAATACACCGCAAATGGAAAACTTAGGAGACGGTGGTGAACCAGATCGAGGTATCGTTCCTATTTACGCGCTTGCTGATGGGGTATCTCAGTTTGTGGTTCGTTCAACTGTACGTAATTGGTTCGCAGCTAACCATGAATTACCAGAGATTTTACCTGTGGAGGTTCGTGATGATCATCATTATATGAGTCGCTATGATGCTTTTAAGATGATGCATTTCCCAGACTCCTCAGAGCTCTATGAAAAGGCTCGTTATCAATTGGCCTATGAAGAGTTGTTCGTCATGCAAGCTGGTTTAGCTTTGTTGCGAAATAAAGAACAATGCCACAGAGGGCCTAAAATGGGACCAAATGGGGAACTAATGGCTCAGTGTATAGAGAATTTACCGTTTTCCTTAACAGGTGATCAACAACGAGCATTAGAGGATATTCGTATCGATATGGAAGACGAACGACCTATGCAAAGGTTGTTGCAAGGTGATGTAGGCTCTGGTAAAACCGTTGTGGCTACCCTGAGTTTATTAAAAGCCATCGAAAATGGGTATCAGGGGGCAATTATGGCTCCTACGGAGATTTTAGCGGCTCAACATTATGAAGGGATACAAACTGTATGTGCTAATTTAGGTATTACTATAGAACTATTAACTGGATCCTCCACGAAAAAGGAAAAAGAACGCATCTATGAAGGCTTAGCTGATGGAACAATTCATATGATTATTGGAACCCATGCTCTTATTCAAGAGGGGGTTAATTTTCATAATCTAGGCCTTGTTATCGTCGATGAGCAACATCGCTTTGGCGTAGATCAACGGGCGAGATTGCAACAGAAGGGAACATATCCTCATGTACTTATCATGACGGCTACACCAATCCCTCGTACCATGACATTATCCGTATATGGAGATTTAGCAGTATCTTTAATTAAAGAAATGCCACCAGGGCGAAAACCTGTTAAAACATATGCTGTAGATAGTTCTTATAAAGAGAGATTACGCACTTTCTTTTGTAAGGAAATGGCAGAGGGGCGTCAGGTCTACGTGGTGTGCCCTCTTGTAGAAGAATCCGAAAAATTAGACTTGCAAGCCGCTGAGGAATTGTATCTAGAATTAAAAGAGTACTTTTATAAGGCCTATGAAGTGGGCCTCGTTCACGGTCGTATGAAGCCGAGTGAAAAAGATGAAGTGATGAATGCCTTCTATAGGGGTGAAATTTCATTACTTGTTTCTACAACAGTTATCGAAGTGGGGGTTAATGTGCCAAATGCGACCATTATGTGCGTTGAAGGGGCAGAGCGATTTGGTCTATCTCAGCTACATCAGCTGCGGGGCCGTGTAGGTCGTGGCGCTCATCAGTCCTATTGCATTCTTGTTAGTGATTCTAAAAATGATGTAAGTCAAGAGCGCTTAAAGTTGATGGAACAAATCCAGGATGGATTTGAGCTTGCAGAGCAAGATTTATTGCTTCGCGGATCTGGTCAATTATTTGGATTAGCTCAATCGGGGCTGCCAGATTTACGCGTTGCTAATATTATCAAAGATATTGAAATTTTAGTAGAGGCTCGCAAGGATGTACTAGATTTTGCAAATCAATTCGGAATAGAAAAATTAGAATCTATCATGAAAGAAGAATTAGAAAAAAGATTTGGTGAAAAATTTCTAAGAATATTGTATAATTAAGAGGTAGGATTAATAAGTATATAAGCATCGATAATATTAGATTTTATCTGGCTTTTTCCTTGTCTATATGTCCTTCATACCGTATAATAGAACAAACAATTTATTTCATTTTTCATCTATGGAGGTTAATATGCCAATTATTCATGTAGAGCTCGTCGAAGGGCGTACAAAAGAACAAAAGAAACAATTAGGTGAAGCAATTACAAAGGCTGCGGTTGATATCGTAAATGTTCCTGCTGATGCAGTAAAAGTTATCTTCGTAGATATGAAAAAAGACGATTATATGGAAGGCGGCATTTTGCGGTCTGAACGCTAAGGCTACGACTGACCGCCTAGTCCATAGGGACTAGGCGGGTCGTAGTTTTGTTTTATTATACGGAAAGGAAAGAAATATGAGAGACGATAAATTCGGTATGCGTGGACTAACTTTTGATGATGTATTATTAATACCAGCAGCTTCTGATATACTGCCTAATCAAGTAGAGTTAAAAACTCAATTAACTCGTGACATTACATTAAATATTCCTATGATTAGTTCTGGGATGGATACGGTTACTGAATCACGGATGGCGATTGCTATGGCTCGTGAAGGAGGTCTTGGCGTTATCCACAAAAATATGTCTATTGAAGAGCAAGCTCATGAAGTTGACAAGGTAAAACGCTCTGAACACGGTGTTATCGTTGATCCTATTTTCTTAAGCCCTCAAAATTTACTATCCGATGCAGCAGAACTTATGGAAAAATATAAAATTTCTGGTGTACCTATCACAGAACATGGTAAACTAGTAGGGATCATTACAAATCGCGATATGCGTTTTGAAACTGATTTAAGCCGACAAATTGGGGAATGTATGACAAAAGATTCCCTAGTTACTGCACCGGAAGGTACATCTCTTGAAGCGGCGAAAGCTATCTTAAGCGAACATCGTATTGAAAAATTACCTCTTGTAGATGGCGACGGTAACTTAAAAGGCTTAATTACGATTAAAGATATTGAAAAAGCGACTAAATATCCAAATGCAGCAAAGGATGGTAGTGGCCGATTATTAGTTGGTGCTGCAGTAGGTGTTTCTCAAGATTTGTATGATAGACTTGATGCGCTTGTATCTGCTAAAGCTGACGTAATTATTGTTGATACTGCCCATGGGCATTCTGCAGGTGTTCTTCGTACGTTGAAGGACATTAAACAAGCGTATCCTCACATTCCTGTAATTGCAGGTAATGTGGCAACTGCAGCAGGCACTGAGGCTCTTATCGAAGCTGGAGCTGATGCAGTTAAGGTTGGTATAGGACCTGGGTCTATTTGTACAACTCGTGTCATTGCTGGCATTGGGGTACCTCAAATCACAGCAGTCTATGAGTCTGCTCAAGTGGGGCGTCGCTATGGAGTTCCTATCATTGCTGATGGGGGGATTAAATATTCTGGAGATATTGCTAAAGCTATTGCGGCTGGTGCTAATGTAGTTATGATGGGTAATATTTTAGCGGGTACTGATGAAAGCCCTGGAGAAACAGTGATTTATCAAGGCCGTTCTTATAAAGTATATCGAGGCATGGGTAGTCTAGGGGCTATGAAACTCGGTAGTAAAGATCGATATTTCCAAACAGAAGCTAAGAAATTAGTTCCTGAAGGTATAGAAGGTCGTGTACCATATAAAGGTATGTTGGCCGATACAATTTTCCAAATGGTTGGTGGTTTGCGTGCAAGTATGGGGTATTGTGGATGTCATAACATCCAAGAAATGATTGAAAACACTCAATTCATTCAAATTACAGCGGCTGGTTTGAAAGAAAGTCATCCGCATGATGTAAGCATTACCGTTGAAGCACCAAATTATAGTGGTTGATAATGGAGTATTACATTGAATAAACGTATTTCTGTTTTATCTGTGCCTATCGATTGCGTCACAATGGATGAGGCAGTCCAACGTATTTTGCAATTAACTGAACAGCCGGGGCTACATTTAGTAGCAACGGCTAATGCAGAAATGGTTATGTTGGCTAATGAAAATCCTACATTGCACTCCATATTGAATAATGCTAGTCTCGTCGTTCCCGATGGGGCTGGCATTTTGTGGGCTGCAGAGCGTCAAGGAGAACATGTGCCTGAACGCGTAACAGGTGTAGACGTAACTATGGAATTGTTTAAAGTTGCGGCGACTCATCAAATTCCTGTATACTGCTTGGGGGCGGCACCTGGTGTTGCTCAACGAGCGATTGATAATGTATCTGCTCAGGTAGGTGTATTAAATATAGCAGGAATTCATGACGGATTCTTTGATAGTGCAGAGGAACAAGAAATCATTAAATCTATAGCTGAATCTAAGGCAAAATTAGTATTTGTTGCCTTAGGTGTGCCAAAGCAAGAACAATGGATTGCAGAAAAGTTGAGTCACCTCAATGGCGTAGTTGCCATCGGAATTGGTGGTTCCTTTGATGTCTTGGCAGGTAATATTCCTCGGGCCCCAGAATGGATGCAACAAAATCGACTTGAATGGTTGTATCGATTATATTTAGAACCTCAACGGATTGGCCGCATGTTGGCTATTCCAAAGTTTATGTGGACCGTTATTAGAAATAAATAGAGGAGTGTTGAATCGTGCCTACAGGACCAATAATTAAGGAAGGGTTTCCTCTGATAGGAGCTATGCTCATTATCACTGTGGTGTTAGGATATTTAGGACATTATGTAATTGCGATTATTTCATTTATTCTGGCATTATTTTTCGTCAATTTCTTTAGAAATCCTAAACGTGTAATCCCTCAAGATCCAGATTTGATTTTATCCCCAGCGGACGGTAAAATCATGGATATTTCTGATGTATACGAAGATATTTACTTACATAAAGAGTGTAAAAAAGTAACTATTTTCTTATCTGTTTTTGACGTACATGCTAATCGTGCGCCTATTGATGGTAAAATTACGTACCGTCACTATACGATGGGTAGTTTCCTACCAGCATTCAAAGATGATGTAGGTTTTGAAAATGAACGTCATACTATTTGTATTGAAAATGATCGTACTTCCGTATTAGTAACGCAAATTGCGGGCCTTTTAGCAAGACGTATCGTATCTTGGACAGACCTAGATAGTGTACTTGAACGTGGTCAGTTGTACGGGATGATTAAGTTCGGTTCCTGTACTGAGCTCTATATGGATAAGGATGTAGAGTTGTTCGTGGAAAAAGGTCAACATATTACAGGTGGTGATACTGTTATCGGGAGGTTACGACATGAATAAATCTATTATTCCAAATTTATTTACTAGTGCAAACTTAGCATTTGGTGTTCTTGGTATTACATTGTCTGCTACTAATAATACATTCTGCGCAGCCATATGTATATTATTGTCTTTAGTAGCAGATGGGTTAGATGGGCGTGTAGCAAGAGCTTTAGGAGTTGCAGGACCAATGGGCCGGGAACTTGATTCTCTGTCTGATGTAGTGGGATTTGGTGTAGCGCCTGCCTATATGCTTTATATGAAAGAATTATATGGTTTAGGATGGATTGCATATGTGCCACTATTAGCTTTTGCAGTGCTTGGTGCATTTCGTTTAGCGCGATTTAATATTAAAACTGACGAAGTTCATGGCTATTTTGAAGGTTTACCAATTCCAGCCGCTGGATGTTTAGCAGCGACCTACGTATTGTGTGGCGTATCGGTACCTCAATTTGTGTTGGTAGTTTGTATGATTGGTATAGGTCTCCTTATGGTTAGTGAAGTTAAATATCCCGATTTTAAAGGTAAAAGTGAGATTTATATCAATAAGCTTTCTATTGTACTCACAGCCATATTTGTTGTAGCTTGTCTCGTGTATGATTGGCATACATGGGCCGTTATGATTTTTGCTGGCTATGTAATGTTTGGGCTTATTAACGGGGCTTTAAATATAGTGCGTAAATAGATGTGTGGAGGAGAATAGTATGAATTACCTACTGGATCTATTACTGATTCCTATGCAGGTAATAATCGTAATTTATACGGTTTATTATTTTATACTCGCTGTCGTAGGTATGTGGCGATCGCGAGTACATAAAAATTATACCCCTAAAAATTCCTTTGCCATCGTTGTATGCGCTCATAATGAGGAAGCTGTTGTTGGTGAGTTAGTTAAAAACTTACGTGGCCTAGATTATCCAGATGATCTGTACGATATTTTTGTAGTTGCCGATAACTGTACAGATAAGACTGCGGAAGTAGCAAGTGCTGCTGGCGCTAATGTACATGTACGTGAAAATAAACAAGAAATAGGTAAAGGTTATGCCATGGGGTGGATGTTTGATCGGGTAGAACAAATGGATCGGAAATATGATGCATTTCTGATTTTTGATGCCGATAATTTAGTACATCCTCAATTTATGTTAGAAATGAATGATCATCTTGAAAAAGGTGAGTCTGTAATTCAAGGTTACTTGAACTCTAAAAATCCAACTGACTCTTGGGTAGCCGGTACGTTCTCTATCGCCTTTTGGATGGTTAACCATATGTGGCATTTAGCAAAATATCGTCTTGGATTATCTACGGCCTTAGGTGGTACAGGCATGTGTATTCGTACATCTATTATTCGCGAATACGGTTGGGATTGCAATAGCTTAACCGAAGATATGGAATTTTCCATGAAACTATTGACTCATGGTATCCGTACTTGTTGGGGGCATGATGCTATCGTATATGATGAAAAGGTTACGACTATGATGGCTTCTTGCAGACAGCGTTTACGATGGGCTCAGGGGCAATTTGACTGTGCGGGTCGATATATTCCTAAATTATTTGCTATTGGTATCAAAACAGGGAATATTATGATTTTGGATGGTATATTCCAAGTGAGTCAACCTTATTTCTTATTGTTGACAACCGTATACTTGGTGTTATCCTACATCAATGCGTATACTCCAATTTATACAAATATTTTGTATCAAATTATGCCTATGTCTGTATGGACAATTATAGGTGTTGGTCAATATCTATTCCCATTAATTGTATTGTTGAAAATCAAGGTACCACCAAAGATTTGGTTCTACTATTTACTATATCCATTATTTGTTTACTCTTGGATTCCAGTAAATATTTTAGGGTGGTTCCGCCGTCATAATAAGGTATGGTCTCATACAGTCCATACGAGAGCTGTGGGCTTAGATGATGTTAAATTAACACGTATGGGCAATATGAATAAGAATGAAAAATAGAATCTGTAGGAGTGACTATGCATATTTTAATGTGTAATGACGATGGCATTTTAGCAGATGGTTTACGTCATCTTGCATCGTATTTAAGTCAATATTATAGAATTACCGTTGTAGCACCTGCTAATGAGCAAAGTGCTAAATCTCATGCATTGACGACCGAGGTTCCATTGAAATTAGATGCTTGCAATGGCGAGGATGAAAATCCTCGCCTTTATGCTCTAACGGGAACGCCGTCCGATTGCATGAAGTTCGGTCTCAGTTATTTATTGACTGATGATATGCCAGATCTTGTAATTTCTGGAATTAATCATGGATTTAATTTAGGCTCTGATGTATTGTATTCCGGCACTGTTTCGGCAGCTATGGAAAGTGGTTTTTACGGTATTCCCGGTTTAGCATTATCTGTTGAGAGATATTCTGTTGAACGGGGAGACGAGATGCATCCATTTATACATGAATTGATTGAGAAAATTTATGTGGCGGGCCAGTTTAGCGGTTTACTAAATGTGAACTTCCCATTACGTGGCACATGTGATTGGGATCATTTTAAAATGGTGAGCCAAGGCTTACAAACCTACAGTAATATTATCGAAGCTCGTATTAATTCAAGAGGACAGGATTATTATTGGTTAGCTGGCGAGCTAGACTATGGTGCTGAAAGTGTTCCTACGGATGTAGAATTTGCCCGTAAAGGCTATATTACAGGTGTCGCACTCACATGGAAACAACAATGTGATACGGATATGAAAAGGGTTCAAAATATTTTAGATGAAATATAAAAAATATGTTGACATTGCTTAGGGATGTCTGTATAATAACAAATGTTCCGATACGCCGGAGTGGCGGAATGGCAGACGCACTTGACTCAAAATCAAGCGGGTAACACCGTGTGGGTTCAAGTCCCACCTCCGGCACCAACATTAGGCGGTAAGACTTTTGTCTTACCGCCTATTTTTATATTTATGAATTTATATACTATAATATACATTATTAATTTCATGAGGTGACAGTATGGATCAAGGTGTAATTGATTATATTACAAATATCTTTGATATTCCTAAACTTACTCAACAGGTTAGCGCTGTACAGATGCCATTGCCATTATCTCGCTTGGCAGAAATACCATTAGATGGATCTGTAAATCAGTGCCAAGGATTTTGTTATAATTCCAAAAAAGACGTTTTTGCTTTAGCTTGTATTAATTCAGATAATACGAAGCAAATTATTTATGAAATTAATCCAAAAACTTTTACTGTTGTTGCAAAATATGAGTATAGTTATAAAAGTTTATTAGGTCATATGAATACCTTAACTTATAATTCTGTTAATAATCGTTACTATACAACAAATGCTGTTGTAAATGGATATAACCTTACTCCTATTGAAGCGGATAGCATGATTGTTGAAGCACCGATTAAACTAAAAGAGAAAGTTTTTAATTTTGCATATGATAAAGTACGCAATGAATATGTATCAATTGTGCCTTTAACAAACTCTGAACGGACAATTAATTATTACGACTCCAATTTTAATCGTATTCGTTCTTATAAAATTGATGCTAATCATACAAACTTAAATAATAACGGTGCTTACGCAACTAATGGAAATACTTTATTTACGACGTTGACAACCTTTGTATACGTCGATGAAGAGGGAGTTGTTAAAAATATTAGCCCTTATGCTTCTGGAATGGAAGTAGAAGACATGGATTGTCGAAATGGTCAAATGTATATGGCGGTCAATCGCAAAGGTAAAGTTGAAATTTATAGTTTGTCTAGCCTACCATTTTCGGTAAATGTCTAGATACTACCTATGTTTTAATCCCCTTTATGAGTGTATAATAATAGTATTAGAGTATTTTAGGAGCTATTATGAAATTAGGGAATGATATTATAGAGATTGACCGTATACGTCAAGCTATAGAGAAATCAAGTTCATTTAAAGCGCGCGTTTATACGATTCATGAGATTGAATATTGTAAAAGTCGGAATAAAGGATGCTTCGAATCCTTTGCAGGTATATATGCTGCAAAAGAGGCTTTTATTAAAGCTTTAGGTACAGGGATGAGGTATGGATCATGGCAAGATATAGAGATTTATCATGATGAATGGGGCGCACCCTTAATTCGTTTACAAGATACTTTCAAAGATATTTACGAAACATCAGGTTATACTGATATTCATGTATCGATTAGTCATTGCAAGGATTATGCAATGAGTACAGTTATACTTGAAGGAGCATAAGATGAATATTTTAACTACAGAAGATGCTCGATTTATAGATCGAGAGGTTCCTAAGCAATTAGGAATTTCTTTAGAAATCCTCATGGAAAATGCTGGACGTGGTATCGTAGATGCCTTATGGGGAGAGTACGATTTATTTTCCCTGAATAATGGCCGTTCCATAAATAGTTTTGTTTTATTTATATGTGGTACGGGTAATAATGGGGCAGATGGCCTTGTAGCGGCTCGCCATTTGATGGAGCAAGGCGTACCAGCACAAATTGTACTAGTAGGAGATATAAACAAGTGTAGTGATCTTTTTGCAGTGCAAATTGAGCGCTGCAAAGCTATGGGCTGTAGCATCGATATGTATGATGAATTCAATGATTGGTCCAACGTAGCCATCGCTGTGGAAGGCATCATGGGAACGGGCTTTACTGGAAGGTTAAGAGAGGTGACCATCGATATATTGAATGATATTGATACTATGCGTAGTCAGTATAATTTTGATTTGTGGGCTATTGATGTACCTGCAGGTTTGGATGCTACTACTGGTCATGTAGCGGAAGGCACACTGACCTATGATTATACTGTTACTTTTGGAGCTATCAAACAAGGTTTGTTATTATATCCCGGAAAGGCTATAGGAGGAACCGCTGTGGTTGCTCCATTGGGTGCTCCTTGGCAGCAGGTACTGGGTGAACGTGTTAGAACTATAACCATTGATTCTGATTTAGCAGAAAAAATTATCAACTATCGTACCCCAATGGCGCATAAAGGTGTCAATGGAAACACTTTAATTATTGGTGGTTCAAATGATATGATAGGAGCCCCTATTTTGGCTGCTGAAGCGGCAGTTCATAGTGGTGCTGGTAAAGTAACATTAGCTGTACCCAAAATAATTAAACAGATTGTACAAAGCCGTGTCATACCTGAGGTGATGGTTACTTCCACAGAGACTAATAAAGAACTTTTTGATTGTCGCCAAGTTGTTGCTATGGGACCAGGCCTAGGACGCACTAGTGATATTCCTAATTTTGTAGATTCTATTTTAGATAGCTACGAAGGTCCATTGGTTCTTGATGCAGATGCTCTTTATGCATTGGGCCATGTAGGTTCTGTTGATAAAGATGCCTTGCGTGATGGTGAGATTGAGTCTATATACGCGGTGAAACAAGATCTACCTTATTGTGTTATGACACCTCACTTAGGTGAATTTAGTAGACTTATTGATTTACCTATTAAATGGATTGAGCGCCATTATATTACGTTGGCTAGAGAATTTGCTAAGGCTCATCAAGTTATTCTTGTACTAAAAGGAATTCCTTCAATTGTGGCATTACCTGATGGAACAGTGTATGTAAATACTATCGGTAATGCGGGCATGGGTACTGGCGGTATGGGAGATGTGCTGACTGGTGTAATTGCTGGTTTTATAAGTCAGGGTTATTCACTACAAGATAGTGCTGTTCTCGGTGTATATGTACATAGTCGTAGTGCAGATATTCTGAATGAAACAAAGAGTTGGGGTTATACTCCGAGTGATGTCAGTACTTCTTTAGGTTGTGTTATTAGTGAATTGTTGGGAGATTATGAATGACAAATAGAATACAACGCTTTATAGCTTTCTTGTTGGTATTATGTATTCCTATCTTCGCCATTGCAGGATGCACAAATAATGATGTAGCAAACGCAGCAAATCAAGTAACTACTAACGCTAATGGGACTTACTCAATCGATACTAAAACGACTACCCCTGAAGGTAAGCTAGATGTATATATGCTAGATATTGGTCAGGGGGATGCTATATTACTTAAGGTAGGCGATGAGTATAGCATGATCGATACTGGTGACATAGAACATCGTGAAAATATTGTAGCTCAACTTAAAACTATGGGTGTAACAAAGCTAAAAAATATTATTATCACACATCCTCATGCTGATCATATGGGTGGTTTTTATGCTATTGCAAAGGCTATGCCTATTGAACATGTATATGATGATGGTATTGCTGTTGATAATAATATGTACAAAACCTATGAAAAATGGATTGAGAAAAATAAAATTCAACGAACTACTTTGAGAAGTGGAGATGTAGTTGATTTTGGGCATGGTGCTGTATTCATAGTATATGCTCCTTGGGTTGAACCTTTGACTGATAAAAAAGGAGAGACAGATCTTAATAATAATTCTATTGTAGGTAAATTAATCTTCGGTAAATTTTCTATGCTCTTTACGGGTGATGCTGAATTACAAGAAGAGAAAAAACTTATAAAAGAGCAGAATTCTAGATTGTTTTCTCGTATTCTTAAGGTAGGTCATCACGGTTCTCGTACAAGTAGCTCTGAAGATTTTTTGAAATCTATTAAGCCTGAAAGTGCATTAATTTCAAATGGCATGTATAATAAGTATGGTCATCCTCACGATGTGACATTACGTCGCTTGCAGGAAAATAATATTGCTATTTACCGTACAGATACGATGGGACGTATTCATATTAGTACGGATGGGAATGAATGGCAAATTACAACTGAACGTTAGTTTTGATTGCTTATACAAAAAATAATTTTATGAAACTGTTTTTTGTGTATTCTGAATAAGGTCTTTATATAGTAATATGTGTAATCGGCATACTAATCTTCATGTTTGTATGAAATAATCTATTTATAATCTAACATTAGTTTATGGATAGATTGGAACGATGAGATTTTGATAGATAAAAATATCATCGACTCATCTCTATGGTTTGGACACTATGTATGTCAGTTAGATTGGAGTGAATGTATTGCGTAAACTATTTTTAATGTGCCTTGCAGTCTTGATGGCGATACCTTTATTATTGACTCAAGCAAAGGCAGCTAATTTGGAAGATGCTCGATGGGTGACTAGAACAGATGCACCTGTACCATATGTTCGTATTGTTATGGACTTATCGGCACCTATAAAGGCATCTGCATCAATTAGCAAAGATGGGAAAACTACGACTGTTACTTTAAAGAATACAAAGCTAAAGACGGCTAAAGAGAACATTTCTATGGACTCAGCTATTGCTAGCTCTGCTAAACTTTCACAAGATGGCAGAGACGTTAAAGTAACAATCAAGACACCTTCATCTATTGATACTAGTGATGTAAAGGTTTTTTCCTTGAAAAAAGATACGGTTAATAAGAAACCGTATCGTATCGTTGTTGATGTTCAGAAAAAAGGTGCTGTAGCTAAGCCTGCTTACTATGGTAAAAAGCCATCTCAATCTGCACATCCAGCAAAAAATGTACCTACAGGATCTGGTAAATACTCTACTAGTGGCGGTTTATCTGGCAAAACAATTACTATTGACCCAGGACATGGTGGTAGTGATTCTGGTGCTATTGGACCTCACGGTGTACAAGAGAAAAACATTACACTACCAATTTCTATGTATTTGAAAAAATCTTTAGAAAATCGTGGTGCTAAAGTACTTTTGACTCGTACTACCGATGTAGATGTATATGGTCCTAATGCAAGTGGTGTTGATGAATTGGGGGCTCGTGTTAACGTGGCTAACCGTAGTAATTCTGATGTTCTTGTGAGCGTTCATATCAACGCATTTAATAATCCTAGCGTTGGTGGTATTGCAACATATTACTATAGCAAAACTGGTAACGATGCTCGATTAGCACAAAAGGTACAATCTCAAATTGCTAACACACCTGGTTTCAATGGTGATCGTGGCATTCAAGAGGGTAACTTATACGTGTTGAGACATTCTAATATGCCTGCAATTCTTGTAGAGCTTGGTTTTATCTCTAACCCTAATGAGGAACGTGTGCTACAATCTCCTCAAACTCAAGAAGACTTTGCTAACCGCATTGCAAATGGTATTGCTAATTACTTTGGAGGTTAATCGATGAAATTACGTAAACAAGTTCTATCGATTCTCTGTGTAGGTATGCTGGCATTTGTAGTGGGTTGTACACATGAACAAGCTCCTACAACAGGTAAAAGTGAACCTACGCAAGAGACGAAAGTCAATAAGGATGCAGAAACAAGTAAAGTATCTCAAGAAAAGGTTAAGATGGCCTTCTTTGTTCCTACGGAGGATGGTTCTGGGGTAAAACAAACTACCGTTGAGATAGAGGCGAATAAAGTTACGCCTAAAGCAGCTCTTTTAGCGATGTTAAATGTTGATAGAGCACAAAAATATCCAGTCTTCTCTAAGGATATTGAAATTACATCTGTTACTGTAAAAGATGGTATTGCTTCTGTTGAAGTAAATGATGCATTCGTAAAGGGTAATGGCGGAGACTTAACTGTTAAGTTACAAATGGCTGCTATTGTAAATACATTGACATCCTTTGATAATATTAATGGTGTTCTATTCGTCAATAATGGTAAAAAGGTGCCAACTGTAGGTTCCTTTGATACTAAAGAACCTGTTAAGAGAATGACGAATCTAATTAAAAAATAATTCTTTTAAGGACATTTATAGCAGATAGTTGATATATCAACTATCTGCTATTTTTGTTGTCTTTTATATATGTTACAATACAATAAGTAATAATCGGAAATTAGGTGATCAGATGCAATTAAAAGATGTAGGGGAATTTAATTTCATTCGTCAAATTCAAGATAACACGATTTATAATCCTAATACTGTAGTGTACGGTATTGGTGATGATTGTGCTATTTATAAAGCAGATCAAAATACAGAGCAATTGATAAGCACTGACACAATGGTGGAAGGTGTTCATTTTAGCTTTCACTATATGATGCCCTATGATGTAGGGTATCGCCTTATGACGGCTAATTTAAGTGATGTTGCGGCTATGGGTGGCATTCCTAGACAAATTGTATTATCTGTAGCCGCACCAGACCATGTTAATACAGTCATTCTTGATGAAATTTATAGGGGAATTAAAGATCAATGTATGAGATATCAACTCAATATATTGGGTGGAGATACGGTACGTACGGAAGGCCCCATGGTTTGGACTGTAACAATTATCGGAGAGGTTCCTAAAGGCACTGCGGTTATGCGAAGTGGTGCGAAAGTAGGAGATGTTGTAGGTGTTACAAACTATGTAGGTTATGCAGCTACAGGTTTAGGAGCATTATCTTATAATTTAGTAGGCTATGATATGACCAAAGTGGGGCATCAACGTCCTGAACCACAGATTGAATTGGGGCAAAAATTGCGACGACTTGGTATTCATAGTATGAATGATATTAGCGATGGACTAGGTAGTGAATTGAATGAAATCGCTGTAGCTAGTAATGTTTCCATTGTATTTGAAGAACAAGCAATCCCTTTACACGAGGAGACTTACGCATTAGCTAAGCATTTACAAACTAATCCAGTAGATTATGCTTTGTATGGTGGAGAAGACTTTCAGTTAGTCTTTACAGCGCCAAAATCACTACTTTCGGAATTGGAAAAGCTAGCAGGCATTACGTTGATTGGGGAAGTTTTATCTGGCCCTCCTCGGGTTCAAATGGTAACACTTGATAAAACGATTAAGACTGTAGAAGCGAAAGGATATAATCATTTTCATGAAGGATAAGGTACAGGTTCATTTAAAGACTCATACAGTAGAAGACACACAACAATTTGGCCAATTATTAGGCGAATGGGTTAAACATAATGGGCATCCTCTTTGTATAGCACTAGTTGGTGACTTGGGGACAGGAAAAACACATTTGTCGCAAGGCATTGCAAAGGGCTTTGGGGTTACTGAAGAAATTACAAGTCCTACCTTTGCCATAATGAATACCTATGATGTGAATCGAACTCATTTATATCATTTTGACGTATATCGCTTGGAAGATATTAGTGAACTGGAAAATATTGGATTTTATGAATATACAGAAGACTGCGTATCCATTGTAGAATGGGCAGATAAATTCCCTCATGAATTGCCTGATGAAACGCTATGGATTCATTTAACACGTATTGATGATACAAGCCGTTCCATTACATTAACTAGTGATTACCTTACAACGGGTGATTTAGTAGAAATAGGAGGCCCATATGTGGTTGGGAATTGAGACGAGCTCTCTCGTGTCGAGTGTGGCTTTAATAGATGAAAGTTGCCTAATTGGGGAATTGACCATTCAAGCTGGATTGACTCATTCTGAGCAGTTGGTACCTCATATTGATATGCTATTACGAGCTTCTCAAGTTGAAAAAAGTGAATTAAAAGGTATTATGGTTAGCATTGGACCTGGTTCTTTTACAGGCTTACGTATTGGTATGGGGACAGCTAAAGCTATGGCTTATGCCTTACAAATTCCTTTATATGGCGTAATGACCATGGACAGTTTAGCTCGTAATGTAGCTTATACGGACCGCACGATTTGTACTATTATCGATGCTCAGAAAAAACATGTCTATGCAGGTATCTACAAATATGATGGTAATGAATTGGTCTGCAAAGAGGAGCCTTTTGTCATTGCTGCTAATGATTTATTAGATCGACTCCGAGCCTCTGAAGAATATGTAGTGTTCCTTGGGGATGGCGTTAAGCGAATAGAGAAGCTACTAGATGAAAGTGATACAAATTTAACGATTTTAGATATATCGCAACGTATTCCAAAAGCTAGTTCTCTATTACTAGCTGGCCGTAGATTGGTAGGCTCTGAAGAGAGTTCTGACCCTATGGATATGGTTCCTTATTATATTCGACGATCAGAAGCAGAAGTGTTATGGGAAGAACGCCATAAAAATAATCCTGAAATGTTGAAACAAAATCCTACAGTTGTAGTTACTGAGGCAGCAGGAGTCGAATAATGGAGATTCGTTTGGCTACAATAGATGATGCTCAAGCTATCTATGCTATTGAACAACAGTCTTTTTCTGTTCCTTGGAGTTTAGAATCTGTTCTCGTTGAGTTAGAAGGGGCATCAAATAAATTATATATGGTAATTTGTGAGGAGAACAAAATTGTTGGATATGCAGGTGCTTGGCTTGTATACGATGAAGGTCAAATTACGAATATCGCCATTATTCCTTCCGCACGAGGTAAGGGATACGGATCAAAACTTACAAAACAATTAATAGATGAATGTCTTATGAGAGGTATGAAAGAAATTTTCTTAGAGGTGCGCATATCTAATCTTGCAGCATTGGCTATGTATAGAAATTTAGGATTTTCTGTAAAAGGAATTCGTAAAGATTATTATTCAGAGCCTATGGAAGATGCTTATATTATGTCTCTCGTTTCAGAGGAAATAGAATGAGTATATACACATTAGCCTTGGAAAGTAGCTGTGACGAAACCTCTGCTTCTGTCCTTAAGGACGGGCGCACTGTTTTGTCTAATGTTATTTCAAGCCAAGTGCCAATACATAGAAAATTTGGTGGCGTTGTACCTGAAATTGCATCACGTCATCATATAGAACAAGTGATACCCGTAATAGACCAAGCATTACGTGATGCAAATGTGACTTTACAAGATATCAATCATATTGGTGTTACGTATGGTCCCGGTCTTGTAGGGGCCTTATTAGTTGGTGTAGCTGCTGCAAAAGGGTTATCCTTTGCTACCGGGATACCCTTGGTGCCAGTGCACCATATGGAAGGTCATATTTTTGCAAACTTTTTAGCTAATCCAGAACTGGAGCCTCCATTTTTAAGTCTCGTTGTCTCTGGTGGTCATACCATGTTAGTACATGTAAAAGGATATGAAGAATTTGATGTTCTTGGTCAAACACGAGATGACGCAGCTGGCGAGGCTTTTGATAAGATTGCACGGGTCATGGGATTCCCTTATCCAGGGGGCCCTCATATCGATGCCCTTGCCGCTGAAGGGAATCCAGAGGCTATTGAATTTCCAAAGGCTTTAAGTGAACCAGGTAATTTTGAATTTAGCTTTAGTGGTTTAAAGTCTGCCGTTTTAAACTATTTAAATAGTAAGCAACAAAAGAATGAACCTATCAATCAATCTGATGTGGCTGCATCATTCCAGAAGGCCATCGTTGATGTGTTGGTAGAAAAGACGAAAGATGCCGCACATACTTTAGGTGAAAGTCGTATTACTATTGCTGGTGGTGTATCAGCCAATAAAGGATTACAAAAGGCTTTAGAAGCTATGTGTGTAGAAGAAGGTTTTACTTATTACAAACCACATAAAATTTTGTCTACTGACAATGCGGCCATGATTGGATGCCGAGCTTATTATATGGCGCAGGCCGGTAAATTTGGCGATTTAACATTGAATGCAAAGCCTAGTGTTGAAATTGGATACGTATCTTGGAAAGAGGATTAATCGTGGATATTGGTCAAGATATTTTAAATAGAACACCATTAGGACCATTACAAACCTCATTACTTGAGCATATTAGTAAACTCATATCCTTTGGCGAGTCTTTAACTCGTCAAAGGATACAGATTTTTACACCTCTACTAGAGACAGGACAAGGTGAGAGATCACAACAATGTGCAGATATGCTATGCATAGAACGCAGTGATCAAGGGATTACTACACGTCAATTAAAAGGCAGTCATACGTGGCATACTATGATGAAAGATGGTCAGCCACTTATCGGGTTAGATGACGAGCAGCGTCAACATGTCTTTCCTATCGTAGACAACGGAGGTCGTATTATTGGGGGGATATCTTTTACATTATCACCATCTATTAAGGCAGAACAATATGAGCAAGAATACGTTTTGTCTGATACGATGCAACGTCTTATGCTGACAGCTACTGATGAACAAATATTGTCTTACGAACCCATGTCCTATTTTGATGGTTTAATTATTTTCGACGACACTTATAAAATACTGTATGCTAACGATGCAGCTATGAAGTTAGTAGATATATTAGGCTTTGACCGTCGCTTGGTTGGTTCATCAATTTTTAGCAGTACCTTAAAGATGTCCGCTATACAGCAGGTATTATCAGATAGAAATATACTTACAAATGAAGAAATCTATCAAGATATGGTAATTCGTCAGCATATGATTCCTATTGCTATGGGGCGCAATGAAACGAGGTGCTTTTTAGTTCTTCATGATTGTACTCGTGAAAGTAAACAGCAACAAGAATTATTAGTTAAAAATTCCATTATCAAAGAGGTTCATCACCGTGTAAAAAATAACTTACAAACAGTAGCAGGTTTATTGCGCATGGAGGCGAGACGCTCTAGCTTGCCAGAGGTAAAACAAGCACTCCAAGAGGGAATTAATCGCATCGAGAGTATGGCTCTAGTTCACGATATAGTATCTCATTACGATGAGGATTATATCGGTATACGATCGATTTACGATGAATTATGTCGATTGTTGCGTATGAGTATGGTGCGACAAGACCAAGAGGTTACTTTTACTTACAGTGGCGAAGACATATTAATCTCCTCTCATATGGCAAGTTATGTATCTCTTATTATTAATGAGTTGATTACGAATAGCTTAGAACATGGGTTAGACGGTAGAAATGGTCAAATTCATTTGACTGTAACGGATATAAACGGGAGTATCGAACTAATCTTTTGGGATAATGGTAAAGGATTGCCTAGCAATTTTTCTTTCACATCTAATAAACGTTTAGGTCTAACTATTATTAATAATTTAGTTGCCCACGAGTTGAAAGGTAGTTTATCCATAGAAAATACTGGTACAGGTGTATTGGTGACGATACATATGAAGAAGGAGGCATAAATGCGCGTTTTAATCGTGGATGATGAATCTCTAATACGTATGGACTTACGGGATATTATTGAGTCTTGTGGTCATGAAGTCGTTGCAGAAGGTACAAATGGTGTTGAAGCTTTAGAACTTTGTAAAAAACATAAGCCAGATATTATATTGATGGATGTTAAAATGCCAGAATTAGATGGTATTGAGGCGGCACGTCAAATTGGCTTTCACCATGAAGCACCTGTAGTATTATTAACAAGTTATAGCCAGCAAGATTTAATCGATAAGGCTCGAGATTCTGGTGTATATGGCTATTTAATTAAACCAGTACGGGAGGAGCAGTTAGTTCCTTCCTTAGAGATGGCTTTAGGCCGCTATAAAAGTGATGCTCAGTTGCGCGAAAAGATGGCTGAGCTAGAACAGTCATTAGAAGATCGTAAAATCATTCAAAAGGGAACTGGTATATTAATGGAACTATATTCTATATCTGAAGCGGAAGCGTATAATCGCATTCGCACCTTAAGTATGAATAAACAAATATCTATTATAGAAACATGTAATCTCATCATTAAACAGTCTAATAAGTCAAATAATATCTAAAAAGTCAAAAAATCAAAATTAGTACTTGCAATTATTTTAACTTCGGTTATAATAATACTTGTAATTAGCACTCGATGAGTTAGAGTGCTAATAAATTATGGAGATTAACTAGTAAAAAGGAGTGACATTATATGTTAAAACCATTAGCTGACCGCGTTCTTATTCGTCTAGAAGCAAAAGAAGAAAAAACTAAAAGTGGTATCTTCCTTCCTGATACAGCAAAAGAAAAACCTCAAGAAGGTGTAGTTGTAGCTGTAGGTGCTGGTAAAGTATATGACAATGGTCAACGTGTAGCTCCAGAAGTTAAAGTTGGCGACACTGTTATGTTCGCAAAATATGCTGGTAGCGAATTAGAAATTGATGGTGCTACTCATTTGATTATTAGCGAACACGATATTTTAGCAGTATTATAATCGCTAATTTATAGTCTACATGACTATAAAAACTGATGATACATCCTATATTGCCTAAGGGTATATATATTTCGTTACATTGGATAGTGTTACTATTTAGGAGGTAATACATATGGCAAAAGAAATCTTGTTTAATGAAGAAGCTCGTCGTGCTTTAGGTCGTGGCGTCGATCAATTAGCAAATGCTGTAAAAGTTACATTAGGTCCAAAAGGTCGTAATGTTGTGTTGGATAAAAAATTTGGTTCCCCAACAATTACAAATGATGGTGTAACCATTGCTCGCGATATCGAACTTCCAGATCCATTTGAAAACATGGGGGCTCAGTTGGTAAAAGAAGTTGCTACTAAAACTAACGACGTAGCAGGTGATGGTACTACTACTGCCACAGTATTGGCACAAGCTATGATTCAAGAAGGTATGCGCAATGTAGCAGCTGGTGCTAACCCAATGATTTTGAAAAAAGGTATTGAAACAGCAGTAAAAACTTTAGTTGAAGAAATCAAAAAACGCTCTATTAAAGTTTCTGGTAAAGCTGAAATTGCTCAAGTTGCAAGTGTATCTGCTGCTGACGAAGAAATCGGTGGTTTGATTGCTGAAGCTATGGAAAAGGTTGGTAATGACGGTGTTATTACTGTTGAAGAATCCAAAGGTTTGCAAACTGCATTAAATGTAGTAGAAGGTATGCAATTTGATCGTGGTTACATTTCCCCTTACATGGTAACTGACCCTGATCGTATGGAAGCTGTTATGGATAACCCATATATCTTGATTACTGATCGTAAAATCAGTGCTATCGCAGATATGTTGCCAACACTTGAAAAAGTAGTAAAAGTAGGCAAAGAACTTCTTATTATCGCTGAAGATGTAGAAGGGGAAGCGTTGGCTACATTAGTAGTAAACCGTTTGCGTGGTACATTCAAAGCTGTAGCTGTTAAAGCTCCTGGCTTTGGTGATCGTCGTAAAGCTATGCTTGAAGATATCGCTATCTTAACTGGCGGTACGGTAATCACTGAAGATATGGGTCGTAAGCTTGATTCTGTAGAACTTGAAGATCTTGGTACAGCTCGTCAAGTTCGCATCACTAAAGATGAAACTACAATCATCGATGGCGCAGGTGATAAAGATGTAATTGCTAAACGCATTAACCAAATCCGTGCACAAGTTGAAGAAACATCTTCTGATTTCGACCGTGAAAAATTACAAGAACGTCTAGCTAAATTGTCCGGTGGTGTTGCAGTTATCGAAGTAGGTGCTGCTACAGAAGTTGAAATGAAAGATAAGAAACTTCGCATTGAAGACGCATTGAACGCAACCCGTGCAGCTGTCGAAGAAGGTATCGTAGCTGGTGGTGGTACTACATTCATCGATATCATCCCTGCATTGAACACATTGGAAGCTACTGGTGATGTTCAAACTGGTATTAACCTTGTAAAACGCGCTGTAGAAGAACCACTTCGTCAAATTGCATACAACGCTGGTCTCGAAGGTTCTGTAGTAGTAGAAAAAGTTAAAAATACTGAAGCTGGTGTAGGTTTCAATGCCTTGACTGAAGAATACATCGATATGGTTAAAGCTGGTATTGTTGACCCTGCAAAAGTTACTCGTTCTGCCCTTCAAAATGCCGCATCTATCGCATCTCTTGTATTAACTACTGAAACAATCGTAGCTGATAAGGTAGATGAAAATGCAGCAGTTCCTGCAATGCCTCCAATGGGTGGTATGGGCGGTATGATGTAATCAGCTGCTTAGAATTATTTTTATAAGAAATATAATAATCCTAATGAATTATGAATTACATTTTTTCATATTCATTAGGATTATTTTTTACTGATAAATTAATCTATTGCAAGGGTGTAATATTTTAAAATTCAAATTTCAAAAAAAATATGATTGTATTTAAGCTGACGATATTATGTTGATTACATCGATAAAATTGATTTTGTATACAATGTATGATATAATTCTATAGAATTTAATAGTGAGTCTTATTGACATAGTTATTCTCTAATAGTATAATTAGCGTATCGAATTTATTCGATTTTATATGTTTGAATTGAAAGAAGGATCACTATGTTGAACTTTATTTTTAAAAGTAAACCTAATTATGTAAATTTTGGCTTATTAATTTATCGCCTTGCATTGGGCATTTCCATGTTTTATCATGGTTATTTAAAATGGCTTAGCGGAGCTGAAGGACTTTACAAAGTAGGAACTATGTTGGCACCTTTAGGTGTATCCGGTGGTTATGAGATGCTAGGCACTATGGCAGCACTTGCAGAAATGATTGGTGGTATTCTCATTGCAGTAGGATTATTTACACGTATTGGTGCTATTCTAGTTGTAGGTACTTTAGCAACTGCGACTATTGTGAGTTTGAATGGTAGTTTCTTTAGCTGGGACTACCCATCTCAATTAGGCTTTGGTGCACTTATGTTATTTTTTGCTGGTGCTGGTCGCTTTAGTTTAGATAAAGCTTTATTTAAATAATTAGGAAATTAGAATAAAAGACTCATCGGCTGATGAGTCTTTTATTTATGTAGAAAGGTTATCATGAACAAAAAAACAGTTCCATTCACGTCAGAACAATTAGAAAATATTATTGCTCAGTATCCAACTCCATTCCATATTTATGATGAAGAAGAAATTATTGAGAATATGAAATCTTTCATCAATGCATTCTCTTGGAATAAGGGATTCAAGCAATATTTTGCAGTTAAAGCAACTCCAAATCCGTATATCATGCGTTTGTTACAAAAGCTTGGGGTTGGCGCAGACTGTTCTTCCTTAGCGGAACTACTTTTATGTGAAAAAGTGGGTATTACGGGCCATGATATTATGTTCACATCTAATGATACACCATATGTGGAGTATAAAAAGGCACTTGAAATGGGTGCAATCATCAATCTTGATGATATTACACATATCGAATATTTAGAAAAAAATCATGGCTCTTTGCCAGATACATTCTGCGTGCGTTATAATCCGGGTTCTTTAAAAGAAGGGGGCAATACAATTATTGGCCTTCCTGAAGAAGCTAAATATGGTATGACACGTGAACAGATTCTTGAAGCTTATAAACAGTTGCAAGCTAAAGGTGTAAAACACTTTGGTATCCATACAATGGTTGTATCTAACGAGCTTGATATTGATGGCTTAGTTGGCACTGCTGAACTTTGCTTCAATCTAGCAGTAGATATTAAAAATGAACTAGGCATCAATGTTGAGTTTATCGATCTTGGTGGTGGTGTAGGTGTTGCTTATAAACCAGAACAAACACCAGTAGATTTCAATGCACTTAGTAAAGGTGTAGAAGAGGCCTATAATAGAATTCTAGTAGCTAATGGCCTTGGTGATGTAGCATTGGCTTATGAATGTGGCCGTATGGTTACAGGTCCATTTGGTTACTTAGTTTCTACAGCAATTCACAAAAAGGATATTTATCGTCACTACATCGGCTTAGATTCCTGTATGGCAAATCTTATGCGTCCAGCTTTATATGGTTCTTACCACCATATTACTGTAATGGGTAAAGAAAATGCACCTAAGGACCACGTGTACGATGTAACTGGTTCTTTATGTGAAAACAATGATAAATTTGCTATTCAACGTGAGTTGCCAAAAATCGATATTGGCGATCGTATCATCATTCATGATGCTGGTGCGCATGGTCACTCCATGGGATTCAACTATAATGGTAAATTGCGCTCTGCTGAGTTGTTATTACATAAAGATGGTTCTGTTACACAAATTCGTCGTGCTGAAACATATGATGATTTGTTTGGCACCCTCGATTTCTCTAACCTATAATTTAATATTGAGAATCGAATAGGATGAGAATGAATATTAATAAAAACCTATCAATATATGTAATATATGATATTCTTTTAATTCCTGTATATTTTAGTAGGAATATCTTGCTATCATTTAGATAAGAATGTATAATGAGTATAGATTGTTATGCACATACTTGCTAAGTTGGCGAGAATTACGGCGGTATTCACGTTAGTGCGTACCGCCTTTTTATATGTGTCAATATATACGTTTTACATATAATGCTTGTATGTTTCTTATTAATACATACATTATGAGAAGGAGTGAACATTTTGGCTGAATTACTTCAGATAAAAGATTTAAAGGTATCTGTTGAAGAGAAACAAATCTTAAAAGGTATTGATTTAACAATTAATAAAGGTGAAATTCATGTTGTGATGGGGACAAATGGTGCTGGTAAATCTACACTTGCTAATGCAATCATGGGTAACTCTACATATACAGTAGATAGTGGTTCTATCATTTTTGATGGTAAGGATATTACGGAAGATGCAGTAAATGATCGTGCAAAAGCGGGTATTTTTATGTCCTTCCAAAATCCAATTTCTATTCCTGGTATTACTGTAGAAAACTTCATTCGTACAGCTAAATCCACAATTACTGGTGAAAATGTACGTGCATTATCTTTCAAAAAAGAATTGAAAGAAAAAATGGATGAATTGTCCTTTGATTTATCTTATGCGCAACGTTATGTAAATGAAGGCTTCTCTGGTGGTGAACGCAAGAAGAATGAAATTCTTCAAATGTCCATTTTGAATCCTAAATTGGCTATTCTTGATGAAACTGATTCTGGCCTTGACGTAGATGCGGTTCGTATCGTATCTGAAGGTGTACAACGTTTCCATAACGAAGAAAATGCTGTATTAATCATTACTCATCATAACCAAATCTTGCAAAAACTAAAACCAGACTATGTTCATGTGTTGATTAATGGCAAGATTGTTAAAACTGGTGATGCTTCTCTTGTACGTGAAATCGAAGAAAAAGGTTATGACGCATACAAAGCATTAGCATAGGAGGCATAATGGAAGAAAGAAAGAAAACCCAAGTCGCGGATATGGACCGTGGCGTCTATGATATAAAGAACGAATTTGAATATTCTTATATCTCTGATGCCGGTTTAACAGAAGATATTATCCGTGAGATTTGGTCTAATAAAAATGAACCAGAATGGATGCTCGATTTCCGTTTAAAGTCTTTGGAAATCTATAATCGCATGGGCATTCCGAATTGGATTCCTGATATCTCGGGCTTAGATATGGCAAATATTCATACGTATGTTAAGCCTAAAGTAGATATGAAAGAAAACTGGGATGAAGTTCCAGAAGAAATTAAAAGTACTTTTGACCGCTTAGGTATTCCAGAAGCGGAAAAAACATCTCTAGCTGGTGTTGGTGCTCAATATGATTCTGAAGTTGTTTACCACAGTATTCAAGAAGATCTTGTTAAGCAAGGTGTTATCTATACTGATATCGAAACAGCATTACATGAACATGAAGAAATCGTAAAAAAATACTGGATGACATTAATTCCACCTACAGACCATAAATGGGCTGCCCTTCATGGTGCCGTTTGGTCTGGTGGTTCCTTCGTATACGTTCCTGCCGGTGTACAAGTAGAGATTCCATTGCAATCTTACTTCCGTTTGAATGCACCAGGTGCTGGTCAGTTCGAACATACGATGATTATCGTAGAAGAAGGGGCTAAATTGCACTTTATCGAAGGTTGTTCTGCTCCTAAGTATGATGTGTCTAACCTTCATGCAGGCGCTGTTGAACTGTTCGTTAAAGATAATGCTACATTGCGTTATTCTACAATTGAAAACTGGTCTAAAAACATGTACAACCTTAACACAAAACGTTGTGTAGTAGGTAAAAATGGTACAATTGAGTGGGTATCTGGTTCCTTTGGCTCCAAAGTTTCTTGTTTGTATCCAATGAGTATTCTCAACGGTGAAGGTGCACATGCTGAATTTACAGGTGTAACATTCGCTGGTGAAGGACAATTCCTCGATACAGGTTGTAAAGTGGTACATAATGCACCATATACAACAAGTAATGTAAACTCTAAATCTATTTCTAAATCCGGTGGCGCTGCAATTTATCGTGGCCTTTTGAAGATTGGCCCTAAAGCTGAGCATTCCAAAGCAACCGTTTCTTGTGAATCCTTGATGCTTGATGCTGAGTCTCAATCTGATACAATCCCGGCTATTATTGTAGAAAATGACAATGTGGATTTAGGTCATGAAGCTAAAATCGGTCGTATTTCCGACGAAGCAATTTTTTATCTTATGACTCGTGGTATTAGTGAAGAAGAAGCTCGTGCGATGCTCGTTCGTGGCTTCGTAGAGCCAATCTCTAAAGAATTGCCACTTGAATATGCAGTAGAAATGAACAATCTAATCAATCTTGAATTAGAAGGTTCTATCGGTTAAGGAGGAATTATGAGCGAATTACTATTTAATGAACTCCCTAGACCGACATTCAGATGGTTGCGTGTTAATCATACTGTAAGCTCTCTAGCTGGAGAAGATACAGCGGTACAATCCATCGCTGTGGAAGCTAATAAAGATATACTTTCACCATTACCTGTTGGTACAGCATTACTAGATGGTAATTATGAAGGTGCTAATAAAGAAGCTGTTCATGTATTAGTTGAAAAAGCGGAAGGCTATGCTATCAATGTGCCTCCTAAGGCGAAAGAAGTTGTAGGCATCCGCATTGATGCTAATGCTCGTGTGGCAAACCGTTTCCAATTTATCGTTGGTGAAGGTGCTGAACTAGAAGTGCAATTTTATGTAACGGGCTCTGGGGATGCATTGACAAATGTTAGCTATTTAAACGAATACGATGTGAAAGAAGCTGGTAAGGTTGTAGTAAAAAAGGTAAATCTTTTGCCTGAACATGTACAACATATCGAGCATCGATACACTAAATTAGAAGAAAAAGCAGATGTAGAATACATCAATATTGAAATTGGTGGCAGTGAAAATATCTTGAATTACTATCATGATTTAGTAGGTCAAGAATCCCGTATGGTTCATGATATTGCTTATCTTGGTAATAAAGAGCAAAAATTTGATATTTCTATGGTTATGAGTCATGGTGGTAAAAAATCATTTAGTGATATTCATACCTTAGGTGCTCTTAGTGGCAATTCTAAAAAATCCTTCAGAGGGACCCTTGATTTCCTTAATGGAGCAACAGCTTCTGAAGGTGCGGAAGAAGATACTTGCTTATTGTTAGATCCAACTGTAAAATCTGTTTCGTTACCACTTTTATTGTGTAAAGAAGATAATGTAGTTGGTAATCATGCAGCAAGTGCAGGCCAAATTGATCATAATAAATTGTTCTATATCATGAGCCGTGGCTTTAGTGAGGTAGAGGCAAAACATATCATTGTTGAATCTATGATTCGACCTATTATTGATCGCATTGGTGATGAAACGATTGAAGAAGCAGCGTTAGCAGCTGTACGTAATAAAATTTAAAGAGGCGTTTTTATGAGACCAATTGCAGAAGCATACAAAGACTTTCCTATATTACATAAAGAGCATAATGGGCATCGTGTTATCTATTTAGATAGCGGTGCTACTGCTCAAATTCCACAGTCCGTAATTGACCGTGTTGTGGAACATATGACACAACGTAATGGTAACCCACATCGTGGTTCTCATATTTTAGCCATTGAAGCATCTGAAGACTATGAAAATGCACGGGATCGCGTAGTTGAATTTATCAATGCTCGCGAACGAGAAGAGGTTATATTTACACGTAATAGTACGGAGTCAATGAACTTGATTGCCCACAGCTATGGCCTTCATAATGTGAAAAAAGGTGACAAGATTGTCATTACTGTTGCTGAACATCATGCGAATCTTGTAACATGGCAATATGTGGCAGAACAGACGGGGGCAACCTTAGAATACATGTATCTTGATGAACATGGGCACTTAAAAGATGGTGAAATCAATAAAATTGATGAAAAGACTAAAATTGTTGCTTTCGCTCATGTTAGTAACGTGCTTGGTATGGAATTCCCAGTAAAAGAATTAACTGAGAAGGCTCACTCTGTAGGTGCTATTGTTGTTCTAGACGGTGCTCAATCTACACCTCATAAAAAAATTGACGTACAAGCATTGGATTGCGATTTCTTCGTATTCTCTGGCCATAAAATGTGTGCATCTCAAGGGATTGGTGTACTATACGGTAAACGTGATTTATTAGAAACTATGCCTCCATTCCTATTGGGTGGCGATATGATTGAGTATGTAAAAGAGCAAACTGCTACATTCAATGAGCTTCCATATAAGTTTGAGGCAGGTACTCCAAATGCTGATGGTGCCGTTTCCTTGCATGCAGCTATTGACTATTTGGAATCCTTTGGAATGGATGCTATAGAAGCCTATGAAGAGGAGTTAGTAGCTTATATTCTTCCTAAGATTGTTGAATTGCCACATGTCCATGTTATTGGTTCTCAAAATCCTAAGGAAAAACATGGCGTTATTGCGTTCACTGTAGATGATGTACATCCTCATGATGTAGCTACAATTTTGGATTCTAAGGGGATCTGCGTTCGTTCCGGTCACCATTGTGCACAACCATTAGGTGCGTTCTACAATGTATCTGCATCTACTCGTTTAAGTATGTACTTATACACTCGCAAGGAAGATTTAGACGCATTCCTTGAAGTATTAAAGACTGTTCGTTCAGTAATGGGTTTTAAAGATTAGGAGAATTACCACTAATGGAAATGGATCAATTATATACGGAACTTATTTTGGAACATAACCAAGATAAACGTAATAAGCATGAATTATCTGAATTTACAAATTCTGAACATGGACATAACCCTAGTTGTGGTGATGATCTAACATTACAACTCAATGTAGTAGATGGTATCATTAAAGATGCTGCATATACAGGTTCTGGCTGTGCTATTAGCCAAGCATCTGCATCTATGATGATTGATATCATTAAGGGCAAATCTGTTGAGGAAGCGCTTCGTTTAGTAGAAATTTTCTTGGGTATGATTAAAAAAGAGATTACCGATGAAAATGAGTTAGAAGAATTAGAAGATGCTATGGCTCTACAAAATATTTCTAATATGCCAGCACGTGTAAAATGTGCAGTTCTTGCATGGCATACATTGAAAGAGGCTTTAAAGAAATAATATGAAGAAAACGATATTATTTGATTTAGATGGAACCTTAACTGACTCTCAAGAAGGTATTCTTAAAAGCATTAAATTTGCATTGGAACATTTCGGTTATACTGTACCTGATGAAGAAACATTACAATTGTTCTTAGGACCACCATTGGTAGATGCTTTCCAAGAACATTGTGGTTTGACCTTTGAGCAAGCGGAAGAAACATACTTTAAATTCCGTGAACGTTATGGTACCATCGGTAAATTTGAAAATAAAGTATATCCGAATATTGTAGACTTATTAGCTAAATGCAAAACTGAACAATATACTATAGCTGTAGCTACTGCAAAACCAGAACATTATGCTAAAGATATTCTTGATCACTTTGAATTGACACCATACTTTGATGTTATTGTTGGCGCTAATTACGAAGCGGGATTGTTACACAAAAAAGAAATTCTTGAAAAAGCTCTCACGCTATGTGGTAACCCATTAACTGATGAAAATGGTCGTCGATTGACATTCATGGTTGGAGATCGTAAGTACGATGTAGAAGCAGCTAATGAACTTGGCTGTATCTCCATCGGTGTTACCTATGGTTACGGTACGGAATCTGAGTTAAAAGAAGCGGATGCCGAATATATTTGTGATGATGTTGATGAAATTGCTGATGTTCTCAATCTTGAAGAAATGATGGTTCGTAGATAAGCTATATAAATAGAATTACATATCAACCCAAATAAAAAGCTAGAGGAAATCCTCTAGCTTTTTTGCATCTTCATTTTATGTTATTTTTTTAGGCCACTCTTTTTAGCTAATGTTTTGATAACCTTAGCACTTTGTTTTTTCAACTTGCCCCCTGTTTGTTTGAGTTGGATACGTGTACGAGAAACACGACCAAGTGTAGTAATCTTAGTTTTGCGACGTGGCTTCATATCTCGTTCGTTACCAAAGTCGCCACGTTGCACACTTGTTGCCTTTACTTTTTCAGCTCTAAAAGATTTACGTAAGGCTTTCATAATTAATGTAAGCGGTAATGTTTGCTCGAAGGAATATAAATCAACTGCTACATAACCAAGTGCAGGATATGTGTGCAATGTAAAGTGAAAACCTGGTGCGACAGAAAGGAGGGCGATTTCCTCGTCCATAACTTGACAACTGATTTCATCTACATCAAGTTCAGCTAAGTCAAATGCGGTTGCTACACTTTCCTGTACAGCTGTAGCGGATGAAATTGCGTCTTCATCGCAGGAATATAAATCAATTAACAGTTCTTGTCCTAATGCTTCTGCCATAACAACACCTTCCTTCAGAAAATAATATCTCATTTATTATACATAGATTTAAGGATTAAGTCCAATTATATGAGAATACATTAAAAGTCAAACGTTATTTTTATAAAATTTGACTTTTATATTGACTAAGGTCAAAAAGTCAAATATAATAGAGTTATGCTAAAGAACAAATAGTCAAAACTATAGTAAATAAACTTTAAAGGGGTGTTTTTTATGAGTATGATAGCTGATAAAATAGAAAAATTTATATTAGACCGTATGCGTGAAGAACAAGAAAAGCTAATTTTAAAGCGTAATGAATTGGCTGATGAATTAGATTGTGCGCCATCCCAAATTAGTTACGTATTAAGTACGCGTTTTTCTAATGAGCGCGGTTTCGATGTTGAGTCAAGACGTGGCTTGGGTGGATATATTCGAATCAAAAAAATTAACCCAGAAAGTTCAGATTCTTTACCTGCTGTTACAACTTATCGGATTTATGAAGGTCCAAATACGGTAGAACGATTAATTGATATGCGAGATGTAGATCAATCATTATTTCAATTATTACAATCTGAAAAGATTACCCGTCGTGAAGCTCAATTGATGCATAATTCTTTTGCTACATTAATTGAAAATGTAGACGTAGAAGAACGTAATGATGCTGTTCGTCAATTATATGCATCAATGGTGGACACTTTGCGGAAGGAGTGATGATTTGTGTTATGTGATCATTGCCATAAAAATGAAGCTACTATCCATATGACTAATATCATAAATAATCAAAAGACTGAGCAACATCTTTGCAGTAGTTGTGCCACCGAGTTACAACAAGCTGGGAAATTATCTCCTTATAGTTCTTTTATGAATGATATGTGGGATAATAACTTTTTTACTAATGATTTTTTTAAGAATATGGTGTATCCAGATAACTTATTAAAAGCTCATCAATCTAAGAGATGCCCTCAGTGTGGTATTACTTATGATGAATTCAATCGGGTAGGTAAGTTTGGCTGTGGTCAATGTTATGAGACTTTTAATAGTGAAATAAATCCATTATTAGAACGAATACAAGGTAGTTCTGAGTATGAAGGGACTATACCTAGTCGTGGTACTAATGTATTTAAAGCAAAGTATGAAGTAAAGCAATTGCGCCGCCAATTAGATACAGCTATTCAAGCTGAAAACTTTGAAGAAGCTGCAATTTTGAGAGATAAAATTAAAAATCTAGAAGTTATCATTGATGGTGATAACGAATAGGAGGTTCTTATGTTAGATACTATATTGGACTCTCCGCTAAGTCAGTGGCTGTGTCAGGATACAGAGGCGACAGACCACATTGTAATTTCAAGTCGTATACGATTGGCGAGAAATTTTGATGATATATTGTTTACGAATCGTGAAGATACAGTTTCCTTAGAAAAAGTGAATACAATCTCTCGAGGCCTATTGCCAATATTAAAAAAGGCTGATGAGCACCAATATACAAATATTAGCCTTGAGCAATTAAGTCAACGTGAGCGTGCTGTCTTAGTTGAAAAGCATTTAATGAGTCCTGCTTTAGAGGAACAATTACCGTATCGTAATTTGATTGTATCTGATGATGCTTCTATCGCAATTATGGTAAATGAAGAAGATCATTTACGTATTCAATCTATGGCTCCAGGACTTAAATTGCAACAAGCTTATAATCATGCGGTTCAAATTGATAAAGCTATCGAAGCAAAATACCCTTATGCCTTTGATGAGCGATTTGGTTATTTAACTGCTTGCCCCACTAATGTGGGTACAGGTTTACGGGCCTCTGTTATGTTACATTTACCCGCATTGACGTTATCTGGTCGTATTACGAGACTCATTCGTAACATAATACAACTAGGTTACTCTGTACGAGGGTTGTATGGGGAAGGTTCCGAAGCTTTAGGTTGTATTTACCAGATTTCTAATCAACGAACGATGGGTATTAGTGAAGAAGCAACTATTGAGCAATTGATTAAAATCGTAGAAGGAATTATTGCAGAAGAACGAAAGTCTCGGCAATCTTTATTACACAACGATAAAGAAGGTTTGGAAGATATACTTTGGCGATCCTATGGAATTTTACAATATGCACGACGTGTAAGCGGTAAAGAGGCACTTAGTAAGCTTAGCGACATTCAATTAGGTGTAGATTTAGAAATATTACCATTCTGGGGTAAAGATACTTTTAATGAGCTTGTTGCTATAACTAGACCAAACTTCCTCTCTAAATACTTAGGTAGTGAAAATTTGACAGATACCGATCGCGACAGCTATCGTGCAAAGGTGATACGTCAAAAACTTTCAAATTAATATAAATACATAAATAATTAATGCATGATTATTTATTTTGTATAGATTGATTTATATAATTTTCTTAGTTTACCGTTAAGAGATTTGTAAAAAATAGTAAATATTAATACTAGATAGCATAATAGATTAATAGAGTTTAATAATATTTTTGATATTCCAATGGTTATTTCACCATTGTTTATATATATTTGAAAAGAAATAATTACAATTTACATAGATAGATGAGGTGATATTATGATGCAACGGTTTACAGACGATGCACAGCGTGTTCTTTCGTTAGCTCAAGAGGCTGCTTTGGAGTTAGGACATGACTATGTTGGTACTGAACACGTACTCATTGGCCTTACAAAGGTTAAAAATGGTGTAGCAGCTAAAGCTTTAGAAGAGCTTGGCCTTGTTACAGAAGATATTTTTGAAGCTGTAGAAGAACATGTAGGACGTGGTAATAAAAAGGCAACGTCAATATATATGACACCTCGCGTTAAACATGTACTTGAGCTTGCCATTCAAGTAGCAAATCAAATGAATCACAATTACGTTGGTACTGAGCATATTCTATTGGGCCTACTTAGCGATGGTAGCGGTGTTGCAGTTGCTATTTTACGAGCTATGAATATACGTAGTAATGATGTAGTAGAAGCAATTCGTAGTATTCTTGGCTCGAATAAAGGTAGCAATAATGGTGGTCAAGAGGGAATAAATAGCAATAATGATTTAGGTGAGCTGTCAGATTTTGCAACTGATCTTAATGAGTCTGCTAAACAAGGTAAGATTGATCCTGTTATTGGCCGCGATACGGAGATTCAACGAGTCATTCAAATTCTCAGCCGTAGAACTAAAAATAATCCTGTTCTTATTGGTGAACCAGGTGTAGGTAAAACAGCTATTGCCGAAGGCTTGGCACAGCGTATTGTGACTGATAATGTACCGGAGATTTTACGTAATAAACGCATTATTTCTCTTAGTATTGGTTCTATGTTAGCGGGTGCCAAGTACCGTGGTGAATTTGAAGAACGGTTAAAAAAAGCCATTGATGAAGTACAACAACATGATGATATGATTATCTTTATAGATGAAATTCATACATTGGTTGGGGCAGGTGCTACTGAAGGCGCTATGGATGCAGCTAATATCTTAAAGCCTGCTTTGGCACGAGGTGAATTCCAAGTTATCGGTGCCACAACACTTGATGAATATAAGAAATATATAGAAAAAGATGCTGCTTTAGAGCGTCGTTTTCAACCCGTTCAAGTAGGAGAGCCTAACGAAGAGGATGCTCTTGAAATTTTAAAGGGATTAAGAGATCGGTATGAAGCTTTCCATAAGGCTAAGATTACAGATGAGGCATTAACAGCAGCTGTGTCTTTATCTAGCCGATATATTACAGATCGATTCTTACCTGATAAGGCTATCGATGTAGTCGATGAAGCTGCATCTAAGGTTCGTATGAAAGTATTTTCTTCAGCACCTGATGTTAAAGCATTAGAGGATCGCCTCAATACAGTTAAGAAAGAAAAAGAAGCTGCGGTTACGTCTCAAGATTTCGAAAAGGCTGCAAAGCTTCGCGATGAAGAACAATTACTATTAAAAGAAATTGGTGATAAAAAATCTATTGCTAAAGAAAAAAGCGATCAAAAGTTAATAGTAACAGAGGAAGACATAGCTGCTGTAGTAGCGCAATGGACAGGCATTCCAGTGGCTAAAATTGCAGAAGAAGAGTCTGCAACCTTACTACATTTGGAAGAAGAACTTCATAAACGCGTAGTAGGTCAAGATGAGGCTGTTACTGCTGTAGCTAAAGCTGTACGCCGTGCAAGGGCTGGATTAAAAGACCCAAAACGGCCTATTGGTTCATTCTTGTTCCTTGGGCCAACTGGTGTAGGGAAAACTGAGCTAGCAAGAGCGCTTGCATCCTCCTTGTTCGGCGATGAATCTGCTATGATTCGACTTGATATGTCTGAATATATGGAAAAACATACTGTGTCTCGCTTAGTCGGTGCCCCTCCAGGTTACGTAGGCTATGAAGAAGGTGGACAATTAACAGATGCGGTACGTCGCAAACCATATAGCGTTATCCTCCTCGATGAAGTGGAAAAGGCACATGCAGATTTCTTTAATATTTTGTTACAAGTTCTTGATGATGGTCGTCTTACTGATAGTCAAGGAAGAACTGTAGATTTCAGAAATACAGTTATTATTATGACAAGTAACTTAGGTGCTAAAGCTTTACATAAAAACTCTCCAGAACTTGGTTTCTTAGCGGCTAAAAAATCTGATTTCAATGTAGATGAAAATAAAGAAATTGAGTTTAAAGAGGCTAAGAAGTCAGTAATGGATGCGGTGAAACGTCATTTTAGACCTGAGTTTTTAAACCGTATTGATGAAATGATTGTATTCCATCCATTAACAGAAGAGGACTTAAAAGAAATTGTAACTATCTTGATGAGTGATGTTACAAAACGCCTTGAAGCGCGTGATTTACAATTAGAAATCTCTCCTGAGGCTATGCATTTACTTGTTAAGGAGGGCTCTGATTTCACAATGGGGGCTCGACCATTAAAACGTGCTATTCAACGTTTAATTGAGGACCCAGTGTCCGATCTTATTTTGAAAGGAGATGCAAAAGAAGGTAAAATTATTAAAGCAGATGCAAAGGATAACGATCTTGTTGTATCAATATGATAAAAATACAAATTATACAGTTGATGACTACCTTTCATATAAAAAATATAAGTTAAATGGTATACTATAAAATGATGATAGTTAACCATGTAGTAAAATTATGCATAAAAGGTCATGAATGGTTATCATTCATGACCTTTCTTTTTAAATGTATTGAGGTGTTATGGCAAAAGCAAAATCTGTATTCTTTTGTCAAAATTGTGGGGCTGAATCCTCTAAGTGGATGGGCCGTTGTCCACAATGTGGAGAATGGAATACATTAGTTGAAGAAATAATTAAAGAAACTAAACATAGTCGAACACCTTCTCGAGGTGTTGGAAATCAAACGGCGAAGCCTACCGCCTTGCCAGATATCGAAATTTCTTCTATTGCACGCGTATCTACAACCTTTGGTGAAATTGACCGTGTATTAGGTGGGGGCATAGTGCCTGGTGCTCTAATGCTTTTAGGTGGTGATCCTGGTATTGGTAAATCTACTCTGTTACTACAAGTATCCCAGAAGGTAGCCGATACAGTAGGAGCAGTTCTTTATGCATCTGGTGAAGAGTCTCAGTTACAACTTAAACTTCGAGCAGAACGACTGCATATTAATAGTGAACGGTTACAAGTTATTGCAGATACTGATCTAGATCATATATTGGAGCAAGCTGAAGCAATGACTCCTTCCTTACTAGTCATTGACTCTATACAAACTATGTATACTGGAGATATAGATGCTGCGCCAGGCAGTGTTAGTCAAGTTCGTGAATGCACATCTCGCCTACTTCGCTTCTGTAAAGAACGAAATATACCTACTGTAATCATTGGCCATGTAACAAAGGAAGGCAATATTGCAGGGCCTCGTATGTTAGAGCATATGGTAGATGTAGTGCTTTACTTTGAAGGGGAGCGTTCTTATCAATTCCGTATATTACGGTCCATTAAAAACCGTTTTGGATCTACATCAGAAACAGGCATTTTTGCTATGGTAGAGGAAGGGTTACAGGAATTGTCCAATCCGTCTGCTTCTCTTTTAGCCGAGCGTTCCGATGAAGAAAGCGGCAGTGCTGTTATGATTTACCTCGAAGGGGTTCGCCCCATCTTGGTAGAGGTACAAAGCTTGGTCGTTACTACGGCTTTTGGTATGCCTAGACGTACGGCGATTGGTTATGATCTTAACCGGTTAATCGTATTATTAGCAGTCTTAGAAAAACGCTGTGGCTTTACATTAGGTAATAAAGACGTGTATGTAAATGTTATCGGTGGTCTCAAGGTAAATGAACCTGCTTGTGATTTATCTATGGCGGTTGCCATTGTGTCAAATCTGAAAAATCGAATCGTTCCAACAGATATGGTAATTTTAGGTGAAGTAGGCTTAACTGGTAATGTTCGCAGTATTCCTCGCATTGAACAGCGTATAAATGAAGCCAAGAAATTAGGTTTTAAAAAGTTTATTATTCCTGAAGGCAACTATAAACAAATTAAGGATAATGATAGTTCTATCAAAATTAAAGGTGTCAAATCTATACAAGAGGCGATGCAACTCGTATTTTCATAATTAGGAGGTGATTTCATGATTTATCGGATTTTACGCTATGTAATAGCCATTTTAGTAGGTACAGCAGCCTACGTGGGAATGGATAGCTTAGCACCTATTATTGACCCATATTTGGTTTCTCAATTTGAATCTTTTGGGGACATGTCGTTAACAATTGCACGTATTGCAGTATTAATCGTAGGTACTCTATTAGGCCTTGTTATTGGTTATCTGATTTCATCATTTATTCTGAAACAAGGTTTAGTAATTGCTAAAAGATTAGAGCGTATTCTTACTCATATTCCAAATCAAGAATTGATTGCAGGCACCATCGGTTTATTATTCGGCCTTATTATTGCAAATCTAATTGGTGTTGCATTCAATCAAGTACCTATTATAGGACCTTATATTCCTATAATTTTGAGTGCTATTTTTGGATATAGTGGACTTAAAATCATGGCTCGTAAAGGACCCGAAATGTACAATAATTACGTACAACAATGGGGAGGAGATAGCACTAAAAAAACAAGTCGTTTTAAAATGTTTTCAACTCATAAATTAGATAAATCCTCTAGTACGCCAAAATTACTAGATACTTCAGTTATCATTGACGGTCGTATCAAAGAACTATGTGCTACGGGCTTCATTGAAGGCCCTCTTATGGTGCCACTATTTGTATTAAATGAGTTACAGGTAATTTCTGACTCTGCGGATGCTACGAAACGCAACCGTGGTCGACGTGGCCTTGATATTTTGAAGGATATGCAAGATGCCAATAAGGTAGCTATAGAAGTTGTTGAAGATGATTATGATGATCTTGTAGAGGTTGATTCAAAACTTATGCGACTTGCTTTAGATAAGCAGTGGAAATTGATGACTAATGACTTTAACTTGAATAAGGTGGCTCGTGTACAAGGTATTGAAGTGCTTAACCTTAATGAATTGGCAAATGTATTAAAACCTGCTCTAATCGCTGGAGAATGGATTCGCGTTCAAATCATGAAAGAAGGTAAGGAAGTACACCAAGGTGTGGCTTATCTCGACGATGGCACGATGATTGTCGTAGAGGATGGTAAGCCTTATGTTGGTCAAAATGTAGAGGTTATGGTTACATCCATATTACAAACGAGTGCAGGACGGATGATTTTTGCTCGTGTAGATGGAGGACAAAATGGGCAAGGCAATTAGTTGTATCGTTCTCGCTGCAGGTGCTGGTCGCCGTATGGGATACAAAGAAAATAAGATATTTATTCCTTTAGGGGGACATTCTATTATTCAACGTACCATACAAAATGTAGAAAAGATTGAAGGTTTAAAAGAAATTATTCTTGTTGTAGCTGAAGGCGAACAAGAATATATGTCTAACCATATTCAAGGGTTGGATTTGCATATTCCTGTAAAGATAGTATTTGGTGGAAGAGAACGTCAAGATTCTGTGGCATATGGTCTCAAAGCTGTATCAGAAGATAGTAATATTGTGCTAGTTCATGATGGAGCGCGTCCATTAGCATCAACTAAACTGTTTGATTCTGTTGTTAGGGCCGCAATAGAATATAGAGCTGCTACTGTAGGTGTCCCTGCTACGGATACGATTAAACGGGTTAATACAGAGCATACCGTAATAGAAACCTTGAAACGCAGTGAGTTATACCAAATTCAAACACCACAAGGCTTTCAAAAAGATCTATTTAAAGAGGCCCATCAAAAGGCTCATGACGAAAAATATTTAGGCACTGATGATGTGTCCCTCGTCGAGTATTTAGGTAAGCCTGTACATATAGTAAGTGGAGACTATTGTAATATTAAGGTGACCACACCTAATGATATTGCAGTAGCAAAACGATATTTAGGAATTGAGGATAAGCGTATGCGCGTTGGATTTGGTTATGATATTCATCAATTAAAAGCAGGGCGTCCTTGTATCTTAGGTGGTGTTCATATCGAGTCTGACCTTGGTCCTGATGGTCACTCCGATGCAGATGTTCTCATTCATGCATTGATGGATGCCATGCTAGGTGCCGCTGGTTTACGGGATATTGGATACTATTTTCCACCTGAAGACGACCAGTATAAAGGGATTTCTAGCATGCTTTTACTAGAAAAAGTAAATTTCTTATTGAAAGAACGTGGGTTACAAGCCTATAATATTGATATTATGGTTATTTCTGAGACACCTAAATTAAAACCTCACATCGATATGATGAAGTCTAATTTACAGTCTATTTTAGAGATACCATTAGATCGTATTAGTATTAAAGCGACAACAAATGAAATGCTAGGGGCTATTGGTCGCCGCGAAGGCATTGCTGCACAAGCTGTCGTTTCTGTATATGAAGGAGAGATTTAATCATGAGTTCCATGAAAGTTCGTTTTGCTCCAAGCCCTACGGGTCCATTCCATATTGGTGGTGCTCGTTCTGCTTTATTTAACTGGTTATTAGCACGTAAGGAAAAAGGCACATTTGTATTGCGCATTGAAGATACAGATTTAGCTCGTTCTACACGTGAAAGTGAAGAGAATATTAAAGCTTCCTTACAATGGCTTGGCATGAACTGGGATGAAGGCATTGATGTAGGTGGTAATAATGGTCCTTACCGTCAAACAGAACGTCTTGATTTATATAAAGAAGTAACACAACGCTTATTGGATGAAGGTAAAGCTTATGAGTGTTACTGCACACCTGAAGAGTTAGATGCGGTGCGTCAAGATCAAATGGATCGTGGGGAAACACCAAAATACAACGGTCATTGTGAACACTTAGATGAAGAGACAAAGGCTAAATACATTGCTGAAGGTCGTAAACCTACAATTCGTTTGCGTGTACCGTTGAATAAAACATACGCTTTTGATGATATGGTACGTGGGCATGTATCCTTTGAGTCCAATGGTGTAGGTGACTTCGTTATCGTTAAATCCGATGGTATTCCTGTATATAACTTTGCTGTAGTAATGGACGATCATATGATGGGGATTACTCACGTTATTCGTGCAGAGGAACATCTATCCAATACACCTCGCCAAATGGCTATCTATGAAGCTCTTGGTTGGGAGGTCCCTAAGTTTGGTCATATTTCTTTGATTCTTGGTAAAGATTACAAAAAAATGTCCAAACGTCATGGTGCTACCTCTGTTGAACAATACAAACAATTAGGGTACTTGCCAGAAGCACTTGTAAACTTCTTGGCACTTCTTGGTTGGGCTCCTGAAGGTGAAGAAGAATTCTTCACACAAGATGAATTAATTCAGGCTTTCTCTATGGATCGGGTAGCGAAAAATCCTGCTGTGTTTGATATTGATAAATTGAACCATATAAATTTCCACTATATGAAGAATTTGAGTGATGAAGAGTTATTCCATCTTTGTTTACCGCATTTGAAAGAGGTTGGTTTAGCTCCAGATAGCTTGAATCAAGCTGATATTGATTGGTTGGCATTATTATGCTCTACATTCCGTGATCATATTAGCTATGGTGCTCAAATTAAAGATCATGTAGGCTTGTTTATGGGCGAAACAGTATTCCTTGAAGAGGGGCATGAAGAGGAGTTGCGTGCTGTATTGAATGAAGAAACAGCTCCAACAGTTCTCGGCGCTTTCCGGAATGCATTGGCTGAACTTGATGAAATTACACCTGAAGTTGTAAAAGCAACAATCAAGGCCGTAATGAAAGAAACCTCTTTAAAAGGTAAATTCGTATTTATGCCAATCCGTGTAGCTTTAACAGGTCAAATGCATGGTCCGGATTTGAATAATATTGTTACATTACTTGGTAAAGAAAAGTGCTTACATCGTTTAGATAATGTAGGTGCATTAACAAAATAAATTTGATCAATTAATCAAAGGAGTTCACGTAACAAGTGTTATGTGAACTCCTTTTGTATGTGTTGTTAATATTCTATAGAAATGCTATAATAATCGGCGTATTAAATTTTGATTTATTATGAAAGCGAGTGTTTTTATGAGTGTTATTCGTTCTATTAATCACTTATTCAATAGTTATCTATCCTGGATAGTACTATTGATGGCTGTTTTAGCATATATGCTACCTGCAGTATTTTCTTGGATGACTCCATATATTGCTTACATGCTACAGTTTGTTATGTTTGCGATGGGGTTAACATTAACGGCTCAAGTCTTTATTGATGTATTTAAGCAACCAATGAAGGTTATTCTCGTATCCGTAATCCAATTCTTATGGATGCCATTGGCAGGTTTCTTAGTAGCCTTAGCATTTAATTTTCCTCCAGAAGTTGGGATTGGTTTTATCTTGTTGGGTGCATGTCCTGGTGGTACTGCTTCTAATGTAATGACCTTCCTTGCAAATGGTAATGTTCCCTTATCCGTATCAGCAACAACTGTATCCACATTATTGGCACCTATTTTAACGCCTTTATTTGTCGTATTATATGCAGGTGCAACATCTTCTATTGAAATTCAATTTATGCCAATGTTTATATCCATTGTAAAAATCGTGTTAGTACCAATTATTTTGGGGATTGTATTGAATTACTTTATTGGCGCAAAAATTGAACCTGTAAAATCTGTATGTCCAACCATTGCAGCTATCGCGGTATTGCTTATCTTGGCAGCTGTAACTGCAGTTAACCAAAAGCAAATTGCCGAAACTGGTTTCATTATTTTTGTAGCGTGTTTAGTACAAAATTTGAGTGGTTATGTTGTGACATACTTTATATGTAAAGCTCTTAGTATTGATGTGTCTTCTCGTCGTGCTATGCAAATCGAAGTGGCTATGCAAAATTCTGCATTATCCGTATCTTTAGCACTAAAACACTTTACACCACAAGCTGCAGTAGCAGGTGCAGTATTCTCCATTATTCATAACTTTACAGGATCTATTTTTGCCGGTATTTGCCGTAAACATGATGATCAAGATAAATTAGAAAATGCTTAATATTAATTGATTTGATGTAATGACATTATTATTACTTGTGTGCTATAAAAGCTATTGTTATGAATGATAATAGTAATTTAATATTCTGATTATATATCCTCATCTTTCTAATTAAGCTATTTAAAATACCTATGTATGATATGTGAATAGCTGCCTATGAAAGATGGGGATCTTTCTTGTAAATATTGACATTCTATAGCTTTATTGGTAAAATATTTTTATATATGAATATAGATTATTTTAATAGCTGAGACTGAAAGAAGTACTCTACAACTAACTTTTTAGCGAGAACCGATGGTGGGAGGGTTCATGGATAGGTAGATGAAATGCATTCACGAGCTGACACTCCGATTATAGGTAGGTTTGTCCGGCGACGCACCGTTATGCGATGAGTGGGTATCGCTATTGGTACCTAACAGAGTGGAACCGCGGACCATCGTCTCTGTATGAGATGAGAGGTCTTTTTTATTTTACAAAATTGGAGGCATCGGTAACGATGAGAGAAATTACTGTTTATAATACTATGACGCGCCAAAAAGAGGTTTTTAATCCTGTAACACCAGGTGAGGCAAAAATGTACGTATGTGGTGTCACACCATACAATCATCCTCATATTGGCAATGCTCGTCCTTTTGTGACTTGGGACGTAATTCGTCGCTATATGAAACATGTAGGCTATAAAGTAACCTATGTACAAAACTTTACTGATGTGGATGATAAAATCATCAATACTTCTAATGGTGAAGGCGTCTCTTGGGATACCATTGCAAATCGTTATATCGATAGTTATTTTGAAGTAATGGATGCATTAGGTGTACAACGGGCTGATATGTATCCACGTGTATCTACGCATATTGATGATATCATTGCTATGATTAAAACATTGATTGACAAGGGCTACGCCTATGAACTCGATGGCGATGTATATTATAGTGTGGAGAAATTTGAACATTACGGTGAGTTATCTGGTCGTACATTAGACGATATGGAGGCAGGCGCACGTATTGAAGTAGATGGTCGTAAGAAGAATCCTATGGACTTTGCTTTGTGGAAAGCAGCAAAACCTGGTGAACCTTATTGGGAAAGCCCATGGGGGAATGGTCGTCCAGGCTGGCACATTGAATGTTCTGCTATGAGCCAAAAATATTTAGGCACAGAATTTGACTTCCACGGTGGTGGTAGCGATTTGATTTTCCCTCATCATGAAAATGAAATTGCTCAATCAGAAGGTTGCTCTGGTCAACATCCAGCAGTGCGCTACTGGTTGCACAATGGTTTTATCACTATTAACTCTGAAAAAATGTCTAAGTCCTTGAATAATTTCTTCTTGGTAAAAGATATTTTAGAACAATATAGTCCTGATGCATTGCGTTATTTCTTATTGAGCACGCATTACCGTAGCCCATTAGATTTCTCTGATGAGCGTCTAGAAGAAGCTAATAAATCTTTGGAACGGTTAAGCACAGCTATTGAAAACCTTCTTTACCTTGAAAAATGTGAGCCAGGCTCATGTGATGAAGCTCAACGCTTATTAGAAAAAGCGAAAGCATACGAAGAAGAATTTGAGGATGCTATGAGTGATGATTTCAACACTGCTCTAGCAACTTCTAGTATGTTCGGTCTTGCAAAAGAAATTAATATCTACTATCAAGCTGTAACAAGTAGAGAAGGCGTTGTTTGCCAAGAGGCAATTGCTGAAGTGAAACGAATCTTCAAATTTATGACAGATGTTATTGGTGTTCTTGAAAAAGCTTGGGAAGGCAATACGGGTGCTAATGCTGCTGAATACGAAGAATTAATGCAAGTTATTCTTTCTGTACGTCAAGCTTGTCGGGACCAAAAGCAATGGGCATTAGCTGATTGTATTCGCGATCGATTAGCTGAGATTGGTATTACTATTGAGGACTCCCCTCAAGGTGCACGGTGGAAAAAACGTGAAGTTTAAACAATTTCAATTCTTAAAGAATGAAGCGATAAAAAAACTGACGGCTCTTGAAGAAGAGCCGCTTCGTTTGCGTAATCGGACTATAGAAGAGTGCCTAAGTGCTGATGCAGTTATGCTAGCTTATATCGGCGATGCAGTATACTCCATGTATGTACGCGAACGAGTAGTGCAAATGAATATCACAAAGGTACAGGTATTGCATACAATTGTTACTGAATTTATTTGTGCTAAATCACAGGCGAAAGTATTGCTAGAAATAGAAGATGCTTTCACAGAAGAGGAACAAGCTATTGCACGCCGTGCTAGAAATAGTAATGTAAACGTGCCTAAAAGTAGTACTGTTCAAGAATATCGCAGTAGTACGGCCTTTGAAGCAGTACTAGGATTTCTTTATGAAACGCGCCAAGAAGACCGCTTACAGCATATCTTGGGGCAAGCCTTTTCTATAACTCTACGAGGTATGTAGTATGGATAATTATATTGTAGGTCGCAATGCGGTTAAAGAAGCCCTTAAAAGTGGCCGTTCTATTCAACGTATTCTGGTCAGTGAAGATAAGGTAAAAACAGGGTTAGCTGATATTGTAGGCCTTGCTAAATCTCAAGGAATTGAAGTTAGACCTACACCAGTTAAACAGATGAATAAGTACGATTTGGAGGTACCACATCAAGGGGTTATAGCTCTTGTATCGGCCGTTCAATTTAAAGAATTGGGAGAGGTATTACAAGAAACGACACATGAGGTTCCTTTACTCATCTTAACGGATGGGGTTGAAGACCCACATAATATGGGAGCTATCATTCGTACTGCTGAATGTGCGGGAGCTACGGCTGTACTCATTCCTAAACGACATAATGCGCCTATTAATGCTACTGTTGCAAAGACATCTGCTGGAGCTATTGAACAAATTCCACTTGTACAAATTGGCAATGTAGTGCAAACCATTAAACAACTTCAAAAACAAGGATTTTGGGTAATGGGGGCTCATATGGAAGGTGATCGTACCTTGTATGAAGCAGATATGACAATTCCTACGGTTATAGTCATTGGTAATGAAGGTAAGGGGATTAGTCGCGTTGTAAAAGAAGCTTGTGATTTCCTTGTAACAATTCCTATGTATGGAAATTTGAATTCTTTGAATGCATCTGTTGCAGCTGCAGTTCTTATGTATGAGGCGGTACGTCAACGCCAGGCGAAATAATCATGCTAAAAGATATTTTAATTGTAGACGGCTATAATGTTATTTTTGCTTGGACTCATTTGAAAAAATTGGCTCATGAGTCTTTAGAACATGCGAGAATGGAGCTTCGAGATAGATTGTTGAACTATGGTAAATTTAAGGGTTACGAAGTAATCCTTGTATTTGATGGTAAGTATACAAAATCTGGAGGTTCCATTGAATCTATTACAAGTGGATTTATCGAAGTGTATACTGAGGATGGAGAAACGGCGGATTCCTTTATTGAACGAGAGGTATTTTTACGTAAAGGCAAATATACTAATGTATATGTTGTAACCTCCGATGGGGCAGAACAGAATCAAATTCTAGGCTCTGGCGGGTTGCGCATTCCTGCTCGTGAGTTGCAAAATATGATTCGTATAGCTAAGGAAGAAGAACGACTTCAATATGCTCATGAACATAGACGTGATCAATTTTCAGTGCGTCGTAATGAAGTGGGAGGTTTATTATCTCCTGAAGTTGCTGAAAAGCTTGAGAAATTGCGTCGAGGTCATTGATAGTTGAAAATCATATACCGTTCCAGTATAATAAATATATTGGTTTTTCTCGCTCAATTGTAAGGAGGAGCTTATGAAAATGATTCATACACGCAAGTCTGATTACAATTTCAAGGAAATGACCGATGAGCAAGTTGTGGTCATAGCTCAGGAAGAGCAAAATGAGTTTGCAATCGATTATATTGTTAATAAATATAAGAACTTTGTAAGAGCTAAGGCTCGCTCCTATTTTTTGGTAGGTGCCGACCGAGAGGATATCATCCAAGAAGGGATGATTGGACTCTATAAGGCGACGCGAGATTTTAAACATGATAAATTAGCGTCTTTTAGAGCTTTTGCAGAACTTTGTATAACTAGACAAATTATTACAGCTATTAAATCGGCTACAAGACAAAAACATGCGCCTTTGAACTCCTATATATCCTTAAATAAACCGGTGTATACAGAGGACTCTGAGCGTACATTGATTGAAATGCTATCTTCAACAAAGATTACAAATCCTGAAGACCTCATTATCAGTCAAGAGGAACTAGATGATATTGAGCACAATATTGGTCATATTTTAAGTGATCTCGAATGGGAAGTCTTGGAAGGATACCTTGATGGACGTTCCTATCAAGAAATGGCTGAGGTCACAGATCGTAGTGTTAAATCTATTGATAATGCGCTACAAAGGGTAAAACGTAAATTAGAGAAGTATTTAGAACATCGTGTATTGGGCTCGCATCGAGCATCACAGGAAGGATGACAGTCGTGACAAATTTCTTAATGATTGTAGAAGTAATCGTATCTATTTTATTAATTGTAGTAGTTGTTGCACAAAATAGCAAAAATGCAGGCATGGGCGGTGCTGTTTCTGGTGCGGCAGACTCTTCTTTTGGTGGTAAGCAACGCGGTTTAGATGCTTTCTTATCTAAATGTACGATTATATTGGGGATTATCTTTGCTGTGTTGAGCTTAGTGTTAGGGGCAATGATTAATCAATTCTAATGATGAAAGCCTGCTTTGCAGGCTTTTTCTTTTTTCATCCTAATAAGGGGGTGCAGACTTGAAGAAGAAGGTATTGGACTTTTATAAATCTATACAACCACATGCATACCATATTGAGGATGCAGCAATGGATAATCGTATTCGAGGTGGCAAAGATCTTGAAATGTTTATTCGATCTGCGAAAATGCTCGCCCGTGAAGGCGTATTAACTTCATCTCGACCAGATGTATACCGATATGAAGATCAACAGCATGAAGAATATGAAGGTATCTACAAAGGATATCGTAAATCTTATGGATTTGTTATTATGCTGGATGATGAAGATATTTATGTAGCAGAACAAAATAAAGGAACTGCTATGCACAATGATAAGGTTCGAGTTCGCGTTGTACCGTCTAACTATACAAAGCATAAACGAGAAGGCGTCATCGTTGATGTTATTGAACGAGCTAATGAAACTGTAGTAGGTACCTATGACCGACAACAACACTTTGGCTTTGTTATCCCTGATGATGAGCGTATAGGGACAGATATCTTTGTAGATTTAAAAAATACATTAGATGCTCGTAGTGGCGCAAAGGTACTAGTCAAAATTACAAAATGGCCGGAAGGTGATAAAAAGCCAGAAGGTATTATAACGGAAATTCTTGGCTATAAAGGTGATGTAGGTCTCGATATTAACTGCATCATGGCGAATCATAAGATTCCATTTAATTTCCCAGACGATGTCATTAAAGCTAGCCAGAAAATTGATACTGTGATTCATGAGGATTCTGATCGTTGGGACCTTCGTGATGTACAGATGGTTACCATCGATGGGGAAGATGCAAAAGATTTAGACGATGCTGTGAGTGGTCGTAAATTACCAAATGGTAATTATGAATTAGGCGTACATATTGCAGATGTAAGTCATTATGTAACATCTGGGCAAGCCATTGACAACGAGGCCTATAAACGGGGGACATCTGTATATTTAGTTGATAGAGTAGTACCGATGTTACCAGAGGTTTTATCCAATGGTATTTGTAGTTTAAATGCTCATGAAGACCGTTATGCTATGACGTGTATGATGGAAATTAATAAAGATGGTAAGGTTGTACATTATCGCATTCGACCATCTATTATCCATGTAGGCCGTCGTTGTAGCTATAAAGAAGTGTATAAGGCGCTGGAAGAAAATATTATTCCTGACGATTTACAAGACTTTATGCCTATGCTTCGCGATTTAGCAGAAATCTCTAAAATTCTTAATGCAATGCGTCGCCGTAGAGGTGCATTGGACTTTGATTTTCCTGAGTACAAGGTATTACTTGATCATGATGGTACACCGTTGCGCATCGTAAAACGAGATCGCACCATGGCAGAACGACTTATCGAAGAATGTATGCTCATTGCCAATGAAACAGTGGCTACACATTTAGAGCATACACACCGTACATCGGTATATCGTATTCATGAGAATCCTAGTGAGGAAAAACTAGATTTATTCCAAAAGGTGCTTAATTATTTAGGTCAAAACCTAGTTCTAAGTACTGATGGTGTGACACCACGAGATTTCCAAAAAATCTTAGATGTAGTAAAAGGGCAAGATATTGAGCAAGTAGCTCAAATTATGACCTTGCGTTCCATGCAGCAAGCTAAATATAGTACCAACAATGTGGGTCATTTTGGCTTGGCATCTACATGTTATACGCATTTCACATCTCCTATTAGACGATATCCTGACTTAATGGTTCACCGCCTTTTAAAAGCAGATATGCATTGGAAAAATGGTTATTCTAAACGGGATGTAGAGGAAGCATTCTTAGCTGGAGCTGTTGAACATTCTTCTATACAGGAGCAAGTAGCTACTGAGACCGAACGAGACACAGTAGATCTTAAAAAGACTCAATACATGGTTCCATTTGTAGGGGAAGTCTTCGAGGGAACTATTTCTAGTATTACATCCTTTGGGATGTTTATAGAATTAGAAAACGGTATCGATGGCCTTGTGCATATGAGCATGATGAACGATGATTACTATTTCTTCGATGAAGAACATTTTGTGCTTGTAGGCAAGAGAACAGGTAAAACCTATCATTTAGGTGAAAAGGTAACTGTTACATTAGTAAAAGCCGATGTAGAAAAGAAACAAATCGACTTTGTACTAGGTGAAGTCAATAATCTAATGGCTATACAAGAACAATTGCGCAATGGTTCTGACTATGCAACTAGTCGCGATAGCTTTGGTAGTCGTAAAGATCGTAAATCTTCAGGCAAATCCAGTAAAAAATCTTCACGACGTGATAGTAATAAATCTGGTCATTCTAGATACGATGCTTTCAGTAAAAAATCTAGTAAAGGTAAATCAAGTCGTAAGAAGTCTACTAAAACGACTAAGCGTAGTCAATCTAAGAAATCTAAAAGTAAACGTAAACGATAGAGGTATATATGGCAAAACAATCTAGTCCATCTCTTATTGCTGATAATCGTAAGGCCCGTCATGATTTTAATATTCATGAAACTTATGAAGCAGGCATTGCTTTGACAGGTACTGAAATTAAATCTATACGCCAAGGTAAACTGAACTTAAAGGATAGCTTTTGTCGTATTGATAAAGGCGAGCTTTTGTTGTATGGCGTTCATATCAGCCCATATGAACAGGGAAATCGCTTTAATCATGAACCCGAACGGACCCGCAAATTGTTGATGCATAAATCTGAAATTAATAAATTGCATGCTCAAGTTAAGGAGAAAGGGTTCTCTTTGGTGCCGCTTAATTTCCATTTTAGCCATGGCTATGTGAAGGTTACAGTAGGCCTTGTAACTGGTAAGAAGTTATACGATAAACGTCAAGATATGGCAGAACGTGATGCTAAGCGAGATATTGCAAAGCGTCTAAAAGAGCAACAAAAATATTAAGATAAAAAGATCGAGTCATTTGACTCGGTCTTTTTTTTTGTGATATTTGTCAACTTATCTTGTATTTTTAGTTGATAAATATGTATATTGAAATTATAATGTAAACAAAGGGTCGTGTTTGTGGTTGACATTTTCTAAGTAGAGGAGAAACATCATGAATCAGAACATTCGGTACATTACAGAGGTTGCTATTTTAACGGCTATGATTACTGTATTAGGTGCTATTAAAATACCTAATGTCATTCCAGGTATAGAGTTTCAACTGTCAGCTCCGTTAGCGGTAGCCATATGTGCCGTATTCGGATTTAAGAAATATATTATTAGCGGATGTCTATCTAGTTTAATCGGTTTGGCACTAGGTACCCAAACTATTCTAAATGTTATGATTGCCATGCAATTCCGTCTTATTGTAGGTCTAATTCTTTGGATGTGCCACAATCATATGATAGGTATTATGATTTCCGGCCCGATTGCATCTGCATTAGCACGATTGACCTTGTCTGTATATATCGGTAAGGCTGCATTACCTATGGTTGCATTAGCAGTGCCTGGCATGATTTTTACAGTCATTATGGCGCCAGTATTTGTGAAAGTATTCCGTAAGATTCACAGCCAAGTACCTCAAAATGATCTTGTTAAAGGGAAGGTGTCATAATGGCTGAATTATATAGTGTACGCATGCGTGCTGCTCAAGGTGGTCCCCATGAAAAAGGGGGCCACCATATTTCTGGGGCAGAGCGGATTGTGGAGTTAGAAGAAGTAGGGGCTATAGCTCAATCGTTAGCTGAACGCGCACTGCATCACAGTAAAGGAACAGCTGATTTTATCAATATTACTGTAGATTTAATCCCACCGGAGAAGATTACATATATTGACTGTTTAAAGGTAGAAGAACATAAAACTAGTAGCATTTCTGAATCTCATCAATTGGGGACTGAACTTTTACAAGGTCCTGCTATTAGTGAGGTAGCTGTTTATAAAGCTATATCTTTGTTACAAGGTTTAGATAAATCTATGCGCGGTGCTATGTTAGTAGATGCAATTACTGGTGAGCGATTAGATACAGGTGACCGCGGAGTACGTGTTAGTCATATGGACTCCTTTGACTCTTATGCATTAGGTGATAATGAACATATGAGAGAGGCCTTAGTATTAGCTTCAAAGGTTCAATCAGCACATGGTATTGTGGGCGAATTATGTTGGTCTGATGATCCAGATTATACAGTAGGTTATGTTGCTTGCAATGGTGTATACCATCGCATTCCTAATATGAAAGAATTAGGCTCTGATATAGGGGGCCGTGTTTTCTTTGTGCGGTCTGATATAGATTATGAAAGTGTAGTTCAGTACTTGGAAAAAGCTCCTGTACTTGTTCAACGGTGATAGAATGTACGAATTTTTTAAAGAACAATTAGACTCTAAGGTAAAGAACCATAATCTACGAACCTTAAAAGAATACTGCCCTATTGATGCAGTGCGAGTAAAACGAGATGATAAAGAATATTTGATGATGGCTTCAAATAATTATTTGGGCTTAACTTTTGATTCTCGTGTAATAGAAGGGGCCCTGAAAGGGGCCCAACAATATGGAACAGGATCTGGTGGATCGCGCCTTGTATCTGGTACGTTTCCATTATTTACAGAGCTAGAAAAAGAATTAGCTAATTTCAAGAATACTGAAAAAGCCCTTGTATTTAATACAGGTTATATGGCCAATGTGGGAACTATTTCTGCCATAGCTGATAAGAATACTATTATTTTTAGCGATGCTCTAAATCATGCTAGTATTATTGATGGTTGTAGATTGAGTAGAGGAACCGTAAAGGCTTACAGCCATTGTGATGTAGACGAGTTAAAGTATCTGTTAAAACAGGTAAATAGAAATACTCGAAAGCTTATAGTTACAGATGGTGTATTTAGCATGGATGGAGATATTGCACCACTCGATACATTATATGAATTAAGTCGTGACTACAATGCTTTGCTCATGGTAGACGACGCTCATGCAACGGGAACTATTGGTAATGGTCATGGTACGGCTGCTTATTTTAATCTAGAAAAAGAGATAGATATTCAACTTGGTACGTTGAGTAAATCTTTAGGTTCTGTTGGTGGCTATGTGGCGGCAAATAGTACTATCATAGATTATCTTGTTAATACGAGCCGTAGCTTTATATTTTCTACCGCATTATCTCCTGCTGATATAGGGGCTGCCTTAGCTGCACTACAGCTTCTTGCGACTGATGCATCTGTTTTAGGGCGTTTACAAGCGAATGTAAACTATATGGCAGATCAATTACTTTCAATGGGAATTGATGCTACCAATGAAACGCCAATTTTCCCAATACTAATCGGAAGTAATGAAGATACACTTGCAGTATCTGATTATCTATATGAGGCTGGCATTATTGGAACAGCTATTCGTCCACCTACAGTACCTATTGGTGAAAGTAGAATTCGATTAACCGTTACAGCTGCTCATGATAAAGAACAAATAGATTATGTGTGCCAATCACTGCATAAAGCTATGAAACAACTAGACTCATGATAGTGCATAATATATCTAATAAGGATAGAATTAAAAGAAACCGAAATTTGATTGGTTAAGTCGTCGATATTAGGTAAGTAGAGTAGTCTAACAATAGTGAATATATCTGAGATATAAAGGTTTCATATAATTGACACTAATACTAAATAGGCTTATAATTATTAAACCGACGCACGGGGATGTAAAGGTTTCGACAGGGGTGCGTGTGGTATAGATAGCGAGTCGGCGTTCCATGAGGCCGTTAAACGGTGGGAAAACATTTAAACGCAGAAGAAAATTTTGCATTAGCTGCATAAGCTACGTCCCTCATACTTGTGCCTACCAAGTGTGAATGGACGTCAAACCGTAGGCTGGCTTAATTCAGTTGTTCATATGAATTAGGTGAGACAATATGAACTGGGGTTGTGTAGCTTGTCTGTGAGCGGTAGCAACCTGAGATCTAAATCATAGACTGTGCTCGGAGAAGTCTATATGGCAACACTTCTGGACAGGGGTTCGACTCCCCTCATCTCCACCAATATTCAAGCTAAAGCTAGAAGATACGTAAATACTGGATAAAACCAGTAGTTACCTAATCTTCTAGCTTTTTTTAATGTTCCTATATGATCGCTAAAATACGCATTTATTCGCTTGAAATTTCACCATGGTTTCCCCATGATTTCCCCACGGCGCATAGATATTTAATTAGATTTTATCTATGTTCTATAAAGGTGGAGGAGTATCGAAAAAATTGACTTTGTCTATAGAATCCTGTAAAATATATAAAGGTATTTATGTAATTATGACACATAGATGATTAGTTTCGTGTAAAGGAGTACAGATAATGAAGTTCCGTTATTCCCGTATGTTAGCGGCTCTCGTTGTATCCGCTGTAATGGTTGCTGGTTGTGGCAGTAATCAACAGCAAGCAGGCGACGTGAGTGTCAATGCATACAAAATTACTGCAAGTGATGCACAGGTAAACCAAACCTATGCTGGTACAGTAGTTGCAGAAAACTCTGTAGCTGTACATGCTCGTGTAACCGGTTACGTAGTTGAAAAATATGTTAAAGGCGGGGAGCAAGTTGTTGCTGGCCAGCCATTATATCGTATCGATTCTCGTCAATACGAAGCTACTCTTGCTAATGCAGAAGCACAAGCTGCTCAAGCTAATGCAAACTATAAAAATGCTGAAGTAGACCTTAATCGTTATGAAACATTAGCTCAACAAGATGCTATTGCGCAACAACGTGTAGATACACAACGAAGTACTGTAGAACAAGCTAAGGCAGCTTATGAAGCATACGAAGCATCCGTAAAAATTGCTCAAGATAACTATGGCGATACAATGGTATATGCACCATATTCTGGTACATTACGTATGGATGATATCGATATGGGTACATTTGTACAAGCAGGTTCTACAACATTAGTAACCATTGATTCTATCGATCCAATCTTTGTTGAATTTAGTATGACAGAGCAAGAATATCTTGACTTCATGAAAAATCCAACTGGCGATGATTCCAATGGTCCAAATATTCAATTAAAACTTGCTGATGGCGAAACGTATAATCAACCGGGTTCTATTGTTCAAGCCGCAAAAAGTCTTGATCAATCAACAGGTAAGCTTGTGTTGAAAGCATCTTTCCCAAATCCTGATCATTTGTTGTTGCCAAATATGTTTGCTACAGTGATTTCTCCTGGTCAAAAACTTAAAGATGCTATTCTTGTTCCTAGTCGTGCCATTCTTCAAATCATGGATAAAAACTTTATCTATGTTGTAAATGCTGATGGTGTAGTAGAACAAAAAAGTGTTGAAGTTGGCGGTACAAGTGGTAGCGATACAATTATTAAAGCCGGTTTAGCACCTGGAGACACAATCATCGTTGATGGCTTAACTAAGGTTAAAAACGGTGTGAAGGTTAATGCTAAATTGCTTTCAAAAGAACAATTAAAAACTACAAAATAGAAGGGGGCTAGATCGTGTCGAAATTCTTTATTAATCGACCTATCTTTGCCATTGTAATAGCCATTGTTATTACCTTGGTAGGTCTCATTTCTATGATGAACCTTCCGATAGCTCGATATCCACAAATTTCTCCACCTACAGTTCGTGTAAACACTGCCTATACAGGTGCAACGGCTCAAGTTGTTAATGATACGGTAGCCAGTGTTATTGAAACACAAATCGTAGGCGTACAAGATATGGACTATATGACATCTAGTAGCTCTAGTAATGGTAGTTACTCTTTGACTGTTCAGTTCAATCAAGGCACAGATGCCGATATGGATACGGTTAATACACAAAACCGTGTACAAGCAGCACTTGCTCAATTACCTGCAGAGGTACAAGCAGTTGGTGTTACAACTACTAAATCTTCTGGTGATATGGCTATGGTATTTTCCTTGAACTCACCTGATGGTACTTATGATTCTACATTCTTAAAGAACTATAGTACCAACTATATGATGGATGCTATTAAAGCCATTAAGGGTGTAGGTTCTGTACAAGAGTTCGGTTCTGACTATGCTATGCGCATTTGGTTAGATCCTGCCAAAATGCAAAACCTTGGTGTTACTATTTCTGAAGTAACGGCAGCTATTAAGGGTCAAAACTTACAGGCTGCAGCAGGTACAGTAGGTCAAAATCCTACTAATGGGGAACAAGCATTCCAATATCCTATCAAAATTGAAGGTCGTCTTGTGACACCTGAACAATTTGGTAACATTGCTATTAAAAGTTCCAATGGTAAGGTGTTACATTTAAAGGATGTTGCACGCATTCAAATTGGAGCTAAAGGCTATGACTTTATTGCTAAGTCCGCTCATAAAGAGGTAGCAGGTTTTGCTATTTCTCTTCAAAATGATGCGAATGCATTAGAAACAATTGCTAATGTTAAGAAGGTGTTGGATGAACAATCTAAATCCTTCCCACCAGATATGCAATATAACGTAGTTGTAGATAATACAAAATTCGTAAGTGCTTCAATTAATGAGGTAGAGCATACCTTTGTAGAAGCATTGCTACTCGTTCTTTTTGTAGTATATGTATTCTTACAATCTTGGCGCTCTACAATTATCCCGATGATTGCTGTGCCAGTATCTTTGCTTGGTACATTTGGGGCATTCGTATTATTAGATTTCTCCATCAATACATTAACTCTATTTGCCATGGTATTGGCTATCGGCCTCGTAGTTGACGATGCTATCGTAGTAGTAGAAGCGGTAGAGTACGAATTACAATATAATGGTTTGTCTCCTAAAGAGGCGGCTATTAAAGCGATGGAAAATGTACAAGGCCCTGTAATTGGTATCGCCTTTGTATTGGTAGCGGTATTCGTACCGGTTGCCTTCATGGGTGGTATGACAGGTATCCTTTACAAACAGTTTGCTTTAACAATCGCTGTATCTGTTGTTATTTCTGCGATTGTCGCTCTTGTTTTGACACCAGCCCTATGTGCTACGATGTTAAAACCTCACACACCAAAAGAACGTGAAGACTGGGTACATCGTCAGTTAAACAAATTTAATGCAGCTTTAGAGCGTTTTAGCAATTGGTATGGTATCCAATTGGCTCGTTTAAGCCATCGTTTGAGCTTAACTGTTATTGCATTATTAATCTTTGCTGGTGGTACAGGTTTAGTATTCCACTTCTTACCAACATCCTTTGTACCTGCAGAGGATAGTGGTTACTACATGATTGCTGTTAATGAGCCACCTGGTGCTACATCAGAACGTACTATGGCTACACTTGAAAAAATCGCATCTTTCTTGGAAGGTAAAAATGATCCTGAAAAGCCTAAGGATGAACAATTATTCCAAGAAGTATTTACTGTAGCAGGCTTTGACCTTTTAGGTGGCGGTCAAAAATCTAGTGCTGGTGTAATTTTTGCAACCATGTCTGACTGGAAGTATCGTACAACACAAGCTACATCCATTAATGCTATGATTGGTCAAACATTTGGCTTTGCTGCACAAGGTGTTCCTGAAGCTACAGTTATTGCATTGAATCCACCATCTATTCCTGGTCTTGGTACTACTGGTGGTTTTAGCATGTACATCATCAACAAAGCTGGTGATAGCCCACAAGTTATGGCGGAACGTGCTAATGAATTCTTAGCAGAAGCTCGTAAGAGCCCTGCCATTCAATCTGTTTACACTACCTTCGATACATCTACACCATCCTTACAATTTGATGTAAACCGCGAAAAAGCGGCCCAAGATGGTGTGGCATTAGCAGATATTTTTACTACATTACAAGGTTTCTATGGTAGTATTCAAGTCAATGACTTTACTACATATGGTAAAAACTACAAAGTAGTAGTTCAAGCTGAAGACGCTTATCGTCAAAATGCAGATCAGCTTAATATGTTAGCTGTTCGTAATAGTAAGGGCCTTATGGTTCCAGTTTCTAACTATATTACGAAGGAACAAACTGGTATGCCATCTAGTATTACACGTTTTGATAATGCTATGGCTGTACAAATCGGCGGTTCTCAAGCACGTGGTTACTCCTCTGGTGATGCTATTAATGCATTGAAAGAGGCGGCAGCTAAAACGTTACCAGCTGGTTATACATATGACTGGGCAGGTCAATCTCGTGAAGAATTGAAAGCTGGTTCTCAAACCATCATGATTCTTGGTTTAGGTCTAGTATTTGTATTCTTAATCTTGGCTGCTTTGTATGAATCTTGGAAGGTTCCATTTGCCGTATTGTTCTCTGTACCATCTGGTATGATTGGAGCTTCTTTAGTTCCATTCTTGTTGAATTTTACAGGTAGATATTCCTTAGCTAACGATATTTATATGCAAATCGGTCTTTTGACCCTTGTTGGTTTGGCCGCAAAAAATGCGATCTTAATCATCGAGTACGCTAAGATTCGTGTAGACGAACGTGGTATGAACGTTGTTGATGCCGCTATCGAAGCTGCAAAAATTCGTTTACGTCCAATCTTGATGACATCCTTTGCGTTTATCCTTGGTGTATTGCCATTGGCATTGTCTTCTGGTGCTGGTTCTGGTGCTAGAACAACTATGGGTATTACAGTAGTAGCAGGGATGACAACAGCAACATTGTTTGGTATCTTTATCATTCCAATGTTGTTTATCATCATTGAAACACTTGGGCCTGGTTTATTGACAAACCGCAAAAAAAATCACGACTAATCATCTACATTAGATAATTTTGTAGAATGATAAAAACACGCCACTACTTAGTAGTGGCGTGTTTTTTTATATAATTTATGATATAATAATAGAGTTAAAAATCGGATTGACGTAAGTCGATATTAAGTGTGAAATTAATATAAAAGAGGTATATTATGAGTGAAGTAAAAACATATGTAGCAGGTCATAAAAGCCCTGATACAGATTCCATTTGTTCTGCTATTTCTTTTGCTAATTTGTTAACTCAAATGGGTACACCAGCAACTCCAGTATGTGCAGGTGAAGCGAACAAAGAAACAACATACATTTTGAACCATTTTGGTTTTGAACATCCACAAATCGTTAAGAACTGGGAAGAATTTGCTCCAGAAGGTGGCAACTTATACCTAACAGACCACAATGAATCTAAACAAATCATTGACGGTTACAAGTCTATGAATATGTGCGGTGTTGTGGATCATCACCGCATTGGTGATTTCGAAACTGATGGTCCTGTATTCATGCGTTTAGAACCAGTAGGTTGCTCTAATACAATCATTACTAAATTATACATAGAAAACAATCAAGAAATTCCTAAAGGTATTGCTGGTTTGATGTTATCTGCTATCATTTCTGATACTGTATTATTCCGTTCTCCAACATGCACAGAAACAGATAAAGAAATGGCTCATAAATTAGCTGAAATCGCTGGTGTTGACATCGAATCTTATGGCCTTGATATGTTAAAAGCTGGTGCAGACATTTCTGATTTGACTAATGATGATATTGTTCGTACTGATATGAAAGAATTTTCTGAAGCAGGTAAAACAATTTCTATCGGCCAAATTTCTGTTATGGATACAACAGATGTATTGGCTAAACAAGGGGAACTTGTAGCGGCTTTAGAAGCTCTTCGCAGTGCTAACAACTACGATGCATCTTACATTATGGTTACAAATATTCTTGATGAAAGCACTACATTGCTATTCAGTGGTGATGTTGAGGCTGTAGTAACAAAAGCATTCGAAAAAGAAGTTAAAGACAATGGTGTATTCTTGCCAAATACTATGTCTCGTAAAAAACAAATCGTACCACCAATTCTTGGTGCTATGAAATAGTATAGTAGTATACAAAGATAAAGAACGTTGCTTGCAACGTTCTTCTTCTCTATTTATATGATTATCAAACTATAGTATTTGTAAGGGCGATAGGGGTGTTCCGATGAATTCATTACTAACAGGTTTAAATAAAGAGCAGCAACAAGCCGTTCAACATACGGAAGGCCCTTTATTGATTTTAGCTGGTGCTGGATCTGGTAAAACAAAGGTGTTAACCGTTCGCATTGCACATTTATTAGCTCAAGGTGTTAATCCATATGAAATCTTGGCGATTACATTTACCAACAAAGCGGCTAAGGAGATGAAAAGCCGTGTAGAAGGTCTTGTTGGTGATGTAGCCAATCGCATTTGGCTCAGCACATTTCATAGCTTCTGTGCGAAATTCTTGCGTTTTGAATTAGATAACTTCTTAGGTTATAACAGTAACTTTACAATCTACGATACATCTGACTCTCAAGCTGTTATTAAGGCTGCTTTAAAAGCATTAAACCTCGACGATAAATACTATCCTGTAGGTGCTATGATTGGTGCCATATCTGATGCAAAAAATAAATTGTTATTTGCCTCAGATTTTAGAAAGCAAGCAAGAGACTTTTACCAAGAAAAGGTTGCTGATGTATATGAGTATTATGAACGGGAATTGCGTAAGAATAATGCTCTAGATTTTGATGATCTTTTATTGGTAGCTGTTAAATTATTACAGTCCAATGAGGCTGTGTTAGATAAATATAGCAAACGTTTTCGTTATGTTATGATCGACGAATATCAAGATACGAACCATGCTCAATATTTATTGGCTAAATTATTAGCCTCTCATTGGAAAAATATTGCCGTTGTAGGTGATGCTGATCAAAGTATTTACGCATGGCGTGGCGCAGATATTCAAAATATCTTGGACTTTGAAAAGGATTATCCGAACTGTACATCCATCAAGTTGGAACAAAACTATCGTTCTACAAAGATTATTCTTGATGCAGCCAATGCGGTAATTGAAAATAATGAAGGCCGTCCTAAGAAAAATTTATGGACAGATAAGACAGAAGGGGCTAAAATTCAGCATTTTACGGCTCAGTCTGAACATGAAGAAGCTGCTTTCATCGGCGATACTATCGCTAAAAAGCACGATATTCATGGTGTGCCTTATGGTGATATGGCTATTTTGTACCGTACAAATGCTCAATCTCGTGTACTTGAAGAAGCGCTGATTAAACGGGCTCTGCCATATACGATGGTAGGGGGCACGAAGTTCTATGATCGTAAAGAAATTAAGGACGTTTTAGCTTACTTACGCGTGTTATATAATCCATTCGATGATTTGAGTTTATTGCGCATCATCAATGTACCTAAGCGTAGTATTGGTGCTACTACAGTGGCAAAACTACAAGATTATGCTCGCGCAAATGGCACGTCCTTGTTTATGACATTAACACAGTTGCATCTAGTAGATACGATTAAAGGTAAGACAAAGGAAAAGTTAGAGGAATTTGGTATCCTTATCTTTACTCTCGTAGCTGAAATGGAAGATAAAACGGTACTTGATATCTTAGAATCTATTCTCGATAGAACCGGTTACTTGGCACAATTAGAAGAGAGTACAGATCCACAAGATCAGGCTCGCGCTGAGAATATCGGTGAACTTTTATCTGTAGCTAAAGACTTCCAAGATACAAATCCAACTGGTACAGTGGAAGACTTCTTGGAACAAGTAGCACTTGTAAATGATGTTGATTCTTTCGAGCAAGAAGAGTCTAAAGTTACATTGATGACATTACATGCTGCGAAAGGTTTGGAATTCCCTATTGTATTCTTAGGTGGCTTGGAGGAAGGTTTATTCCCTCATAGTCGCACCTTGATGAACCCTGAGGAAATTGAAGAGGAACGCCGCCTTGCTTATGTAGGTATTACTCGTGCTGAAAAGGAATTATATATTTCTAATGCCACTACGCGTACCGTATTTGGACGCACTAGCAGCTATTTACCATCTCGTTTTATCGATGAAATTCCAGAAGAGTTAGTAGATGGTTTGCGTGCTAAGCGTAAAGTACCTGATGATATTAAGCGTCATGTACCGCAACATATGAGTGTTACAAGCCGACCAGTTACAAAGCCAATCGTTCGCAATGAAGTGATTGCTGATTGGAATATTGGCGATACGGCTATTCATAGCAAGTGGGGCAATGGTAAAGTCATCAATGTTGCCGGCGAAGGGGCTGGTATGAAGCTGACAATTGAATTCCCCACACAAGGTGTACGTGTAGTAATGGCAAAATTTGCACCTGTTAAGAAGGGATAAAATTTGTGTATGGCAGTTAACCTCTCTACCTTACTTGTAAGGAACGTATAGAGTGTTACTGCACTATAAAAGGGATGTAATATGAATCCGAAAGATAGAATTAAAGAGTTACAACAAGAGCTAACTCATGCGCAGTATTTATACTACGTAAAAGATGCTCCTACAATGAGTGACTTTGAATATGATAAAAAATATCGTGAGCTTGTTGATTTGGAAACAGCTCATCCTGAATATATTGTGCCATCATCGCCAACACAACGGGTAGGCATGAAGGTAGAAGGTTCCTTTGAAAAGGTCGTCCATGGCCGCCCTATGTTGAGCTTATCTAATGTATTTAGTGCTGATGAAGTACGTGCATTTGCTAGTCGTGTAGAGAAGGAATTAGGTCATAAGCCTTCTGCTTATGTGGTAGAACTTAAAATCGATGGTTTAGCTGTTAATTTGCACTATGAGAACGGCATGTTTGTACGTGCCGTAACACGTGGTGATGGTCGCGTTGGTGAAGACGTAACTGCTAATGTGCGTACTATTAAATCCATTCCTTTATATCTAGAGGATGCGCCAGAATTTATCGAGGTTCGCGGTGAAGCATATATGCCTCATAGTGAATTTAAACGTATAAATGAAGAACGTGATGAAGAGGGCTTACCTACCTTCGTAAATCCTCGTAATGCAGCAGCTGGTTCTTTGCGTCAACAAGATCCTGCCATTACGGCTAGTCGTAATTTAGCATTCTTTGCCTATGCAATCGGTTCTGAAGTGGGAGCTAATATTCATAGCCAAGAGGAATTGCTCCAAAGTCTAGAAACGTTCAAGTTTTCTGTAAATCCTCATTACCGCGTATGCAAAACAATTGACGAAGTCATAGAGGCTATTAATTATTGGGGTGAAAAGCGCCATGAGTTGCCATACGATACAGACGGTATGGTAATTAAGGTTAATAGTTTCGATGACCAAGAGGTACTTGGCAGTACTGCGAAGGATCCTAAGTGGGCTACAGCTTACAAATATCCACCAGAAGAGGTAGAAACCGTTCTTAAGGATATTACTATCAATGTAGGACGTACAGGTGTTCTTACTCCAACTGGTGAATTGGAATCTGTATTCGTATCCGGTACAAATGTAAGTCGTGTTACATTACATAATCAAGACTTCATCAATGAAAAAGATATTCGCATTGGTGACCATGTCATCATTCACAAGGCAGCCGAGATCATTCCAGAGGTTATTCGCGTAGTTCCTGAAAAACGAACTGGTTCTGAAGTGCCTTTTACAATTCCTAATACATGTCCTGTATGCGAATTTCCTGCAGTCCGACGTGAAGGTGAAGCCGCTGTTCGTTGTACCAATAAACATTGTCCTGCCATTGAAAAGGAACAAATTATCCATTTTGCATCTCGCGATGCTATGAATATTGATGGTCTCGGGCCTAGTATTGTAGAAAACCTAATCAATAACAAATTAATCACCAATGTTGTTGATTTATATCATTTAACGGTCGAACAACTAGTTACCATGGACCGAATGGGTAAGAAGTCTGCTGAGAATTTGGTAAAAGCTATCGCAGATTCTAAATCTCGCGGATTAGATCGTGTACTATATGGTCTTGGTATTCGACTAATTGGATCTAAGGCAGCCGGAACAATTGCAAGTGTTGTAAAATCTATGGAACGATTCATGACTATTACTAAGGAAGAACTCGTTGCAGTAGAAGAGATTGGTCCTACAATGGCAGATAGTATTGTTGAATACCGTCAAGATCCTGCTCATGTAGAAATCATTGAAGGCTTAACAGAAGCTGGACTTAAGATGACTGTAGATGTTGTTGAAGCAGCAGGCAACCAAATGGAAGGCGAAATCGTCGTTCTCACAGGTAAACTTGAAATTATGGGTCGCAGTGAAGCTGGTAAGATTCTTGAAGCTCATGGGGCTAAGGTTACAGGTTCTGTTTCTAAGAAAACAACCCTTGTTATTGCTGGCGAAGACAGTGGTAGTAAACTTACTAAAGCAAATGAATTGGGTATTCGTGTTATGAATGAAGAAGAGTTTGTAGAACTCCTACGCGAACTGGGAGAAATCCAATAATCATACATTCTACAATATTTTGAAAATATATATTATTTGCTTTATAATAAATAATTATGAAAGGATGTGTCTCGATGAAAATCAGCCAAGAGGAAATTAAAAAAATCGCCTTACTTTCACGCTTGGAAGTTAAGGAAGAACATATGGCACATGTAGAAAAAGAGTTGTCCGACATCTTGACTTATGTTGCTGAACTAGATGCATTAGAACTTGATGGTGTGGAGCCTATGGCTCATGCAGTACCATTGCACAATGTATTTAGAGAGGATGAAACAAAACCATCCCTTGATCATGATTTAGCTTTATCCAATGCTCCAGAAGCAGAGGATGGGTACTTTAAAGTACCTCGCGTTGTACAAGAATAGGAGGTTTCGCTGTGGCAACAATTCATGAATTACACAAGAAACTAGTGAATAAAGAAATCAGCGCTGTTGAATTGACGAATGCTGTTATTGCACATAAAGCGAAAGTGGAACCGACTGTACATGCGTACTTATCCGATTCTCATGATCGTGCTTTGGCTACAGCTAAGCTTGTAGATGAAGCAATTGCTAAAGGTGATGCTATTTCCCCATTGGCAGGTATTCCTGGTGCAATTAAAGATAATATTTGTATTAAAGATGAACCTGCAACATGTGCATCTAAAATGTTGGAAAACTTTGTGCCTCCATACAATGCGTCAGTTATTGAACGTTTACAAAACAATCATTATATTAGCCTTGGTAAACTTAATATGGATGAATTTGCTATGGGTGGCTCTACAGAGAACTCTGCATTAGCTAAAACATCTAATCCTTGGAATGCTGATTGCGTACCAGGTGGTTCTTCTGGCGGTAGTGCAGCAGCTGTATCCAGCGGGTCTGCTATTTGGGCTCTTGGCTCCGATACTGGTGGGTCTATTCGTCAACCAGCGTCCTTCTGTGGCGTTGTAGGCTTAAAACCAACATACGGTAATGTATCTCGTTATGGTTTAATCGCCTTCGCATCCTCTTTGGACCAAATTGGACCTATTACTCGTGATGTAACAGATGCTGCTTTAGTATTAAATGCCATCTCTGGTCATGATGCGAAAGACTCCACATCCATTCCAGGTGCTCGTGTAGATTACACTACAGCTCTTGTAAATGATGTAAAAAATCTTAAAATCGGTGTGCCAAAAGAATTCTTTGGCGAAGGTCTCAATAGCGAAGTTCGAAAAGCTATGGAAGAGGCTATCGAAACATATAAAAAATTGGGTGCTGAAATCGTTGAGGTTTCTTTACCTAACTCTAAATATGCGTTGTCTGCGTACTATATCATCGCATTGGCAGAAGCTAGCTCCAACTTGGCTCGTTATGACGGTGTAAGCTATGGTATGCGCGTACCTGCAGATAATCTTGTAGATATGTCTACTAAAACTCGCACAGAAGGCTTTGGTCCTGAAGTGCAACGCCGTATCTTGTTAGGTACCTATGTATTGAGTGCTGGTTACTATGATGCTTATTATTTGAAAGCCTTGAAAGTTCGTCGCCTTATTAAAAACGAATTTGACGAAGCATTCTCCAAGGTGGATTTGATTTTGACACCAACTGCACCTAATACATCCTACAAATTTGGTGAAAAAGCTAATGATCCATTAGCAATGTACTTAGAAGATATCTGTACAGTACCAGCAAATCTTGCAGGTATTCCAGGTATTAGCATCCCAGCAGGTATGAGTAGCAATAATTTGCCAATTGGATTACAATTACTTGGCCCTGCTATGGGTGAAGAAACATTATTACGTGCTGCTTTCACATTTGAACAAGCACGTCCGGACTGTCAATTAGTAGCACCAACTGGGGAGGTTTCTCTATGAGTAGTAAATACGAAACAGTCGTTGGTTTAGAGATTCATACAGAGCTTAAGACTAAGTCTAAAATCTTCTGTGGTTGTACCACTGAATTCGGCGGCGATCAAAATACACACGTATGCCCAGTATGCCTTGGCTTGCCTGGTGCTATGCCTGTGTTAAATAAACAAGTAGTAGAATTTGCCATCAAAGTTGGTTTAGCATTGAATTGTGAAATTCTAAACTTTAATAAATTTGACCGCAAAAACTACTACTATCCTGATTTGCCTAAAAACTATCAAACATCTCAATATGATTTGCCAATTTGCTTAAATGGTCATTTGGACATTGAAGTAAATGGTGAAACTAAACGCATAGGTATTACGCGTATTCACATGGAAGAAGATGCAGGTAAACTCGTTCACAGTGGTAACACTATTTCCGATTCTAAATCTTCTAACGTTGACTACAACCGTACAGGTGTTCCTCTTCTTGAAATCGTATCTGAACCAGATATTCGTTCTGGTGCAGAAGCAAGAGCATATGTTGAAAAACTACGTTCCATCTTGCAATACTTAGAAGTATCTGACGGTCGTATGGAAGAAGGCTCCTTGCGTGGTGATTGTAACGTATCCGTACGTTTGCGTGGTACTAAAGAGTTTGGTACACGTACAGAAACTAAGAATGTTAACTCCTTAACAGCTATTCAAAAGGTTGTTGAATATGAAGCCTTGCGTCAAGCTAAGTTGATCGAAGCTGGCGGTAAAGTAGATCAAGAAACACGTACTTGGGATGATGCTCAAGGCATTACGATTGGTATGCGTAAGAAAGATGAAGAAAACGATTACCGTTACTTCCCTGAACCAGACTTGGTACCAATTGTAATTACGGACGAAAAAATCGAAGAAGTACGTCGTGCGTTACCTGAATTGCAAGATGCTAAGATTGAACGCTTTGTATCTGAATATGGTTTGTCTCGTGAAGACGCAACAATCCTTACTGTATCTCGTAAAACTGCAGATTTCTTAGATGCTACTGTAAAAGCAGGTGCAGATGCTAAGACTGTGGCTAACTGGATGCTTGGTGACTTGTCCAAGATGATTAATGAAAGTGGTTTAACATTCGCTGAATCTAAAGTAAGCCCAGAAAACTTGGCTGGTATGATTGCCCTTATCGATAAAGGTACAATCTCTGGTAAAATTGCGAAAAAAGTTATCGTATCCATGTGGGAATCCGGCAAGGATGCTGATACTATCGTAAAAGAAGAAGGTCTTGTTCAAATCACAGATACTGGTGCTATTGAAGAAATCGTTAAGCAAGTTATTGCTAATAATCCACAACCAGTGGCAGATTTCAAAGGTGGCAATGGTAAGGCTATTGGTTTCTTAGTAGGTCAAGTTATGAAAGAATCTAAAGGCCGTGCTAACCCAGGTATGGTAAATCAATTGCTTCAAAAATACTTGAAAGACTAATTTGCCCGTTAGCCTATAGTCACATAAAGTAATACAAACAAAAATATCCCCTATAGATATATGAATTTATATCTATAGGGGATATTTATTTGCATTTTTATCAGAAAAATATGATATAATAAGTTGTATAAAATTAATTATTCTTTTGGTCATATAAAGGACGTAACGATGTCTGATCAACACAATACAAATAACAATCAAAATACATATAGAAATAATGAACGTAGCGATAGCTTTGGTAGTAATGCTCACTTCGGAGAGCCAAATACACGAGTATTATCTGATGATGAACGCCGTGACTTTGATGGTGTAACTATTGAAGAGGTAGGAGACTCTGTTCATGTGGACTCTACACCTAGTAATATGAATGAAGAGTATCAACGCAGTGAAGAGTACAATCAATATGGCCCTCATGTTAAGGTGTATAGCTTTAATAGTACAAGCTGGCTTAGTCGCATCATTTTGATTATCATATTAGCTGTTGTTTTAGCAGCTGTTGTATTCTTCGGTGGCATTATCCTCTCTGTAGTAGGGGTTGTCATTTTAGTGGGTGCTATTGTTTCCTTTATCTTTGGGCTCTTTTAATGGTATAATATGTGTATTATGACTAGACGGTGGCTGAGCCATTCGATGATATAAAGGGGACCTATGAACGTAGTTTTATCCACATTAAACTCAAAATTTATACATTCCTCCCTGGCTTTGCGGTATCTCAAAGCCTACGGGCATGCTCACGGACAGGCATATGATATAGTAGAATATACTATTAATATGCCTGTTTTACATATTCTTAGCGATATTACAGAGCGCAATATAGATGTATTGGGCTTTGCTTGCTATATTTGGAACATTGAAATGACCTTACATGTGGTGGACATGGTGAAAGCAGTTCGACCAGATATTAAAATTATCTTAGGTGGTCCGGAGGTATCTTTCACTGCCGATGAAATTCTAAATCGTTGCCATGCTGTAGACTATGTTGTACAAGGTGAAGGGGAAGAAGCTTTCTACCAACTCATTAGTGCATTACAAAATGGTAAGGATGGATTAGGAGAAGAAATCCCTGGTGTACGGGGCCGCCATATTACAGGTCAACTTATGGGATCCACTGAGGCCGTAGAGGTTAAAGATCTTAGTACCATTCCATTCCCATATGTAGAAGAGGATATGGAGGATTTAGAACATAAAATCATCTATTATGAATCCTCTCGCGGATGTCCATTCTCTTGTCAGTATTGCTTATCTGGCAATAAGAATACAGTGCGATTCTTCCCACAAGAGCGAACTTTTAAAGAATTACAATGGTTTATCGACCATAAGGTAAAGCAAGTTAAGTTTGTAGATAGAACATTTAACTGTGCACCACATCATCATCGTCCATTGATGGAATTTATGCGAGATGCCAATACAGAGACGAACTTCCATTTAGAAATGGAGCCTGAGCTCATGACGGAATGGGAAACAAATATTCTCTGTGAAACACCACCAGGGCGTATTCAAATCGAAGTGGGCGTACAAAGTACACATAAGAAAACCTTAGATGCCATTAACCGATATAACGATTGGCCGTACATTCAAAAGGCTATTCGGCCTATTATTGAAGCCGGTAGAACTCATGTGCACATGGATTTAATTGTAGGCCTGCCTTACGAGAATAAACAGCGGTTTGGATTATCCTTTAATGATCTTTTTAGTTTACAGCCACATGCGTTACAAATTGGATTTTTAAAACTGTTAAAAGGTTCTGGTGTACGCCGTATGGAGGAGTATCAATATATTAGTGATCCTTTAGCGCCATATGAAGTACTAAGCACTCACGTGCTCCCTTATAGAGACATACGCTTTTTAAAACACTTTGAAGATGTCTTTGAACGCTTCTATAATAGCGAACGATTTAGAACTGTGTTTGGTTATATTGGTAGTAAGCTCATAAAGGAACATACTGATACATCTATAACTGGTGAGGATAGATTAACTACTAATCATGTACCACCTATGGAAAAGTACGATCCATCTAAAGTGGAGATAAAAAAAGATGCCTTTTCCTATTTCTGTGACATGACACAGGCTTGGCTCGATGCGGGTAATCATAAGATTAATTTAAAAGATATTGATCAAATTGAGTTTTTATACAATTTCTTTCTAGCTAAAGGCGATACAGTGGCTGCCGAGTTATTACAATATGATACACTCGTTAGTTATCGCGGTAAGGTTCGCAGTGAAGCTGTTGGTTTACCGAAGCAGACAAAAGAACTTTTACAAGAAGGGGAAGCATTCTGGCGCAATGAAGAAATTGCATCTCATTATATTCCAAACTATACATTTAAAGAGTGGCGCAAAATTCGCCAACAATATGTAGAAATGCCTATGTCTAAGGACACGGCTAAAGTGTTAGGTATAGAGAATGTACCAAATGTACCTTTTACAGTTGTAATCGACGTAAATAAAGAGGTAAAACCTTTTATACGTCCTGAAATAGAGGCTTGTTAGTAATATAAAAATAGTTTATCTAATTTTTTTAATCAAAAGATTAGAGAATATATGATAGTTGAAATATTACATAATAAGCGATGATTGGTTAGTTTAATAGGAGTGTTATGACCGATACAACGAGACCAAAACGATATCGCATGGTATCTAAATATTATAAAGAAACATATGGGGAAAAGGTTTATAAATTACCTGTAGCACTACCTTTGACCTGTCCTAACAGAGATGGTTCGGCTGGTGTTGGAGGCTGCACCTTCTGTGGTGAAATCGGTGCGGGCTACGAAAATCGTCCTGCCTGGATGACTGTACGCATGCAATTAGATGAAAATATTGCTCACATAGGCCCTAAATATAAAGCAAAGAAGTTCATCCCTTATTATCAAAACTTTAGTAATACCTATTTGAATCTTGATGATTTTAAAAGTTATATTGAACAAGGTTGTATCGATGAAGCCGTGGGCATTGCTATTGCAACAAGACCCGATTGTATTGCTGATGAATATCTTGAAATATTAGCTGATATTAGGGATTGCTTTCATAAGGATATCTATATTGAGCTAGGTCTTCAAACGGTTAACTATGATACATTAGAGAAAATTAATCGTGGTCATGATTTAGCCCAGTTTATTGATGCCGTATTACGGATTAAGCGCTATGGATTTAACATAACAACTCATATGATAGTTAATTTACCATGGGATACCATGAAGGATACTATTGAAGGGGCTCGCATTTTGTCAGCCCTTGGTGTAGATCAAGTTAAATTACATGCGTTGTATATCGTTAAAAATACATTGATGGCCAAGTGGTATCAAGAAGGTCAGTTCACCTTAATCAGTGCTGAAGAATATGCTGATCGGGTTGTTAATTTTGTACGTCATTTACACCCTGACATTGTTTTACAGCGTCTTGTAGGTAGAGCGCCTGAAGATAATACGCTTTTTACAAACTGGTCCATGGGTTGGTGGCGCGTACAAGATTTAATTGATGATAAACTAGACGAACTAGATGCTCATCAAGGTGATCTCTGTGATTACCTAAATGGTAAAGCAGTTCGTAAATTTATAGATTAGGAGGTTGTATGAGCGAACAAATATTTACATTTCCTACATATGACCTAGCACAATCCATACTAGGTCAACATAATCGATATTTACATATGATGCTTGAAGTCATCTCCGCCGATGTAGTAGCTCGAGGTGATACGGTAGTTATCAAGGGTGATGAGAATCAAGTCAATGCCCTCTATCGTACTCTAGAAGAATTAGTATTTCTTTATCGTGAAGGTAGTACCATAACTGAGTCTCAGGTGCGTATTGCGGCTAAACTTGTCGCTAATGGTAAGGCTGATGCTGTACATAATATGTTTGAAGATACCTTATCTGTTAATATGCGTGGCAAAAATATTACGCCTAAAACGGAAGGCCAAAAATACTATGTAGACAGCATTCGTAAAAATACCATTACTTTTGGTATTGGTCCTGCTGGTACAGGGAAAACGTTCTTGGCGGTAGCTTTAGCTGCATTCTATTTGAAAAACCGTAATGTGGATAAAATCATTTTGACTCGACCTGCCGTAGAGGCTGGTGAACGATTAGGTTTCTTACCGGGTGAATTACAAGACAAGGTAGACCCGTATTTGAGACCCCTCTATGATGCATTACACGAAATGTTTGGTATCGAGCAAGTACAACGCTTTATGGAACGTGGTACTATCGAGGTAGCACCACTAGCGTATATGCGTGGCCGTACATTGGAAAATGCCTTCGTCATTCTCGATGAGGCTCAAAATACAACGGCAGAGCAGATGAAAATGTTCCTAACTCGTCTAGGTAACAATTCTAAAATGGTAGTCAACGGTGATAAGACACAAATTGACTTGCCTCCACGTGTTGTGTCTGGCCTTGGCGAGGCTGAAAAGGTATTGCGTCATGTGCCGGGTATAAATATGGTGTACTTTAGCGATCAAGACGTAGTTCGTCATGACTTAGTAGGTCGCATTGTAAAAGCATACGATGCGTACCATGAGCGTAAATTAGTGGGTGAAACTACAACGACTGAAGCACCTACAGAGAATGTAGCGAAAGGGTAACTATGTACATACATATTAGCTATGATGAAGGAATTGAAGAGGATTCTAATATAGAGGCCATTATCCGTAAGGTTTGTGACGAAGTGAGTCGCGTATATGGTCTCGAAGAAGATGAAATGAGTATTTTGCTGTGTGATAATGCAAAGATTCATGAACTTAATAAAGAATATCGCGGTATCGATAGACCTACAGATGTATTGTCCTTTGCTCTTAATGAGGGGGACGATTACGAAGGTAGTGAAGAGGAACATCATTTACTAGGGGATATGATTATATCCTTGGAGAGAACTCGTGAGCAGGCTATCGAATATGGACATAGTTTTGAGCGTGAGTTAGCATACTTGACGACTCATAGCTGTTTACATATCTTAGGCTATGACCATATGAACGACGAAGAAAAAAAAGAGATGCGCACAGAGGAAGAATTTATCCTAGGTAATCTCGGTTATGTGCGGGAGGATGCACCATATAATGAATAACAAGGAACATTTTAAATCAGGCTTTGTAGCCGTTGTAGGTCGCCCAAATGTTGGTAAATCTACATTAATTAATGCTTTAATTGGTGATAAGATTGCTATCGTATCCGATAAGGCTCAAACGACTCGCAACCGTATCATCTGCGTATATACGGATGAATCCAAACAAATCGTATTTATGGATACACCAGGCGTTCATAAGCCAAAACATAAGTTAGGCGAATTCATGGTAGATGCTGCTATCGAGTCTTTAAAAGAAACGGAAGCTGTTTTATTTGTTGTAGCAGGCAATGAAAAACGTGGCCCTGGGGATAACTTCATTATTGAACAATTAAAACGAGTAAAAGTTCCCGTATTTTTAGTGGTCAACAAAATTGATACACTTAAAAAAGAAGAGCTTTTAGAAGCAATTGTTTCTTATCAAGATGCATATCCATTTGCAGGTGTAATTCCTATTTCTGCAAAAGATAAAGAGAACTTAGCTGAAATTCTTAAGGTTCTAGAAGAAACATTGCCAGAAGGTCCACAATATTTCCCAGAAGATATGATTACGGATCAACCGGAACGCCTTATTATTTCCGATATCGTTCGTGAAAAAATCTTGTTGGCTACACGAGATGAAATACCTCATGCTATTGCTGTAGACGTAGATGAAATGAAAACACGTGATGATGGTACTACCTATATCCGCGCTACAATCTACTGTGAAAGAGACTCTCAAAAGGGTATTATTATTGGTAAAAAAGGTGCTTTGTTAAAACAACTTGGTGCTGAAGCGCGTGCAGATATTCAAAAACTATTAGCTACAAAAGTTTACTTAGACCTTTGGGTTAAAGTTAAAAAAGATTGGCGAAATAAATCTGGTATGTTATCTGAACTTGGTTATAGAAAATAATTTGATATAATAAAAAGATAATAAGTATTTCCATAATCATATGAAAGGAATAAAGATGGATAGTATAGATGGCCTGATACCCGTCGGGTTTGGTCTGTTATGTATTTTTCTAATTAACTTTTTTGTGGTTGCAAAGTTCTCCTTTGCCCGCCTTCGTAAAGAACATGTGGAGGATATGGATATCCTCTTAGAAAAGGATAGAGAGTTTTTATTAAAGCTCTATCAAAATCCAGAGTATTTTCTAAATACTACACAGTTTTTGATTCTATTCTTTATCTTGGCTCTTGCAGGCACTGGTACCTTTGTATTCGATAATATTGTTGATCGTTTAGTGACGGTTCTAAATATTCATAGTACATGGATGCATTTGGTACTAGATGTTATTTTATTGCTATTAATTAGTTTAATCGTCTTAATCTTCGGCGAAATTGTACCTAAAGCATTGGGCCTATCCTTCCCTACGAAATACGTGAATACCTATAGCCGTATCGTCGTTGCTGCAGGTAAATTGGTGTATCCATTTATTTGGATCGCTAGTAAAATCTCCAATGTTATTTTAGGCTTTTACAAAACAAAATATTTAACAGAGCTTGACCTTGTGTACTCAGAAGAAGAAATTCGCATGATGATTTCTCGAAGCCACGAGGAAGGGCAACTGGACCAAGTAGAGTCTGAGTTAATCGATAATGTCTTTAACTTCGTAGATCGCATGGCGAAAGAGGTTATGGTGCCTCGTCAAGACGTAGACTGCGTATTCGTAGAAGATGGTTACGATGAAGCGATGAAGGTTATCCGCTCTAAAGTACATACACGTTATCCACTCTGTGTAGAGGATAAGGATCACATTATTGGCCTTGTTCATATTAAAGATTTAATGGAACGCCCTAATCAAGCCCGTAAAGATTTGCGCAATATTAAACGAGATATCCTTACTGTTCCAGAAGTAATGAAATTATCTACCTTGTTGCAATATATGAGAACGCGCCGTATTTATCTAGCCGTTGTAGTAGATGAATATGGTGGTATGGTTGGTCTCGTAGGCTTAGAAGATATTATTGAAGAATTAGTTGGTGATATTCAAGACGAGCATGAGCCTCATTTACCGGCTACGATGTCCTATGCAGATGGTTCCTTCGAGTTTGATGGCAAGGTCCTTGTAGACGAAGTAGAAGAGATTATGAATATTGAAATTGATAATTCTGACTCTGATACGATCGGGGGCTATGTCTTTGGTTTATTAGAACGTACACCAATCGTAGGTGATACGGTGGATGCTCATGGCTATACCTTTGAAGTTAAGCAAATGCAAGGCTATCGTATTTCTCGCATTAAAGTAACACCTATACCAGTAGAGGAACCAACGGAAGAAGAAAATGAAGAAGCTTAATGGTGGTTTTAATACGCCAGCCATCGTCATAAGTCGAAAAAAGTATAAGTTGTATTCCGTATTTACGTTTATTACGCCTAGCTTGGGGCTTATTAAAGCATCGATTCCACATAAGCGAATGATGACGATGCGTAACAGCTCCTATTTACGTCCATTTAGTGCCATGTATATTACAGTTGTACCCGATGGAGAATATGTAAATGTTACGCAAATTGATGGCTCCTATGTGGTGGAATTCTTAGATGTAAACCTCGATAATATTGCTTATGCAGCGGTAGCGAGTGAGCTCATTCAAGAGTTATTTGCCATGTATGACGTAGATCGCAAGGTCTTTGATACTGTTGTAAACTATTCCAAACAAATTCGGCGCCGCAATGTACAATTGGGAACGATAATGCTTGGATGGCAACTATTATCTCTCGCAGGGGTTGTGCCTAGTGCTAATGCTTTTACCCATCAAGACGGAATTGAGCCATTCTGGATGCAGGTGCGGGAAACTACAAATCTTAGCATTTCTCGTTCTGTGAAAGCCACATTACCTCAGATTCTAGCTTACCAGTGGGGTGAAGATACGCCTTTAGAATTTCCCAAAACAATTTGGAAGGAACTTGAAAGGCTATTATTTGCTTACTGTGAGCAAGAAATAGGTAAACCATTACAAAGCGTTAAATTTCTAATGAGTATATAAAATGCAACTATATTTTGAAAATATGAAAATATAGTTAACTTATAATATTTTTTTCTTAATAAATAACCACCTACCCTAAAAAAGTCTTAGAAACCTTTTTGGGGTAGGTGGTTTTCTTATATAGAAAAAAAACAATTTGATGCATACATATTTATCTTATTTATGCGTTAGAAATATTAAATCAAAAAGCTTATACTACATACAGAAGTAAGTTGTTTAATTGAATTTAAAAGGAAGTGTGTTGATAGAGTCTTTGTTTGAGACTCTATTTTTATTTTTATATATAATACTATAGAGTATAGAAAATCGATAAAGGTTATATAAGTTATGAATTTGATAGAGTATTTAAGGAGTTTTGATAAGATCGCAATCGCCCTATCAGGCGGTGTAGATTCAACTTATTTAGCATATGCAGCCAAACAATCTGGAGTTTTATGCAAAGCATATACTGTAAAATCTCAATTTGTGCCACAATTTGAACTAGAAGATGCTAAGAAAGTCGCAGAATTAATAGATATTTCCTTAAAAATAATAGATATTGATGTACTTGAATATGACGATATAACGAGTAATCCAAGTAATCGATGCTATTACTGTAAATATCATGTGTTTTCAACTATAAGTGAACATGCTAGACGTGATGGTTTTACTATTTTATGTGATGGCACTAATGCTAGTGATGATGTAGATGATCGACCAGGAATGAAAGCTATTGCAGAGCTATCTGTTAAATCACCTCTGCGAGAATGTAATCTAACCAAGACTATGATCCGAAAATTAGCTTATAAAGCTGATTTGTTTACTTGGGATAAACCATCTTATGCTTGTTTGGCTACAAGATTTCAACCAGGACAACAAATTACTGCTAATGACTTGATTCATTTAGAACGAGCTGAGGGCTATCTTTTCTCGCTTGGATTATCTGATTTTCGGGTTCGTTTGATGGGAAATAATGCCAAAATCCAAGTTCCAGAAAATCAAATAGTTATAGTTATTAAAAATAGGAATGAGATCCTCACATATTTTAAATCTATGTTTGATGATGTTGTATTAGATTTAGAGGTGCGTTCATGAGTGACAATATTAGAACTCTTTTAGAGAAAGTAAAAAATGGACAGCTGGATGTGGATACAGTCTTATTAAAGCTAAAGATGAAACCTATAGAAGACTTAGGATTTGCACATGTTGATCTTCATCGTCAAATACGACAAGGTGTGCCAGAGGTTATATATGGTGCCGGAAAAACTACAGAACAAATAATTGGTATTATCTCATCTATGATATCTAATGGGCAACGTCAAATATTAATTACAAGATTAGCACCGAATGTGGCTGCAGAGGTTCAAGAAAAGTATCAATTGACCTATATAAATGCTGCTCATATTGGTTATATTGGAGATCTTCCAAGTCAAAAAACTGAATCCGCTATAGCAGTTATTACTGGTGGTACAAGTGACTATAAGGTTGCCGAAGAATGTGCTATTACAGCAGAGTTTTACGGTAATACCGTTCATCGAATTTATGACGTAGGCGTTGCGGGTATTCATCGATTATTACAACATCTAAATACTATTATGTCTGCAAAAGTTATTGTTGTCATTGCAGGCATGGAGGGGGCCTTAGCTAGTGTAGTTGGGGGACTTGTGGATGTGCCTGTCATCGCGGTGCCTACTAGTGTTGGGTATGGAACAGCCTTCGGTGGTGTTACTGCGCTACTATCAATGCTAAATTCCTGTGCGAGTGGCGTAACAGTTGTCAATATAGACAATGGATTTGGTGCTGCTTATACGGCAAACATGATTAATCATATAGGTGAAAATAAATGAAACGATTATTTTTAGATTGCCAAATGGGTATTGCAGGAGATATGTTGACCGCTACATTACTAGGTTTAGTAGATAATCCTCAAACATGGATAAATCAACTCAATCAAATGGGAATACCTGATGTTACTTACTCACTAATATCTAAAGAAGATAAGGGAGTAGAAGGCTATCGCGTCGTGGTTACCATTAATGGTATAGAAGAATCTGAAAACCATAAAGGTAGCCCTAATGATCAGTATTATGGTGATCATCATAATAGTAATCATCATAATGATCATCACCATCATGGTACTCATCATAAATACGACAAATATAATGAGATACATACGTATGGAGAGCATGCTCATAGTGAAGAGCATATTCATGGTAGAGGTCTACAGGAGGTAACAAGTATAATTAATAGTTTATCTATTTCTGATGCTTGTAAACAAAATGCTATAAATGTATATCATTTAGTAGCTCAAGCCGAGGCCAAGGTTCATAAATCGACAGTGACACAAATTCATTTCCATGAGTTAGGCATGCTCGATGCTATTGCAGATGTTGTGGCCGTTTGTGTTCTTTTAGAGAAATTGAAGTTTGATGAGATTATTATATCGCCTATACATGTAGGTACTGGAACTGTTCAGAGTGCTCATGGAGAACTACCTGTACCTGCACCAGCAACGATGGAGTTATTAGCTGGCATTCCAATATACGCAAATTATCAGATTAAGGATGAGTTATGCACGCCTACAGGCGCTGCATTAGCAAAGTATTTTGGTACATCATTTAGTGAAATGCCTGTTATGACACCAACGATAGTTTCTTATGGATTTGGGACTAAACAATTTGAAAGACCTAATTGTATTCGCGCTTTTGTAGAAATGATAAATGATTCAGAAGATTCAATCATTGAGCTGTCTTGTAATCTCGACGATATGACACCAGAAGAAATTGGTTTTTGTATAGAACAGTTACTACTTTCACCAGCACTAGAAGTGTTTACAACACCGATTATGATGAAAAAACAACGTCCAGGCACAATGCTAACTGTTTTATGTAAGGTTGAAGATATTGAGATTATACGAAATTTAATTTTTAAGCATACTACTAGCCTTGGTATTCGATACTATCGATGTGAACGATATATTTTGAATAGGTCTATAGGAGAAATAGACTGGGAAGGTAGTACGATTGCTTTCAAAAAAAGCAGTGGCTTTGGTGTAATAAGAAATAAATATGAATATGATTCATTAGCTGCTATTGCTAAGCGTAATGATATTAGTTTATTAGACCTTAAACGACAATTGGGTAAGAAGGAGGATTGATTTGTCGTAGCGATCTATTTATAGTTTGGTAGTTTTTAGTTAAGGAGTGATTTTCATGAAAACATTTAAAGTACCATATTCAAAAGGTTTTGTAGATATCAATATTCCTGATCAAAATATAGTAGGTATATTAGAATCTAAAGCACATTTTTATAAGGCTGAGCTATCACAAGAAGCATTAGTAGAACATGCGCTAGATAATCCTATTGGGAGCCAACGCTTAGAAGAGTTGGTTAAGGGGAAATCCAACATGGTCATTATTACAAGTGACCATACGCGTCCAGTACCTAGTAAAATTACGATGCCAATTCTACTTCGTCGTATTCGTGAAGCCAATCCATCTATCGATATTATCATTTTATTGGCAACTGGTTTCCATCGTCCTACTACTCATGAAGAAATGGTAGATAAATTTGGCCCTGAAATCGTAGCAAATGAAAAGATTGTAAATCATATTTCTGGCGATGCTAGTCAAATGGCAAAAATTGGTGTATTGCCATCCGGTGGGGAGTGTATTATCAATAAACTAGCTGTAGAAACTGAGCTATTAATTTCTGAAGGTTTTATTGAGCCACATTTCTTTGCTGGTTTCTCTGGTGGTAGAAAAAGCGTATTACCAGGAATTGCTTCCGAAGTGACTGTAATGGCAAATCACTGTGCTGAATTTATTAACAGTCCTTATGCTCGTACAGGTATTATCGAAAATAATCCAATTCATAAGGATATGGTATATGCTGGTCGTACTGCGAAATTAGCATTTATTTTAAATGTAGTCATTGATGCAGAAAAACATATTATCAATGCCTTTGCTGGTGATATGGAAGACGCTCATGAAACTGGTTGTGCTTTTGTGTCTGAATTAGCAAGTGTGAAAGCTATACCAGCAGATATCGTCATCACTACAAATGGTGGTTACCCATTAGATCAAAATGTATATCAAGCTGTAAAAGGTATGACCGCCGCAGAAGCATCTTGTAAAAAAGATGGTATTATTATCATGATTGCCGCATGTAATGATGGACATGGTGGGGAATCTCTATACGAAAATCTTAAAAATGCGAAAACACCTCGTGAATTACTAGATCGCATTGCTAAGGTTCCTCGTAATGAAACAATTCCAGACCAATGGGAAATGCAAATCTTGGCTCGTATTTTAGATCAATTTACAGTTATTGTTGTAACAGACCAATGTGATCCTAAGATGCTTACAGATATGCATTTGCAACATACTGATACATTCGATGAAGCATTGAATAAAGCTTTGACATTAAAAGGTAAAGATGCAAGCATTACAGTCATTCCTGATGGTGTATCTGTTGTAGTAAAATCTTGATTTACATCAGTAGATTGAATTATTAGATTCTATTTTAGAGATTAATTTATAAACCACCTATCTTTTGTAGGTGGTTTATATTTTTATCTATATAATTATAATGATTTATTCAATTAGAATTCTAAGAACTATATAGAGTAAAATTAATATATTTTATTTAAAAAAGAGTTTTAAATATTTACTTAATGAGAGAATTAGAGCGTATTAAAAATTGTTCTAATTAAAAAGGTTTAGTTTTATACATAGATATACATATAATGTTGACTCTATAAATATAGATTATATATAATGAAATAATATTTATAGTATATTTTTATAGGAGGTCATTATGCAGCTTTTGGGAAATCTCAAAATACATTTTCTAGCGCTCGTATTAACTGTAGTCGCTGAATTTATAGGCATAAAAAAACTTGGTCCTGTTGTATTGTTGCCATTATTGTACACATTGATTCTAGGTTTATTAATTTCTATTCCTAAGTTTAAAATTCTTAGGATTAAACAGATGGAAAAATCCGCCGATTATATCGGTATCGCCGTTATGATCTTGATGGTAAAAGTAGGTTTAGGTATCGGTCCAAATCTTGGTATTCTTACAAGTGCTGGCTGGGCATTGTTATTACAAGAGCTTGGTCACTTCTTCGGTACTATTGTATTTGGTTTACCAGTAGCTTTGCTAGTAGGCATGCGTCGCGAAGCAGTAGGTGCTTGTTACTCTGTAGACCGTGAGCCAAATGTAGCGATTATCATCGATAAATTCGGTTTTAGCTCTCCAGAAGGCCGTGGCGTTATGGGCATGTACATCTGTGGTGTTCTTATCGGCGCTATGTGGTCATCTGTATTGGCAGGTATGTTAGCACAATCTGGCTGGTTTCATCCTTTGGCATTAGCTATGGGCGCTGGCGTAGGTAGTGCTAGTATGATGGCGGCAGCTACAGCTCCAATCATTGCAGTATATCCTGATTACGAACAACAAATTATGGCTCTTGCAGGGGCTGCAAACTTGTTGACTACTGTTCTAGGCGTATACTTTGGTTTATTTGTTTCTTTACCAGTTATGGAGAAAACATACAACTTCTTTACAGGTCGTACCCGGGAACAAGATTTAGCAGAGGAGGCAGCACATCATGAGTAAAAGTGAAAGATTAACACAGTTTGTCATCGTTATCTGTATTGCTGCTATCATCACTGCAGTCGGTAATGTAATGGATGGTAAACTTCTATTTAGCGATAGTTTAGTTGGCGTAGCTATCTTGGCAGCTCTTGCTACAATCGGTGCTTTGATCTCTAACTTGCCATATGCTAATAAATTGCCTATGGTATTCTGGGTGTCTTTAGTTGGTGTTATTGCATCCTTACCAGGTATGCCTGGTCAAGAATGGATTATCGCAAAAACTAGCCAAGTTACATTCTTAGCTACTACAACACCTGTACTTGCCTATGCAGGTTTATCCTTAGGTAAAGACCTTGGTGCATTCCGTCGCTTATCTTGGCGTATTATCCCTGTTGCACTAGCTGTAACAGCAGGTACTTTCATCTGTGCAACAGCATTAGCCCAATTAGTACTTCATTTAGAAGGTTTAATTTAATACTAAATCATAATGTTAGATGTCTAAATTATGTTAAGATATAATTATAGAATTATATTTTAGAAGATATCTATACATCATGATGACATGATCGACCGTATTTTATACGGTCGATTTTATAAAGGAGATATTATGAGCCGTATGACAAAGGAAGAAGTAAAGCAACGTGTTTGTAAAGCTATTGTTGATGCACAACCGCGTTTACGAGAATTGGCTGAATCTATTATGGCTGAACCAGAATTGGGTTTTAAAGAGGTAAAAACCTCTAAAAAGGTTCAAGCTATGTTTGATGAACTTGGCATTTCTTATACTACTGGCCATGCATTGACAGGTGTAAAAGGTAGAATGAAAGGTCGAGATAGTAAATATACGGTTGCAATGGTGGGGGAATTAGATGCCATTCTCTGTCCTCGCCATCCTCGTGCCGATGATTTAACAGGGGCCGCCCATTGCTGTGGTCATAATGTACAAATTGCGAATATGTTTGCTGTCGCTATGGGTTTACAAGCTGTGGTGGACGAATTAGCTGGCGATGTTGTATTATTTGCTGTTCCGGCAGAGGAAATGATTGAAATTGATTACCGCAATAAATTGCGTGAGCAAGGTAAGCTTAAGTATATGGGTGGTAAGCAACAGCTCATCTATGAAGGAGCTTTCGACGATATTGATATGGCTATGCAAATGCATGTGGAGACAGCCAAAACACCAGCTGGTGAAATGGGGCTTGGTAGTACCTCTAATGGTTTTGTATCTAAACTGATTGAATATCACGGTAAGGTAGCCCATGCAGCACAAGCACCTCATGAAGGCATCAATGCTCTTAATGCTGCTTTGATGGGGGTTATGGGGGTTAACTCCATTCGTGAAACTTTCAAAGAAAGCGATTATTTCAGATTCCACCCAATCATTAATCAAGGTGGTACATTGGTAAATTGTGTGCCTGATTATGTTCAAGTTGAAAGTTACGTGCGTGCCTCTAATATTGAAGCTATTGTAGATGGCAATCATCGTGTAAACCGGGCCTTAAAAGCCGGTGGCGATGCAGTAGGAGCCACATGTGTTATCCATGACCTACCTGGTTATTTACCGATGCGTAATGATGAACGTATGAATGCTCTATTACGAGAAAATTCAAATCCTATCTTTGGTGAAGCCAATATATACCAAGGCCCACATATAACAGCTAGTACAGATATGGGGGACGTATCTCACTTGATGCCGGTCATCCATCCATGGGTTGGTTGTATAAGTGGTGTACTACACAGTGCGGAATATGAAATCTCTGTACCTGATGTAGCGTACATTAAAACAGCACAAGCATTGGCTATGACAATCGTAGACTTACTATACGATGATGCAGCAGGTGCTAAAGATATATTAGACAACTTTACACCAGCCTTAAATAAAGAAAGCTATATTGAACTCTTAGACCGTATTGCTAAGGGTGAATAAAATAAACCGCCTATCGAAGATGAATTGATTTATCTTTGGTAGGTGGTTTTACAGTTTAAACTCTCTATTGACTGTCAAGATAAAAACATAATAAAATATAAAACAGATTTATATTTTATTACAAAAGGAGCAATATGAAAAAGAGAGAGTTATTATTCTGTCTAAGTTTAGTGTGTATGGTACCAATACATATTTTGGGTGCTAAACCTATTGATACTCAAGAACAACTAGATAGATCGAGAGAACAACAACTAGCGAGAGAGGCGCGGCTTGGAGAGGGACGAATTACAGTACAAACAGGTGGAATAGATTTTTCATCTGGTTCTTTAACACCACAAGATGGTTATACAGTACCGGCACAACAGCCAGCACATGTAGAGCCATCTTTTTTTGTATCTCATATCCGTGTTGTAGAAGAACCTATTAGTCAGTCTGCAGAATTAACATATAGTAATATGATAAATACTACTATGGATCAGACGACATTTGTGGATAATAGTTCTGCAGCAAGTGTACGATTAATTAAAGGTCCATTATATTATGAAGCACAAAAAAAGAAGATACAATTAGATGTGCCTAACGAGTTTACGTTTCTACGTAAAACAATTAAACCATTTGTAAATCGCAAACTTACAGTTGAAGATGTAAATAGATTATCTACTAGCTTAAATACTGCACTTATAGAACATGGATACGTCACGTCTCGGATTGGTATTCCATCCCAATCATTAGCTTCAGGTAATCTACAATTTAATTTACAACTCGGTCGCGTAGAGTCTGTCTTATATAAAACGTATGCACAACCATTGCCATGGCAAAATGCATTTCCTATTCGTGAAGGGGATATCCTTAATATTCGAAATATAGAACAGGGGATAGAGCAAATGAAGCGGATTGGTTCTCAAAATGTGTCTGTTGAGCTTGAGCCAGGAACAAAACCGTTAGCTACGAATATTGTACTTGAAACTACTAAAAAACCACCAATTCATGGAATGATATCCATAGATGATTCTGGACTAAAAGATACTGGTAAACTGCAGTGGACGGCTGCAATTGGAGTTGATAGGATATTTAATGCTAATGATTCATTAAACTTAAGTATTAATCGAGATGCTGCTCAAGATGGTGAACGAAAAGGTAGTCGAAACCATACTATTTCTTATTCAATACCTAGAGGGAAGGACACCTTTAGTATTTCCTATAGTGATATGAAATATCATCAAACGATTAATTCTATGGCTACTCCATTTATTAGTTCTAGTCATGCAAAGACTGTAAGAGGTTCGTGGAATCATGTATTTCATCGAGATCGAATGACTAAGCGTAGTTGGGATATTATTATCAGCAAGCGTAATGCTAAAAATTATATTAATGATGTAGAAATTGCTGTACAACGTGCTAATACAGCTTCTTTAGAAGTAGGTATATCAGAACGTAGATACATAAAGAAAAATACATTATACTCTAGAGCAGCTATTAAACAAGGGGTTGGTTGGTTTGGTTCGCAACCAGAATATGGTAATGGAGCGCCTAGTACTCGATATACTCAACTATTGTTAGATGTCGATTATCAAATTCCACGTATATGGGGACATAGACCAGCAAGTATAACTACATCTTTCCATGGACAATGGACATTAGGGGATAAACGTTTATTCTCTAGAGATATGATTAGCCTTGGGAATCGATATACTGTACAAGGATTTGATGGTGAAAATACACTAATGGCTGAAAGTGGCTGGTATATGCGTAATGAGGTTGCTAGTTACATCCCTAAATGGAAATCAAGTGTTTATGCTAATATTGATTTTGGCGCCGTATATGGTCCAAGTACAGAGGTATTTACAGGAAAATTTATTGCTGGTACTAGTCTTGGGATAAGAGGGCAATTTATATCTGGATTATTCTATGATGTATTTGTTGGGGCTCCTTTATATAAACCAAGTGGTTACAAAACTGATTCTGTAACCGCAGGTTTCCAAGCAGGTGTGCGGTTCTAATATAGTATACGTATTAATTGAGAGAGTAAATATGAAACAAAAACGATTACAATATAAAATTGCAGTATGGCTTACTATGGGGCTAATGATCGTTGACCCTTTAGTCGTACCGTTTGTATATGCAGAAAATCCTATAGAGGTAGATCGAAATGCGCCACATGAAAGACAAGCCATGATTGGACAAGCTGCTAATGGTGTCACATTAGTAAATGTCGTAGGCCCTAGCGCTGGTGGAGTATCTAGAAATGATTATACTAACTTTAACGTACCACAAAATGGTGTAATTCTTAATAACTCTTACCAAATGTCTAATACCAAGCTTGGTGGATATGTTCCTGGTAATACTAATATGATGCGTGGTTCTGCCAATGTCATTGTTAATGAGATTACTTCACACAATCCAACCAATATGAACGGGTTTATTGAGGTAGCAGGTCATAAAGCTTCAGTAGTTATAGCAAATCCTAATGGTATTACTGTAGATGGTGGCGGATTTATCAATACAGATCGAGCAGTATTAACTACAGGTAAACCTGAATATGATTTATCAGGAAATCTAAACTCATATCGGGTGGAGCGAGGAATTGTTGCTATTAATAGAAACGGTCTTAATGCCAAAGAGGCTAACTCGTTACAAATTTTAACAGAAGCAGCGAGTGTAAATGCTGGAATCTGGGCAAATTCGATCGAAGCTCGCACGGGTAAGAACAAAATAGATGCTAATACATTAGACACGCAAAAAATTGGTAATTCTAACAATATTGGCTTAGATGTATCCGCAATTGGGGGTATGTATGCAAATTCTATTACTCTGAAAGGGACCAATACTGGTCTTGGGGTAAATGTTAAAGGTGTAGTAAGTTCTTCACAAGCCTCTAGTATTACTAGTGATGGTCAAATTGTAGTTGATGGTGGCGTTACAAGTAATGGCAATACTATTTTAGATGGACAAAGTATAGCAATTCATTCAAATGGTGTGGTTCAAGGTGATTCCTCTACAACTGTACATAGTCAAGAAAAGGTAAACAATAATGGTCTTATCAACTCTGGAAATACTACAACTATAAATGCTAAATCTATAGATAATCATGAAGGTGGACGTATTTATGGTGATACAGTAGATATTAAAGCTAATATAGTTACAAATCATACTAATAGTGAAATAGAAGAACGCTATCATAAAGCTGGTAAAGAGCTAGAAAAGGCAAAAAATGAACTTGATGCTGAATGGAATGCTGATATATCTAAATATAAGACCAAGCCTGAGTTAGACGCACATCGTCAACGGATTAATGATTTAACAAAAGCGTATGATGATGTACAAGAGAAAGTTACTGCTCTTAAGGCAGAACTAGATTCTCATAAGTCTGGTGTAATTGCGGGTCGTAATCACGTTAATATAACTTCAAATACAATAGATAATACTGGTAAAGGTCTCATTTATAGTGGTGGAACTATGGACTTTATTGCTAAAGATGGTATACATAATAAAGGGGCGACTATTAAAGCTACAAAGTCTATTAAACTTGATACTCCTACAGTAGAAAATAATAATGTTGCGTTAGGAACCAAGCGTGTTTCAGATGGGATTACTAAAAATCCAGATAAAATAAAAGTTACTCATCCAAATCATAAATTAGAAGGTCAGGTATTTGATAAGTCTGAGTTCCCATATGCTGATGATTCAAGTGGTTATGGTACACCGCATGTAAAACCAGTTAAAACGCCTGAAGATGAAGCTTATAATAAGGAAATGAATAAGAATGAGAACCGAATAAATCAGTTTACAATCATTAGAAGTGAAGCCGAACAAACTCACAAAAAGATTACCAATGATGATCCAGGTATCATTAGTAGTGGTGGTGATTTAGTAACTACTGGTATACTTTATAATGATAATAGCAGCGTGATTTCAGGAGGAACTTTTAAAACAAAGGGCTCTATACAAAACATATCAGATATGATTAGTGATAAAACCTTTATTACTGGAACTACTCAAGAGAGTAGAACCGAAAAGAAAAGGAAACGTCATGGTTATAGAAGTAAACGTATACGTGTTTGGGGCCCTGAAGTCTTTATGACACCGTCGATTACTGAAGAAAATGTAAAACCAATTGGTACTCTAAAAGAGCACGCTGAAGATAAAGTATCCAAAGCTACTATTGCAAAGGTCAATGATAGTTTAGATCCATATGGTCTGGGTGGGGGCAAAGGTAAAGCAAGTCAAACCATAGATGGTTTATCGTTACCAACAGAGGCACTATATGATATTCATCCTGCTATTACGGCTAATGCTTTGATAGAGACTGACCCTGCTTTTACTAATCGAAAGAATTTTTTATCCTCTCAATTTATGATTGATGCGTTGACAAATAATCCTGAAAGAAGATTCAAACGTTTAGGTGATGGATTCTATGAACAGCAACTTATTAATGAGCAAATAGTATCAGCTACAGGTAAACAGTATTTAGAAGGTTATACAGATAATGAAGCTGAATATAAAGCATTATTAGAGGCTGGTGTAGCTTTTGGTAAAGCTTTTAAATTAACACCTGGAATTGCCTTATCTAAAGAACAAATGAAAGCTATAACGACTGATATGGTGTGGTTAGAAACTAAAACAGTTGTAGTAGATGGAAAAGCTCAACAAGTTCTATATCCTAAAGTATATTTAGCGAAACAACCTGCAAAATCTGTTGATGCAATGGGTGGAATCATAAGTGGTAAAGCTATTGTTAGCAACACTAATGCAGATATTCTAAATCAAGGCATTATGACTGCAGATACAATTGTATTAGGGGCTAATGATGTAGAAAATACAGGTCGTATAGATGGACGTAAAGTGACTATTAAGGCATCTCAAGACGTAATAAATACTGGTAATATTCATGGTGAGAAACAGGTTAATATTAATGTTGGTCGTGATATTAATGTAGGTGCTCATGTAAATAGATTACAACATCACGATATTGTTGGTCGCCAAGGAACTATAGGTGTAGGAGAAAAAGGCGATTTAGTTTTATCTGCTAAACGAGATGTTAACCTTAAAGGTGCTATTGTTTATACTGGAGATAATTCTAAAGCAACGATTGAGGCTGGTCAGAATATTAATTTAACAACAGAGGCATTATCCGCTAAAAAGGATATGACTGTTAATAGTGAGAATTATAATCGCACAGATCGTCGTACTGAATTAGGTACAGCTATTTTAAGTGATAGTAATGTTAATTTACATGCAGGAAATGATGTAAATATCCGCAATGGTATTGTTAATAGTGAACATGGTGTCACATCTGTTGAAGCTGGAAATGATGTTACTATTACAAATGGGCAAAGTTATAGTCGTGATGAATATGGTCTAAAATACAAAGAAAAGAGTTTACTATCTCGTACAACTAATATCATACGTACAGATCATGAACGCACAGGTGTTTTATCTTCAACAATTGGTGGAGATACGATTAATGTGAAAGCTAATCGCAATGTTTCGGTAACAGGTTCTAATATTTTGGGAACAAAAGATGTATCCGTATCTGCAGGTAATGACGTGCGTACAGATTCAGGTGAAGAAACACAACGTGATGATGTATATCAATATAGTAAAAAATCTGGCTTAATGGGCGCTGGTATAGGCTTTACTATTGGTAGTAAAAAAGTGACTGATACAACAGATGGCAGATATAAAAATCAAGTTGCTACCAATATTTCTTCCTCTAAGGACGAGATAAATGTTAGTGCTGGTAATTCAATTCACAGTACAACAACAAACTATTTTAGTAATAAACCGATAGACTTATCTGCTCAAAATGTAACGGTTGATGGAAAACATAATACTGCACATGTAGTGCAAAGTCACGAGGAGAAGCGTTCCGGTCTTACTGTAAGTGTTGGTGGTCAAATTGTTAATGAATTGAATGCTGTTCAGCAACTTGGTAAGCGTGCTAACTCTAGAAAAAATAGCAACTTATCAACATTAGAGTATCTTGAGGCTGCAAATACTTTAAAACATGCTTATAATGATGGGACTTCTTATAAAAATGCTAAGATAGAAAAACTTGTAGAAAAAGAAAAAGATATACTTGCTAAGGCTGATGAACTTAATAAAGCATATCAGGCAGAACATCCTGAAGAGAGCAATGCTATGCATCCAGATGTAAGAACAGCGATTAATAATGTAAATAATAGAATTAAAAAAGATCGTTTACTCAATATACAAGTAGGTATTGGTTCAAGTAAATTTAAACAGCATAGCGAACTTAATCAAGAAAATTATATAGGTAGTTCTATAGGGAGCAAAAATAATGTAAGTATTACTGCAGATAGTGATAATAGTGACAAAGGAAATATTCATATTAAAGGTAGTATTGTAGAGGCTCCAAAGGTTAATCTAAATGCATCAAATAACTTAAGTATAGATGCAGGAACGAACTCTTTAGTACAACGCGATACATATACAAGCTCAGGATGGTCTGTTGGTGCCACAGTTAGTCCTCACGGTAATGGTGTTATTGGTTTAGATGCTAATGTGTATAAAGGTAAAGAAAATGCATTAGAGACAACTAAGACGCATACTGGAACTGTTATTCGTGGTAAACAAGTCAATACTGTCTCTGGAAATGATACAGAAATTATTGGTTCTAAGGTCATCGGTGAAAGTGTGACCACAAAAGTTGGACATAATTTGAATATTGAAAGTTTACAAGATACGAATGACTACCATAAAATAAGTAAAAATAAAGGTATATCTGTATCTTATGGAATGAGTGGACCTGTAAGAGTTGGATTTGATAATTCGAGAGGCACTACAGACAGTCACTATGCAAGTGTTACAGATCAGGCTGGTATATACGCAGGTGATGGTGGATATAATGTACAGGTAAATAATGCAACTACACTTACAGGTGGTATAATTAAAGGGAGTCCTGATAAATCCAAGAATAAATTATCCTCTAATTCTTTAAAAATGAATGATATTCAAAATAAAGCATCCTATTCAGCAAAAACTTCTGGATATAGTTTATCTACAACTAAACGCTCTAAAAATAATCCGATAGGTATTACTGGCAGCCCTAAAATGGGGATTCCTGTGAAAGGTAATTCTAAATCAACTACTCATTCTGCCATCAGTGAAGGTATCATTGAAATTGCTGAGAAAGAATCTTTAGAAAAGATTAATCATGATACGGAACAAGCATTAAATAAACTAGCACCGATTTTTGATAAGAAAACAGTAGAAGAAAAACAAATTCTTTTATCTAAAATTTCTGATCATGGATATAAATTAATTGGTGATATTGCTGTTAGCGAACAAAAAAAATATGTAATATTAGCTGAATCTGCTGAAAATGCTAATAATGAAAAATTAGCAAAAGAATACTTGGACAAGGCTAAAAAATGGGATGATGGTGGAATTTATAAAGTTGCTTTACATGGTGCGCTTGGTGCAACTATATCGAAGCTTTCTGGATATGATTCTTTTAATGGATTTAAAATTAGTGCAATAAATGAAGTTACACAACCACTTCTAAGAAAAATCGATAATCCTGACATGCAAAAGTTAGTTAGTATAATTTTAGGGAAAAGTATTAGTGATCAATCAATAGCAGTGCCTTTGATAAATTCAGCCGTTGATAATAATTGGTTGACCCATGACGATCAGCTAAACTTGTTACGTGATTATAGAAGTTTTAAGTATGGAGAAATTAGTTTAGACGAATGGGTTAGAAAACTTGCTTATTATGATACCCTTATGTGGTATGAATACAATCATAATTCAATCTATAAAACTAATAATGAAACATCCATACTTTTAAATGGTGAATTGGAAAGTAGTATACCAGAAGTAATTGGATCGGGTTCATTCCAAGATATTATGAACAATTTAGTATATAAATATGTTACATCAAATGGCCTAGAAGATTCATTTAGTATGTACAAACAAGAGGCTAGTTCTAGAATTGTTTCTTCTAATAAAGCATATGAAGACTCCTTGCTAAATGACTATATTGATAAATATGGTGTAGAAAAAGGGCGTGCATTATATGGATATGAAAAACAGAAACGTGATAGAATCAATAATAATTCTATTAATAATTTAACTTTAAGTGTTGATAAAGATATTTTATATAATAACCACACTAGTACAACCAAAATATTTGACTATAATTTAAATTCTAATAATCCTAATGATACTATAGAAGTTAGTAAACCTACTAATAGTATAAGTACTAGAGATTTAGAAAAGTCGGTTTTAACTAATACTACATCTGAGTTGACCAATCAACCTTTAAAGGGGTATTTATATTATACTGAGAATGCTAAACCTGCTTTTAGAGTAGTTAATAGATTGGGGGGGGTTTTTAGTATAGGAAGCATGACAAATGATTTTGTGCAAGACTATTATACCTATAGTGGAACCAATTTAGTTAAAGCTTGGGGGACAAATTTAATTCCTCCAATAGGCTCTGCAATAGGAGGTGCTTATGGTACTGCAGAAGGATTCAAACTAGGATATCCTTATGGACCAATTGCGACAGCAGTTTCATCTTATTCTTTAGGAACTTTAGGAAGTATTTCCGGTGGAATAGCAGGAGATATAAAAAAAATGGAGCTACGACAAGATATTCCGACAGATGAAGAGATTAGAAAACGAGGTGAAAATAATAAATGAAATTAGTATATTATTTTGCTACTATATCCTTGTTTTTAGCATTTGCCTATAGTGTAATTCAATATATTCGAAGATCTAATGAGGACATAAATGAAAAATATAGATTAATTAGTTTAGGAATATTTTTAGTTGTATTTTTTGTGGATTTTAAGTTCTTAGATGATATAAATAAACAATTTAAATATCTAGTTGAGTTTTTACTATTATCATTCAGTACCTACTTGTTTTCGCTAATATTTAAAAATAGTAACCATAAATGGATTTACTATTTATTTACTTTCTTTACTATATTGCTATTTTTAATGGCTATCTTATTTTCTATATAATTTTATTCAAGTTATATATTTAGCTAGATATAGGTATTAATTTATTTTTCAACATATATTTGGGGTAAAAGTTTTAGATAATAGTTTGACATTCATCCCTCTCTATTGCTACAATATTGTGTATAATATATGCGATGAAGCAGAGTAGTAAACCTCTCTAGCGAGTGAGGATGGTGTAAGCTCACATTTGGTTGAAGGCGCTGTAGAGCATTGGCAGGAACGCAGGTATCTGTTAGTAAAGGCCAACATAGAAAAAAGAGGGCGCAAGCCAAATAGGGTGGAACCGCGGGTATACTCGTCCCTGTAACGTTTTTCGTTACAGGGACTTTTTTGTTTGTAACGAAATGGTTGATTTTATGTCGGTTGTGTAAAGTGGAGGCAGCAATGACATTTCAAGAGATTATACTAAATCTACAAAAATTTTGGAGTGATCAAGGTTGTATCGTTCAAAATCCATATGACATCGAAAAGGGTGCAGGTACAATGAACCCTGCTACATTCTTGCATGCTATTGGTCCTGAACCATGGGCTGTATGTTATGTAGAACCTTCTCGTCGTCCAGCAGACGGTCGTTATGGCGATAACCCTAACCGTTTGTTCCAACATCATCAATTCCAAGTTATCGTGAAACCATCTCCAGATAACATCCAAGAATTGTACTTACAATCTTTGGCTGCATTGGGTATTCATGCTGAAGATCACGATATCCGTTTCGTTGAGGATAACTGGGAATCTCCAACATTGGGTGCTTGGGGTCTTGGTTGGGAAGTATGGCTCGACGGTATGGAAGTAACTCAGTTCACATATTTCCAACAAGTTGGTTCCATTGATTGTAAACCAGTTTCCGTAGAAATTACATACGGTTTAGAACGTTTGGCTATGTACATTCAAGGCGTAGAAAACGTATATGACCTTAAATGGAATGAAAATGTTACATACGGTGATGTTTGGCATGCTAACGAAGTTGAACAATCCGTATACAACTTTGAATTAGCTGATACAGATATGCTTTTCAAATTGTTTGATATGTACGAAGCAGAAGCAAAACGCGTTTGTGCAGCTGGTTATGTATTACCAGCTTACGACTATGTATTGAAATGTTCCCACACATTCAACTTACTTGATTCCCGTGGCGCTATTTCCATCAGCGAACGTACTGCTTTCATCGGCCGCGTACGTGCATTGGCTCGTATTTGTGCACAACAATACCTCGCTAAACGCGAAGAGTTAGGTTTCCCACTTTTGAAAGGAGATAAATAAGATGGCAAAAGATTTATTATTTGAAATCGGTGCAGAAGAAATTCCTGCCGGCTTTATGCCAAATATCTTAGGTCAATTGAAACAATTGGCTGAAACAAAATTAAATGATGCCCATCTTTCTTTTGAAAGCATCGCAACATACGGCACACCACGTCGTTTGGCTCTTATCGTGAAAGGTCTTGCTGACACATCTGCTGAAATCAGTGAACGTCATAAAGGTCCTTCTGCGTCTATCGCATATGATGCTGACGGTAATGCCACAAAAGCAGCTATCGGCTTTGCTCGTGGTAAAGGTCTTGATGTAGCTGATCTCGTTGTAGAAGACGGCTATATTTACGCTGAAACCAAAACTGCAGGGGTTCCTGCAAAAGATATCGTCACAGATATGTTACCTCAATTGATTACAGGTCTTAACTTCCCTAAATCCATGCATTGGGGTAATTTAGATGCTAAGTTCGTACGTCCTGTACGTTGGCTTGTAGCTTTACTTGATGAAGAAGTAATTCCTGTAGAATTTGCTACTGTAAAATCTGGTAATGTAACACGTGGTCATCGTTTTTTAGGGGCTGATGAAATCACTATTAAAAATGCAGCATCCTATGTAGATACATTAAAAGAAAACTTTGTTATGGTTGATCAAGACGCACGTCGTGAATTGATCTCCAAACAATTACATGATATGGCAGCTTCTAAAAATGCATCCATCGTTTGGGATGATGATTTGTTAGAAGAAATCAACTATCTTGTTGAATGGCCTACAGCATTGTGTGGTGGCTTTGAAGAGTCTTACTTGACACTTCCAGATGCAGCCATCATCACACCAATGAAAGACCATCAACGTTATTTCCCATTAGTTGATCAAGACGGCAAATTGTTGCCAATGTTCTTAACCGTTCGCAATGGCTCCGATCATTCTATTGAAGTAGTTCAAGCTGGTAATGAACGTGTATTGCGCGCCCGTCTTGATGATGCTAAATTCTTCTTCAACGAAGACCGCAAGAAACCTCTTATCGACCGTCAAGATGGTTTGACTAAAATTGTATTCCAAGAAGGTCTTGGTAATTTAGCGGATAAAACTGAACGTTTACTTAAATTGGGCCGTGTATTTGGTGAAGAATGTGGCTTGCACGAAGATACAGCTGTTGTGTTAGAACGCGCTACAGAGCTCGCTAAAACCGACCTTACAACCGGTATGGTTACAGAATTCACTGAATTACAAGGTGTCATGGGTAAGGAATACGCTTTACTCGATGGTGAATCCCCTGAAGTGGCAGAAGCTATTTTTGAACAATACTTACCACGTTTTGCAGGTGATGTATTGCCTCAAACTGAGGCCGGTAAAGTATTGTCCATCATCGATAAAGTAGATAACATCGTCGCTACTTTCAGCCGTGGTTTAATCCCTACAGGCTCTCAAGATCCATATGCATTGCGTCGTCAAACAATTGGTATCTTGAATATCTTGCTTGGTAGCGAATGGAATATCAGCTTACGTCCAATCTTCAAAGCATCTATGGAATTACTTAATGTACTAGCTGAAAAACAAGACGAATTGCTTGACCAAGTAGAAGAGTTCTTCACACTTCGTTTGAAAAATATCTTCCTTGATCGCGAAGTTCCTCATCATGTAATTGACTTATTGTTATCTAACAACGAATTGTCTGTTGCTGATGCTGAAGGTCTTGTAAATGCATTGTTAGCTAACCGCATCGATGAAAACGTTGAACTTGTTCAAGCTTATACTCGTATGTACAATCTTGTAAAAGATGTGGAATATACTGGTGTTAATAGCGATTTATTGAAAGAAGATGCTGAAAAAGAATTGTTCGAAGCTGCTTCTAAAGCATCTGAAGCAAGTAGTGCTGCTTGGGAAGCTGGCGATTATGATGCAGTCGTGGCAGTTCCAGCTACTTTAGTTCCAGCCATTAACAAATTCTTTGAAGATGTAATGGTTATGGATAAAGATGAAGCTATTAAAGCTAACCGTTTACAACTCGTTCGTTTAGCATACAGTGTAATGGCTATTATTGGCGATATTAGCGCATTAAAATAACATATTCTAGTAAAAGTTAAAATTTTTATAATGATATACAGGAGAAGAGGTACCGTGCGTACCTCTTTTTTGCTTTTACGAAGAATATGCAAATTTTATGCAGGATTTTTAGAGACTATGACGAATACTTTATAATATACAAAGTTGTATGAGGAGATAGATGATTATGAATCATGATGAATTATATAAAGCCTTGTGTAAGGTGCCAAGCGGCAAAGAAAAGTCTCGTGATAGAATTATTATTGAATTATATATGCGTTCCCAAGGAGCATCACAGAAGCAGTTAGTAGATGCTCTAAATATGCGTCCCGCTACTGTGTCGGAGCAGACAGATATTCTCATTGAATTGGGATATGTTACAAAACATATTGATTATATGGATAAACGTATATCTGTAGTTACTTTAACAGATGAGGGGAAACGGTTAGGCAAAACTCTTTTACATACATTTAACGAATTTCTTAATGTAATGTTCTCTGATTTATCGGATGAAGAACAGGAGAATTTATACCGCTTATTAGGTAAGTTAAAACGACCAATTATACGTAAATAATACGTAATTATTTGGATTATTAAAATAATATAGAAAATACTTGCTAACAGTACGTGATTTATGATACTATATTGCTGTTAATTTGAGACAGTCCGCTGCCTATAAGGTGTAGGTATTGAATGTCTGCAAACAGGAGGAAACAATGAACATTATTAACGTACTTGAACAAGAACAACTTCGTACAGACATCCCTACTTTCCGCGCTGGTGACACAGTTCGCGTACACGTAAAAGTAGTGGAAGGTACTCGTGAACGTATCCAAGTGTTCGAAGGTTTGGTAATTAAACGTCAAAACGGTGGCGTACGTGAAACTTTTACAGTTCGTCGTATTGCATCCGGTGTAGGTGTAGAACGTACATTCCCACTTCACAGCCCACGTTTAGCTAAAATCGAAGTTATGCGCCGTGGTGTTGTTCGTCGTGCTAAATTGTACTACTTACGTAACCTTACTGGTAAAGCTGCTCGTATTCGCGAAAAACGCTAATGTTCATAAAAGGCTGCCGTTGGCAGCCTTTTATTTTTGCTAAAATTAGATATAAATAGTTCTATTTTATTATTCTATGAATTAAAGAATTATAATAGAGGAATATAGAGCTGTAAAAAGATAAATATAAAATATACTAAGTATCTCTATGAGATGTATATAAAGTATGTAGAAAGGATATAAAATGGCAGATTCACCTATCGTACATTGGTTCCCTGGGCATATGGCGAAAGCTACTCGTATGATTACAGAGTACATCAAGAAGGTAGATGTTGTTATCGAGTTATTAGATGCGCGTATTCCTCGCTCTAGTGCGAATCCTGTAATCCTTGAACTCGTTGGTCAAAAACCACATATTGTACTGTTAAATAAAGTTGACTTAGCTGATCCTAAAGCCACAAAGGAATGGACTGAATTTTTTACTAAACAAGGCATTACAGTATTGGCTATCGATTCTAAATCTGGCAAAGGCAATAAAAAATTACTATCTACCGTAGAACGTCTAAGTAAACCTATCATTGATCGTTGGGTAGCGAAAGGTATTCGCAGTCGTTCTGTTAGGACTATCATCTTAGGCATTCCTAATGTTGGTAAATCTACATTGATTAACTCTTTGGCTGGTTCTGCTGCAACGCGTACAGCTAATAAGGCAGGTCATACACGTGGTCAACAGTGGGTTAAAATCGGTAAAAATCTTGAATTGCTTGATACACCAGGTGTATTATGGCCAAAATTAGAGGACCAACGTGCAGCGGCTCGCCTCGCTATGACAGGTGCCATTTCCGATGATGTTTATGATTTAGAGCATGTTATAAAACAACTATTAAATTACTTATTGACGAACACGCCAAATATTTTGGTAGAGCGTTATAAATTAAAAGAAGAAGAGATGACCGATGTTGATACGATTCTTGAAAGCATTGGACGTCGTCGAGGTTGTCTTGTAAGTGGTGGCATTGTAGATTTTGACAAGGCTCGCCGTATTATCTTGCAAGACTACCGCAATACTAAGTTAGGTACAATTACTCTCGATCAAGTTGATGAAGAACCGTACTACCCTGCAGATGGTGAGGAGAGTCATAATGGATAAGGATATATTTTCTAAGTTAAAAGTAGCAGATATTAAAGCTCTCTTTGAAACTGAACAAGCCTTAGAAATTTTGTCTTTTGCTCAAGAGGATACTCGTAGTTCTGTACAGAAATTGGCGACTTCTTATATTAAGCGTCAAGAAAAAGAGTTAAAAGAACAGCAACGCCTCATGGGTATGTATGACTATGAAGGCATGTTCTATGATCAAGGTATCTATCATGTGGCTGGTGTCGATGAAGTGGGGCGTGGCCCTATTGCGGGCCCTGTAACGGTAGCTGCTGTTATCTTGCCACCTATGACATTAATTCCAGGGCTCAATGACTCTAAAAAACTAACAGAGGAAAAACGGGAAGCACTCTATGATATCATCATGGACGAAGCCGTTGCTGTTAGCTGTATTTCCTACGGTCCAGAAAAGATTGATGAGCTAAATATCTATGAAGCAACTCGACAAGCGATGTATGAGGCTATTCGTACGCTCAGCGTACCAGCTGAAGCAGTAGTAGCCGATGCTATGAAATTGCCTGATTTGAGGATTCCCGTTGAATCCATCATTAAAGGTGATAGCAAAAGCGCTAATATTGCTGCTGCATCCATCATTGCAAAGGTTACGCGAGATCGATATATGAAGAGCCTTGATGATGAGTTCCCTGGCTATGGCTTTGGTATTCATAAAGGTTACTATACGGAATTACATAAAGAAGTTATCGAGCAACAAGGGATAACACCGCTTCATCGTAAGAGCTTTGAGCCTATTAAATCTATTGTGCGTTGGGTTAAACCTGACTAAATTTTAGTTATTTATATATGGATAATAAATTTATTTTATGATTCGACTATTAAGTTAAGTCTTATAGTTGTATTAGTTAGATTAGTTTTATTAGTTTTATTCGTATTATCATTATAAATTGCATATAGTTTATAACCGTAAAGAGGTTCCTATTGGTCACCTATGTGACTATTAGGAACCTCTTTTGTATTTACTTTTGTTACCTCCATAATTTACGCTACAAGTAAGTATTACCTGTTGAAAGATTAATATAGTATAGATATTAAATTCTATGAGTTGTTGTTGCAGATAAACCTTATTAGGAGGTATATATGAAAACGATTAGTACTGGTAAAGCTTTTAATGAACTCGATTCAAAAGAACTGGGCAAATGGGGAGAACGAGTAGCTACCAATTATATTGAAAAAATGGGACTTACAGTAGTAGATACAAATTATCGAACCCGTTTAGGCGAAATAGACATCATTGCTAAACGTGATTTAGTCTATCATTTTATAGAGATTAAAGCTCGCCGAGGTATGCAACATGGTTTGGCACGTGAGGCAGTTACCAAGAAAAAACAAAAGCATATTAAACGAGCTGCTATGTTGTTTCTATATGATCTTAATCAAAAAAAGCGCCGTTGGAAGGAAATATCCTTTGATGTAATAGAGGTGTATTTACACGAAGACTTTCAAAGTTCTATTCATTATTTACCACAGTGTTTTTAGTGAGGTCTGTTTATGTACGCAAAATTATATGGAGCCACCTTACACGGCATTGATGGATGCATCATTACTGTAGAGGTCGATATATCACAAGGTTTGCCGGTCTTTGATATCGTTGGACTACCTAATCAATCGGTTAAAGAGGCTCGTGAACGGGTACGAGCGGCCATTAAAAATAGTGGATACGAATTTCCAATGAGACGCATCGTAGTCAATTTAGCTCCGGCTACAATTCGTAAAAGTAGTGCTGGACTCGATTTAGCGATCGCTTTAGGGGTTCTGCTTGCATCAGGACAGATAAATGGGCGTAAAGCTAAAATTTCGGCTTTATTTGATAAGAGTTTGTTTATGGGAGAGTTAGCGTTAGATGGTTCGTTATTACCGACCTTTGGGACTCTAGCTATGTCGCTAGCAGGATTAGATGCTAATTATTCAAAAATTTATACAAGTATTGAAAATGGTAAAGTGCTACAGTCTATTCCTAATTTAACTATATATGGTGGATCATCACTACAAGAAATTATTACTATTTTAGAGGAACAAATTAAGCCAAAGGTAGTTGATAAAAATAAACAAATAAGTATCAAAAAAGGAAAAGTAGATAAACACAATGCCAATAAATCAATTCTAGGGCCTTTAGAGTCTATGCCATTAACCGGAAGCAATGAAAATCTAGATACAATCAGTAAACCACAAGTAACTATGATTAGTAATAATTGTGTTGATACGTCTGTTACGGATGAAAGTATAACTATAAAGACTAATCAACCATATACAGTTGATTTTGGCGATGTACAAGGTCAAGAGTTAGGCAAACGAGCCATGCTCATCAGTGCTGCAGGTCATCATCATTGTATTATGATAGGGCCTCCAGGTGGGGGTAAAACGATGATGGCCGAACGATTGCCGACCATATTGCCTCCTATGACTTGGAATGAAATTGTTGAAGTAAGTCGGATACAAGATGTAATAGGTTTACTAGGTGATAATGGGCTAGTTATATCTAGACCTTTTAGACATCCTCATCATACGGCTACTTTGGCTAGTATGGTCGGTGGAGGGATTCAGGGGCGCCCTGGAGAAATAACACTGGCTCACGGAGGTGTATTATTTATGGATGAAGCGCCTGAGTTTCAACGCCAAGTCATCGATGCATTACGACAGCCTTTAGAGTCTAGGACGATTACTATAAATCGGTCTCAAGGAAATTATATATATCCAGCTAATTTTATTTGTATTCTTGCGGCCAATCCTTGTCCTTGTGGGTATTACCATGACCCTCATAAGGAATGTGTCTGTACAGAAAAGATGGTTAAAAACTATCAGCAACGGTTATCAGGGCCGATTATGGATCGTATTGATTTGCATATTCCCGTTGAGAGACCGACCCTTGAACAGCTGTTAGATACATCATCTTCAAATATGACGAGTGAAAGTATGAGACAACAAGTTATCATGGCCACTGCTATGCAACAGAAACGATATGAAGGTTTTGACTTTAATTCGAATGGAGCAGTTCCCCATAAGGCAATTAGTGAACTATGCAATATTACAGATAAGGCTTGGAGTGTTTTAGGCAATATATTTGACCATTTTCATTTAAGTGGGCGAGCTTTTGATCGCATATTAAAGGTGGCTCGTACAATTGCTGATTTAGAAGAAAATCCAAAAGTAGAACCACATCATATTTCTGAAGCAATGTTATTTAGAACTGGCAAATAAAGTAATTATCTCATAAATTTAGTAGTTGTTTATTTGCCAAAAGTAGTTGTTTGATTCTATATAAAATTAATGATTATATACTTAGAAAGAATTACTAGGTGTTTATATGATTAGATACGATGACAATATTTATATTGCAGGATTACAAAGCTTATACAATGTTGGAGCCACATATGTAAGGCGTTTTATAGAGGATTTTGGATCCCCTTATGATGCGTGGCAAGCTATTAAGAATGTAGAAAACTTAAAATCTTATACATATATTTCTGCATCTGATAAACGTGCCATTTCAGCATCGGCTAAAGATGAAAAATTAGAGTATATTATCCATAAAGTAGACGAATACCAGATGGATTTTACTACCTTTTTAGACAAAGACTTTCCGTCTATTTTAAATCATATATATAATCCGCCAGCCATTTTATTTATGAGAGGTAATCGGGCACTCTTAGATGGACGCTTAAATCGTATTGCTATTGTTGGAGCAAGGAGTTGCTCCTTATATGGTCGGAATGTGGCGAGAATGCTCGGCAAGGAATTAGGTAAATATAGTACCATTATTGTTAGTGGTGGGGCGCGTGGTATAGACTCACATGGTCATGAAGGCCTTCTGGCTAGTCAGGGGTATGGAATCATTGTTATGGGATGTGGTTTAGATATTACCTATCCTCGAGAAAATGCAAAATTATTTGATCGTATATTACAAAATAATGGGTTACTTCTCTCCGAATACCCGCCAGGTACACCGCCGTCCGCAAAACATTTCCCAGCACGGAATCGTATCATTAGTGGATTATGCAGAGGTGTTATCGTAGTGGAGGCCAAGTCTAGTAGTGGTTCTTTGATTACGGCAGATATGGCGGTTAGTGAAGGTCGAGATGTATTTGTGGTACCATGTAATCTATTAGACCATACAGCAGATGGAAATAAATTCTTAATGAAAAATGGTGCATATGTACTTACTGGTTATGAGGATATAGTTGAACAATACCATTTAACAATGCGGGAATATTTTTCTAGTGAACATAAACTTTTACCAACAAATAATAAAGGTAATAAAGGCGTAAAAGCTAGCGTTCAAATAGGGAATCATAGTCAAAGTGTTGATAGAAAAGGGTGCTCTATGTTAAGCTTTAATGTGGATAGGAGTGTAATATTGAATGAAATACCTCATGATCGATGTATTACGGTTAGTGATATTTTGAAAGCGACTCGTATTCCATTACAACAACTACAGCCCTTATTACTAACATTAGAAATGGAAGGGGCTATAGAGAATCATCCGCCGAGAGGCTATATTAATATGACTAGGAGTGATATACTTGTCCATTAAACGATCTATCGTTATTGGCGAGCCGAAAGCAGCTAGTACTAGTAAAGATACAGAAAAGAAAAATACTAAGAAAGAGAGTACTACTATAAAGCGTAAGGTTACTAAAGAAGCCCTTACTCCAATGGGGATTGTACGGGATAAATCTGTACTACAAACTTCTGTGCCACCGGAGCAACGGGAACCTCGCGTATATAATCCGAACGGCAAAGTCTTGGTTATTGTAGAATCTCCTGCTAAATCTAAAACAATTGAAAAATTCTTAGGTCCTAACTATGTGGTAAAAGCAAGTATGGGCCATCTACGAGACTTGCCTAAATCTCAAATGGGCATCGATATAGAGCATGGCTTTACACCGCGCTACAGCAATCTTGTAACTCGTAAAAAGGTTATAGATGAACTCGTTTCCTATGCTGATGAAAGCAGTGCCGTATTGCTTGCAACTGACCCTGACCGCGAAGGGGAAGCCATTTCTTGGCACTTAGCGTACATTCTCAATGTAGATCCTAAGTCTACATGTCGTATTACGTTTAATGAAATCACTAAAAATGCCGTAGCAGAGGCTTTGGAGGCTCCACGTACCATCGATATGAATATGGTAGATGCTCAACAAGCGCGCCGTGTATTAGATCGTATCGTAGGCTATAAATTGAGTCCATTACTTTGGAAAAAAGTATGTAAGGGTCTCAGCGCTGGTCGTGTACAATCTGTAGCAGTTCGACTCATCTGTGAACGAGAGCGCGAAATCCAAGCCTTCGAACCACAAGAATATTGGACCATTAAAGGTAATTTTGAAACACCTAAAAAAGAATCTTTCACAGCGGAGTTGACACATATTAAAGGCGAGAAAATCGATATTACTACTGAAAGCGATGCACAAGCGGTGGTTGATGCTATTGGCGGTGAAGATGCAGTAGTGACAAATATTGAAAAGCGCAAACGTTCTCGTAAAGCGGCACCTCCGTTTACAACATCTACGTTGCAACAAGATGGTGTGCGTAAATTGAACTTTGGTGCTAAGCGTACGATGATGATTGCCCAACATTTATATGAAGGTTTAGAAATTGGCTCCTATGGCCACGTAGGTTTGATTACGTACATGCGTACAGACTCTACGCGTATTTCTAAAGAGATGCAAGTTATGGCTAAGGACTTTATTCTTCGTAACTATGGGGAGGAATATTATCCATCTAAACCAAATGTGTACGGTTCTAAAGGTTCTGCACAAGATGCGCATGAGGCGATTCGTCCTACATCTCTCGAGTTAACACCTAAAATGGTGGAACCATTCTTGAGTCGCGATGAACTTAAGCTATATACGTTGATTTGGAATCGTTTTATGGCGAGCCAAATGGCGCCTCAACAAAATGAATCCACAACGATTGAGTTGAATGTTAAAGATGACTATACCTTTAAAGCAACTGGCTCTCGTGTTATCTTCCCAGGTTTCAGTGCCGTTTATGAAGATGTGAAAAAAGAGGATGCACCTCAATTGCCAGCTCTGAAAAAGAATGATGCTGCCCATACGGTAGAGGTATTGCCTGAACAACATTTTACACAACCACCTCCACGTTACTCCGAGGCGAGTCTTATCAAGACATTAGAAGAACTTGGCATTGGTCGCCCTAGTACATACGCACCAATTCTAGATACTATCGTAAGCCGTAACTATGTGGAAAATACGAATAAACAATTCGTGCCTACAGAGTTAGGCTTTGTGGTGGTAGACTTCTTGATTACATATTTTGAAAAAATCATCAATACTGGCTTTACCCGTGATTTAGAAGAAGAACTTGATGCTATCGCATCTGGTAAGGATACGTATGTAAAAGTATTATCTGATTTCTACGAGGTCTTTGCGCAAGAACTAGAAGATGCAAGTGATGTAGACCGCATTGAAATTGCATCTATGGAAAGCGATGAGATATGTGAACTTTGTCATAGTCCAATGGTATATAAATTTGGTCGATACGGTAAGTTCTTAGCATGCTCTAATTTTCCAGAATGTAAAAACACAAAACCTATTACAGTGGGAACTGGGGTAACGTGTCCTAAATGTAAAGAAGGGGAAATCGTAGAACGTAAGTCTCGTCGTGGACGCATTTTCTATGGCTGTAATCGATACCCACAATGTGACTTTACACTATGGGATAAGCCAACCCATGATTTCTGTGAAACATGTGGTTCTATAATGGTTGAAAAGACATATAAAAATGGTACAGTTAAAAAGTTCTGTTCCAATGAAACTTGTCCGACTCGACCACCAAAGAAAACAAGAAAGAAAAAGAGCGAAGCTAGTGAAGAACCTGTAAAAGAATCTAAAAAGTCTAGTAAAGCTAAAAAAGAGGAAACTACAATTGAATAATAAAAATGTTATTGTTATTGGTGCAGGCCTTGCAGGCTCCGAAGCGGCTTGGCAACTCGCTAACCGAGGTATTCATGTAGACTTATATGAAATGCGCCCTGTGAAGAGTTCTCCGGCGCACCAAACAGATCAATTTGCAGAGCTCGTATGTAGTAACTCGTTGCGTGCTGGTAATATTGAAAATGCGGTAGGCCTTTTGAAAGAAGAAATGCGTCGTTTAGGTTCTATCATTATGGAATGTGCCGATGCAACTGCTGTACCTGCCGGTGGTGCATTAGCCGTTGATCGTCATTTATTTAGTGAAATGGTGACTAAGAAGGTAAAGAGCCATCCTAATATTACAGTTCATCACGAAGAGGTAACTGAGATTCCTACAGAGAGAACTGTTATCTTTGCTTCTGGTCCACTTACGTCTGAAGCATTAGGAGATAAGATTAAAGCCTTAACTGGTGAAACAGGCTTTTACTTCTACGATGCTGCTGCACCTATCGTAACGGCTGAATCTTTAAACTACGATAAAGTTTTTGCTGCTTCTCGTTATGACAAAGGCGATGCGGATTATCTTAACTGTCCTATGACAGAAGAGGAATATAAAGCGTTCTGGCATGAGCTTACAACAGCTGAAGCTGTACAGCCAAAGGATTTTGAAAAAGAAATCTACTTTGAAGGCTGTATGCCCGTAGAAATCATGGCAAGCCGTGGTGAAGATACATTACGTTATGGACCATTAAAGCCTGTAGGCTTAGTGGATAAACGTACCAATGAGGAATCTTACGCAGTGGTACAATTGCGTAAGGAAAATAAGGAAGGCACCATGTTTAACTTGGTAGGCTTCCAAACTCATTTAAAATGGGGTGAACAAAAGCGTGTATTCGGTATGATTCCAGGACTCGAAAATGCAGAATTTGTTCGTTATGGTGTTATGCATCGCAATACATATATCAATTCTCCTGAACTATTAAATCACGCATTTCAACTAAAAAAAGAACCACGTCTATTCTTTGCTGGTCAAATGACAGGTGTAGAAGGCTACTTGGAGTCTGCTGCTAGCGGTCTCATGGTAGGTCTTCAAGTAGCTCGCTATTTAGAGGAAAAACCGTTTATTGAATTCCCTAAGACGACGGCTATTGGCTCTCTTAGTCACTATATTTCTAACTACGAAGGCTCTAACTTCCAACCAATGAATGTCAACTTTGGCATTATGGAGTCGTGGCCTCAAAAAGTACGTAAGAAAAAAGAAAAAAATGCACTGATTGCAAATCGTGCATTAGAAGAAATTGATGTTCTAAAAGCTAAAGAAAGTTTATAAGAAATAGCCTTATAGAGAATAGGCTTTTAAGAAATAGTTTTATTTCAAAAAATAGTAAAAGTCCTACATTCAATGGTAAAACCAATGAATGCAGGACTTTTCTTTTTATATGTAATTTATTTACGTTTTTTAGTTTTTACTGTTGGTTCTATAGCAACAAGTACCTTTTGATTTTTCTTTTCTAGATAGCCTAGATAGATGAATACACAGATACCGACAATGATAGCTATTAAACTCGTCATTTGAGCAGATTTTAGACCTAGCGTTAAGTTTACGTAATCGCCACGTAAGAACTCTAAGAAAAAGCGAGCCGTAGAATAGAGAATAGCATATAGTACGAATACCTGACCCTTAGCATGCTTAAAAGATCCAAATAATAGAAGGACTACAAAGATAAGAATATCGATTTGACCTTCCCATACTTCGGCAGGCCATAGTGGTTGATTACCGTAGGTGCGGTAGGCAAGGGTACTTTCAGGATAGATAATACCATAATTACCGCCCGTAGGATGACCAAAAGCATCACCGTTTAAAAGGTTTGCCATACGACCTACGGATTGCGCCAAAATCAATGCAGGGGCAAATAAATCGGCAAAAGCCCAAAAGTCAATCTTGTTTTTACGAAGATACCAATAGCCCGCAATTGTGCCTAGTACTACGCCACCTTGAATGGCCATGCCTCCTTGCCAAACAAAGGGAATTTCCAATAAATGATTACCGTAATAATCCCAATCAAAGAAAAAGACATCCCATAGGCGAGCACCGATGAGACCAGCTACGGCAACAGTAATGGAAAAGTCGATGATGTGTTCATGCCAACCGCGGCCATCCTTTTTCAATAGTACATAGGCAACAGAGGCACCACAGATGATAGCCAAAGCTAACATGGTACCATAGGCTCTAATAGGGAAGTCCCCTATGAAAAATAAATATTGATGCATACAAAACTCCTTATGTGATAATTTTTATTAGTACATAGATTAAATTATAAATTACATATATCCTTCGTGCAAGAAAAGAGATGAACTATATATAATATGGTATAATATAGAAATTGGTATTGTATCCCAGTATGGGACCTAGAATTAGGAGAGTACATGATTCGTAAATCTACTATTATAAAATCGTTAACAGCTTTAGTAATGTCTGCTTTATCAAGTACATTCGTACATGCAGAGGTATTGGTTCCATTAGATCAATTTTTAGCCACTACTACACGTCATTACGAAGCAAATCAATATAAAACAGCATATACCGTGTTTGTTCCACAAAGTGAATTACAAGGTGATAAAGTTGTTTTAAATCCTGCAGCTGTAGGTGAACCTGTTAAATTGCCCATTACTAAAAAAGATGGTCTATCCTATGTAGATATTGAGTCTGATCCAGCTATGCTAGGTGTTAGTTATACAAAAAATAATGGTCAACTTATTTTAGGCCCTGCACCAGAAGCATCTACGGTGAAAGCGCCTTATACATTGAAAACACCATTGGCTTGGGCTTTTGATCCATGGACAGCGGAGGGCGCTCCATATCAGGCAAAACTCAATACGAGTGGTGACAATATCATTTCTCCAAGTTGGTTTAAATTGCATAGCTTAGGTTTAGAAGCAAGTCCAAATATTAATATTGATTATGTGAAAGCGTATAAGAATAAAGGCTATCACATTTGGCCGTTGATTACTAATCGGTTTGACTCTAATTTTACAAGTGGTATTTTGGCGGACCAATCGGTATGGAAGAAATATGCTCATAATCTTGTTCAATATGCTTATATATATGGGTTTGATGGTTATAACTTTGACTTTGAAAACATCGATTATGCTGACCGCAATCGTTTAACAACATTTGTATCATATTTGTCTAATCATTTACATCAATATAATATTAAAACTTCTATCGATGTGACCGGGTATTCTGATAGTCCAGAATGGTCATTAGTGTATAACCGCAAAGCTTTGGCAGATACTGTCGACTATGTAGTTCTTATGGCATATGACGAAACTTGGGCTAAGAGTACTACTGCAGGTCCTGTTGCAAGTTATCCTTGGGTTCGTAGCCATACAGAAAGAATGCTCTCTGAAGTTCCTTCTCAAAAGCTAATATTAGGGGTACCATTCTATATGCGCTTATGGCATGACACGAATGGCTATGCTAAAAGCGAAACATTGGCTATGAAGAATACAAGTAATTACTTTGCTAATTACAGGGATAAAATGACTTGGGACGATCGATTAAAGTTATACTATTTATCTATTCCAACAGCTGCTGGTTCAGATCGTATTTGGTTTGAAGATAATACATCGTTAGGCTTAAAACTTGATCTGGTAAAAGAATTACACCTTGGTGGGTTTGCAGCATGGCGTAAAGGGTTTGAAGATATTTCTACGATTACTATGATTCAAGAAAAAGACTTAGGACGTGGTATTCCTAAATCTCCTACAGCAGTTGTTCCTGAACCTGTAGTTGAAGAAGCTAAACCATTAACTAAGCTTGAACAATACAAATTACGCTTAGAAGAAAAAGAAAAAGAAAAAGCAGCTAAAGCAGAAGCAAAACGGAAAGCTAAAGAAGAGAAAGAGGCTGCTAAACGCAAAGCAAAAGAAGAAGCTGAAAAAGTAAAAGCTGAGAAAAAACGCTTAGAAGAAGAGGCTAAAGCTAAAAAAGAGCATAATAAACAAACAGTTAAAGAGCAAAATGACTTATATACTGGTTATAGTTCGGATCAAAATACAAGCCCTAAAAATGATTTAACAAAAACTATTCAAGTCGTAAAACGCTAGTGTTTGACTGCTTTTACAGTACGTAGTAAAATAAAAACATTAATTATAAAATGGCAACTTATGAGGTTGACCATATGAGGAGGCCCCTACATGAACGAAAAATATGTAGCCCAAGATATTGAAAAAAAGTGGCAACAGTATTGGGAAGATAACCATACGTTTAAAACAGAATATGATGAATCAAAAGAAAAATATTATGTATTAGAAATGTTCCCGTACCCATCTGGTAATTTACACATGGGGCATGTGCGTAACTATTCCATTGGTGACGTAGTAGCTCGCTTCAAGAAAATGAAGGGCTTCAACGTGTTGCATCCAATGGGCTGGGACTCCTTTGGTATGCCTGCAGAAAACGCGGCGATTAAACATGGCATAGCACCTAAAACATGGACTCTTGATAACATCGAGAACATGAAATTGCAACAAAAAGCACTTGGTTTGTCCTATGATTGGGACCGCGAAGTAGCAACATGTAAAGAAGATTACTATAAATGGACTCAATGGTTTTTTGAACAGTTTTATAAAAAAGGCTTAGCCTATAAAAAGGAAGCAAAAGTAAACTGGTGTGAAACATGTCATACTGTATTGGCAAATGAACAAGTTATCGATGGTGCTTGTTGGCGCTGTGATAACCCTGTTGAGAAAAAAGATTTGTCGCAATGGTTTTTACGCATCACTGAATATGCAGATCGCTTGTTAGCTGATTTAGATACTCTAGATCATTGGCCACAACGCGTTAAGTTGATGCAAAAGAACTGGATTGGTCGTTCTGAAGGTACAGAATTTTCCTTTGAAGTGCCATCCATCAATGAACGCGTATCTGTGTATACTACACGTGTTGATACTATTTACGGCGTAAGCTATGTAGTATTGGCTCCTGAACATCCATATGTGGAACGCCTCATTGAAAATGCTCCTAATAAAACTGAATTAGAAGCTTTCATTACGCGTATGCGCAATATGAGCGATATCGACCGTACATCTACAGAGGCACCTAAAGAAGGTATGTTTACTGGGTCTTATGCAGTAAACCCAATGTCTGGCGAACAAGTTCCTGTGTGGATTGCAAACTATGTATTGGTAGACTATGGTACTGGTGCTGTAATGGGCTCCCCTGCACATGATGAACGCGACTGGGAATTTGCTCATAAATATGATTTGCCTATTAAACAAGTCGTAACTCGTGAAGGTGAAGAATACAGCCTTGAAAAATGGCAAGAATGGTATCATGAAGATGGTATTCTTGTTAACTCTGGTGAATATAATGGCCAAACATCTGAAGAGGCTCGTAAAAATATCACGGCAGCTCTTAATGAACGCAGCATTGGTGAAGGTAAGGTAAACTTCCGTCTTCGTGACTGGTTGATTTCTCGTCAACGTTACTGGGGCGTGCCAATTCCTGTAGTATACTGTGAAACTTGTGGTGAACAACTCGTTCCTGAAGAAGAGTTGCCAGTACGCTTGCCAGAGGATGTTAAATTTGAATCTGGTGCTGTATCTCCATTGGCTACATCTGAAAGCTTCTTAAATACTACATGTCCTAAATGTGGTGGCCCTGCACGTCGTGAAACAGACACGATGGACACATTTATCGATTCCTCTTGGTACTTCTTGCGCTATACAGACGCTAAAAACGACCAAGCTCCATTCGATAAAAAAATTGCTAATTACTGGATGAATGTTGACCAATATATCGGCGGTATTGAACATGCTATCTTGCATTTATTGTACTCTCGATTCTTTGTGAAAGTTATTCACGATTTAGGCCTTATCGATGCAAATGAACCATTCCGTGGCTTGTTGACACAAGGTATGGTTCTTAAAGAAGGCAGTAAAATGTCTAAATCTAAAGGTAATGTAGTTTCTCCTGAAGAAATTATCAATACTTATGGTGCAGATACTGCTCGCTTGTTTATTCTATTCGCAGCGCCTGTAGATCGTGACCTTGATTGGTCTGACCAAGGTGTTGAAGGTTCTTATCGTTTCTTAGGCCGTGTATGGCGTATTGTTGATGCGTACAACGAAGAGGCTAAGAAAAATGTAACTGGTGATCTTACAAAAGACGAATTCGGATTGCGTCGTGAATTACACCGTGTTATCAAAAAGGTAACAGAAGACCTCGATAACAACTTCAACTTCAATACTGCTATTTCTGCTATCATGGAACTTGTAAATGCTATGTACGCTCATAAGGATAAAGCAGAAACAATCAATAGCGCATTAGCTAATGAATTGACACATTCCTTATTGCTTCTTTTAGCGCCATTTGTGCCTCATATTACAGAAGAATTGTGGCATGAATTGGGTGAAACTACATCCATTCACACAGAAAAATGGCCTGTATATGAAGAATCTGCTCTCGTTGTAGACGAAGTAGAAGTAGTCTTGCAAGTAAATGGTAAAGTTCGTGATAAACTTACTGTTTCCGTAAATATTACAAAAGAAGAATTAGAAACATTGGCCAAAGAATCTAGCCGTGTTCAAGAATTTATAGAAGGTAAGAATATCGTAAAAGTTATTTACGTACCTGGTAAACTTGTAAATATCGTTGTTAAATAAGGATATTCTATTTGTTTAATATTGTAAGCCCCCAACTACATAGGTAGAAGGGGGCTTATTTTAAGTGAGGTAATTATGGCAAAACGTAGCGATTATATTTCCTGGGATGAATACTTCATGGGTGTTGCCATTTTGGCAGCACAACGTTCTAAGGATCCAAATACACAAGTTGGTGCATGTATTGTTAGTAATGATAATAAAATCTTGTCCATTGGTTATAATGGTATGCCTTTGAATTGCAGTGATGATGATTTCACATGGGAACGTGATACAGCTGATGATAATAAGTATTTCTATACCGTACATAGTGAACTGAATGCAATTTTGAATTATCGTGGCGGTTCTTTAGAGGGCTCTAAAATATATGTAACGCTTTTCCCATGTAATGAATGTGCGAAAGCCATCATTCAAAGTGGTATTAAAGCCGTTATCTATCGCGATGATCTCTATAAGGATACAAAAGAAGTAAAAGCATCCAAACGGATGTTGAAAACCGCAGGTGTAGACATTATTGAATACAAATCTACAGGCCGCACATTGAATATTACATTGTGATATAATAATTTTTTACCACTAATAAGAGCCCCTATATACGCTTGTATATAGGGGCTCTTTTATATGTAGTTTTCTATTATAAATTGATATCAACCAGATCCGTTAGATTGAACGTACAGTTTTTACTATCATCCAATGTAGGATTACACTGTAGTCATGTTTATACTTGTAAACGGCCATCAATCATAATGTCTACTTCTTGGCCATCACGAGTGTAGCCTTTAATATTCATATGTTCATCACCAATCATAAAGTCTACATGTGTTAAGGAGTAGTTAAGGCCACGTTCTTTTAATTCTTCTTCAGATAAACCATCACTATTTTTGAGGCATGTAGGATAAGATGCACCAATCGCTAAATGGCAGGATGCATTTTCATCAAACAATGTTTCGTAGAAAATTTGGTTAGATTGGCTAATTGGGCTGAAGTGGTCCACCAAAGCAACTTCGCCGAGGTAGTGGGAGCCTTCATCGGTTTCTATTAACTCTTTTAATACTTCATAACCTTCTTTTGCAGTATAATCAACGATTTTACCTTCTTTGAAAGTAAAGGAGAAATCAGAAATAGTATTGCCATGGTAAATTAAAGGTTTTGTGCTGTATACAATACCATTAACACCATTATATTGGGGTGCGGAGAAAACTTCCTCTGTAGGAATATTGGCATTAAAAATAGTGCCATCTTTTGAAGATTCTTCACCACCTAGCCATATATGACCTTCTGGTAATTCTAATAAGAGGTCAGTACCATTTTTACAAGTATAACGCAATGCCTTTAAGTCTAATTTATTCAATGCTTCACAGCGGTGACGCAATTTTGCCATGTGATGACGATATGTGTCTTTCGGTTCTACACCTTCAATACGGCAAAGTTTTAATAGGGTAGCCCATAGTTGTTCAATTTTCTCTTCATCTGTACCTTCATAGCCAAGTAAATCTGCCCATAGAACAGTTGGTACAGAAGCAACGCACCACGTAACAGAGGACTTCATAATCGCTGTATGGTAGAAGGATAAAGCTTTATTTAAGTTGCGAGATTGTAGTGAAATACGATTTGTTGGAATACCTTCTAACGCTTTTGGATTCGCACTAATCAAAGATAAGAAAGCGGCCTTATCATCGATGTATTGCTTGTAGAATTCAGGAATCCAGTTAGCCGGTCTTTGTAATACAGATTCCTTAGCATGTAATAAACGTTGACGAGCGATTGGAGAACATCTCCAGTTGAGGACAACCTCTTTGGCACCTAATTCATATGCTTCTTCTGTGACGATAACTGCAAAGTCTTTGTTTTCCACATCTACAGAAATAACAAGAGTTTGATCTTCTTGTAAATTTACGCCATATTTTAACAAGGTATGGGCGTATTTTTTTAATGTTTCTTGATTCATTGTATCTCCTTATATTCGACATCAATTATGAAACTCCTGCTGGTGTGACCAATAGAGTCAACGATAGGAGTTTACTTTTTCATAGGGAATTCTTTCAGTAGGAGGTGCACTATGAAAGTAAAATTGAAGCCATATATGACAATTATATTAATCCTATGTGTTTTAGTAGGAATTTATTTCCTATGGCCTATTATAACAGATGAAAGCGATTCTGTCTTAGTTGAAGGAGCAATAGATGGGAATTCTTCTATATCAACTGTTGAACAAACATCCAACAAACCTATAGCTTATATTACGGGCGCCGTAGTTTCACCTGGTTTATATGAGTTTGAAAGTAGTGCTACTGTAGGTGATGTAGTTCAGTTAGCAGGTGGGCTATTACCTTATGCTGATGTAGAATCAGTTAATATGGCAAAGTCGGTTAATGCGGGAGATCATATCCACATAGTATTTAACTTCCACGGCAATCCAGAGGTTTTATTGCGCGGTAACAAAATTAATATCAATACAGCTTCTGCAAAAGATCTTGATGCATTACCAGGCATAGGACCCGCTATGGCAAAAAGAATTGAAGAGTATCGTTCACAAAAAGGACCCTTTACATCCGTTGAAGGTATCAAGGGGGTGAAGGGCATCGGTGATGGCGTATTTAAGAAGATTAAAGATAAAATTACAATCTAAATTTAGGAATACAGAACGAGCGTTTGAGGAATCAATCTTCAATACTCAAGTTTTAGTTAATACAAAGCCATTTATAACTTATAGCCAATGGGCACATACTATATTGGGATCTATAATAATTGGCACTATATTAGGATATGGTAAATATTATCCCGTACTTAGTCAAATGCATTATATTTTTGCGATTGCCTTAGCTATTATTGGTGTAACTGTTATTAAAATAATGCAATCTTATTGTAGGTGGCGTTTATATGCCAATTTATTAATATTAGTTTTTGCTGCAATGGGATTATCCTATTATCATACAGACTTACAAATTATTAATTATAGTAGCTATACATCATACTATTTACAGCAAGAAGGAGAATATCTAGGTACTGTTGTATCATCTCCTGAAATAGTAAATCTAGATGGACAGGAATATTACAAATATAATGTAGAGTTACATGGATTACATCCCTATAAAGATTCTGCTAAAAATGACTATATTAAGGCACAGGGTCGATTACAGATTTACTCAAAGGTATCTGCTACAAAGTATACAATACGGCTAGGGGAACAAGCAATAATTGAAGGTACACCAAAAAGCTTATTTCTCATTGAAGAGGAAGGACGCATTAATCTTAGAGGCAGATATATGAGCTCTAATACAAGAGGTCGAATCTATGATGGTGTATATCGATCTGCTACTAATAAAGATTTACAAGCATTCCACTTTAAAGAAACATTTTCTGAAAAACTATATGGAAAAAGTTTATATTTATGTGGTCAAATACGAGAATCTATTGAAAAAAATATTGCTAGTAATCTAGATGGTCCACAAAAGGTATTAGCACAAGCCTTATGCTTGGGTGGTCATTATAGTGAGCTAGGGGAAAAGCGAATGAAAGATTTTGCTTATACGGGTCTCATCCATATTTTATCTATCTCTGGCTCACATATTGCACTGCTATTAGCCTTAATTTACGGTTTAGGAAGACTCGTTAAATTAGGGAAGCGCACATGCTTAATTTTAGGTATATTAGTAGCTTGTATATATTGCTGTATCGTTGGTGGAGATGCACCTGTTATACGTGCAACGATGATGAGTATACTCATGTGCATGGCTTATGTAAAAGGACGATTATATCAAGCTAAACAGGCTTTATGTATATGCGCTATACTATGTCTTGTATATGATCCTTTTTCTTTGTTTGATGTAAGCTTTCAACTATCCTTTGGTGCAACCTATGGTTTACTTATATGGGGGAAGGTACTATATGAACGGATACAATGGCTACCAAAATGGATTAAAACACCCCTTGTTTTATGTGTGTCAGCACAGTTGCTCATCTTGCCGCTACAGCTGTATTACTTTCACTATATTAGTATTGCTAGTTTATTAGCAGCTTGCATAGTAGCACCTATATTAGATATATCCATCATTTTAATCTTTATAAGCACTGTTATTAGCTATGTAATGTCTATATCTTTTCCATGGTCTTTGATAGATGTACTATTACGCATATCGTTATATTTAAATCATGTCTTAGGGAGTAGTGGTAGTTTACTTTGGCTTGGTATGATGCATCTTTATTGTGTTTATGTATATTATACTTTACTAGGTCTGTTTACGTACTTTTTGACACATAAGAAGAAGTATACTGTATATGTAGTAATGTCCTTATTATGCATGGTTGCAGCCTATGGTGTTTCATACTATGTGACTCATCATCACAAGAATACGTTAATCCATTATATTCCTATGAAACAGTGTAATGTGCTGCTGTGTATAGCACCAAACCATGAACAGGCATATTTGTTAATCGATGCACCAGATTATATTAAAACAATGCCTAATGAAAGTCTAATTAATCAAACTATTAGGGCATATGGCATGAATCCTAGAATGGTAAAAGTTAAGTACTTTCACAGTAACGGTTCGGCAAGGGTAATATATAAAAATGGTATGAACCAAATAGTCGTATATAATGGACAAAGTAGAGAAAAAAATCTAAAATTAAATGATAAGGCTAATGTTTTATTTATAACGAGTCGATTTAGTGTAATGCATGAAATTGATCGTATTTCACCGCGTAGTACTGTTTTGTTTAGTAGTCCTCATGGTGCTTTACGCGATGTGGATCCATCATCAGAACATATGTATATAATGGGATACAGCTTTATTAAAGATATCTATCTGTGAAAGGAGGGAACATGGCACATATTCAACTCATCTATGGCGACGAACCACAATTAATTGAAGAAGAAAAACGTAAATTTTTAAGTGCCTATCCAGACCTTCCAGTGACTGCATTAGATGATGAGGTGGGCCCACAAAAAATAAGTGAAAAACTATGTGAAGATTCACTTTTTGGCGATCAAAAGGTCTTCTGTTTAGTTAATTTGCCTATCATTCGTAAAAGTGGCAAAAATAGTGATGCTTGGATTCCATTGTATGAACTCCTCTTGGAATATAATGGAGATAATCCTATCGTTTTGATTTATCATGATATGATTGATAAACGTATTAAGCAGAATAAAGAGATTTTAGAAAAAATACCAAATCATCAATGTAAGCGTCTTGAAGGGGCAGACCTCGTGATGTGGATACGTCAGTACTGTACGTCTAACGGCTTTAAAATGACGCCTGATGCACAGGAATATGTGGCTCATCTCATTGATTTGTGGCAAGAGGTACCTGTTTCTTTTATGAGAACTGAGTTTGACCGATATTTTTTACAGATTACTGAGGAAAAGGTTATTACCAAAGAATTTCTCGAAGAAAACGGTAGTGACTATGGAGCCAAAAATATTTTTACTTTTAAAGAGGCTCTATTAAAAAGAGATATCGATACATTACTTGAACTATTTCCATTTATGTTCGGCTATAAAGAATTAGACCGTGCTATGAGCTATATTGAGGGGCAATTACGTTTACAGTTGCTAGTTAGCGAATGTCGCCAAGTGGGTATGTCTGTTCAAGCCATACAAAACTTATGTAAGGATCATGATTCGTCATTTAAACCATATCCGATTAAGCTAGCTTACGAGGCGAGTCCTAGAATTTCAATTAAGGCTCTACGAGCTTTATTAAAAGGGCTTTATGAGATTATATTAGATAGCCGTAGCAGCAAGGGCGATATTTGGCGATTTAGAGATTTATGTATTACCTACTGTGGGTATAAGGGATAAAAATGAAAGTACGTTATCGTGTTGTACCAAAACAGAATAAGAAATCATCCTTCTATGTGAACTGTCATAGCCAACATGTGACGATTCAAGCAGCAGACTCTGCATTTTCCACATTGCTTAGTCTACGTGAAAGGTTGTCTGCATGGTATAAGGAAAAAAATATCTCTTTTGATGATATTCCAACAAATACAGATACAGCTTGTTGCTTTGCTTGGAAAGTAGATACTGAAACGGGTGAAGGGTTAGATACCTATTATTATGGCGGTGGCTGTGGTGCTGGTGAATGGATTGAAGCGGCTGAAGCACAACGTGAAGCTGAAGAGGCTAAAAATCAAGAACCTAGAGGCAAGTCTTTTGCGGGTTATGACCAACAAGATGAATATGATGATGTAGACGAAGATGATTTTGCCCCATTTGTAGAAGCTATTGAATTAGGCTATTTCAACAATAGTCCAGTTGTTGTGTCTCGTTCTAATCATACGGCTGCCGAATCTAGCAGTAGTGATACTATCGCATCTGTGAGTAGTACACCTAAAGCAAGCAAAGGCTTTGGACCTAAAAAAACTACAAAATCTACGGCTAAAGGAAGTGAAGGGGATGGTAAATATCCTCGTCGTGTACCAAAGGATGCACCTACTGATGAAGGCATGATTTTAGGACCTAAAATTGAAGGGGTCACATCTAAAATCATGGGGACCTTGGATACACCTAGTGTAATTTTTGAAGGTGTCTTTGTTGGTTTAGATAAACGTGATACTAAGACGGGTAAAAGTATCGTTAACGGCAGCATTGTAGATGATACAAATAGCATTAAATTTATCAAGTTTACGAACAGTCCTAAAGAAGGGGATGAATTATTAAAACAACTAAAAGGCTTACAACGGGTTCGCGTACAAGGTAGTGTCAGCTTTGATGATCGTTTTGACAAGGATTATATCCTTTCTATTCGCAGTATTGAAGCAATAGAAACTACTAGTGTGGAACGAACTGAAAATCGTCCGGACTCTCGTGTGGAACTCCACTTACATACTAAGATGAGTGATAAAGATGCTCTCGTATCTGTAAAAGACTTGTTTAAAACAATTAAAAAATGGGGTCATCCTGCGGTGGCTATTACGGACCATGGCGTAGTACAAGCCTTCCCAGAAGCGCAAGCTCTTGGTAAGGAGTTAGGTGTTAAAGTTATCTATGGTGTAGAAGGTTACCTCATCGAAGATGAAACGGTAATAAAAGATGAAGAGCCTGTACTAGATAAAAAGAAGAAGAAGGAAAAAGATAAACGGTACCATATTATTTTATTAGCTAAGAATATGGTTGGTTTGCGTAATTTATATAAAATGATTTCCATTTCTCACCTTGAACATTACAAGGTTCGTCCGCGTTTGCCTCGCTCCGTTATTGAAGAACATCGTGAAGGTATTATCATCGGTTCAGCCTGTGAAGCAGGGGAGCTTATGCAATCCATCGTTCGTGGAGCTACAAAAGAAGAGCTTTTGGAAGTAGCATCCTTCTACGATTATCTTGAAATTCAGCCACATACTAACAATACGTTTTTGGTTCGTAAAGGTCTCATGCCCGACGAGCAGGCACTCATCGATATGAATAAGACCGTTATCGAATTAGGAGAAGCCTTAAATAAACCTGTATGTGCTACTTGTGACGTTCACTACCTGACACCAGAAGAAAAAATTTATCGTGAAATCATGTTAACTGCATGTGGTTATCCAGATGCAGATGAACAACCAGATTTACATTTACGTACTACAGATGAAATGCTTGCGTCCTTCCCTTATTTAAGCGAAGAAAAAGCATACGAAGTAGTCGTTACTAATACACGTGCTATTAATGATAGCATTGAAGATATTAAGCCCGTTCCTGATGGTACATATTCACCTAAGATTGAAGGTGCTGACGAAGCTTTCACAGAAATGTGCTATAAAAATGCGAAGGCTATTTACGGTGATCCGTTGCCGCGTGTCGTACAAGAACGTCTCGATTATGAATTGGATTGTATTATTTCCAATGGTTATGGCGTATTGTATTACATCGCTCATAAGCTGGTAAAAAAATCTCTTGATGATGGGTACCTTGTAGGTTCCCGTGGTTCCGTAGGGTCATCCTTTGCCGCTACCATGTCTGAGATTACAGAGGTAAACCCATTACCGCCTCATTATGTATGCCCTAACTGTAAATATTCAGAATTCTTTGAAAAGGGGGAATATGCAGGGGGCTTTGACTTGCCTCGTAAGGACTGTCCTGAATGCGGTCATGCTTTACAAACAAATGGCCATGATATTCCATTTGCTATTTTCCTTGGTTTCGAAGGTGATAAGGTTCCAGATATTGACCTTAACTTCTCTGGTGATTACCAAGCAAAAGCTCACAAATATACAGAAGAACTATTTGGCCGTGATAATGTGTTTAAAGCAGGTACAATTGGTACTATAGCTGATAAAACTGCTTTTGGTTATGTTAAAAAGTACGCCGAAATTAGAGATATTCAAGCTCGTAATGGTTTCTTTGAACATTTAGCAAAGGGCTTTACAAATGTGAAGAATACTACAGGCCAACATCCTGGTGGTATTATGGTATGTCCTCGAGATATGGATGTGCATCACTTTACGCCAATTCAACATCCAGCTAATAAAAAGGAAAGTGGCGTATTAACGACACACTTTGATTATCACTCCATTGAAGGTCGTATGACTAAGCTAGATATTCTGGGCCATGATGATCCGACCATTATTCGTATGTTAGAGGATTTGACTGGTATCGACGCCAAAACAATACCATTTGATGATCCAAAAACATTGAGCTTGTTCTCCTCTACAGAGGGGATTGGTTTAACACCTGAGCAATTGCAAGGTGACCAAGTAGCTAGCTTGGCTGTTCCAGAATGTGGCACGAAATTCGTACGGGGCATGCTTGAAGACTCTCGTCCCCAAACATTCTCTGATTTAGTTCGTATTTCTGGCTTTTCACATGGTACAAACGTATGGCTTGACAATGCGCAAGATCTCATTAAAAATGGTACTTGTAAGTTGAATGAAGCCATTTCAACTCGTGACGACGTAATGAACTTCTTGATTCATCGGGGCATGGATAGAAAGCATAGCTTCTTTGTAATGGAAAACGTGCGTAAAGGTAAGGGTATTGAAAAACGAAATAAACAAGGGCAAGCTACGACGGAATTTGAAGCAGAAATGCGTGAAAACAATATTCCTGAATGGTTTATTGAATCTTGTAAAAAGATTTCCTATCTATTCCCACGGGCCCATGCAGTAGCTTACGTAATGATGGCTTTCCGTATTGCTTGGTTTAAGGTATATCATCCATTGGCATTTTATGCAGCTTACTTCTCCATTCGTGCGAAAGCCTTCGATTTACGGATCATGACAGGGGACCTCAAAACACAATTGACCGAGTTTAACCGTATCAAGGCTCTTGATCGTGCTGCCAGTCCTAAAGATAAGGACCTTATGAGTGCCTTGGAAGTATCTATGGAAATGTATCAACGGGGCTATCGTTTTATCAATGTAGACATTCAACACTCAGAAGCTAGACGCTTTAGCATTAAGGATGGTGCTCTATTACCTCCATTCTTAGCTATTGATTCCCTTGGTGAAACAGTGGCTGATGCTATCGTCGAGGAAAGAAATGAACGTCCATTTACATCTCTAAAAGACTTACAACGCCGTTGTAAAGTATCAAACACCATCATTGATCTTATGAAAGACCTCAAATGCTGTGGTGAACTACCTGAAGATGAACAAATGTCACTATTTGGAGCATAATAAAATACAACATAAGATTTAAATACAAAGTAAGCACTATATCTCAAATGTGGATATAGTGCTTATTTTTATGTAATTTGCTACAATATAATTAATATATATCATTGGTGCAAGGGAGTGTTATGTAATGATAAGTGGGGTATTAAAAGTTTTAGGAATCAACTCATCGGATTGTAATGATTATAAAGAACCCAAAATAAATTTGGAAGGTAATAATAGTGAATCTAACATCACTGAGGAAGTGCAAAATCACGATGTTGAACTAGAATTTTGGGATATTGAGTCTGAGGATACACCAGTACTAGAAGAATCAGATATTCCAGGTGTATACTTTAATGAATTCCTGGAATATGTAGATGAAGAGGGGAATATACTGTCCCCATCAGAGGTCGATCGATTACGGTATAAAGGTGACTACGAGGACGATTATTATAGATAGAAATAATTAAAATGTCATATTTATATTATTTTTATATTACAGTGAGTGGGTTAGTTATGAGAGTTCCAATATATGAAGCTTTAGCACACTATAAAAGAAATGAAATGTTACCTTATACAGAGTATTTTGGTTTGGGATTTTTTACGGATATTTCATTGGCTGAATCGACAATAGCTGAGTCTAAAAAATTAGTTGGGTTTTCTGATTTAAATGATAATTCTTTTTCTATAACAACTCACTATTTAAATGATTGTGCTCATATAGGTGATGATATTAACTATGAAATAGTAAATAACAAAATTTATGGTGTTTGGTATGATTACGATATAGATTCATATTATTCCAGTTCTGGACACATAGGTTTATTTAGCACTTTAGAATATGCAGAGAAAGCATTAAAGTGGTATAAAACATGGGATATCTTTAAAGTACATGGATTAGAGTATTTAGGAATAGACATAATTACTCTTAATTTAAGAGGGTGGACTGAAGGTTTTATAACAGTATATGATTAAAATTATGTAATAAAAGAGGTATCATCAAATGATGACACCTCTTTTTTGAAAGTTTTGCAGTTTTAAATATTTGGCAGATTTAGTAAAGTTTTAGTATAAGGATTTATATTTCATCCAGTTTGTTTTGGCCATTTCTTTAAGTTCTGTACCACGGCCATCAAGGATTGCATTGATCAAGTATTTGCTGAAGCCTTTAGCTTGTTGGTAAGCAATCTTCGGAGGCATTGCAAGTTCTTGTTTGTCCACGCGAACATTAACGATGACTGGACCATTATGGTTAAGGGCTTCCATGATTTTTTCATCAACTTCGCTAGAGTTATGAATGCTCACACCTTTGATACCAGCAGCTTCAGCAAGTTTACCGAAATCTGGATTTACAAAGTCTGTAGCGTAGTCTAGATAGCCGGAAGCTTTCATTTCCATAGCGATAAAGCTAAGTTCTTCGTTATTGAATACAAAGATTTTAATTGGTAGATTCAATTGTTTTAAAGTCAGCATTTCGCCCATCATCATTGTAAAGCCACCGTCACCAGAGAGGGAGATGACTTGACGATTAGGACATGCATTTTGAGCACCGATGGCGTGCATCATAGCATTAGCCATGGAGCCGTGGCTAAAGGATCCTAAAATACGGCGTTTACCATTTGTTTTTAGATGGCGAGCAGTCCAAATAACTGGAGTACCTACGTCAAAGGTAAAGATCGCGTCTTCTGCTGCTAGTTTATTGAGGCGATTTACGAAGTATTGAGGGTGAATTGCTACACCATCTGGCTCGGCAACGGCATAACTATCTAAATCACCTCTAAATTTAGTGTACGCTTTACGCACTGTGTCGATAAATTCAGTATCACCACGTTGGCCTACAAGAGGTAATAATTCTTTTAACGTATCTTTTACAGTACCAATGATACCTTGTGTAAGAGGTACGCGACGACCTAAAGCGCTAGGATCTCTATCTACTTGTATTACTTTCGCATTTTCTGGATAGAATGGACGGTAAGGGAAGTCTGTACCAAGCATTACCAATGTATCACATTGTTCAATAGCACGGTAGCCAGATGTATAGCCTAATAGGCCAGTCATACCTACATCATATGGATTATCCCATTCAACCCATTCTTTACCTCTGAAAGCATGTACAACCGGTGCTTGTAAGCGTTTTGCTAATTCTACTACTTCGTCATGAGCACCTTCACAGCCAGCACCACAGAATAGGGTAATACGTTTGCCTGTTTCTAAATGAGCCGCCATTTCTTCAATATCTTCTCGTTGTGGAACGATATGAGGTAAACGAGGTGGGTTCCACACAGGTAATTCATCAATTTCCATTTCCATAACTGCAACGTCCCCAGGAAGAACGATAACAGCAACATCTTGGTTACCAACAGCAGCGTTCATAGCACGGAATAGAATTTCCGGCATTTGCTTAGGATTGGATACAAGTTCGCAGAAACAAGAACATTCTTTGAATAGATTTTCTGGATGTGTTTCTTGGAAATAGTTCAAACCTACTTCAGATTGAGGAATGTGAGAAGCAATGGCCAATACTGGAACACGATTGCGATGACAGTCGAAGAGACCATTAATTAAGTGTAAGTTGCCAGGACCAGAGCTACCAGCACATACAGTTAGTTTATGAGTTAGGGATGCTTCTGCACCGGCAGCAAAGGCTGCTGTTTCTTCATGTCGTACATGTTCAAAAGCAATTTTACCATTGCGGCGTAAACTATCATTTACAGAGTTTAGACTATCTCCAGTGATACCGTAAATGCGTTCGATGCCCGCATTGGCTAAGACTTCTATAAGTACATCAGAAATTCGTTTTTTTGCCATATTATCACCTATATTTAATAATTACTATCATTAAAATATGGTTATTCAAACCATATATACTATATTAGACTTGTTTAACTTGTAATTATGTGATAAAAGTTACTATTTACTGTATACATAGTTTATATATGTTTATATTAAAAGTAAATATATATTATTATTTATATTATTCTAGTATTTGTGTTCTAAAAATTATATTTTAATCAAATTATTTAATATTCTTTCTCAATACAAAACTATTATTCTTGCATAACATTAATAAAAGTGTTACTATTAATTCATAAACAAAATAGATAAGTCTTTGGGGATAGGTGAAATTCCTTACCGGCGGTAAAGTCCGCGAACCTTTTTGGTATGAATCGGTGCAATTCCGATACCGACAGTAGAGTCTGGATGAGAAAAGACGAGGCACATTTGTTGTGCGCATTTATGATGACCCAAGGACTATGTAATAGTCCTTTTTTTATTGAGGTGATATGGTGGATGACGTAGTATATATGAAGCGCGCCATTGAACTGGCAAAATTAGCCACAGGTCACACCTCACCAAATCCTTTGGTTGGTGCTGTTGTGGTAAAAGATAATACAATAATCGGTGAAGGTTATCACCATAAAGCTGGTACAGCTCATGCTGAGGTGCATGCACTAAATCAAGCAGGTGATAATGCCAAAGGTGCTACTTTATACGTAACATTAGAGCCATGTTCCCATTATGGAAAAACACCACCTTGTGCGCTTCGTATCATTGAGGCTGGTATAGCTAAAGTAATAGTAGGTAGTACGGATCCAAATCCACTAGTTTCTGGAAAAGGAATGGAGTTACTTCGTGAAGCAGGTATTGAGGTTGTTTGCCCCGTATGTAGTGATGAATGTGCTGAACTAAATGAGCATTTCTTTACCTATATACTGACAGGTAAGCCTTTTGTCACTCTAAAAAGTGCTATGTCACTAGATGGGAAAATTGCTACATCTACTGGACAATCTCAATGGATTACAAATGAGTCCTCTCGTCGTGATGGACATGTGTTGCGTGCCACGCATGATGCCATGCTTGTTGGAATTGGTACAATTTTGGCAGATAATCCACAGTTAAATTGTCGTTTAACGGATAGTGAATTATCAGATGCGTTATTAGATAAAAGCATACTTGATGAACCGATTACGATTCATCAACCAAATGTAATTATCTTGGATAGTCTTGGTAGAACACCTACTACTAGTCGTGTCTTTGAAATAAATAATCGCAAGATTCATATATTCGTATCTAAAGGTTGTCCTAAGGATCGGATACAAGCCTTAGAACAAGTTGGTGCTCAAGTAACCGTAGTAGAATCTATTTCTACTCGTAAAAGCAAGAGCACAGACATTGTCATAGATATTAAGAAATTATCTATCGATGATATTCTTACAAAACTAGGTGAACTAGGTTACACATCTATTCTTGTTGAAGGTGGATCTGCAATTATCAGTTCCTTTGTGGAAACGAAGAACTTTGATAAGGTCGTAACATATATTGGAAATACCATTATTGGTGGTAACGATGCAACACCTGCTGTAGGAGGTCGAGGTTTTGAAAGTTTAGAGGTTTCACCGCAATTAACTTTTACCAAGACTAAAGTATTAGATAATAACATTCGCATTGAAGCGTATCGTCAAGGAAGGAGGGGCACTTATGTTCACGGGAATCGTTGAAGAAATCGGCCGCATCGAGAACATTAAAAAGGGCCCTAAATCCTTAGCCATAACAATTCGAGGAGAAAAAATTTTTAGCGATTTAAAAGTTGGTGATTCCGTAGCTGTTAATGGGGTGTGCTTGACGGCCACAACGATTGGCAATAGTATATTTACAGCGGATGTGATGCCAGAATCCATTAAGATGACTACGTTTACTAATTTGAAAGTCCATCAACCAGTCAACTTAGAGCGAGCTATGCTTGCTAATGGTAGATTTGGTGGTCACATTGTGGCAGGCCATGTAGATGGTACAGGTCGTATTATTAATCGTGAACAAACCGATAATGCCATTATCTTTACTATCGAAGCTCCAAAATCTGTTATGGATTATGTTATCTATAAGGGCTCCATTACCATCGATGGAATTAGCCTCACAATTATGCGACGAACAGACAGTAGTTTTTCCGTCTCTATCATTCCTCACACTTTGAGTGAAACCATTTTAGGTTTTGCTCATATTGGAACAGAGGTCAATTTAGAAACGGATATTGCTGGACGATATATTCGTCATTTTATGAATCTTGGTAGTGAACCTACCGAAGAAAAGCCTAAAAAATCTATGCAATCCCTCTTAGTAGAGAATGGATTTATATAAGTAAGGAGCGTTCCTATGAGCGAACAATTACATTCTATTAATGAGGTCTTACAAGACCTTAAAGCTGGTAAACCTGTTATTATCGTTGATGATGAAAGCCGTGAAAACGAAGGCGATCTTATCATTGCTGCAGAGTTTGCGACGCAAGAAAATATTAACTTCATGGTTAAATACGCCCGCGGTATCGTATGTACGCCTATGCGCCGCGAAGCGTTAGAAAAACTTGGCATTCCTGCAATGGTTACCAAAAATACTGATAACCATGAAACTGCTTTTACTGTGACTGTGGATCATGTAGATACTACAACAGGCGTGTCTCCTGCAGAGCGTGCTTATACAATTCAAAAACTATTAGATCCTAATGCGAAACCTCAAGACTTCCGTCGTCCAGGGCACGTATTCCCACTTGTATATAAAGAGGGCGGTGTACTGGTACGTCAAGGTCATACTGAGGCATCTATCGACCTTTGCCGTTTAGCAGGTTTACAGGAGGCTGCCGTTATTTGTGAAATTACAAAAGATGATGGTGACATGGCCCGTTTACCTGATTTGATGAAATTTGCTAAGGAGCATGATTTGAAAATTGCTTCTGTAGCAGAACTTATTGAATATCGTAAACAACATGAAGATATGGTTGAGCTTGGTGCTTGTTCTAAGTTGCCTACTAAATTTGGTGATTTTAATATTTTTGTATTTAAAAATGAATTAGATCATAAAGAGCATTTAGCTATCGTAAAGGGTAATGTTCAAGATTGTAGCAATGTGCTTGTCCGTATTCATTCTGAATGTTTAACAGGCGATGTATTTGGTTCTAAGCGCTGTGATTGTGGCGAACAATTAGACAATGCGTTGCGCGCTATTGAAAAAGAAGGCAAAGGCGTTGTTGTATATATGCGACAAGAGGGCCGTGGCATTGGTTTGACCAATAAAATTAAAGCCTATGCATTACAAGAACAGGGCCTTGATACAGTAGAAGCAAATGAACAATTAGGCTTCCCTGCAGATATGCGTGAATATTCCTTAGCGGCTCAAATTATCCGTTTCTTGGGTATTAAAAGCATCCGCTTATTAACTAACAATCCCGAAAAGCGTCATGGCTTAGAACATTGGGGAATCAATGTAACTAGCCGTGTACCACTCATCATTGCTGCAAATAAATTTAATGCAGGCTATTTAAAAACAAAAGAAGAAAAAATGGGTCATATGTTAGAAGACTAATTAACTTTCACCATATAACTCGGTCGTTACATATATATTTCCTTAGATGGAATAGAGGAGGTCAACATAATGATGGTTCAAGAAGGTAACTTATTAGGTACTGGTAAGAAATTTGCTATTATCGGTTCTCGTTTCAACGAGTTCATTACATCTAAATTAATCGGAGGCGCTGAAGATTGTTTACTTCGTCACGATGTTAAACAAGAGGATATTACAGTAATTTGGGTTCCAGGTGCTTATGAGATTCCTTTGATTGCTAAGAAAGCAGCTTTATCTGGTCGTTATGATGCAGTTATTTGTGTAGGTGCTGTTATTCGTGGAGCCACTACTCATTATGACTATGTATGCAACGAAGTGGCTAAAGGTATCGCACATGTATCTTTGGAAACTGGTATTCCTGTTATGTTTGGTGTAGTAACTACTGAAAACATTGAGCAAGCTATTGAACGTGCTGGTACAAAAGCGGGTAATAAAGGTTATGATTGTGCTATGGGTGCAATCGAAATGGTTAATCTTATCGATCAAATCTAAGAATTGTATATAACACTCAGTATCTTATGGTACTGAGTGTTTTTATATCATCGAAAATATGTTCTTTTAACTTTAAATCATACTAGACGAACATATATTCTCTATTATTGAAAGTTAAATATTTGACATGATATACTATATAAGCAATATAAAAATAATACCTTAATAAAATAAGTAGAAATAAGGAATGATAGAATGGATTATATAAAACGTTTTACAACCCGAGAAGGGGTTCGTATGTCTTTAGCTGTAACAACAGATACAGTTGAAACGGCTCGTGTACGTCATGATTTATGGCCTGTAGCAACAGCTGCTTTAGGTCGTGCTATGACGGGAGCTATTTTGTTGGCTGGTGATTTTAAAAACCATGAAAACGTGAGTCTTCGTATTAAAGGTGATGGTCCACTAGGTGTAGTTCACGTAGATGCATTTTCTGATAATACGGTTCGAGGCTATGTAGATGAGCCACATGTTGATGTACCTTTAAAGCATGCTGGTAAGCTTGATGTAGGTGCTGCCGTAGGTCATAATGGTGAAGTACAAGTTACGCGATTTACACAATTAGCGCAAGACTATACTTCTACAAGCCCGATTCAAAGTGGTGAAGTAGCAGAGGATTTGGCATATTATTTATATGCATCTGAACAAGTACCGTCTACGATTAGTTTAGGTGTATTAGTAGATCCAGATTACCATACAGTTGTAGCTGGAGGTTTTATCGTACAAGCCTTACCGGATGCTACAGATGAAGCATTAGCACAAGTAGAAAAGAATATTAATGAACTTGGTCCTATTACAGAATATTTGAAAGCAAATCCAGATGGTAAAGGTCTTATGGAACGCGTTCTCGATGGTTTAACTGTGAATGAAGTATATAATGAACCAATTCATTTCCAGTGTCGTTGTGGTCGTGATCGCTTTGCCAGTGTGCTAATGACATTACGTGAAGAAGATAAGAATGCTATTTTGGAAGATGACGTAACAGAGCTTGTTTGCCATTATTGTAATGAAAAATATCATTTCACACGTGAAGAGTTACAAAATATGTTCACCCAAAAAGGTCCAATTCAATAAAAACTTTATAATATGTAGAAAAAATACAGGCTACTAGGTTTTTCCTATAGCCTGTTTTTCTATTCTATGAGAAAATAAAAGATAGAGTTATTAATAATAGGAGGTCACAATGAGTGCAATTGGCGTAATTGGTGGTACTGGTGTTTATGATCCGTCCATCTTTGAAAATATACATGAAGAATCCTTAATGACACCATATGGTGAAATAGATTATGTACAAGGTACATACCATGGGAAAACTGTAATCTTTGTAGCTCGTCACGGCAAAGATCATACAATTCCTCCACACAAAATTAACTATCGTGCTAATATTTGGGGCCTCAAAAAACTAGGCGTTACATTTATTATCTCCACGACAGCAGTAGGTTCTTTAAATGAGAACTTTAAGCCAGGTCATTTTGTTTTGACTGATCAATTCTTAGATTTCACAAAGAACCGCATCACTACGTTTTATGAAGGTGGGGACCGTCCAGTGGCACATCTTGATGTAACAAACCCATACTGCCCTGAATTGCGTGATATCCTTCAAAAGGTAGGTACGGAACAAGGCCTTACGATACACAATGGCGGTACCTATGTATGTACTGAGGGACCTCGTTTTGAGACTCCTGCAGAAATTAAAATGTTCCACATGCTCGGTGGCGATACAGTAGGTATGACAAATGTACCGGAAGTAAATTTAGCGAATGAAGCTGAAATGGCATATGCTACGATCTCTATGATTACCAACTATGCAGCAGGTATTTCTGAATCTGCTTTGACACATGCGGAAGTTGTAGAAATGATGGGCAATATGGCGGCGCAACTAAAATCTCTTATCTTAGGTGCTATTGATGCAATCGATGTGGATGTTCGTTATGATGCGCATAATCGCATGCATGAATATGGTGGTTTTAAACTATAATCAACTCATAATGATACACAATAGTTCATCGAAGGAGAAGTTATGATTAATATTGAATGGCGTAAAGATACGCTGGTACTATTAGATCAAACTAAATTGCCTACTGAAATTACATACGTTCACTGTACAGATTGGCGCCAAGTGGCCGAAGCTATTAAAATGCTTCGCGTTCGTGGCGCACCTGCTATTGGCGTAGCTGCTAGTTATGGTCTCATTTTAGCTGCTATGGAAGCAGGACGTTTAGAGGCGCCATTTAGTGAACAACTTACAAGCTTATATGAGTTTAGTGAGATCTTAAAAGAAACTCGCCCTACGGCAATCAACTTAGCTTGGGCTGTAGATCGTGTAATTTCTCTTGTGAAAACTAATGTTGACAGTATGTCCTCAATGAGTGAAGTAGTAGACCTCATTACAAAAGAGGCTATTATCATTCACGAAGAAGATGTGTCTTTGAATAGACGTATGGCCGAAGCAGGTTCTACATTATTTGAAGGTAAAAAGAATATTCGCATCTTAACTCATTGTAATGCGGGTGCACTAGCTACAGGTGGTCTAGGAACAGCACTTGGTGTTGTTCGTAAATTACATGAAAATGGACAACTGGAACGCGTGTATGCTGATGAAACACGTCCATTATTACAAGGTGCTCGACTTACAGCCTTTGAACTTCACGAGGATGGTATTCCTATTACTCTTGAAACAGATAATATGGCCGCCTATGCGATGCAACATGGGTTAATTGATGCTGTTATCGTCGGTGCTGACCGCATCACTACAAAAGGGGATGTAGCCAATAAGATTGGTACCTATGGTGTGGCTGTACTAGCTAAATTCCACAATATTCCGTTTTATGTAGCCGCTCCTTATAGTACATTTGACTTTACTCTGGAAAATGGTGGAGATATTCCTATTGAGATGCGCAATGATGATGAAGTAACAGCTTTACACGGTGTTCAAATAGCCCCTAGTGGTATTGGTGTACTTAATCCTGCATTCGATGTAACACCTCATGAACTTGTAACAGCGATTATCACCGAAGAGGGAGTATTGACTCCAAATTATGAAGAGTCAATTGGTAAGCTACGCCAGATTGTAGAATCTAAATAATTTATGATTTTAATAATGTAGCTTATTAAGAAGCATTCGATATATAAGTAATTTATTATCTATATAAGCAATATATTATCTATATAAGTAAGTATCTATAACGATATTAACAAAATTATATAGTATCAATAAATCTAAGTAGATTTACTATCAACTATTTATTCTATTGTATCTACTTGTATGAGTAAAAGGAGATATTATGCAATCTTTAATTAGAGACATAAATTTAGCAACAGAAGGTCGCAAAAAAATTGATTGGGTTTCTAACTTTATGCCTACATTAAACACATTAGGTGACCGTTTTGAAGCAGAACAAACTTTCAAAGGCCAAACAATTGTTGTTAGTGTTCACTTGGAAGCAAAAACAGCATACCTTGCGACTGTATTAAAACGCGGTGGTGCAGATGTAATTGTAACGGGCTCCAATCCGTTGTCTACACAAGACGATGTAGCTGCAGGTCTTGTAGATATGGGCATTACTGTATATGCTTGGTACGATTGTACTGATGAAGAATATTTTAACTTCCTCCATAAAGCACTTGATCATAAACCACATATTATCATTGATGATGGTGGTGATTTAGTAAATCTATTGCATACTACACGTCAAGATGCAAAAGAACGTTTGTTAGGGGGGAGTGAAGAAACCACAACAGGTGTACATCGTTTATATGCATTAGAGAACGCTAAACAATTAACATTCCCTATGATTGCTGTAAATGACTCTTACTGTAAATATCTTTTCGATAATCGCTATGGTACAGGTCAGTCCGTTTGGGATGGTATCATGCGCACTACGAACTTGACTGTAACAGGCAAGAACGTTGTTGTTGCTGGTTATGGCTGGTGTGGTAAAGGCGTTGCGATGCGCGCAAAAGGCCTTGGTGCACACGTATATGTAACTGAAGTAGATCCAATTAAAGCTATAGAGGCTGTATTTGATGGTTTCAAGGTATTGCCTATGATTGAAGCCGCTAAGGTTGGCGATATCTTCTGTACTGTAACAGGTTGTAAAGATGTTATTGTAAAAGAACATTACAAAGTGATGAAAGATAAAGCTATCTTATGTAATGCTGGTCACTTTGACTGCGAAGTGAATGTTTCTGATCTTACTGAACTTGCTATAAGCCACGAAAGGGTTCGCCAAAACATCGAAGGCTATACTATGTCTGATGGTCGTAAACTCTATGTATTGGCTGAAGGCCGTCTAGTAAACCTTGCAGCTGGCGATGGTCACCCTGCAGAAATTATGGACTTGTCATTTGCTATGCAAGCCCTTGCTGCAGAGTATATCTTGAAAAACGGTAAAGAAATGGATCCAAAAGTATACGTATTGCCTCATGAATTAGATGTGGAAATCGCTAAACTTAAATTGAACTCCATGGGCTATGATTTAGATTCTTTAACACAAGAACAAATCGATTATCTAACAAAAGTAAACTAATACTGTATTGAAATATAATAGTTTCTGTAATACATTTTGTATCTAAACTATTACTAGCTTTCAAATTAAACAAATATAACCGAGCTATCATGGCTCGGTTATACCTATGAGGGAAGACTATGTCTGAATTATTGATTACTCATGTAGACGTCCTCACCGATGAGGGGGTTTTAAAAAATCATGCCATTGAAATTAATAATGGTTATATTACAGCTATTTTAAACGATAGAGAAGCTGAAAAGGTAAAAGACTCTGCTAAGGAAGTACTAGACGGTAAAGGTCAATTGGCTACGCCAGGTCTTGTAAATACACATACTCATATTGCGATGGGTCTATTTAGAAACTATGCAGATGATCTTGAGCTTATGGAATGGCTTGAAACGGCTATTTGGCCAACAGAAGCAAAATTAAATGACGATTATGTACGGTACGGCACACAACTCGGTATTGCTGAAATGTTGCGCACTGGCACCACTACATTTAGCGACATGTATTTCTTTATGAATACTACTGCTGAGGTGGTAAAAGAAACAGGTATTCGCTCTGTATTGTCACGTGGCTTAGCCGGTGTATCCCCAACAGCAGATCAAGCATTAGTTGAAAATGCTGACTTATTCCGCACTTGGAACGGCTTTGATAATGACCGCATCAAAGTATTGCTTGGACCACATGCACCATATACTTGCCCTGATGATTATATGGAAAAGGTGATTGCCTTATCTCATGAATTAAATTGTGGTATTCATATGCACTTGTCCGAAACAAAAGGAGAAGTGGAGAATGTTATGAAAGCTACTGGTAAGACACCAATTGCGCATATGCATGATTTAGGTTTATTCTGGAATACTACCTTAGCCGCACACTGCGTTCATGTGACAGACGAAGATATGGCTATTATGGCTGAAAATAATGTAGCCGTAGCTCATAACCCACAATCTAATTTAAAATTAGCTAGCGGTATTGCACCAGTACCTGAAATGATTGCCAAAGGTATTACGGTTGGTCTTGGTACAGATGGCTCCGCTTCTAATAATAATGCTGATATGCTTGAAGAAGTACGTCTTGCAGCAACATTACATAAAGCACGTCTTTATGATCCAAAGGCTATTCCTGCTCAAGCCGCATGGAACATGGGCACTGTAGAAGGTGCAAAAGCACTTGGCTATAGAGACCTTGGTGTATTAGCGAAAGGCTATCGTGCAGATATCGTGTTATATGACGTATCTGGTATGCACTGGATGCCTCGATACAACGATTTAGCGGCACTTGTATACTCTGCAAATAGTTCTGATGTAAACACTATAATTGTAGGTGGCAAAGTTCTTATGAAAGACAAAGAATTGCTTACAATTGATGAAGAAAAACTACGGGCAGAGATTGATAAAGCTCAGGTATATTTTAGTAATTAGCAGTTAATCTAAACACAAAACCCACTCATGATAATCATAGAGTGGGTTTTGTGTTATATATTATATAGATTTATTTAATTGCTTTCACCAAGAACATGGGTACAGGAATATAAAACTCGTCTTCCTCATTGTAAATACGCGGACCTACAGTTAGATCAATGGTAACAGAACTAGCACCTAATTTAGTAAGTAGTTCTTTATCCCATTGAGGTCGTGTATAAGACGAAATGTCGAGCATATGATAAATGGTATGACACCGTTCTTTTAATTCGCTGCTTACATGTTCATGGGCATGATGAACAGATTGTGGTACATTATGATGATTACGAGCATGTTCCGCATCATAGTTTAAAATCAAACCGCCTGGGCGAATGACGCGAAACCATTCGGCATAGGCTTTGTCAGGATGGGGTAAATTCCACGTTACATTTCTGGCCACAACGATATCAAAGGTATTAGTATCAAATCCTAGATTCTCTGCATCCATCACAGAAAAGGTTGCATCACAATCGAGGGACTCTGCTAGTTGATTTGCCTCATCTATCATATTAGGTGTAATATCAATGCCATGCACTGTATGACCAAGCTGAGATAGTATAATACTAAAAAAGCCGGCTCCACATCCAATATCCAATATTCGTAAAGATCTATCAGAATCAAATATATGACAAGTTAATTCTTCTCTCCATAATTTTAGTTTGGGACTTTCTAATTCTTTTGCACGTAAAGCGCCAAAATCGTGAGATCGATCTGCCCAATAGGCTGTAATAAATTCTTTATCATCCTTCATAGGATGGTTGCGTTCAAAAGTATCATTCATAATTTAGTTCTCCTCATATTCTATAGTATGTATAGTACCATAAAATAATAATGAACTATACAGCAAAAATCACATTAACTCCATAAATACTTACTATTAGATATGATATAATACTCCTATGTTTTTATTTTACTGAAAGGGCAGGGGCTATGATATTACAGACTGGGCAACGTACAGATATTCCTGCTTTTTATGGGCAATGGCTAATCAATCGTATACGTGAAGGTTTTGTAGATGTTCGTAATCCTTATAATCCCCTACAGGTGACACGGTATCCAATTAATCAAGAAGTGGTAGATGGTATTGCATTCTGTACAAAGAATCCTTTACCGTTTATTCCACTACTAAATGAAATTGTTGATTACAGACAATACTGGCATATGACTATAACGCCTTATGGAACTGATATTGAACCCTATGTGCCAACTTATGCGTCTATTATAGAAGGGTTTAAACATATTTCTAAACAGCTTAATTCTCAATCTATGGTGTGGCGCTATGATCCTATCATTTTAACTAATGAATATACTGTTGATTTTCATTGTGAAAGCTTTTACAAAATGGCTCAAGCCCTTAAAGGTTATACAGATACAGTTGTTGTTAGCTTTTTAGATATATTGGATAAGGTGGCTCAGAATTTTCCAGAAGGATATAGACCAAGTTTAGATGTTCAAACTAAGATCATTAAAGAATTTGTTTCCATAGCTCATTCCAATCATATGAATCTTAAAACCTGTGGAGAAAGGGATATCTTTAAAGAGTTTGGTGCTGATACAGAGGGGTGTTTAACCTTAGATTGTTATGAGAGGGCCTGGAATATAAAATTAAAAGCACCTAAACGCACACCAGCACGATTAGAATGTAATTGTTATTTACATGGTGATATTGGTGCCTATGATAGCTGTAGCCACTTTTGCCGTTATTGTTATGCTAATACTAATCAAGCAGTAGTTCGATATAATCGTTTACATCATGATCCAAATTCTAGTTTACTTATTGGAAGACTTTCAAAAAGAGAAATTATCAAAGAAAGTACGGAAAAGAGCTGGATTGTAAAAGAAACTGTAACACAGGATAGCTTATTTTAGAGAGAATTACGAGGAATTACTAAATTAAATGAATTGACTTATCGTGTAAAATAGATACCAAAGGGGTTGTCAAGCAGGTATCTCAGGAATATAAGAGAGTGTAAATGTATTTTTTGTTTAGTTTAAAAGGAGGTGCATTTATGATAACGTATAAGAAAGATAGTAAAGATAATTTACTATCACCTGACTCGTCTATGCCCGTGTTAGCAATGTGTTATGACTTTGATAAGACATTAACCCCTGACGATATGCAGGCACAAGGTTTTATTCAATCGGTAGGCTATAACGAAGAGCAAATCAAACAATTTTGGCATGAATCAAATCAATTGGCTAAAAAACATGATATGGATAATAACTTAGCCTATATGTACAAAATGATTCAAGAAGCAGTAGGCCATTTCTATGTAACAAAAGATAAGCTCATGGAATACGGCAATCAAGTAGAATTATACGAAGGGGTACGGACTTGGTTTGAACGCATTTGTCAATATGGCTTAGAACAAGGCGTTAAGATTGAACATTATATTATTTCGTCTGGCTTAAAAGAAATGATCGAAGGCACTGAAATGGCAAAAGAGGGGGCTTTCACCAAAATCTATGCCAGTGCATTTATGTTCGATGATAAAGGTGTAGCTGTTTGGCCCGCACAAGCCATTAACTATACGAATAAGACACAATTTTTGTTCCGCATTCAAAAAGGAATTCTCGATATTAATGATACTGGTGTTAATGATTACATTAAGCCTGAAAATCAACGTGTGCCGTTCCGTAACATGATTTATATTGGGGATAGCGATACAGATATTCCTTGTATGAGTCTTGTGAACGCTAATGGAGGTCATTCTATAGGTGTTTATGATCCATTTAAGAAGGATAAAGAAAAGGTATATAAGATGATGCGTCATCATCGTATCCGTTATTATGCACCTGCAGACTATTCTAATGGTTCAAAACTAGATACCTTAGTGAAGCAAATTATTCGTAAAACCGCAGCCTATGAAGTATTAGAAGGCGAATATATTCATTGTAAATACGAAGCCGAGGAGTAATATGGAACAATCTAAATTAACTAGCGAATGGATTCAAACCTTTAACAGATTAGGTTCTGAAGGTAAATTAAAACCTACCGTACCATATCACGATTTATTTAACCGAAAGGAGTTAAAAGGATTTCCGTTACACACATTACCTATGTGGACGGTAAATTTTCCAACAGGTTATATTACGTGTTGTGATCCTCTAGTAACATTGCCAAGCAAACCAGATACATATCTTAGACAGGTAACACCAGGTACGTATTTGTTAGAGACTAAGATAATTGAAATGGAACCAAATGAGTATCGTTATGTAGCTAGTCGAGTTGTTTTTAGTGGCAATGAGCCTGTATACTATGAATTAGCATTAAAAGGGACAGAGGACTTAACCGATTTAGATGATGGAGATACCTATATTGGATTTCCTGTAGATTCGGGTTTAGCTACAATTGTAGATGCACAAACAATTGAAACATATAATAAGTTTTATGAACAATGGCATATAAACTATCCTGAAAAAAATATATACGATGACTATTATAGTGATTTATTCCAATTAAATGCTATGGCCTATCCACAATACCAACGTTCTAAAGGTGATTGGATTAACTTTACAATTCCTGATACAGAATTGACAGTACCGATGATTCAATCTGGATTTGGTGATGGTTTATATCCAGTATACTGGGCATTTGATAAAGATGGTCAAATCTGTCAAATTATTATGGAATACATTGATTGTAGCGAAGCATATGAATAATACACTGGGTGTATAGTTAAGGAACTAATTTTATAAATCAAAATATATAAAAATAAGGCGCTTAGATAACTAAGCGCCTATTAATATGTTTATATTCATCTGAGAAATTAGATACCAAAAACCCAGTTAACTAACACGCGAATAATACTTAAACCAACAACCATTTCAGCAAGAAATCTTAAAGAACTCTCCATGCCATTTCCTAAATGTTTTAAACCGCCAATTTTGGCTTTACTTACAATATCACACCAGCACATAAAATTCCTCCATAAGAGTATGAGTAAATCAGATAATTTATATTACTATTTTACAATCTGATTCTAAAAAATTCAATATAAATTTTATGTAATAATAATACTTTATTGGCATATAGAATAATTAAGAATATGAAAAGTATAGTTTATTTAAAGAATATAAATATGTTAATATGAAATCAACTATTGATGTGTTGTGTAATGGAGTGCTTTATGAGAAAGTTTATATTAAGCTTTGCAATAGCATTGGTTGCATGTAATATAATAGCTGCAAAAGAATATATTACATTAGAATCCCAAACTGGCAATACCATTGTTGATGAAAAAGGACAATGGATATTGGGCCCATATGATAACTTACATGTGGAGTATATAAAAGGATATAATAATAACTATGTATATGGATCATTTTATGAAAATGGTCAAAAACGATATGTAAATTTAGTTGAACTAGCCTATTTACCAGTAGGGTATGAATATGAGTTCTATTATAAATTTGCTAAAGCTTTCACTAATGGGGGCTTTAAATTATTAAACTTAGATGGTACATATGCTATTAATGATGTTATTACTGATTATGATGATTTAAGTGATACTATAATATTAGGTAAAAAAGGAGAATATTGGTATGTATATAATAGAGTAAGCGGCAATCCAATTATTGATAGTCCTATTAGAAGTATCAAAGAGAGTATTACCAAATATTGGTCTAGAAAAGATAAAAAATATCTTTATAAATTATATACTATAGATGATTATACAAAATATCTTACAGAAAATGGTGTTTTACTTAGTGTTGATGAAGCTATAGACCTTATTAACAGTAATGATTATATAGAAATACGTAATAATGATGGTGCGGGAGGTGATTCATATTCTGATGAGAATTTTTATAGTAGAGCTCCATCAGATGTTTATGATTTATTTTCAGAAGTAGATGATAAAGGTAATACTTTATATGGTATGAAGACAAAGGATAATATAATCGTTATTCCTCCTAAATATAAATCTATAAAACATTTAGGTAAAGAGTTTAAGTACTTTGTTGTGACTGATGAAAATAATAGGTATGGTATTGTAGACTCATTAGATCAAACTATAGTTGCTACGAATAACTATTCTTATGAAAGATTAAGTGATCGTAGCTTTATTTTGAAAGATTCATATGGTAATAGTATTTTTAATGCTAGTTCAGGTGTATTTTATGCTGATGTTTTTGATAGTATAGATACATCAAAGCCTAATTATGTATTAAATAAAGTTACTACAGCAACTTATGATAAAATAAAATATGTAATTGATACAAACTCAGGTTATAAATTATTTAAATTACCACATTATGATGACGATATAACATCATTTTATAAAGCTTTATTTGTTTATAAATCTAAAGGGAAATATGGCCTAATGGATTATAACGGTAATATAATTATTGAACCTAAGTTTGATAAAGTTACTATTGATGAACCTGAGTTAGCGGAATATATAAAAGAAATAGATTCATATGATAAATAATTAATTTTTTACTGATTATTTTGATTAACTAAAATAAACTAGCTTATAGACTTATAGGCTAGTTTTTGTTTTGAACACAAATTACTTCCGATAACGATATATTATCGGAAGTAATTATGTTAAGAAAATTGGGCCTAAATGGCCCAATTCCTTATGTTATATGGTTTTTTAGCTATTAAGCTTATTTACGTTTAAATGTATATGGTTCGTATTCTACATCATTATTACGGTTAGTCCACCAGTTCCAACCAACTCTTGCTAACTTCCAAGCGATGAATCCTACGATGATCCCTAATACTAAGCCTGTTAATACATCTGTTGGATAATGTACAAATAAGTAAACTCTAGAAAATGCTACTACTACTGACAGTACCAATGCTAAAATCCCTAAATATCGCCTCTGAGGCTCTATTTGGCTCAAGCCTAGGTAAATGGTCATGGCAGACGCAAATGAACCAAAACTATGGCCTGATGGGAATGAAAAACTTGTCGCTTTTGGTAAAGCTGACTCTAATGGTACCATAACATTCGGAAAATCTACAAATGGTCTTAACCGAGCCACATTAGGTTTTAATCCTTGGTCACCGATGATAAATACAAATCCTAAGGCAATAATTATGGCTACGCCTAATACGCGGTATTTTTTTTGAATCATCAATAATAATGCGATTAGAATCCATAATGCGCCATTACTAGTTATTTTAGATATAATTGCCATTATTGGCGTTAAAAAACTATATACAAGGTGTTCATGTACATAAAAAATCACGGAGTGATCAAATTGTAAAATTGAGTCCATAACTTCCTCTTCTATTTTATTAAATGATAATTATTGAGAATGGATGAATGTAGATTATATCCTCAATATTCTGTATTGGATTTCTATATACTTTATACTATGTATATATCACTTTCTCATTTACATCCAAATAATAGCCTAAACTATTTATACATCATGGTCAATAGCTTAGGCTATATTTAATAAAATCTTTAATTATGGTTTCTTTTTATCTGCTTTTTTAGTAGTACCTTCTGGAGGCATTGTTATAATCGTATCTACTGGATCATATACGGATTCAAAGGAATCTGTTTGCGTAACCCAGTTACCATAGGTAATGGTTCTATACGTATTCATTGTTAAACCTACATGCCCCTCCTGCACTTCTTTTTCTTTTAATGCTGGATCTACCTTAGTAATCGTCTTGTTAGGAATTTCGCCATAATCACCTACAGAAATAGAAACATTTTTAGGCTTATCTTGAGCCGTACCTATAATATAGATCGTTAACGTTCCGTTGTTCATAACGCTAAGGATATAAATAGATTGTTGGTAAGGATTTCTAAACTTAAAGTCTAAATAGCCCCAAGCTACTGTAGCATCACGACCAGCTTGAATATATCCTACTGGCTCAAAGTGCGGCGTACGTTCGATAATATTCATACCAGATAATAAAGCTGTATTAAATATGGTAGAACTTACTTGGCAAATGCCACCACCAATACCTGGAACTAATTTACCATCAATCATAACAGGTGCATCATCATAGCCAGCCTCTGCAGTACGTTCACCTACAACATCGTTAAAGGAGAATTGTGCACCCGGTTTAATTAGGGTACCGTTTATTTTATCGGATGCTAATTGAATATTATGGGTTCTACTTTCATTACCAGGATCATACTCTGTAGTGTAAGAAGCTAATACAGTATTCAACGGTTTTAAATCGGCATCACTTACTTTTACAGTATTCTGTGTAGTAAATACCATAGATAAGGAGTTAATACTATCACCGGCCTGCAAATCATCTTTTAATTTCTTAAGCGTAGCATCAATATCGATACGCTTACCCTCTTTAGCAGGATGTAATACAACTTGTCCATTTTCAATGGTAAGGTATGCATCATGTCCTGGTGTATCAATTGTTTTAGCCAATTCACTAAGATAGGTTTTATCTTTTACCTCATCAAGCTTATATTGTGGCTTAAAATGATGACCGTAGAATAATGCATTAAATCGATTTGAAAGTAGTGTCCACATATTATCTTCATAGCCATATGTAGAAATAGCTTTTACCATAGCATCTGTATCGATTTGGATCCCTAAATCATGATAGGTAGCTTGTTGTTTTTTATTATTGCCCATATCAATAGATATAGTTTGAGGAATTTTACTATTTAACTCTTGTAATCGAGCCTGTAATTCATTCTTAGGTGTATTAGATAGATCTGTATCATTGTAATATACACCATAAGAAATGTTTTCTGTTGGAATGTATGAACAGCCGCTCGTCCCTAAGAGGGCAAGCATAGTTCCTATTAATATATATTTCTTGTTCATTTTATTTATAAACTCTCCAGAATTAGTTATCACATTCTTTAATTATAGCATATTAGTGTCTAATCTATGGTACAATTATATTGATTATTTTAGGGTAAGGGTGAACTATGTCAAAGTCTAAAGAGCAACAGAAACATTTCTATTTGCGCAATAATGATGCGCTTATGAATAGCACTAAGTTGTCTATGAAAGCAAAACAAAGCATATTATTATCAAAGGCTGAAAACACTGTTGATGCCTACGAATCGGATTGGGACGATTTCGTAGATTGGTGTACTTATCAAAAGGTATCTTATTTTCCAGCTACACCAGAAACAATTGTGAACTACATAAATGATCTAGCTGATTATGCCAAGGCTAATACAATATCTCGTCGCATAAGCGCTATATCGGAGAATTATAATGCCTCTGGTCATAGAGATAATCCTTGTATGGCACCTATAGTAAAACAAGCTTTACGAGGGATTAGACGATTAAAAGGTACGTTCCAACAAGGTAAAACACCAGTTCTTCTAGAAGACATTGAAGATATTCTAGAGTGTATGGATAAACTAGATGTGCCTGAGTTGCAATTATTGCGTGATAAAGCAATTCTTTTAATTGGATTTATGGGCGCTTTTCGTCGCAGTGAAATTGCTGCCATTACAGTAGAACATCTACAGTTTTCTCCACAAGGTGTTGAAATCTTTGTACCATCGTCAAAAGCAGACCAAGAAGGTCAAGGTGCTGTTGTAGCGATTCCTCATCTATCTGGTTCTCCGTTAGACGCAGTACGTGCCCTACAGCAATGGTTACGTGTCTCTGGTATTACTGAAGGTCCTATATTTAGAGGTTTTACTAAAAATATGTCACTTCGTAAAACAGCCATATCCGATAAAATGATTGCAGAAATTGTAAAGAAATATGTTTCTCTCATTGGTCTTGATCCATCTATGTATGGAGCCCATAGTTTACGTCATGGCTTTGCAACAACTGCTGCAGCTTATGGTGTGGAAGAACGTAATATTATGAGACAAACACGTCATCATAGTGTTAATATGGTTCGTCGGTATATTAATGAAGCCAATAAGTTTGTGGATAATCCTATTTCTACTATTTTTGAAAAACGATTTAGATGATAATTATAAATCAGTTGATTAAGATAATATCTATAAATCGTATTCATACATCCAGTTTTAATGGAACCCTCCTCAATAGAAAATTCGGCGTATGTACAATTTACTTTTGTCGGAGGCTTTAGATAAGATATTTCACTAGTTATCTTAATTGTATAACCTTCAATAAATTTATCACTCTTATCCCTAAATTCCTCTATACGCATTATATCTTTTAAGTAGTTATAACAACCTTGGTCCTTAGCACCTTGCTCCTTCAACATATACACTTACATATTTCTCTACTACTTTATTGTATTCTTTTGAAAACTCTTCTCTGCTATACGTATGTTTATTAAATACCCAATGGACTTCATCATATGTAGGATAGTTAACTTCTTCATATTCATTAATAGCTTCAGTATCTTTACGTTCTGTAGTATCTTTACAATTTTTCTTATCGTAGAAATTTTCAATGGTTTCAAATATTACAGGATAATCCGCCTTGTACTCTTTTGGCTTAATTTGAGTTAATAGATATTTTACAACTTCACAACACCAACCAAGTTGTTTATCTAAGTGGTCTTCTTTTGTCATTTTCATGGCCGTCTCTATTAACTGTAAAGCTTTCTGTACATGTTCAGATTCGTAGCTTTCACCACATGCTAAAGACGCATGAGCATAGCCACAACGATAATACCAAGACCAATCACGATGTGCCTCATCTATACGATCAAATAACTCGATAGCCTCTTCTGGTCGACCATTATTGTTATACATACGTCCTAAGGTGCTTAGTAATATAGGCGACAAATTATCGATACCGATGTTAGTTAACAGCTCCATAGTACGATCAACATCTAGGTCCTCTTGTTCATTAAGGAGCTTAACCTTTTCCTCATCACTTAAAGATTGAAATTCTTCATCCGTAATCTCTTCAATACTGATATATAAGTTCTTAATAAAGTCACCAAAGTTATCTGCTAACAGAGTGATTGAGTAATCACCTTCTTGGTCAACACGTACTACCTTAGGTTCACCAGTAGGACCACACTCACGATAATCGAGGAAAATCATATCATGCCCACCAGAAATCGTATCGGCTACAACGATACCGATAGGAGGATACTCCCATTTAGAAATCCAAAACTCATTACCCATCTCACCTATAAGAGAGTATTTTTTATCTCTATCGATGCCATATATGCCTGTTACATATACACAGTCGCCATTATTATTTATAAAGCAGTTCTTATTCAATACACCGCCATTATGATTGTTAAGTAATTCAATATATGTTGCAGGTAATGTATAGCCTAGCTCAGATTCAGCATCCTTAATATCCTTATCCGTAACAGGTTTACCTATATAAGATTCAAATGCATAATCAACATCGTTCCAAAACCCATTCCAATCAAAGTTTTTTAGATTACTCATAATACTCGCTCCTAGTCAAATATGTTACTTCAATCAAATTGTTTCTCATCAGTGGAATATTCTTTAATTAAAGCTTTTACCCTGCGTCGTATCAAAATGGTATCAACCATATAGGAAAAAATGATATAAGGAGATACATTTATAATCCCTATAGGCGCTAAAATAAGTGCTACTCTCAATAGGTCAAGTGAATATGCATACCACTTAAAATCGATATTATTTAAAATGGGTGTGACATAGTCAAAGACTTTTATCTCCCATTGCATTAGCGGGTTTAATTCCTCACTTGTTCCTAATAGCCAAACGAAACTTACAGCAAAGATCAAACAATATACTATGCCAACTGGAATCAATATCTTCGCTCTCTTTTTTAACAGATCACGGCAAATCTCATCTTCTTCCTCTGGTGTTACATCGTATACCATATTACATTCTATCTGAATCCGTCTAAATCGATAGCGAATATACTTATACAAAAGGTTATTCGGTGTATATAGCATAATAAGCTCCACAGTATCCTTTACAGGCTTTCTATCTCAGGTCTTAAATCTAACACGATTTCCCAACTATCTAATGTAGGAACCTTACGATGAGCAATAAAATCTTCTATTATCTGTAATACCTCTTGATGGCCCAGCTCATTCTTACCATATATGATGGCGCCTCGGTCACCATCATTAGTTACACTAAGCTCTATATGTAATAAATCGGTATCTTGATCACTACAAACCTGTACAAAGTTATATAGTTTATTATCTATGAAGATTGCCTTTGATGGAGAAATAACTACAAAGTCTTGCTCTTGGTCTTCAATAGCATACAGATTTTGTTCAACTTCATTCAGTGTAATACCTTCATATTTATAGGTGCCTACATCAATGGACCAATCCGTATATGTTTTCTCAAATGTATGTGTCATATGTATTGCCTCTCCTTTACGATATCCCCTAAAACAAGGTTTCTAATTGACCTGCCATATCGGACATAAACTCTTCAAATTTACAAAGCTCTCGTAGTTCTTGATGTTCTACATCATAACAAGAAATCTTTTTAGACTTAGGGTCCCACACAATTTGCCAATCATTATACTCACCTAGTTCTTTAGATAAACGTAATACATTACGGCGACCTAATTTAAATAGAATCGTATCAGTAAGTGAGAAGAACTCTATAGATATAAAATCAGAGTCTGGCAATTCAAAATAGAGAGTATCTCCCTCTAAAAACGATACTAACGCCTTTGGTAGTTTAAATGGCTTTAATTGATCCATTTTATTTTGTATATCATGGAACTCAGCAGGCTCTAATGATTTAAAATACTCTGCCATTTCCATATCGCCCTTTTCAATAGCAATGCTATAGGGACGCATACCATCCTTTTCTGTGATGGTCACATCAGCGCCATGTTCTACCAAATACTTACACATTTTTAAATCCACATACCGTGCTGCTACACACAATGGGGTTGGCTTAAAGGGATACACAGAATCAGGCTTGTTGTAGTTAATATCTACACCATTACGAATAAAGAAATCTAGAACATCATAATTTCTATCTGTAATGGCATTTCTGAAAGCTTTACCGCCATATTTCTGTACCGTATGGCCTAAGTCATGAATAATCTGTAAGTGATTATATTTCTTGCCATATAAGGCAGCTTGAAAGGCATCTACTTTCACACGGTTCAAGGCGTGAACATTAGCACCATGTTCTACGACGTAATCGATAATCGCTTGATTCCCATATCTAACAGCAAGCAAAAAACTTGGATTTTCCTCATCATTTAGATCAGCGCCATTATCGACTAACCATTGAATACTTGGCAAGCAACACATAACAAGAGCTAATTCTAAAGGTGTATGCTCACTATACTCACCAATTTCTATAGGTATATTAATATCCCAACCCTCTGCTAATGCATTTTCTAAAGCTACGATATTGCCTTTTACGATATCTATTACTATTTCAGGTACAGATTCAAAGGTACCTAAATCTTTTAACTGTATCATGACTCTCTCCTAAGAACTATATATTTAAAATGATTATCACTAATTACATTATATTACATTTATAAGTATGAGTGTATAGTAAAAGCCCTTCGTATAAACGAAGGGCTAATCTATTATTTCTCTTGTACTTGTTTACCACTCATATGTTCAATGGTGATTTCAAACATTTGAACTGCTCTACCAGCATGAGCAATATTTTTGTCTACAAGCTGCTCACTAGGATAATATTTCATAGCAAATTCTTTTAATCGATCTATAGATTCTGAACCTGCCTCTAGCAAACGACATCTTCCAAATACGACTACACTTTGTACATACGGCGCCCAGGATTCAGATTCATCAATTCTCTCATTACCATATACGGTAAAACATACCTTATCTGAAGTTTTCAATGACTCTACTTTATGACCAGCTTTAGCTCCATGAAAATAAATCTTTTTATTATCACAATCATAAAAATAATTAATAGGAATAGCATAAGGATAACCCTCAACACCATTCATGGCAATAATTCCACGACGATTAGATTGTAATAAAGCTTCTGCAGCACTATGGTCTATTTCATTTATCTTTATACGAATTGGTTTAAACATAATCTATCTCCTAATTTTATTTACTTATCCTATTTACAAGATACATAAAAGTACCACTATTAGTATCATCAACTTTAGAATATTCTTTCCAATTTATAGGATATATCCTAGTTAATACTATAGGTGCTTCCATTCCACGCATTGTTCCTTTTCCTGTATTAGAGGACCAATATATTTAGTTTTGAGCCACATAGTCCAAAGCTCTAACAGGACTATCATTTTTCTTAACCGGTACTTTTAAAACTGTACCAGGAACTAATGCACCAGAGTCATCAATTTTGTTGAGTTCCTTCATAGCATATACCATTTCACGAACATCCATATCTTTATGAGCTGTGCGAGCTGCAATATCCCACATCGTATCACCTCCTTGTACTTTTACTTCACGGATAGCATGTGTGTTTGCTTCTGTTACAGGATTTGTCATATTATAGCCGAATAAGATTGTTAAGCACATTCCTACCATCATCAATATATTTTTCATCTCATACCTCACATTTACATCGAACATAATATCTGAGAACATTTGTTTGTTTACATGCTTATATTAGCACACGAACGAATGTTCGGTCAAGTGTTTTAGAACAAATGTTTGCAAAAATTTTTGAAATTGCCTATAATAGGTATATAAGATAAGTAATTATCTTATGTTTTTATTATATAGTACAAAATGAGTAAATTTTTACGCATATACATATTAAAATTATTTTGACATTACATTGACTATGGAGGTTCATCGTGAGACGCCCTGCTACAGATATTAATACAAAACAGCGCCGTATATTAGATTTTATTAAGGAATCTTTACATAATGAATATCGTTGTCCTACTGTTCGAGAAATCTGTACCAATGTAGGCCTTAGTTCTACTTCTACAGTGCAATCTCATTTGAATGCTCTTGAAAAGTTTGGTTATATTAAACGGGATCCTAATAAAAATCGCGCTATTACAGTACTAGAGGATACAAAACCTTCTATTTCTGTAGATGGTAATGAAACATCAAGTTCTGATAATTTTGAGTTCTTAGGAGCTGGCTTAAAACAAGTTCCTCTTATTGGTACTGTACAAGCAGGTATGCCTATTACAGCAGTAGAAAATTTAGAATCTACTCTTACATTACCTGTTCAATTAACTGGTGATTCTGACTGCTTTTTACTACGTGTTCAAGGCGAATCCATGATGAATATTGGTATGTATGAAGGTGATATGCTCATCGTACGCCATCAAAATACGGCTAATAATGGTGATGTTGTTGTGGCACGTATCGATGATGAAGCTACAGTAAAACGTTTCTATAAAGAAAATGGTCATATTCGTTTGCAACCAGAAAATGATGATTTCGATCCAATCATTGTAGATGATTGTCATATTGAAGGTCTTGTCATTGGTCTTGTACGAGACAGAATATAGAAAAAAAACGGCAACGTATGGTTGCCGTTTTTTTTGGTATCTATTAAGTTTATATATTACGTAAACTATTCTCTCTACGAAGCATAGCAAAAATAGCACCTGATATATTGTGCCATACACTAAAGATAGCTCCTACTAGAGTTGCTAAAGGATTTAATGCAAAATTTGTTGCCGCCAATGTGACTGCTAAACCACTATTTTGCATCCCTACCTCAATCGCTAATGCTGTAGTTTTATCATATCTTAATTTAAGTATATATCCTACACCTAAGCCTAACAGCATGCCTAGTATATTATGTATACCAACAACTATTAGTGTTTCTAGGCCAGAAATTAAAAGTTTATCTCTATTAATGGCTATAATGGCTGCTATTAATAATATGATAGCAATCATAGAAACAATAGGACTTACGCTAGTTAATGTATTAATCCGTGATTTACAAACATATTGGATGATTGCACCTAATAATATAGGAACTATAATTACTTTTACCATAGTTATTATCATTGGTAGTAATGCTACATTTACCCATGTACCTCCCAAATATAGGATTAGTAAAGGCGTTACAATTGGTGCTATTAATGTTGAAGTAATCGTCATTCCTACAGATAAAGGAACATCACCTTTAGCAATATAGGTGATGACATTGCTGGCGGTTCCACCTGGACAGCAGCCAACTAATATGACACCAATTGCTAAATCTGGAGGTAATGTAAAAATATGACAGATTCCCCAAGCTAATAAAGGCATTATTGTATATTGAGCCAGTACACCTATACAAATATCCTTTGGATGTCTGAGAATACTACACAAATCTTCAAATTTAATAGTTAGTCCCATGCCAAACATAGCGATGCCAAGTAAAAATGGTGTATACGCTATGGCCCAAGAAAAATATGAAGGCACTATATAAGCAATACAAGAAAAGCCTATGATTAGTATCATTAAGTATTTGGATATCAGTTGATTTAGTGTTACTAGTTGCTTCATAACCTCTCCCTCCTAATTTGGATCATAGGAGAAGTTATCTATTAGACGTGTAGTACCAATATATACTGCCATGGCAACTAGAACAGGAGCATTAATCTCTTCAACTGGTTGCATAGTATTAGCATCTACAACTGAAATATAGTCAATTTTAGCAAGAGGCTCTGACTGTATTATTTCTGTCATAGTATTAATTATGCTATCCGCAGAACAACCTGGTGTAATTGATTCTTTACCTTTTTGGATAGATTTATATAATATAGTTGCTGCCTTACGCTCTTCAGTCGATAAATATGTATTGCGAGAAGATTTTGCTAATCCATCTTGTTCACGCACAATAGGAACACCAATAATATTTACAGGAAAGTTTAAATCAAAAACCATTTTACGGATAATGGCTAATTGCTGTGCATCCTTCTCACCAAAATATGCATTTGTAGGCTGAATAATATTAAAGAATTTTGCTACAACAGTACATACACCTTTAAAGTGAATTGGTCTACGAATGCCACATAATGTACTAGATAAATCAACAATATCTACAAAAGCCTTTTTATCTTGATACATTTCTTCTGGACTAGGTGTAAATATGAGGTCCACACCATGTGATTCACATAGCTTTTTATCGCTATTGATATCACGTGGATATGTGCTTAAATCTTCATTTTCTCCAAATTGAATGGGATTAACGAAAATAGAGACAATTACCTTATCATTATTTTTTCTTGCTTGATCTATTAATGATGCGTGCCCATCGTGTAAAAACCCCATAGTTGGGACGTAACCAATGGAATAGCCTTCTTTTTTCCATTTATTAATCGTATTGCGTACATTTTCAATTGTAAGTACATGTTCCATAGTAATTCCTCCGTTTATTGTAAATACGAAGATAGTCCTATACAGTCTACTGTAATTCGATCAATAACAATTAATTTTGATCAACTAATAAACCATGTTTCTCATAGTTTTTTATATGACTTATCTTGTTGTTTGTATCTACAAATACAACGAGAGGCTTATGGCTCTCAACTTCAGTTTCATTCAACTGTGCATAACACATGATAATAATTTTATCATGTACTTGTACATGTCGTGCAGCAGCTCCATTTAAACATATAACACCACTACCGGCTTCTCCGGCTATAGTATATGTGCTAAATCGTGCTCCATTATTAATATTTACAATTTGAACTTGCTCATATTCTCGTATTCCAGATGCACTCAAAAGATCTGTATCTATAGTAATGCTCCCCACATAATCAAGTTCTGCTTGTGTCACAGTAGCTCTGTGAATTTTACCTTTTAACATTGTTAGTTCCATGTTAAACTCCTTGTGTTTTAATGTAATCGCCTTATGGTCGATTCGAAATATCACAAATTTCTGTTTATCATGAATTAACAGTAGACTAGAGTATAGTTGAAAATACTATCTCCAGTGCAATTATATCATAATAAAAAGTTTACACATTATATTTTTGGTTATTAGACTATAAAGATTAGTAACAAATATAAGACATATAAAACAAAACCAGTAGCTACATAGTAGTTACTGGTTTTATGATTATTTATATATTATTGTAAATATTCTGCTAAAGCTTTATCAATATATGCTGCTTCTTCGGCACTAGGGTCACACATTGGCAAATTAAATACACCAGCAGGTAAACCTATTTTACGGACTGCATATTTAACAGGAATAGGATTTGTAGTAATAAACATAGCTTTTATGATATCCGCTAAGCTTTGATGAATACGAAGTGCTTCGTGATTATGACCAGATTTATAAGCTTGAATCATAGCATTCATATCTTTGCCCGCTATATGAGAAACTACTGATACAACACCGCATGCTCCTACAGATAGCATTGGCAATGTAAGACCATCATCTCCGCTATATACCATGAAGTCATCCTCAGGCATTAAGCGTTTAATTTCAGATGAAATCATAAGATTGCCACTGGCCTCTTTAATCGCGCATACATGTGGATACTCACTATGTAATTGTGCTAGTGTTGTTGGGAAAATGCCTGTTCCTACACGGCTTGGTACATTATATACCATGATTGGCAGTGTAGTAGCCTCTGCAATAGCTTTAAAGTGTAAGTATTGGCCTTGTTGATTTGGCTTATTGTAGTAAGGTACTACAACTAATAAACCATCGATTCCATCAATTTTAGATACTTCTTTTACAAAATTTACGGAAGATTTTGTATCATTAGTACCAACATTGGCAATAATTGTACCTTTATGACCACATTCTTTAGCGATAGCCGTAAATAAAGCTAATTTATCCTCTTTAGACATAGTTGGATTTTCTCCTGTTGTACCACATACAACAAGACCATCAGAACCATTATCTAATAAATGATGAGCAATAGCTACACTATTTTCTATGTTAAGGGATCCATCATTATTAAATGATGTAATCATAGCCGTTAATACTCGACCAAAGGTTTTCATATCTGTCCTCCCCTTGATAGATTAAAATGCTTGTTTTTCTACCAAGTACTCAGCAATTTGCAACGCATTAAGTGCTGCACCTTTACGAATTTGGTCCCCTACAATCCAGAAATTCATACCATTGTCGTTATATAAGTCTTTACGAATACGGCCGATTTCACAGTCGTTTTGATTAGATGTATACAATGGCATAGGGTAAATTTGTTCAGCAGGATTATCTTTAACTTGTAAACCAGGGAATTTTTCACATGCCGCCTTGAAAGCCTCTACAGATACAGGCTCCGCTGTTTCTACCAAGACAGATTCAGAATGGGAGCGATATACAGGAACACGAACTGTAGTTGGGACTACTTGAATAGTTTCGTCATGAAGAATTTTTTGCGTTTCGTAAACCATCTTCATTTCTTCTTTAGTATAATCATTTTCTAAGAACACATCAATTTGTGGCAATAAGTTAAATGCTACAGGATAGTGTTTAGGAGCAGAGCCGGTTGGCAACAGATTTGCTGTCATTTCTTCGCCTGCAGTATATTGTTTTACTTGATTTTCAAGTTCTTCAATACCTTCTTTACCTGCCCCAGATACAGCTTGGTATGTACTTACAACTACACGTTTAATTGGAGAGAGATCATGAAGAGGTTTTAATCCTAAACTCATGATAATTGTAGAGCAGTTAGGATTTGCAATGATACCTTTATGTTTCAAGATATCTTCTGGGTTAACTTCTGGTACTACGAGTGGAACTTCAGGATCCATACGGAATGCACTAGAGTTATCGATTACAATAGCACCGCGTTTAGCGGCTTCTGGCGCTAATGTTTTAGATATAGAGCCACCTGCAAATAGCGCAATATCAATATTATCAAAAGATTCAGGTTTTGCTTCTTCTACAATATATGTTTTACCATTCACAGTAAGTTCTGTACCTGCAGAACGAGCGGAAGCTAATAGTTTTAAGTTTTCATAAGGAAAGTTACGTTCTTCAATAAGTGTAATAAATTCAGCACCTACTGCACCAGTAGCACCTAGAATTGCAATATTAGGTTTTTTCATTGATACATCTCCTTGCACAAATATTATAAATAATGTTCTAAACCGTATGTTAAGCCAGTTTTAGAACTAATTTTTTTACATGCTAATACTACGCCTGGCATAAAAGATAAACGGCTTAAGCTATCATGACGTATGGTTAATGTTTCATCATAACCACCAAATAAAACTTCTTGATGAGCCACATAACCTGGAAGGCGTACACTATGAATTGTTACATCGTCAACCTTAGCACCACGAGCACCTGGTAAGCTTTCACGAGTTAAATCCTCATCAGCAGTTACCTTAGCAGCTTGTTTAGCATCGTTAATCAATTTAGCTGTTAAAATAGCTGTGCCAGAAGGCGCATCGTATTTGTGATTATGATGTAATTCTATAATTTCTACATTAGGGAAATATGGAGCGAGCTCTGCAGACACTTTCATCATCATTACCGCCCCAAGAGAAAAGTTTGGCGCCACTAAGCAATTTGCTTGATTGGAACGACCTATTGTATCAAGTTCATCACGTTGTTCTGCGGTCAATCCTGTAGTACCGATGACTACATGAATACCAGCGGATAACATTTTCTTCGCGTTTTCATAAATAACTGCAGGATTAGTGAAATCTACAATCACATCAGGTTTATTTATATCTAATACCTCATCAATGGAGGCATTCATCTTGATACCTAATTGTTCGATTCCTGCTACAGAGCCTACATCTTCCCCTGCCTTAGTCGGATCAATACCACCAACTAATGTTAAATCAGGATCGTTATGTACTGCTTTGACCACTTCACGACCCATTTTGCCGCCAGCGCCATTTACCATTACTCGAATCATATATACCTCCAAAAAAGCCAGTGGATGCATCCACTGGCCTTATAGATTATATAGCTATATATACTCTTATGAAAAGCTCAATGATAGCACTCCACCAATACAAGATTGATGACAGTTGTCTATCTATTAAATAGACAACCAGAACGATGAGTCGCAATCATCGAACTTCGGCAAGCATCCCTTTTATCATGGATCAATGCATGCCTACTCCTCATGATTACTCTTAATACTCGCACCTCTATCAACATATTCATTTAATACTATTAGTATAAGTAATTATGCGATTTTAGTCAATTAAAATGGTCAATAAGTTCTTTCGCCGCCGCAAGTGCTGTAGCAGACATTCCCTTACCAGACATCATAGACGCGATTTGTGTTACTCGTTCGTCCTCATTTAAGACTACTAATGTAGAGATTGTACGATCATCTTGCTCGATTTTAGATAGATGATAGTGTTGTTTCGCAATACTTGCAGTTTGAGGCAAATGAGTAATACAAAATACTTGATTTGTTCTAGATAAATTAAGTATTTTTTCTGCCACCTTAAGTGCTATATCACCACTGATACCAACGTCAATTTCGTCAAATACCATCGTTTTAAAAGCGTCACTACGGAATACTGATTTAAAGGCTAATGCAATGCGAGCTAACTCACCGCCAGATGCTACTTTATGTAGAGGTAATAACTGTTCCCCTTTATTCGCAGAGAATAGCATTTCAATAGACTTTGCACCTAATGAGGATAACTCAGTCCCCTCTTCAATATGAAATTGAATATCCCCTTTGGGCATCCCTAGATCCACTAATTCTTGATGTAAGGCCGTAGCAATATCTTTTGCATTTTTTTGACGTACCTCGTGTAAAACTGTTAACGCTTCTTCTGCTACCTTTTTTGCTTCTTCAAGACGAGTTTCTAATTCATCTTGAGCAAATACAAGGTCTTCTAGTTCTTCTAAACGAGATTGCGCCTTTTCTTCGTATGCTAGAATATCTTCTACGGTTTCACCATATTTTTTCTTTAAGCTATAAATTGTGGTATCTCTGTCTTGGCAATACTTATAACGTTCTTCATCGTAGCTGATAGTATCCCTGTAACGATCTAAAGACTGTGCAGCTTCTTCTAGTTGGAAATAAGCAGAGTCAACCATTTCAGATACTTCTTTTAACTCGCCATCATATTTTACTAGATCGTTAACCTCTACCTTAATAGAGTTAATCGTATCAAGTAATGGTTGGCGACCATTATAAAAGGCATCATAACAAGAACCTAATACCTTATCAATATGTTCAAAACTATCTAGACGCTTAAGTTCCTCAGCAATAGAAGTATCTTCACCAATGCTTAAACCAGCATCTTCGATTTCGTCGATTTGATATTTAAGCATATCAAGCTCTCGTGCTCGTTCAGACATATTTTCTTGTAAATGATCTACATCTTGTTTTGCTTGCTTATAAATTTTATACGCATCAGTATAAGCTTTATAGGCTTCTTTTCCTTCTTTATTAAAAGTATCTAAATATTCATGATGTGTATCAGCGTCTAGTAAACGTTGGTTGCTATATTGTCCGTGAATATCTGCTAAGTATTGACCAATCTCCTTTAAAGCTTTTAAAGGTATTGGTTGATCATTAGCCAATATACTAGATTTGCCATTACGATTAAAAGATCTAGATAGAATTAACTGGCCTTCTTCTATCATGATATTTTTAGACTCTAATAGGTCTTGAATACTTTGGTGATTAGCAATATCAAATATTCCATCAATAACAAAACTATCTTTACCGTGACGAATAAACTCGCTACTTGCGCGTTCTCCTAATAGGATACTAAAGGCATCCATAAGAATGGATTTCCCTGCCCCAGTTTCGCCGGTAAAGATAGTAATGCCATCATTAAATAAAATATTCATTTGCTCAATCAACGCAAAGTTGCGAATGCTCATTTGCGTTAACATATTATTAGTCCTTCATTAAATCTTGAATTTTCGCTAAAATTGCTGGAACTTCAGCTTCAGATTTTGCAATTAACAAAATAGTATCATCCCCTGCTAATGTACCAATAATTTCAGTCCATTTTGCATGGTCGATAGAAAATGCTACAGATTGAGCAGAACCAGGGATTGTATGTAATACAACTTGGTTTAAACTGTGATCAACCTTAATCAAAGAATCTTGGAATAGTCGGTTAATACGACTACGAGATAAAACTACATTTTCCTCTGGAGATAATGCATAACGATAATGTCCATCGCCTGTAGGAATTTTGATTAACATCAATTCCTTAATATCACGAGAAACTGTAGCTTGTGTTACTTCAATACCTTCCTCGAGTAAAGCCGCAGCTAATTCCTCTTGTGTTTCAATCGCCTTGGACTGCACGATCTCTTTAATTTTGTTATAGCGATAGCGTTTCATTTTGAACTCCCTTTTTTAAACCTTGCACATAAAAGAGAATAGTATCTTTCTGATAATATTATACCATATATTCATAATTAATATATGGTATAAATCGCATATATTATACGTCTTATGCATATTATATTAATATTTAAAATATTGTTAATATTCTATATATTGATAACGTACAAATTCATAGCTCATAAGGTTCATCTATTTATAGGGAATTAATAATTTAAAAATAGAAAAATATACATGTATAATTAAAATCCCCTATAAAGGGGATTTTACTAACTGAGTATGAGTTTTATTCATAATGAATAAAGATATATTTCGTTTTATCGTTTTTGCAATATAAATAACTCAGGTGGATTATGTATTTGGTTCATCGGATGCCAATGACATACATTATATATTTTCTGATCTAAATCTGATAAATACGATTTAAGAGACTGCATTTCTTCAAATCCCTCTGTTGTTCCAGGGTAAGCAACTATTGTAATAACTCCAGACTTGGAAAGTTTTTGTAAACCTTCATTTATGGCATCAATGGTTTGGTGCGGTTTTGTTACAACTTGGTGATCTCCTCCAGGTAAATATCCGAGGTTAAAAATCATTAAATCAATAACTTCATCTTTTAATTGATGAGCTACCGCCAAATCATGAGAGTCATGAATAAACGTTAAACTTACTTCTGGCGCAATATCATTTGATTGTAAAAGCTCCTTGCTAGTTTTAATAGCTTTCATTTGAATATCAATTCCATATAGATGGCATGCTTTCTGTGCCCGTTTAGAAAGGTATAAAAGATCATGTCCATTACCACATGTAGCATCTACTACCACTTTGGCATTTTCCATGCATCGATCCCAGATTAAATGTTGGAATTGAACAGCATTGTTAATGTTAATCACAAAACCACCCCACTTGAGATTTGGTTATAATAATTCATCTCGACGAGATGCTAACTTTTTAAATAGAGTACCAAAGAAACATTGATCCTTGAATCGTACAAATAAACAATATACAGGGTTAGAACTTATATGTAAGGTTTCTTTATTTGTAAAAGTATAGTCAAATGTACCATCAATACAAATATGTAATTGTGGTTCTCTTTCCGGCATTGTAATTTGAATCGTATCATGTTCCTCTAAAACAAGGCTTACACCTTGAATTAAATGTGGTGCTACTGGGGTGACAATGATAGATCGATTATCTGGTTTCATGATTGGACCACCAGCCGATAGATTATAGCCGGTAGAACCTGTAGCAGAGGAAATAATTAAACCATCCGATGGATACATTTGCGTGTGTTGATTATTTATGGACATATTAATTCGAGCCATTTTAGCAGGCTCAGCACGTGTGATAACAATTTCGTTAATGATAGGAACTAGTTCTTCCTCTTTACCCTCATGACGTTCTATATAAGCATATAAATGTCCACGCTTTTCAATATTATAATCACCATTAGCAATACGTTTAATATGACTTTGCATTTGATGAATTTCAATTTGATTTAAAAAACCTAGTTCGCCAAGATTAATACCACAAACAGGTACATTATATGGATAAATTTGTCTTGCAAGATGGATGATGGTACCATCACCACCAAAACTAAAGGCAATATCGATTTGTTTGAAGATTTCTGGGCGACTTAAAATATGAGTTTCAGGAATCTTAAGTACTCGTGCAGGTGCATCTGATTCGAGATCATCTGGCAAAAATACTTCGATACCTTCATCTTTACAAATATGTGCAGCCATTTTTAGAACTGCCATAATATTGCTTTTCCCCATATTGGGGAAGAATCCGATACGCATAGTAATCTCCTATAATGAATGGGCTTCTGCAACCACTGTATCAATTAAAGTATCATCAATGGTTAAGGCCCCTTCTTCGTACTTTTTAAAATAACCTAAAAACTCTATATTACCTTCCATACCTTTAATTGGTGAGAAAGTTAAGCCATGTGTATATAATCCACAATTATACGCAACGTGTAGAATACGATGTAAAACTTCTTTATGGATTTCACTATCTCGCACTATACCGCCCTTACCAACATTTTCTTTACCAGCCTCAAATTGTGGTTTTATTAAGGCCACAAGTGAGCCCTTATCTTTTAATAAATTAGTAGCTACTGGTAAAACTTTGTCTAAAGAAATAAATGCTACATCAATAGAAATAAAATCAACAAGTTCACCTATTTGTTCAGCAGTAACAGTACGGATATTTTGTTTCTCCATATTAATTACACGTGAATCCTGGCGTAATTTCCAAGCTAATTGATTATATCCTACATCGATGGCAAAGACCTTAGACGCACCGTTTTGTAATGCGCAATCTGTAAAACCACCTGTACTAGCTCCTATATCAATCATCACAGCCCCATGTAAATCGATAGGGTAAGTTTGAATAGCCTTTTCTAATTTAAGTCCTCCACGGCTTACATAAGGTAAAGTATTGCCTTTTACAATAATATTAGCATCCGCAGGAATCTTGGTGCCTGCTTTATCTATGCGCGTAGTATCCATAAATATAAGGCCCGCCATAATAGCTGCTTTTGCTTTTTCTCTACTTTCAAAAAGGCCTCGATTAACGAGGAGTATATCTAATCGTTCTTTATTGTTCATATTACACCATGATAAATACAATAAAACTGAATAAAGGCCACAAGAACACCGAGAATTAAGCCACCAAATACTTCGATAGGTGTATGTCCCAACAACTCTTTTAATGCTTCTTTACGTGTAATGACAACAGGTATATTCTTTTTGGTAAAATAATCTACAATTTGATTAAGTATTTGAGCTTGTCGTCCTGCCTCTAATCGTACACCAGACGCATCATACATAACAACAATTGAAAATACTAAGGATAATATAAATAGATCCGTTACACCATTTTTAAGGTAAATCGCTGTTGTTGTAGCAATTACAAATGATGTATGTGAACTTGGAAAACCACCAGATCCAACAAGGCGCTCTGGTCGGAATTTACCATGTCTTAAGAGTTGCCATACAAATTTGATAGCTTGAGCCGTAAACCAGCCCCAAAATGCAGCTTGTGCGATATAATTATGTGCTATTTGTGGTAATATATCAATCATTGTTTATACCTTCTACAGGTAATACCCATTAATTCGTACGTTCTAAAAGATAATCAATTAATGCTGATAGTATAGTTGTATCATAAGAAACCAAGTTTAACGCATCATGAGCTTGGCTACCTACTAAGTAGGCTTGATGTTTTGCTTGCTCTAAACCTAGTAAAGATACATAGGTAGATTTATGTTGGCGAATATCACTACCGGGTGTTTTTCCTAATTCTTCAATAGTACCGGTTACATCTAAAATATCATCAGTAATTTGGAATAATAATCCCAGACAATTAGAATATTCCATAAGGGCTGTTCGCGTAGTATTATTAGCACTTCCAAGAATAAGACCTAATTCTACAGAAGCGTTAAATAGTGCACCTGTTTTACCAGTATGTAAAACCTTTAATTCTTCTAAAGGAATATGTTTGTCTTCGCTGAGCAAATCAAAGGCTTGTCCCCCAACCATACCTTCAGGACCAGCCGCAGTAGCAACACATTGTATAGCATCTAGTTTTTGCTGTGCACTAGCAACTGTATTTGAAGTCATCAATTGAAATGCATATGTTAATAACCCATCACCGGCTAAAATAGCAAGTCCCTCGCCGTATACTTTGTGATTGGTCAAATTACCTCTACGATAATCATCATTATCCATAGCTGGTAAATCATCATGAACTAATGAATACGTATGGATACACTCCATAGCACATAGAAATTCCTTATAATCAGCTGGCTTTTTATGAAGCATTTCCAACACAGCCTTAGTTAAAATAGGTCGTATTCGTTTGCCACCTTGCATTAAACTATAATTCATAGATTCATAAAGTTGTTCAAATTCTTGATTTGGGCTATTAAGTACTTCGCCTAACCATTGTTCAATATTTTGTTTGCTAGATGCTAAATAATCTTTGAACATAGAATCTCCTTATTCACTGATGCGGACTTCTTCGATAATTTGTTGTACTTCATCTTCAATAGAGTCAAGCATTTCAGCACATTCTTTTACCAAAGTTAAGCCCTTTTTATATTGTGATAAAAGCTCAGAAATGGTCATATCCCCATCGTCTAATTGCTTAACAATATCTTCTAAGGCCTTATATTTTTTCTCATAACTTTTTAGTGATGCGGCCATCCTTGTGCGCCTCCTTTACCGTAGCAGTAATATAACCATCAGCTAGTGTAACTCGTATATCATCATTTGGTTGTAATTGGGCAACCGATGTAATAGGTTTGTTATCATGCTCAACCTTTGCAAAACCTTTAATCATTATTTGTAATGGATTTAGCGACTCTAACTGTTGTGCCAATAATGCTAAGCTATGTCTCTCTGCATTACATCGTTCTTTAGTTGCATTAGTTAGAGTTTGTGAAAGCTCTTGTAAGTGTGATTTTTGCTTATGTAAAAATTGCAGAGCTGGAATGCCAAGTTTTCGATTAAAGAGCAATGTTAAATCTGTACGTTTTTGTTGTAGTGTATAGCGTATATATTCGTGTAAGTACTCTTCTTTTTCTGTCAGCTGATCTTGTAATGTAGTAATTGGAAGTACTGCCATTTCTGTAGCATGGCTAGGCGTAGCCCCGCGTGCATCAGCTACATAATCACATAAGGTGTAATCTGTTTCATGACCTACCGCCGAAATAATCGGTGTATGAGCATTATAAATTGCCTCTACAACAGCTCTATCATTGAAACACCACAAGTCCTCCATAGATCCACCACCACGACCAACGATGATGACATCAATATCTGGATCAGCATCTGCCGTAGCAATCCCTTTTGCTATAATTGGGCCTGCGATACTACCTTGTACAGGAACGGAAAACAATTTAAATTGAACTAGTGGATTACGTTGTTTACTAACATGTAGAATATCATGTAATACAGCACCAGATTGGGATGTAACAATACCAATGCAACTCGACATATAGGGTAAACCTACTTTATGGCTATCATCAAAGTACCCCAAAGCAGTTAACTCTCGTTTTAGAGCGTCAAATTCAAGCTGTAACGGACTTTTAGCACCTATCTGCATATCTGATGCAATGAGATTTAAACGGCCCATTTTATTGTAAAAGTTAACAGATGCTTTTACAGTTACTAATAAACCATTTTGAATGGCATTAGCTAGTCCCTTTTGCATGACTGTACTAGACCACATTGTCACATCAATAGCAGATTCCTCATCTTTTAAAGAAAAATACATGTGACCACTACTATGACGTTTTGCATTAATAATGGTACCACTTACATATACATTCTTTAATAGATATTCACGATCTAAGGTACGTTTTATGAGATTGTTTAATTGTGTAATGGTTAATACATTCACGATTATCCTCTAGATTCTTGTAAATAAGCAGCACCAAAAGCATTACCTGTGGCATTATCAACAGAGAATTGTGGCTGCGCCACATGTAATTGGAGATGATTTCGTTTACAATAGGTTTCCATCCGCTTACGAAGTAAACTATTACCCATCACACCACCTACAGCAATGAGTGCACGTACAGATTTCTCTTTAGTATGATAAGTAATCATTTTTTCTAGAGCATTTCCAATGGAAGTAAAAACAGCTCTAGCTAACTTAGATTTATCTATATCACTCATAGCGTTATTTATACGCCGCATAGCAGCACTACAAGGACCGGCAAAGCTAATCCATCCGTCTTTTACAGATGATGGCAATGGTTCATATTCTGTAGTTTGTAATGCTAAAGCCTCTAAATGTTTACCTGCAGGAAATGGTAAGCCCAATGCGACACCTATGCGATCAACATATTGCCCCCCTTGTAAATCTTTAGAACCACCAACGATGTGAGATTCAAAAATACCGTTTCCTTGATAATGGCAATATACTAGTTCTGTCGTGCCACCTGATAGATGTAATGCCAAAAATGGCTCATTAGAAATATTTTTTAAATCTCTCAAAGCAGCTAATATATGATTCTCTTGATGTGCAAAAATATGTAAAGGCACATTCATAAGATGACTCAAGGTTTGCCCCTGTCCTAACCCGACCATAAAGGCAGGCATATAAGAGCGTTCTTCACGGCGCGGAAAGCCACTAACACCTATACCGCTAATTGGTACCTGAGGCAACTCTGACATTAACTTAGGCAATGCCTTTATATGCTGAAAGACCATATTTGATTGTTGTAGTCCTCGCTCACCTAGTTTTACCTCTAAGATTTTACGTGCTTCCCCTACTATGTGAAAGTCACTATCTACAATGGCACAACTTGTAGTGTAACAACTCGTATCAATGCCTAAGTAATATCGTTTCATTATTTACTCTTATTATATGCGTCTAAGATTGCATTAATTAATTTATAAGATGCATCAGAGCCAAACTCTTTAGCTAATTGAATGGCTTCATTAATAGCAATAGATGGCTCTAAAGGTTCCACTTTATTGTTCATTTCCCAAACGGCAATACGTAAAATAGAACGATCCACCTTATCTAAATTTGCTACTTTACGAGATTTACAGAATGGCTGTAATGTAGCATCAATTGCTTTAGCGTTTGATAGTACACCCTCTATAATACTATTTGCATATGCCTTATCCATTGCTTTATGAATATTTCCTTCGGGAAATTGAACATCATTTTGATCAGTATGAAATTCATTGGCATATAACATTTGGAATGCGTATTGACGAGCCTCTCGCCGATTTCGCTTAGTTACCATGTAAAACTGGCTCCTTTTCTTTTACAATACCTTCAATATGCACATCAACCTTAATATGATCAAGATCTAGCATATTTTTTAAGGTTTGTTTGATTTCTAATTGCAATTGTTTCGATAATTCAATGAGATTATATCCATACAATGCTTTAATATAAATGTTAATTTCAATAAAACCTTTACGATGCTTTACATTGATACCAGGTAAGCTACGCTGACCAAAAGCATGTGTAATACCCTCTACCAACTCATCGTAAAAGCGTGGGCTTAAAGAATGAATACCAGGAATGGTCCCTAAAGTTTTTGTTGCTACATCAATTATGACAGAATCTGCAATATCAATGGTATCCGTGTCTAAACCATAATTTAATTGATTATCTGAACTCATAGAGATACCTCCTATGGCTGTTGAGGTGTTACTAAATCATCAAAAATAATGTCTTGTACAACTACATCAATAGTTTGAACCTCAATTTCTGTATAAGAGACTAAAGCAGTTTTAATGCGCTCTTGTAGACGTAAAACAACATCAGGAATACGATATCCATACTGAATGCACACATATAGTGTAACTGATATTGCTCCTTCATCGTTAAAGGATATCTTAACACCTTCATGATCGGATTTACGTCTAAAGAAAGTGTTAACACCATCATTAAAGGTGGAACTCATATGATGAATTCCCTTTGTGTCAAGGGCTGTCATTGTTACAATTGTAGCATACACATCATCGTTAATCTTAATTTTACCCGACTCTAGTTCAGTATTTTTCTTGGTCATACTGGCCTCTTTCAAAAAAAGCACCTGTCCCTATATATAATTACATAGACGACAAGTGCTTACAGTGCAAATGTTACGATATATGGGGAATAAGATTCCTTGAAAAGATCTTGCCCCAATACATATCAATGAGTATTAGGCACGTTCGATGTATTGTCCTGTACGGGTATCAATACGAAGTACATCATCTACTTCAATGAAGAGAGGTACTTTTACAGTATAGCCTGTTTCTAATACGGCTGGTTTATTACCACCAGTTGCAGTATCACCACGGATGCCAGGATCTGTTTCAACTACACGAAGTTCAACAGCTACAGGTAAATCGATACCGATTACGATACCTTGGAAGAACATGATGGATACTTCCATATTTTCAAGAAGGAAGTTTTTAGCATCACCTAATTGTTCAAGGGTAAGTTCAACTTGATCATAAGTTTCGTTATCCATGAATGTATAAGAGCCATCAGATTCATATAAGTATTGCATACGACGACGATCAACATGTGCTTTAGGCACTTTTTCACCTGCATTAAATGTACGCTCAACTACAGAACCAGTTTGCAAGTTTTTCATTTTAGTACGTACGAATGCAGCACCTTTACCTGGTTTAACGTGTTGGAAATCAACTACTTGCCATACATTACCGTCGATTTCAACGGTTACACCTGGACGAAAATCATTACTGGAAATCATCTAACTCTTCTCCTTCTAAATACCTATTTCAATTAACTCTTTTGGACTATGTGTCAACACCTCATAGCCGTCAGATTTGACGATGACACTATCCTCTATTCTCAATCCGATAGTACCTGTTATATAAATGCCAGGTTCTACCGTAATGATCATATTTTCTGTAAATACCGTATCGGATTTAGTATTGGCTACTGGTTCTTCGTGAATCTCAAGACCTACGCCATGTCCAGTACCATGATTAAATTCCTTGGTATATCCATGTTCTTTAATATAATCACGACAAACTGCATCAAGTTCTTTACCAGTAATACCAGCCCGAACTGCAGCTACGCCACGTTTTTGTGCTTCTAAAACTATACCATACAGCTTCTTTTGTAATTCAGAGGCAGCCCCCATTACAATAGTTCTAGTCATATCAGAATGATAACCCTTATATACTGCACCAAAGTCAAAGGTAACAAAATCACCTGCTTCAATGACCTTATCACTGGCTACACCATGAGGCATACTAGAACGATTACCAGAAGCAACAATGGTTGCAAAGGAAGGTTCCTCTGATCCACGTTTTAACATTTCTGATTCTAATATAATGCGCGCTTCGTTTTCTGTCATCCCTACCTTTAGTTGTGGTAGCAAGGCAGCAAAAGCATCATCACCAATTTTAGCAGCTTTACGCAATAAGTCTAATTCGTCTTCACGCTTAACCGCACGTAGTTTTGCAAAATTGATAGATGTAAAATTAAAGCATTCATCTAATGTATCACATAAAGTTTCATACGTATCCACAGGCATTTGTTTGCCTTCTATACCGAATAAACCTTCGTGAATATGATATTCATTGAATATATCTACAAGAGTATCCATAACAGTTGTTTCATATTGAATCACTGTGTACCCTTCACATTGTTTTGTTGCTTGTTCAGTATATCTGAAATCAGTAATCATAAAGGCTTTATCTTGAGTAATGATAGCAAAGCCTGTAGTACCAGTAAAGCCTGCAAAATAATGTAAATTTATAGGGCTTATTAAAATGACGCCTGTTAATTCTTGCTCTTTAATATACTGTTGTAGCAGATTTAATCCATTCATAATCTTGCTCCTAGTCTATAAAGTACAATTAATCTTACCATAAAATGCCTATATTGAATAGAATTTTATGCTATTTTTTAAAGCCCTCTATCTGTTCAACGGTCAATTCCATTGCAGAACCAACCTCTTCAATGCCACTTAAATCAATATGACCAATCGTAAGACGTTTCAAATATGTTACAGTACCACCTGCAGCACCAATCATGCGCTTAACTTGATGATACTTGCCTTCTTCAATCGTTACATGTACTGAATGTAACGATACATATTCAATTTCTGCCGGTTTACATTGCGTACCATCTCCAAGAAGAATTCCCTTTTTAATACGTTGTATACCTTCATCAGATAGCGTTCCTTCAAATTCTACGTAATAAATCTTAGGCACATGTTTATTACCATTGATGATAGAATGTCCCCACATACCATCATTAGTTAATAATAAAAGTCCTTCTGTATCCTTGTCTAATCTGCCTACTGGAACAACTCCCATTTTTATGAATTCTGGAGGGAGTAAATCCATAACAACAGGGTGATTAGAATCTTCTACCGCTGTAACATAGCCCTTTGGCTTATGAAATTTTACATAATATAGTTGAGTAGTACTAACAACCTTACCATCAACAGCAACTATATCAACATCAATATCAATGTGAGTATCTTTTTTCGTTGTTATACTACCATTGATGGTAACCCTTCTATCCTTTATGATTTGATGGACTTCTTTTCGACTACCATAAGCTTTATTGGCTAATAATTTATCTAGTCGCATTATGCATGACCTTGTAATACATCTACGTGTGCTGTATCATTGAGCAAGTTTAAAATATTATGATCAAATTCTCCCATGCCATTATAGAATATACGATTAATTGCTGTATTACCTTGACTAAAATTCCAACAATGACTAATGGAAATATCTAATAATTTACACAATAATGTTCGTATAGTCCCACCATGACAAGCAATGAGAAGTGTTTCCTCCTCATTATTAACATTGATGAATTCCTCTAGACCTGCCCATGCACGGTCTTGTAAATTCTTAAAGCTTTCACCATTAGGAACCTTAACTAGATGTGGTCGCAAATACATTTCATCTATCAAACCAGGCCAACGATCTTCGATATCTGAAAATAACATAGCTTCCCAATCGCCAAAATTAAGTTCTCGTAAGCGTTTATCTACTGTAATAGGAGTAGTACGTTCACCGCGAATGACTTCAGCTGTAACTAAAGCACGACTCAAATCACTAGATAATATGCGATCAAATTTAACATCTTTAAGAACCTGACCACATGCCTTTGCTTGATTTAAACCATTTTCATTAAGTGGAACATCTGTGATGCCTTGGTATTTTCCCATTTTGTTCCAATCAGTTTCACCATGGCGCACAATATACAATGTCTTCATAGTCTTCCTATACTTTCAAAATATCTGTTAATTTTTCTACTAACTTAACATTAGTATCATGATCTTTTATTGCAACGCGAACCCATTGATTATTTAATCCCATATAAGAATCACAGTTGCGAACAATCATATTATATTTTTTAAGCGCTTCATTAATCGACTCTGCTGTTATTCCTTCTTGTTCAATGTGGAACAACATAAAATTAGCTGAAGGCGGATATATAGTAATACCATCTATAGTATCTAATGAGTTATACATAAAAAGTTGCTCTTCATGTAATACTTGTTTTGTTCGTTTCACATACTCTACATCATTCAAAGCCGCCTCTGTATAGGATTGAGCTAATGTATTAACAGACCAAGTTGGAATAAAACTATTTAGTTGCTCAATGATAAGAGGATTGCTGAAAGCAGCACCAATTCGTAGCCCTGGCACGGCATAGAATTTTGTAAAAGAATGAACCACGATAATATTATCAAACTCGTTAACTAGGGAGCGCATGGAGTATTCATTATCTTGTAATGTGTCGTTACCAACAAAATCGATAAAGGACTCATCTATAACAAGTAAACTATTAGCATCTTTCAGCATGCTTGCAATAGTACGAATATGATTCTTATCAAGTAACGTACCATCTGGATTATTGGGATTACCTAGAAATACAATAATACGACCATCTTGCCCCTTTAACTCAGCTGCAAAAGTTTCTAATGCTAAATAAGGAACCTCAAAATAAGGTTTTCCATGTTCATCTTCCCGTGGTCTATAATAAATATCGCGTACTGGAATTCTACTTGCTTCTAAAGCTGCTTTATATTCAGAAAAACCTGGTGCGGGAACAAAAGCGCCCGTATAGCCAGGTAACCGACAAATTGCATATAATAGCTCTGCCGCTCCATTGCCAACTACAATTTGATTTTTATTCATACCATAGATATCAGCAATGGCATTTAATATATCATCATTTGTAGCATCCGGATAATGTGATATATATCGCAATTGAGATTCTAATGCAGATAAGCCTCGTTGGCTAGGGCCTAGTGGATTGATATTAGCACTAAAGTCAATAACCTCATATGGTTCAATTCGTTGTTCATGGGCAAACTGAAAGATATTGCCCCCATGTATTTTAGACATACTATTCTCTTTCTATGAAATACTTTATCGTTTGATATAAGTTAATCCTTCATTCGTAGTTTCAACCGTATCTACATAGGTTAATTGTGGCAACTTACGCAAAATCTCATTCTTACAATCATTAATACGACCATAATCAACGGGGAATAATAGTCCCATAATGGTTCCGCTATGAGCGATGATTGTTCCTACACTATTATAAGAATTACCTACATCGTGAAAGTCATATAAATTAGGTTTATATAAAATACGCTGATTGCCAAAGGCACTCAATGTAGCAGCTTGGCCAATAAGCTTTATATCATGCGTTGTAAGCCCCTGTTTAAACAAATCAAAGGATTCTTGTATAATAGATTCTTTTTCTAAAATTTTATTTTGTAAATCTGCTTGTTTATTAAAGCTAACTGTATCAATGCTACCGCCTTCGTCAAAAACGAGGATTTTTAAAGGTGGGCACATACCTAATGGCTTAGAGATAGTCCCTTTAATATAATCAAACTGAGTTACACCTTGATAAAAAGAGGCATCTGTAGGCTCTACAGATAGACAAATTTGCTCAAGTTCTTTTAATGATAAATCATAGTCCATGGCCAAAGCTGTAGCCATAGCTGTTACAGAAATATCTGCCGAACTTGAAGCCATGCCTTTTCCTTGTAGAATATCGGATCTTACATACACAGGCGGGCAAATTTGATTTTTCTTTTTTTCTTGGACCAACTCTTGTACTAATTTACGAGCTTGTGCCGATTTTGGTTGAAGTGCACAAAATTCTTTAGAAAAAGGTTGTATTACATTACTCAATGCGTAGGAGTATCGATTAATTGGACATGTCACTAAAAATGACTGACCATCAATAGAACCTTGTAGAAATTCCCCACATGTACCTGGGGCTCTTACATAATAGGTCACATTAAACTCCTTTCACATCAAATAAAGTATACGTTCTAAAAATATTAAAACTTTGAAAATCAAAAATTTAGAGTTAGAACATAGTTGGATTATTAACTACCGTAGCTGATAGTATAGATAAAATTATGCTATATACCAGTATCAATAATACTTCAGTTACTTCCACAACAAATCCATATGTATCACCAGTAGTGCCACCTAACGCTTTTACAATATAGCGGTTTAATAATCGGTTAATAATATACGTAATAATCATGCTAACAATATTGATTTGGAAAATACCTATAGTAGCATATACTAACACACCTAATCCTACCAAATATCCTACATCAGGTGCTGATAAAATTGCATAAGCACCATATAAAAGTGTATATAATACTAAACCGATTAATAGTAATAGAATAGGCATAAAGAACGTAGATATGGTGTTATAAGTAATAACATGTTTAGGTGCTAAATTAGCAAATGCTGCCCCCATCCCCTGTTCTCTAGCATATGGATAGGATCGAATACTAAAAACCATAGACCAACGGCTCATTAAAGGCATCATAATGAGTGCCATAGGTATAAATTCAGCCGATGGAATCGAAGCTAATAATTGCCATTTCAAAAGTGTAACAAATACAAAAGCAACAACTCCAAAGGAGCCTATACGACTATCTTTCATGATTTCTAGTTTACGTTCTCTTTCACGGCCGGAAAACAAACCATCGCTTGTATCCATCAAACCATCAGCATGAAGGCCACCAGTTATTAAAAACTCAGCCACAACGATAATTAACATCAATGGCATAATCGGAATAAATGGCGATAATACGCCATATAATATAGCTAATATGAGACCAATAATAAGGCCCACATAAGGAAAGGCTACAACAGATTTACCAAAGTCCTCTACAGACCATTCAGTTTGATTTACAATTTTTAAACGCGTTAAAAATTGTAGTGCTATAAAAAAAGGTGTCATTATACATTCATCCCATAGGTAATGACTGTACTAATGATAACCATTAGTATAGTCGTAACATACATCATATAAATTGTTCGAGTAATATGGTTACGGTTTAGCTTTTCAATAGGATCCCCCATATATTCACGGAAGGTCATTTTTTTGAAATACTGATTGTAACCACCTAAACGGATATGTAAGGCCCCTGCCACAGGTGCTTCTGCATACCCCCCATTAGGACTAGGATGTTTTTTTGCATCACGTAAACCGATTTCTATTGCCTTTTTAGCATCAAAGCGTAAAAAGAATGCAGAAATTACAAATAATACAAAGGTAATTCGGGCAGGAATCCAATTTAATATGTCATCAAAGCGTGCAGCTACGCGACCAAAGTACAAGTACTTTTGATTCTTATAGCCTAACATAGAATCCATAGTATTAGCAGTTCTATAAAGAATAGCCCCCATAGGGCCACCGATAATAAAAAAGAAAAAAGGTGCAATAATACCATCTACCGTATTTTCCGCAATCGTTTCTACTGTAGCCCGAGTGATTTCGCTTTCATCTAAGTCTTCCGTATCTCGTCCCACAATCCATGATAAACGTTTGCGAGCATCTACAATATTACCTTGTTTTATTAACTGACTAATGGTAAAACCTGCGCCAGCCAATGAACGTGGAGAAATGGCAATGTAGAGGATCACTACTTCGAAAGCATAGTATACCCATTCGTCTACTACTCCACCTAGCCATAACAATAAAGATACTATGATATATACCGATATAAGAATTAAACCTACTGCAATACCACCGTACCACAATTTCTTCGTATCATTATCAGTGTCTTTATAAAGAACGGCTTCAAAAAAAGATATTATACGTCCAATAATGGCCACTGGATGATATTTACTATTGGGATCTCCAATAATTAAATCCAATAAAAATGCTAAAACTGGTATGCACACAAAGTTATACTTTGAAAACCAGTGAAAAATTGCTAAATGTTCCATATATCTCCTCTACTATCCCAAGGTAGACATAATATAATCCATATCTAGATGTTCCTCCACAATATCAGCTAAGCGATTATATGCCGCATTTTTATGGTCAAAATAATGGAATACTACATCTAATGGTTGTAATCCCTTGCGTTCACGTAATTGATTGATAATAAAACGTCTAAACTCGTCATTATCAAATACACCGTGAATATATGTACCCATTACTTGATGATTACCATCAATAAAACCATCAATAACATTGACAGCCTCTTCACTGCGACTTGTAATTGTAAAGCAACGAGACACCGAATCTGCTAGTGGCGTAGTATCCCCCATATGAATTTCATAGCCTACTAATTTTTCACCCCTGAAAGTACCATTTAAAAACTGTAAATTAGATACATTGAATTGTACTTGATGGGTAGTTTTTTGAGCCTTCATAGTCGTGGAGGATTCAACAAGGCCAAGTCCTTCAATTTCCTCGATATCACCTTCCATATGATGCGGATCATAAATAGTTTTACCTAACATTTGGTTACCGCCACAAACACCGATAATAGGTGTACCTTGAGCAGCCAATTTTTTGATTTCATCAGCAAAGCCTGTATCACGTAAATATGTTAAGTCAGCCAATGTATTTTTAGAACCAGGTAATATAATTAAATCTGGCGTACCGATAACATCTCCAGGGCCTACAAAACGGACAGATACATCTGGCTCATAATTAAGTGCATCAAAGTCTGTAAAATTAGAGATTTTAGGTGTTTGCATAACTACGACCTGAATATCTTTAGTACCACTATTGCGTTTGTTCTCTAATGCAACAGAATCTTCTTCATCAATATCGAGGTTCTCAATGGCAGGAATAACACCTACCACTTTTTTACCTGTTTTTTCTTCAATAAATGTAAGAGCTGGTTCTAATAGTTTGATATCACCACGGAATTTATTGATAACGATACCTTTAATAAGATCGCGTTCTTCTGGTTCTAATAATTCTAAGGTACCAACAATGGACGCAATAGCACCACCTCGGTCTATATCTGCAATAAGATATACGGGAGCTTGAGTCATCTTAGCAATACGCATATTTACAATGTCATTTGCTTTTAAGTTAACTTCTGCAGGACTACCGGCACCTTCGATAACCATCATATCAAAATTTGAGTCTAAGAAATCAATAGATTCTTTAACCTTATCTAAAGCGGTTAGTGAATATTTTGTATGATATTCTTTGGCACTATATACGCCAACAGGTTTCCCCATCAATACAACTTGAGACGATTGATTTCCTGTAGGTTTTAATAACACAGGATTCATTTGAACAATTGGATCAATACCAGCGGCTTCGGCTTGAGCGACTTGAGCACGACCAATTTCATCGCCCCATTTTGTCACATAAGAATTAAGGGCCATATTTTGTGCTTTAAAAGGAACGGTCTTAAAACCTTTTCTATAAAAAATACGGCATAATGCAGTACAAAGAATACTTTTACCTACATTAGAACTCGTTCCTTGAAACATGATTTTCTTAGCCATTTATATGAACCTCCTGTGATTTCAATTCAATGGTAACACCACTAATTGTTAAATAGAGTTTATCTGCAACAGAAGCTACTGCTCGATTCACACGACCAGCAATATCTCTAAAATATCTAGCCAGTTTATTATCCGGCACAATACCTAACCCAATTTCATTGGTCACAAATATAACCGTTTTACCTTCACATGATTGTATCGAGTCTAATAAAATGTCTAATTCTGAAAGTATTGTCTGTTCTAACCGATTAGCATCTTCTTGACCACGAATGGAGCCATAAGCCATCATATGATTGGTAGTAAACATAGTTAAACAATCTATAAGAATTACATCTGCTGATTGACTGATATTTTCCCATTCATCAGCTAAATGTAAAGGTACTTCAAAATTATTCCATATTTTTCCTCGTCGCTCTTGATGTTTTTTGATGCGATCCACCATTTCCTCATCAAAAGCTTGGCCCGTAGCTACATAAGCTTTTGGCCCCTTTGTAGCCAATGCTAAACGTTCAGCAAATTCACTTTTTCCACTGCGTGCCCCACCGGAACACAATATAATTTGTGATTTCATAATGCACCTATACAAGAATTTATAATTTCAGTATCATTATAAGTATAACAAAGGAGCGATACTATGGAAATTATGAATATGAAACTAAAAATGATGGCTACGCTATGGGATAATACATATCGTGTTGCCATCGATGACGGACAAGGTAAATATATTGGTACTGCACGAGTAGTAGTGAATGTTCCTCTACCACCAGAAGCGTTACCTGAAAATGCACCGCAAGTTGAAGCACAACTATTAGTATTAGTTGAAGACTTTGATTTCGGCGCTGATAAAATTATAAACTTTGAAACAACATTAGCCGATTTATTAAGAGAAAAATTCCGTTATGAAATTCCTCATATCTTCTTTTACTATCCTAGCCCTCAAGATGTTTTAAACCAAACAATTTCACAATAAGGTCTATAACGAGCAAAAAGCTATGTAAAATACATAGCTTTTTTTGTTTATTCAGCTCCAAGTTCTTCCTCTACACGACACAAGATAAAGCAAAGGTCGGATAGACGATTTAAGTATTTTAAATTAGATTCGTGAACACTTTCACCAGCGTCTAATACTCGCCATAAAGCGCGTTCCGCACGTCGAGTAATCGTTCTAGCTACATGTAAATAAGCAGAAGATTGTTTTTCACCGGGAATGACAAAACTAGATAAAGGTTCTAACTTTGCATCAAAGCGATCAATAACTTTTTCTAAATGCTTTACATATTGCTCAGTAATTACCGGAGCAGTATTTAAACTTGCAATATCAGCCATTAATGTCCATAAGTTTCGCTCAATATCGTATAATTCAGCAGCAACACGTGGATTTTCAGCATAAGCGCGAGCCAATCCTAAAAAAGCTTGTAATTCATCGATTGTACCATAAGCTTCTACGCGTAAAGATGATTTCTGTACACGTTCTCCCGTGTATAAACCAGTTGTACCAGCATCACCTGTTTTTGTATAAACACTACTTGCCATATGATTACCTCCTATAGATATACATGGATGTAGAAATAAAAGCTAATTGATCCCAACCTTGAGATTATTTGTATTCAGGGAACCAAAGATGAATTTCACGAGCAGCAGCTTCTGGAGAATCAGAAGCATGTACTACGTTAGCATCCATTGTTAGGGCATAGTCACCACGAATACTACCAGGGGCAGCATCTACAGGATTTGTTGCTCCGTTTAAAGCACGTACGGATACAATTGCGTTCTCACCAGCTAACACAAAAGCAAGAACTGGGCCTGATGTAATAAAATCAACTAATTCACCAAAGAATGGCTTTTCCTTATGTTCTGCATAGTGTTCTTCCGCTAATTCACGAGGTACTTGTAAGAGTTTTAATGCTTTAATAACAAGGCCTTTACGTTCATAACGGCTAAGAATTTCACCACTTAATTGACGTTTAACTGCATCTGGTTTAATTAAAACTAATGTTTCTTGCATGATACCCTCCAGTAGATACTAATTATAATATTGCCTTTTCTTTATACTTTGGATTCATAGCTTGTATCTTTAACTTTTGAATACGTTCTTCCGTGCGAGGATGTGTACTAAAAAGATTGCTCAAGCTTTCACCAATTCCCATCATAGGGTTAATAATAAACATATGGGCTGTAGCATTACTTGCATTAGGCAATGCACCATGTTTAGAGTAGTAATCAATTTTTGCAAGTGCAGAAGCCAGCGCTAATGGGTTGCGACACATATCTCCGCCCCCCTCATCAGCTAAAAACTCACGAGTACGGGAAATACTCATTTGAATAAGACCAGCTGCAATAGGTGCAATAATAATTGTACCAAGAAGCGCCAAAGGGTTAGTGCCTTCTCGATCATCGGAACGCCCAAATATGGCAGTAAATTGAAGTATATTGGCTATCATAGAAATAGCACCAGCCATCATAGCTGCAATTGTACTAATCAATGTATCTCGATTCTTAACATGTGTTAATTCATGTGCAAGCACACCTTCTAATTCTTCATCAGTTAATAGACGTTGGATACCTTCTGTAACAGCAACTGCTGCATGACTAGGATTTCTACCTGTTGCAAATGCATTCGGTACTTCACTGGGAATGATATAAACCTTTGGCATTGGTAAATTACCATTTTTAGCCAATTTCTCTACCATTGCATATAGTTTTGGATTAGACTGTGCAGTAACAGGTTGAGCATTGTATTGGGCTAAAACGATTTTATCGCTGTACCAATAAGACATAAAATTCATACCCATGGATATGACAAACATCATAATCATACCGCTTCTGCCGCCAATCATATCACCAATAACCACTAAAATGGCCGTTAGCGTAGCTAACAAAAGTGTTGTTTTTATATTGTTCATAGTTTCCTCCAATTATTGTTATGGACTATGCCTAACACTATAATTATACCATAAACTATATAATTAACGCTCCAGTTGTATCAGCTTCTAAGCAATATATTTTATTTTCAATCTCATTTACTGTGAATACAGCCCCCATAGCCTTTGCTACCTCTTGTACATGCGCTTTATCAACATATGCAATCAGAGTAGAACCCGATCCACTGATAGTAGCACCGTAAGCTCCAGCAACTTTTGCAGCTTCAAAAACTTCATCACAATGAGGAATCAATGTCTTACGATAAGGTACATGCAAGTTGTCATCTAAGGCAACAGATAAATTACTTAATTGATGCGTAATTAAGCTTGTTACAAATAATGAAGCATGACTTACATTTTGTACAGCTTCTTTAAATGGAATATGATTTGGTAGCACAGAACGAGCATATTCAGTAGATACCATGACTTCTGGTACTACAACAGCAAAATGTAGCTCCGGAGGAATAGAAATGACCGTGTTTAATACCTTATTTTTTAAACCTGTAGCACAACATAAATTTCCGTAAATAGCTGGCGCCACATTATCTGGATGACCTTCCATACGATTTGCTATAACTAGTAACTCTTCTTTTGAAAGTGGATGCTTTACTAATGCGTTCGCCAGTAAAAGTCCCCCTACTATAGCCGTACTACTACTACCAAGTCCACGAGAGGGAGGAATCAAGGTTTCAGAAGTTATATGACCATATCGAATTGGTTCTTGAGCAGTAGCAAAAACTTGATCCATAGCGAAACCAATTAGATTCTTTTTAGGATCTTCAGCACGTAGAATATCTGCACCAAAACCTTCAAAAGTATATGTATATTCTGTAGCATTTTCATCTGGTGTAAAGCTGAATATATTATAAAGATTTAGTGCTAATCCTAAGCAATCAAAACCTGGGCCACAGTTTGCACTAGTGGCAGGTACTTGTACACGAACAGTATTCATAATTAAGCTTCCATAATACGAATAACACTATTAACAGCCTTAACGGAGCGCAAGCTATTAAAAGAGTCTATAAGATTTAAAATATAAGATCTTGGGCATTTAGATGTAACAATGGCAAGAACTGCAGTTTCTGGATCCATATTTCGTTGAACGATGGATAAAACAGAAATTTTTTGTTCTGCTAATTTTGCAGAGATTTTTGCTAGAACACCTGTTTTATTATCCACTGCTAAACGCAAGTAGTAGCTAGATTGGATTTTACCTGGAGAATAAATATCTTTTTGATCATAATAGAACGGTTTCAAACGCCCTGTTTCATTATAAGAGACATTCTTTGCCACTTCCATTATGTCAGATACTACAGAACTACCTGTCGGTAAGCTACCTGCACCACGACCATATAGCATGACATCATCGATACCATTGCCCTTAACATAAATTGCATTGTAGGATCCTCGAACAGATGCCAATGGGTGTGTCGTAGGAATAAATGCAGGATATACATTTAGAGATAATCCTTGAGCAGTTTCTTTAGCAATACCTAATAATTTAATATTGTAACCAAACTCTTTCCCAAATTTTATATCTTCAGTATCAATACAAGTAATACCTTCTACAGTTACATCTTCAAAGAAAATACGACGGTTAAAGCTAATAGATGCAAGGATTGCCAATTTACGAGCTGCATCAAGGCCTTCTACATCAGCTGTAGGATCTGCCTCTGCATATCCTAAATCTTGTGCTTCTTTCAATACATCTTGGTAGCTTAAACCTTCTTCAGACATTTTAGTCAAAATAAAGTTTGTAGTACCATTCATAATACCAATGATTTCAGTAATACGATTACCGGCTAACGATTCATATAATGTGCGGATTATAGGAATACCACCTAGAACAGATGCTTCAAAACGTAGATCTACCCCATTTTTACTCGCTAAGTCTAATAAGTATGGACCAGCTTCTGCTAGTAAGTCTTTATTTGCAGTTACCACATTCTTCTTAGCTTTTAAGGCTCCTTCTACGCAATCTTTTGCAAAGTTTGTACCACCCATTAATTCCACTACCATTTGGATGGAATCGTCTTTTAACACTTCATCAATATCAGTTACATATTTAGCTGTTTCTGGTAATGTAATATGACTATATTTTTCTGGATTTCGTACATAAATTTTTGAAATTTCAACATTGACACCTGTACGATTTTTAATTAATTCAGCATTGTCTTGCAATAAGTTAAAAGTACCTTGTGCAACAGTACCAAAACCTAATAAAGCAATTTTTATAGTGGTCATAATCGTCCTACTCTCTTAATTAGCCTATGCTTGGCCTAAAATCTCTACCTTGATAATACCCTTCATGGAGCGAATATCTAGCAATAAATCTTCTAATGAACCTTGTAAATCCTTGGTTTCAAAAGAAATACTACTATTCGCAATGCCTTGTAATGGAATATCTTGATTAATCGTTAAAATACTACCGTTACGTTCAGCAATGGCTTTCAAAACGCTTGATAACATACCAGATTCATTTGACATAGAAACATAAATACTAACAATTTTCCCTTGAGCAATTTCAAAAAATGGAAAAACATAATCCTTGTATTTATAATACGCAGATCGACTTAAATCCATTTTTTCAACTGCTTCGTTAATTGTTTTAACCTCACCTAGTTTTAGAATTTCTTTTACTTTTATCGTCTTTTTTATAGCCTCTGGTAAAATATCTTCTTGAACCAGATAAAATTTATCTTTTTTTGGTTTAGACATAGAGCACACTCCCTTATTGTTCTCTTGAAGTTTCTTGGGCAACGAATTGTCGTCCATATAATGTTAATACTGCATACATACCGATGAAGAATGGCATATATTCAGCCACAACACGCCATCCTACAGCGATGATGCCCACTGTTCCATTAGGTACAAAGGCACTAAATAATACTACAAATAGACCTTCTGCAATGCCTGTTCCCCCTGGGGTTGGTGCAAAATACAAAATAAGATTTAATAAAATCATGCGATCTAAAATATCGATAATAGGAATATCTGGTGTGAAAGCATACATTAAAGCGGGTGCAATACAATATAAGCATAATAAACTCAAACCAGATTCAATAAAAACTATTACAGATTGGACAGGTTGTTTATAAAGTAAACCAAGACCTTGATTTAATGTTTCTAATTTAGAAAGCCAATCTTTAGTGTTATGTGCTTTAAATCGTTGTGCTAGATTATAGACAAATTGACGCATATATTTAGTCTGTAATATATAAGTTCCCACTAAGGTCGCTATAACAGCAAGCACGGCAAAAATCAAAAGCATATCACGAGAGATATATGGAATTTCAATAGCATCTCGTAAGAATACTAATGGCAGCATAATGACCAAAAACATAATGGAAAATACGGTACGTATTAATACAATCGGTGTACCTTTAGATATAGGTACGCCATAACTTCTCAACACCAGTACTTGCGCGACAGCACCCCCGCTAGCTCCAGGTGTCAACATAGCCATAAAATAATTACTAAAAATAACTCGTAGCACTGCTCGTATCGATAACTTGTAACCACCAATTTTTACGAGCCTTTGAAGTCGTAATCCATCAAAATACATACCTGCTGCTAAAGCAACTACAGCTAATAATAAGGAAATACTATTAAAAGATGATATGGCTTTCAATGCATCTAAATCAATAGTATAGTAAATGATACCAATTGATACAGCCAACAACAAGAGAAACATAAAGATGCCTCTCTTCATCATTTTACTCATACCAAGTCTCCATAATTAATGAGCTCTATATCATGTTGACTTATATATAATCGCGTATGACTGGAACAGAGTGCTTGCAACTCATCTTCCCAATGATAACCCCAATTATAAAGCTTACTAAGAATACTACTATTACTACCTGGGTGAACCATCAATTCATGGGTACCAGAATGTTTATTTACCGCTTTTAGGATACCCATTAGAGATTTCTGGTTTATATGGCCTCCATTTACCATGCCCCAAAAATATTGGGTTGTAGTCATACAATTATTTCGTATGATTGGTCGCGCATTAGCCGCAACCGTTGATAAACCAACTTTACCAAGAAAGCGAATTGGGGAATACATATAATTCATAAAACCAGTAGACTCATCGGGTATACGTATAGCATGTATACCAAAAGATTTTGCCTGTTCAATCACAATTGGTAATACCGTTGGAAGCACATGCATATGTTGATGTCCATCAATATGAGTTACCCTTAAGCCGGTATCCATTATTTGAACTATTTGTGCATGAATCTCTTTACGTAATTCACTATAATTGATTTTGCCAGAGTAAATACGTTTAATAAATTCTACATAGTTCTCTGGAAATACACCTTCTGGTGTGAGAAGTGATGAAACTTCTGATGGATCACATACTGGTTTCACCCCACCCACCAAGGTAATATGAATACCAATGCCCAACTTAGGGTTCTGTTTTGCCATACTTACGGCTTCTGTAAAAGCTTCTCCTCCTGCCATTAAAGAGGTACTGGTAATAATACCCCTACGATGACCATCAATAATACCAGCATTAACTGCACTATGAAGGCCAAAATCGTCTGCATTTACAATTAATTTGGACATAGTTATCTTCCTTTTCATGAAAAAAAGGGAGAACTTTGTTCTCCCACAAAGGATATATGTTATTGTACCAAATACACAACTAAAAAATCAATACAAAAGCCCTCTACTTGTATACTAGTAGAGGACTTTTTATAAGGTCATAAATTTTTATCATATATACTAAGGCATCAATTGTTCTTGTACTTTATACATACATAATGCAGCAGCTACGCTTACATTTAAGGATTCCATATCACCATACATAGGAATCATAATACGATTTGTACATAGATTCATAACCTCTGGTGTTACGCCATTCCCTTCGTTTCCTAATACTAGCATAGTTCGCTTAGCATAACGTACAGTATGATAAGGATTGGAATGTTCTAAAGCAGTTACATAGGTAGTCATATTAGACTCAGTTACCATATCATGTAACAGAGATAAGGTAATATCCTCATATAAAGGTATTTTATGTAAGGCGCTCATAGTACTGCGCACTGTCTTGTCATTAAAAGGATCCACAGTTCCTTTCATCAAAAATATACCTTTTACACCTGCTGCAACTGCTGTACGAATTATGGTACCTAGATTGCCAGGATCTTGAACTCCATCTAATGTAATATATAAACCATCATCAATGTGAATGCTTGCCATATCGTATTTTGGTTTTGATACAATAGCAACTACACCTTGTCCATTTACGGTATTATCCACCTTATCAAATATTGGATCTTGTGCAATAAATTTAGGTACAAATTGAACAGTATCTAAGTCTAATAAATCTAATACATGTTTATCTTGCGCTTTAGATTCACGTATAACAATTGTTTTTACTGCCCCCATAGCTGCAATATCTCGAATAGATCGAATACCTTCAACAATGTACTCTCCATATTTTTGGCGATTTTTACGCTGCCCTAAAGAGATAATTCGCTTAATGGTCTTATTATCTTTAGATTGGATATATTCCATACTAACTCCCACTGTGTTGATTATTCCAGAGATTATAAAAGGCCCCTTTTAAGTTGATAAGTTCATCAAAAGATCCTATTTCTATTATTTTACCATATTTCATATACACTATTTTATTGGCATCTTTAACTGTTGAAAGGCGATGAGCAATACTTACGATTGTTTTACTACCTCGAATATTTTCAATACTTGCTTGAATTTGCTTCTCCGTATGACTATCAATGTTAGCCGTTGCTTCATCTAACAATAGAATAGGTGTTTTTTTAATCAAGGTACGGCCAAAAGCCAATAATTGCTTTTGCCCATCAGATAATAAAGAGCCTAAATAACCAACCGGTGTGTCATACCCTTCCGGAAGGTGTTCAATCATAGAATGCAAGTTAACTTGTTTTGCTGCATTGACCATATCCTCATTAGAAATTGATGTATCAAAAAGTGTTAAATTATCTCTAATGGAACCCTTAAATAGATAAGCTTGCTGAAAAACATATCCCATTAAATGACGAAGCACAGAACTATCATATTGAGCAATATTTATACCGTTAATATAGATAGCCCCTCTTGTTGGTTTGTAGATTCCCATCAACAATGATAAAAGTGTTGATTTACCACTACCAGAAGGGCCTACAATACCTATGAATTCTCCAGCTTTAATAGTGAATGTAAAGTCCTCTAGCGCATAAACGTCGTTATTCTCATAGGAAAACCATACATGCTCGAATTCAATAGTCTCTATATGTTTAAATTCATCAGGAACTTCATTAGCCATCTGACGCTCTTCTTCCTCTAATAAGGGAACTAATCTTTCAGCACCAGCTAATGCGCTTTGTAGGGAGTTATATTTATCTGCAATTTCCTTTAATGGTTGGAAAAATCGGTCCATATATTGTATAAAGGCAAATACTGTACCAGCATCAGCTACGGAGTCTATTAAATTCGTAGTTGTAAAAATAACAATTAACGCAACAAAGAATAGACCATCTACGAGCGGTCTAAAAATAGAAAATGTGGTAACCTCAAAAAGACCTGCTTCTAAGAAACCTTTATTAACAGTATTATAACGTTCCTCAATTGCTCTTTCGCCACCATAGGATTTTACGATTACAATATAATTTAACAGTTCCTTGATGCTTGCATTAGAAGCCGCTACAGAACGTCTTACCTGACGGAATGCTTTGCGAGAAAACTTTTGAAACACCCAAATAATTCCACCCATTATAGGTAGTAAAATTGTCATGATTATTGCTAAAGGTACATTAATGGCATACATAAATCCTAATATACCAATAATCATTAAACCGCTACTTGCCAAATTCAGAATTACATCTGTATATAATGTACGTAATGACTCTACATCATTAGTAATGCGAGTTACCCAATTCCCAATTGGCAACTTATAAAATTCATCATGTGGTTTATTAAGAATCTTTTGGAATATAATACTACGAATATTATAGATAATTTTTTGACCAAAACTTTTTAAAAAGTAATTCTCTACAAAGATAAATAATACACTACCAATTATAGTAAAGCCATACATTAAAGCATAGTATTCAATAACAGCGATATCATTAGTGGCAAATCCAAGATCGATAACTTGCTTAGTTAAATATGGGCGTAAAAGTAATAGTACTAAATTTCCTGCGAGCGCAACAGTTGCTAAAAATAGAATACCTAAATAAGGCTTAATGTAGGCAGTTATATAGAAGAATAGAGCCCAGTCATTTCTTAGATCACGCTTCTTCATGATGGTCTCCTCCATTCTGCGCTTCATATAAGGTACGGTATAAACCATTGTTAGCTAATAATTCCTCATGAGTACCTTCTTCTACGATACGCCCCTCATCAAATACTAGTATTTTATCTGCTTTCTCTACAACCTCTAGTCGTTGTGAAATACATAGAATCGTCTGATCTTTTACATTATGTAATGAATTTAATATTGTTGTAACTGTTACTGCATCTAAAGCGGAAAAACAATCATCTAGCAATACATATGGCGCATTTTTATAAAAGCCGCGAGCCATATTGATTCGCTGTTTCTGTCCACCTGATAAATCATGACCTTCTTCAGCAAGCTCATGTAAATCATCGTTTAACAAATCGCCTAAATCTCTATATAAGTCTGCCTTTTGTGCTGCCAACTCTACAGTTTCATGCATGGATAAATCTTTACCAAATTTAATATTATCAGCAATGGTCGTACTTAATAGGTAAGATTGTGTCGGCACATAAGCAATTGAGTTTCTAAGCTTTGATAAAGAAACAGTAGCTAAATCTTGACTGCCAAAATAAATAGATTTTTCCGGACACTCTTGTAATCCAATAAGCAATTTAAACAATGTACTTTTGCCAGAACCGGGTTTACCAACTAAACCAATAAATGAACCTTTTGGTATTGTCGTTGTCAACTGAGATAATGCGTGCCCTTTAGAGTTTTCATAAGTAAAATCTAAGTATCGAATATGAATATCCTCAAGCGGCAATACTTCATCAGTATCCTCTATTATTTCAGTAGGCAAATGCAAGAAATCCATGATACGATCTAAGGAAGCAAGACCTTTTTGTACAATAGAAATAAGTCCCCCAAAGCCTATTAAAGGCCCTACAATTAACATGATAAAAGAATTGATAGTAACAAATTCGCCTATAGTCATTTTGCCTTCTACAGCTAAATGTCCACAAATAAATATACTAATACTGATACAAATAAAGGGTGCAATTCTTGTTAACGGTGTTAATATTGCATCTAGTAGTGCAACATCCATATTCTTCTTATAATTAAGTTTATTTATTTTTTCAAAAGAATTAGAGATTATACTTTCACGATTAAAAGCTCGAATAACATCCATCCCTTGAAATAACTCTTGTCCAAACTCTGTTAAATCGCTATAAGTAGCTTGTGCACTACGTTGTTTAATACGTAGCTTTCTGCCTAGTACAAATATAGCCACAATAATTAAGAATACAGGTGTCATAATTTTAAAAGCTAATACAGTATTAATCTTTTGAATTAAAATTATGGAGCCCACAATGGAATAGAAAATAATATCCACTATAATCATTACACCTAGACCAAGGGCAACACGTAGCGATGTTACATCGTTAGTCATGAGCGCCATAACCTTACCAGGTCCATTAACCTCATAGTACGTTGTTTTTACTTGTAATGCTTTACTACACAAAATCTCACGAAAAAGATACTCCATGCGACGAATAGAGCCTAATAGGGTTCTGCGTGAGATAACTTTTAAAATAGTGATAATAATAAATAATAAAATGAAATAAAAAATATAAGTGACTAACCCTTCCTTATTATTGCTCAACGTATCTATAGCATTACCAATAAATTGAGGAACAAATAAAAAAGCCACGTCAATTGCCATCAACATAGTTAAGCCAATGGCATAGATCCAGCCTTCACGCCGGAAAAACTGCATAAATAAATCTATTGGTTTCATAGGTCCTCTCTAATATATTTTATTAAGTCTAATTAAAATCATTACCTATATAATCATTAGTATTATTATATTGTAATTGAATTTGAATCAATACTGTAAAAGCTAAATCAACAAACTTTATTATGTTAACTTTACTCTTTATAGTATACACATTTTTTATAATACATTAATACACCTATATGTATAATAGTTAGATTAAATATTTTTATCACAGTAGCAGTTCTATTTCATCAATATTAATATTAGTTAAATGGCCTCTTTAAATTTTTACAGTAATCAATCGTAACGATCTTTTTAATTAATACTATATCGAATTTTTTAGTTTACTTATGGTAATGTAAATGTTATACTATGCATATAAAGAATTTTTATCTTACATAATTAGAATTAAAACTCTTAGGAGGAATACAACATGGAAAAACGTACTGGCGTAGTAACATTTGCAGGTGGCCCTATCACATTAGTTGGCCCAGAAATTAAAGTAGGTCAACAAGCTCCAGACTTCACTGTATTGAGCAATGACTTGCAAGCTAAAACTTTAAAAGACTTCGAAGGTAAAGTAAAAGTTATCTCCGTTGTTCCTTCCCTTGATACAGGTGTTTGTGATGCTCAAACTCGTTGGTTCAACCAAGATGCAACAGCACTTTCCGAAGATGTAGTCGTATTGACAATTTCTATGGACTTACCATTCGCTCAAAAACGTTGGTGTGGTGCTGCAGGCGTAGATAAAGTTATTACTTTGTCTGACCACAAAGATGCTTCCTTCGGTGAAAACTATGGTTTCTTGATTGAAGAGCTTCGTCTTTTAACTCGTGGCGTTGTAGTAATCAACAAAGATAACAAAGTAACTTATGTTGAATATGTACCTGAAGTAACTCAAGCAGTTAACTTCGATGCTGCATTAGAAGCTATTAAAGCTGATATCTAATCTTAAGATTTTTGCTAATAGCTTAATATAAAGGTAAAAAGACCGTACGGTGTACGGTCTTTTTATATGTCCTATAGTAATTTATTATTTTAATTGGAGTATGTATGTGGATTCGTATTTCTCAGCTTATATTAACCATTAAAAATATTGCACTTATTGGTGTTGGCATTGGTTTATGCATTGCTTTAATCAATAGTCTAGTAAATTTTGGTTTTATTGCATGGGCCAATATTCAAGGCTATAGTACTTATTCTTTATTGATTGAAGAGATAATTACCTTTTTTCTTTACTTTGAATTTATTGCACTCATAATTAAGTACTTTAAGAATAATTTCCATTTTCCTCTTGATTTCTTCTTATATATTGGTATTACCGCCATTGTTCGTTTACTAATTATCGATCATGAATCAGCTTTAAATATGTTATTATGGTCTATTTCCATTTTAGTTCTAGTTTGTTGTTTAGTACTAGTAGAAAAATTTCTTAATAACAAATCCTAATAGCATAAAAGAGACTCTACATATTAGTAGAGTCTCTTTTATTTTAAAACTTTTACGTTTTAACACTATCAACTAGCATCTTAGAAGATATTTTTAGCGTAGTTAGCGTATTTAGCTTCTAATTCTTCCATTTTATCATTCATTTCGATTTGTAATTGGGATGCTAAATCATATTCACCATCATTAAGTGCATCAATTAAACGAGTGAATAAGGATTTACGATCATCACTATCTTTCGCAAGGTAGAAACGTAAGTCATTAACTTCTGCAAAGCGTTTATCATCTACACTATTTCGGCTGTCAGTATGAATTGCAACCATGCTACGAACTGTATCCAAATTGTTTGGGATTAAGCGGTTAGCCAATACTAGTTTCCAGCGTTTAAGAATGGACGCAATAAAAGAGTCCATTAAATCTTTAGCAAATGCATTGCCTTGAGCCAATGTTTCTACTAATTCAGGATTATTTTGGTAACCCTTTATATTTTCCCATACAGTAGCTGGAGCAACACCAAACATTTGATTACGTTCTTCTTGTGTGAAATCATCAAACACATCTTTTTCAGTACGGTATGCACGATTTGTAGCAAGATAATCAGATGTTTCACCTACTTCTTTGGAAAGCTCTGCTTCTAATTGAGCTTGTGTTTTACCAGATGTAATGGCATATTTCATACCATCAAATGCAGAGATAAAGATCAATGCTAAAGCAGTATATGTATTAGTGTAAGGATTTGGAGAACGCAATTCATAACGTGTCGCCATAGGATTATCGATATCTCGAATTAAACCGCAAAGGATTGTACGGTTACGGCTAGGTTCAGATGGATCAGTACCTAAAGATGTAACAATACATACTGGCGCTTCAAACCCAGGTTTTAAACGGTTTAAAGAATCTGTTGTAGAGCTGATGAATGGATTAATAGCTTCATAGTGTTTTAAAAGTCCCATAATTGCACCAATGCCTAAAGAGCTAGCAGATTCTTTACGCATATCTTCTGGGCTAAATAAGTTAACAACTTTACCAGATTTTAATTTAGCCATAACACCAAAATGAGTATGTTCACCAGAACCAGCTACACCAATTATTGGTTTTGCATTAAATGTTACATCAAGACCATTTTCACGGAATACTTCACGAACAATGATACGAGCTTGTAATTCATTATCTGCTGTTTGTAATGGATTATTTGAGAATTTCCAGTCGATTTCTAATTGTTCTAATACAACTGCTTCATGACCATCTTCATCAAGTTTAGCTTTAACGCCACCTACTTCTTTATGACCCATTTCAGCAACCATACCATATCTATCAAGACGTTCAACAGCTTGTTCTAATGCAGTGCGAACTGTACCATGAGTACGTTGCCAGTATTGTTCTTGTAATTTTTGGGATACGGATAATTCTTTTTTTGTAACTGTTCTAGATGGAGTTTTTACCCAGAATTCTAGTTCTGTTGCAGATGTGAAAATGATATCTACAACTTCATCAGCTTTCACATGCGGCATACCAGGTAAGCCATGTTCTTTAATCAAAGCCAATAATTCAGCACGAACATAGTCGCAGCTGCGTTTTAAAATAGAACGAGAATCTACATAGCGATAGTTATGCATCAAGAATGCAGGAATACGAAGTGTACCAGTTGGTAAGCCTGTAACAGGATCAATATTTTCGTAGTTGTAATCAACAAACCAGTTTACACTCGGATCGCCCCACATATCTACACGAGCATTATTTAATGTAGCAATATTTGTAAGTACTACAGAGGAACCATCTGTTTGAACAGCACGACCTTCAAAGAAAGATTCGTAGTCATCGAAGAATGCTGACATAGGAATCTTTTCATCAGTATCATTACCTGCTAAGTCAATCCCTACAAGAGATACGAACTTGATTTCAGGATGTTGTTCTAATAATGCAAGAACGCCTTCTTTCCCATATTGACCCGCTGGAATGTAATATAATAATTCGTTAGTTGTCGACATATTTGTTCCTCCTAAAAAAAAGACTCCAACAAATAAATATATAAATCTATATATCTAAAGTGGAGTCTTCGTTGACCAATTATTTTATTGAGTTCATATTATCATATGTTGAAAATATATGTCAATAACTTTCTATAGAATTTCATTATTCTCTTAAAGTTACATCTAACACACTCAATACTATCAACTCTAATCAATAACTATATATAGAATGGTCGTTGATATCACTATATATTATCCAAGTAATTCTTTAACAATATTATTGACAACCTTACCATCTGCACGCCCTTTTGTTTTTGGCATTACATGTTTCATAACATTGCCCATATTTACGTTATCACCACATGCAGCAATGGCTTCTTGTACAATTGTACGAATTTCATCTTCTTTCAATTGCTCTGGTAAGTATTTTTGCAATACAGCCATTTCTTCTTTTACATGACTAATTAAGTCCTCACGTCCCGCTTTTTCAAATTCTGTTAAGGAATCTTGACGAGTTTTCATTTCCTTAGCTAAAATGCCAAGAATACCAGCATCATCTAACTCAATTTTATCATTGATTTCTGTATTTTTTATGGCACTATTGACCATACGAATTACAGATAACGCTGTTTTACCTTCTTCACGAGCTTTCATAGCTGCTTTCATATCTTCCTTTAATTGATCTTTTAAACTCATATTTCCTCCTTATGTATATAATAAAGAAACCCTAATTCTGGATTTCATAAAGCCATGAAAAGGCAGAATTAGGGTAATCATCTTATGCTCTGAATTTACGTTTTCTTGCTGCTTCAGATTTTTTCTTTCTTTTTACGCTTGGTTTTTCATAGTGTTCGCGTTTTCTTACTTCAGACAAAACACCCGCTTTTTGGCAGGAGCGTTTGAATCGACGAAGAGCACTTTCAAGCGTTTCGTTTTTACCGACTTTGATTTCAGACATCTATATCCCTCCCTCCAAAAATAATCTCGGGAAGTGCTGATAATTTACATACGCACATATAATATTATATGTATAGGTATAGATGTTGTCAATATTTTCAAGTATATTTTATAGTTTTTTTAATGAGTATTATAAAAAGAATGCATAATACTCAAAATTAGGCTTCTGGCCAGCCCATTTCTTCTCCACCTAAAAGGTGTGCATGCATATGGAATACAGTTTGGCCTGCTTTTTCACCAGTATTAAAAATTAAACGATATCCATCTTTAGAGATACCAAGCTCTTTTGCTACATCACGAACAAATGGCAGTAACCCTTCAACATAATCTGCATTCTTTTCATTAAGATGTGCAATATTAGACACGTGATTTTTAGGTACGATTAATACATGAACTTTTTTTACAGGTTGAATATCATAAAAAGCATAAAATTTATCATTTTCTAACACTTTTTTAGACGGAATTTCACCATTAATAATTTTGCAAAAAATGCAGTCACTCATAATCTAACTCCTTACTCAATAATTAAATAATTATCTTCTAAACCTACAACAGTTCCACCAACGAGATCACCAATTTTACGTGTCCCATCAGACTTAACTTTACCATTTATATATTCATTTGTTAAGCCCATGTAGTATCCATTCTCTTCCTTTTCGATGAGAATCTCACCAGGCTTACCAATGCGAGATTTTGCGTATCTTTCATAACCAGATTGGCTAAGACCATTTAAAAGTGCTACACGAGTCTTCTTAACAGCTTCTGGTACTTGATCCGCCATGGTGGCTGCAGGTGTACCCTCACGAATGGAGTATGGGAAGGCATGAATGTGCGTAAATCCAATTTCACGTACTGTATTCAATGTTTCTTCGAAGTCTTCATCAGTTTCTTGAGGGAAACCAGCAATAATATCAGTTGTAATTGATAAATCTTTAATACGAGAACGTAAACTTGTAATTAAATCTTTATATTCTTGTAATGTATAATGGCGTTTCATCAACTTTAATACATGGTCAGAACCAGCTTGTAATGGTAAATGTAAATGAGGACAAACACGTTTATTCGTAGCCATTAATTCTACTAGCTCATCAGAAACCTCTACGGATTCAATGGACCCGAAACGAATGCGGTATAAATTAGGAATCTCTAATAAAGCTTTTACCACATCAGCTAATGTTGGACGACCTGGTAATTCGACACCGTAATTACCTAAATGTATACCAGTTAATACGATTTCATGGAACCCATGATCTACTAAACGTTTTGCCTCTTGTACAATATCATCAACTTTACGAGATTTTAATTTTCCTCGAGTATAAGGAATGATACAAAAGGCGCAATAGTTATTACAACCTTCTTGAATTTTCATGAACGCACGAGCTTTGTCAGATTCATTACCATATAACGGCATTTCCTCAAAGTTAGATTCCTTCATGATATCCCGAACAGCATTAATTTGTCGTTCTGTAGATTCTAATTGCTCTACTAATTCAACAATTTTAGAGCGATTATTTGTACCAATAACGAGATTAACACCATCTATAGCGGCAATCGCATCTGGATCAAGCTGAGCATAACAACCAGTTACAATAACATAGGCATCTTCATTTTGACGTTTCGCCTTGCGGATTAATTGACGGGATTTCTTTTCCCCCATATTCGTTACAGAACAGGTATTAATTACATATATATCAGCTTTTTCATCGAAGTCTACCGCTTCGTAATTATTTTGTAAAAATAAACCTTTCATGGCATCTGTATCATATTGGTTTACGCGACACCCTAAGGTTGTAAAAGCAACGGTTTTCATTGCACCTCTCTATTCGTATTTTATTTATAATTCTAATTCATATTGAATCATCGATAACGATCCAATAGCAGCAGTTTCAGCCCGTAAAATTGTATTTCCTAGCGATACTGATTTTCCACCATATTTTATAATAGCATTGATTTCCTTCTCTTGATAGCCCCCTTCAGGACCTATACAAATTAAAACATCAGTTACAGACTTATCGGAATGTAAAGTTTTAAGTACATCTTTGATAGTCTGACCTGCTTCATTTTCATAGGCTACCAATTTCAACGCATCAGATTCAATGTCTAATGCTTGTAAAAGCGTCTCTCCTACTACGAGTGTAGGCAAGTGATTTCGTCCACATTGTTGAGCTGCTTCTAGCATTATTTTTTCCCAACGATTTACTTTTGATTGAAGCTTTTTTTCATCATATTTAGCTACGCAGTTAACTGTCGGCACAAGATAAATTGTATCCACATTTAACTCCGTCGCCTTTTGTAGGACCCACTCTAGTTTTTCACCTTTTAATAAGGATTGAACCAGGATAGTACGATAAGATGCTACATTTCCTTCTACATATTCAATCAGTTGTGCTTGCGCTTTACCGTCTACTTCTGCTGTAATTTGATATATACCACAACGGTTATCGCTGCCGGTTACAGTTATAGGCTTCTCCATATTATGGCGAAATACATGTAGTACATGATGGGTCACATCTTTTGGTAATTCTATTATTTCATCTAATGGTGTAGGAATAAATATTTTTTTCATCGTTTTTCTAGCGCAAACGTATGCCAAGGCCCTGCAACGCGCTCCTCAATAATATGCCAATGAGCCTCAATATATGGCATGATTTCATCATAACGATCATCAATAATGCCACTAATAATCAAAATGCCCTTATCATCCAGTTTCTTACCAATTTGAGGTAATAGTATTTTAAGGGGATCCACTGTTAGATTAGCTAAAATTAATTGGGCAGTACCATTGAAATCACTATCCAAATTACCACAAATGATTTTAGCAGATACATGATTATTCTCACAGTTAATTCTAGCTTGATTTGCAGCATACTCTTCTATATCTATACCAACTAAATTTTTAATACCTAAATGGGCTGCTACTAATAAAAGAATACCTGTGCCAGTACCAATATCCAAACAAGTAACTGTATCAAGATCCATAGATTTACTATAGGATTTTAATAGCTCTGCACAAGTCCGTGTCGTCTCATGAGACCCGGTACCAAAGGAAATATCTGAATCAATTTCAATAATAATTTTATTATCTACATTATTGTATTCCTGCCATGCTGGTTTAATGATTAAGTTAGGTAAAATTTCTGTAGGTTCAATATACTGTTGCCAAGAGTTTAACCAAGTTGACTCATCAAGAATATCTGTATCTATCGATATAATTCCAATATTTGCTTCTGTAAGACGTTTTTTCAAATCAGACTTAATCATATCGTCATCTAGTGATGGATCACGGTACATAGACAATTTTATTAAATTAGGCTGATCTTCAACATCTTCTTCTATAATTCCATTGTCTGCATAATTGTCAAAAAGAGTAGTCACCTCATCGGTGGCTACTCTTTCACAGACAACGGATATTTCTATCCATTGCATATATGCTCCTTTATAGGGAATGTGATGGAACAAACCATTCCTTCACATGAGCTGTTCATTTCGTTAAACAGTCCTTGATTTTTTCAAAGAGACTTTTGCTCACTTGTAAGTTATTTACATCTTCATTACTTTCATTTGCAAAGCGTAACAATAGCTCACGTTGAGTGTCTGTCAACTTCTTAGGCGTTTGGACGGTTACCACAATGTGTTGATCACCCCTTTGGTTAGGGTTACGCAAATATGGAATACCTTTGCCCTTTACGCGGAATGCCGTTCCCGTTTGAGTACCTTCCGGAATCTTTAACTCTACTTTACCATCTAAAGTGTTAACTTGTATAGTCGCACCAAGAGCAGCTTGAGCAAAGCTAATATTTACACGGCTAATAACGTCATTACCATTTCGTTCAAATTCCTTGTGAGGACGAACAAAGATATATACATAAAGGTCCCCTTTAGGACCGCCTAAAATACCAGGTTCCCCTTCATTAGCTACACGTAAGCGAGATCCGCTATCTACACCAGCTGGAATCTTAATGGAAATCTTCCGTTTTGCCAACATTTCGCCAGTACCACGACACTTTGAGCAAGGTTTTTCAATGCTTTTACCCGTACCATGACAGCGAGAACAAGTGCGAACGGACTGCATACGTCCAAATGGAGTATTTTGAATAACCGCTTCTTGACCAGAACCATGACAGTTTGGACAAGTATCGACACGAGAGCCTGGTTCACCACCAGTACCATGACAGTGATCACATTCTTCATGACGATGCACTTCAATTTCCATAGATTTACCAAAGGCTGCATCTTCAAAGGAAATATCGATATCTTCACGCAAGTCATTGCCTTTTTGAGGGCCTTGTTGGCGTCCACCACCAAACATGCCACCAAAAATGTCGCCAAAGATATCACCAAAGCCTCCAGTTTGACCACCGAAACCGCCGAAACCACCTTGGAAACCACCGGCACCAGCGCCGCCTCCTTGTTTGAAGGCGTCATGGCCGAATTGGTCATATTGAGCTTTTTTAGTTTCATCAGACAAGACTTCGTAAGCTTCGTTAGCTTCTTTAAACTTTGCTTCCGCTTCCTTTGGATTGTCTTTATTTACATCTGGGTGGTATTGGCGGGCCTTTTTACGGAAGGCTTTTTTGATTTCATCTTGAGAGGCATTTTTACTAACCCCTAGGATGTCATAATAATCACGTGCCATTCGTTACCAACCCTTCTTATTTCTTGTCGTCATCCACTACTGTGTAATCAGCATCAACTACATTGTCATCAGATTTTGTTTGTTGTTGACCTTGATCTGTAGCACCAGCTGCTTGTTGAGCTTGTTGAGCTGCTGCATACATTTGTTCTGCTAATTTATGTAATGGTTGTTCCAAAGCTTCACTATCTTTTTTGATGTCTTCGATATTGCTAGCTTCGATAGATTTTTTCAATTTATCTTTCGCTTCTTCTACTTCTTTCATCAAAGCAGCATCGCCTTTACCTTCAAGGTCTTTCAATGCTTTCTCAGCTTGATATACTAAGGAGTCCGCATTATTTTTAATGTCTAATTCTTCTTTTCTAGCTTTATCTTCCGCTGCATGAGCTTCAGCTTCTTTAACCATGCGATCGATTTCTTCTTCTTTCAAGCCGCTAGAAGAAGTAATGGTAATTTTTTGTTCTTTTTGAGTACCCAAATCTTTAGCTTTTACATGTACGATACCATTAGCATCGATGTCGAATGTTACTTCGATTTGAGGAACCCCACGAGGAGCAGCTGGGATACCATCCAAGTTGAAACGACCCAATGTTTTATTATCTGCTGCGAATTCACGTTCACCTTGTAATACATGGATATCTACAGATGGTTGGTTATCTGCGGCAGTAGAGAATACTTGAGATTTAGATGTAGGGATTGTAGTATTACGATCGATAATACGTGTGAATACGCCACCCATTGTTTCGATACCAAGGGACAATGGCGTTACGTCAAGTAACAATACGTCTTTAACTTCACCTACTAATACGCCACCTTGAATAGCAGCACCAATAGCTACACATTCATCAGGGTTAACATTTTTAGTTGGTTCTTTACCCAATACTTTTTTGATTGCTTCTTGTACAGCTGGAATACGGCTAGAACCACCAACTAACAATACTTTATCGATATCGGATGCAGATAAACCAGCATCGCTCATAGCTTTACGAGTAGGTTCAATAGTTGCTTGTACTAAGTCAGCAGTTAATTCTTCAAATTTAGCACGAGTTAATGTTACATCCAAATGTTTAGGACCAGTAGCATCAGCTGTGATAAATGGCAAGTTGATATTTGTGCTAGCTACGCCAGACAACTCAATTTTTGCTTTTTCAGCAGCTTCTTTTAAACGTTGATCAGCTAATTTATCATTGGATAAATCGATACCAGTTTCTTTTTTGAACTCTTCGATAAGGTAGTTCATAATGCGTTGGTCGAAGTCATCCCCACCAAGGTGGTTATTACCAGATGTTGCTAATACTTCAAATACACCATCACCAAGTTCAAGGATAGATACGTCGAATGTACCACCACCAAGGTCAAATACAAGAACTTTACCGTCTTCATCTTTATCTACACCATATGCAAGAGCAGCTGCTGTAGGTTCGTTGATGATACGAAGTACTTCAAGACCTGCAATGGCACCAGCGTCTTTTGTAGCTTGACGTTGAGCATCTGTAAAGTATGCAGGAACTGTAATAACAGCTTGTTTTACAGGTTCGCCCAAGTAAGCTTCTGCATCAGCTTTGATTTTTTGAAGAATCATTGCAGAAATTTCTTGAGGAGTATAAGATTTACCTTCTACAGTTACTTTGTAGTCTGTACCCATGTGACGTTTAATAGAAATGATTGTATTTTCTGGGTTAGATACAGCTTGACGTTTAGCCAATTGACCAACTAAACGTTCTCCATTTTTTGCAAACCCAACAACGGAAGGAGTTGTACGTGCACCTTCTTGATTTGTAATAACCGTAGGTTCGCCGCCTTCCATAACAGCAACACAAGAGTTTGTTGTCCCTAAATCAATACCAATTACCTTTGCCATAATATATACCTCCTAAAACTTTATAATCTATTCAACAACTTTTACCATTGCTGGACGTATACAACGACCATCAACAGTATAACCAGTTTGCAAAACTTCACACACCGTATCGGATTCATATTCATCTGACGGTACACGCATAATCGCTTGATGGAAATTTGGATCAAATGGTTGACCCACAGCTTCAATAACAGCTAAACCATGTTTAGATAACATAGCCATCAAATTTTGATGAATCATAATGAATCCATCGAGGAATACTTTTGCTTCCCCTTCTGCAGGACTTTGAACGGCCCGTTCAAAGTTATCCAATACAGGAAGAAGGTCCGTTAATACATCCCCTTTTACATATCCAGCAAGTTGCTCTTTTTCTTGGTTAGTACGACGTTTGAAGTTTTCAAAGTCCGCTTGTAACCGTTTATATCGATTATCAAAGTCGGCTTTAAGTTCTTCTAACACTTGAGCAGCATCAGCCACAGCTTCTTCAGTTTTTTCAACAGTTAGTTCCTCTACATTCGTAGTATCCTCTGTTTCCTCCACTGTTTCTTGTTTAATGTCTTGTTCTTCAGCCATTATTTGCCCTTTCTGTTTTGTTCTTTTACCATAGTTTCCATTATATGTTTCATATGGGACAACATGCCGATGATACGTCCGTATTCCATCCGCGTTGGACCAAGAATAGCAAGAGTTCCGATAGGCTGATCTTGATTCGTAAAATCAGCTTGTACCACACTCATTGAATGTAGCGCTTCAGTTTCATTCTCAATACCAATCTTGACCTTAACAGGTGTTGGAGAATCATCTTTTAATAACTGTCCTAATTGATTTTGTTCTTCCACTAAGGAAAGCAAGGGTTGTACCTTCTCAACAGACTTAAACTCTGGTTGATTTAACAACTCTGTGGTACCTACCGAATAGAACAACTTACGTTTATTAATAGCTCGTAATAATGTCTCCGAGAGGATTAATAAAATTCCCTGCGGTCCTTCCATATGGACCAATATAGATCCTAAGGCCTCAGCCGTTACATGACCAATACTTACATTCTGTAGTGCATTGCTAAATTGTATGGCTAGACTTTGTAAAAGCTCTGGTGAAACACTTTCACCAAAGTACATCAACTCATTATCGAGTGCTCCTGTTTCAGTAATAACTACCATAATGGCTTGATGACTATCCAGCGGTAATACATGAATGTATTTGATTAATGCTCTATCATGGGCTGGTGCTAAGAATAAACTCATGCTATGACTTACCTGTGAAAGTAGTTTAGCCATATTTAGAAAGAGTTCACTCGTTGATCCATTGGAACGTTTCCATAACATTTCAATTTTTTCAGCATCCTGTAATGGAACAGGTTGTCGACTCAGCATAGAATCAACATATAAGCGATAGCCCTTAGCTGAAGGAATACGCCCAGCCGATGTATGAGGTTGCTCTAAATAGCCTAATTCCTCTAAATCGGACATTTCGTTCCGCACCGTAGCAGGACTGATGCCAAGATCATAATTTTTAGCAATCGTTCGAGATCCTACAGGTTCTGCGGACTTAACATAGTCTTCAATTATGGCTCGCAAGATGCGCTGTTTTCTTTCATCCATAATGACACCTCTTGTTAGCACTCATTAACTTTGAGTGCTAATCGCATGTATAATATTATCATATTCAAAAAAAATGTCAAGCAGAAAAATCCTTAAAAAGTCAAATAATATCTATTTAGTCAAAAAGACAATTCAATATTTTTAATTAATTGGTCAAAAAATCAAAGTGTAACAATAAGAAAACACTTATACTATCTACGTTTATGTCATATCCTAAAATTTAAATATTAGAATATATTGGTCTAATAAAATTTATATTATTAAAACCTGAAATAGTATAAGTGTTTATATATAATAATTTAGTTGTCAATAAACTCTTAGTTAAAATACTTTTTTGGCCCAAGAATTTACGGACTATAAACTATAAATCAATTAGAACTAAAATGTACTAATTAATTTATAGATCTACCCCTTCTAATGGATTACCAAGACGCTCCAACAGTTTCCCCATACGTTCACGAGGTTCACCATATTTAGCATACCAATCAATCAAAATGTCTACAGCTTTTTTAGATTGCTCAATAGTTAGTTTTCTTGCTAAAATTTTTCCTGCTTCTGGTCTCATGCCTGTATTACCGCCAACAGCCAACATAAAACCTTGCGATGTACCAATAAAAGCAATATCTTTCACCATCGCATCAGGGCAGTTACGTCCACATCCACTGATGCCAATCTTGCACTTATGAGATGTTTTTCGGCCGTAGTGTTTTCTCTCTACATAATCAGCCAATTCTTTAGTTTCCATTTGTCCATTTTTACAATGGCCTTTACCTACACAGGCAATTAAGGAATTAACACCTCTATGAATAACAGTTGTCACGCCATCAGGCAATTCAGAAATTAGCTGTTCCTTATCATCTTTTTCAATACCTGTAATTTGTATACCTGTTACAACATGACGAAAGGATCCGCCATATTTTTCAGCAAGTTCTATGCATGCTTTCATTTGATCTAAAGTAAATTCATTATGTAAACCGTGTAATATTACAGATGTCTTCATCGTTCCTCCTCAAATCTAGCATGCTTATTCATCATCATCCTATTTATACTAACATATTAGATTTTGAGAAACTGTGAGAAATTACTCACGAATAAATTGACTAAATACATAGTTTCCATGCTTGGCACCTTCAGCGGTTAAATGATAACTTCCACTTTGATATTCTAATAGATCCTTACTAACTAAATCCTCTAAAGTAGTACCAAATAAATTATGGACAGATACGCCAAATTTATCTTCAAATTTTCGCTCATCAAGGCCCCATTTAGTGCGAAGAGCTAAAAAGCAAAAATCCTCTTGAGCTCGCTCTAAAGTAATCGTCTCCGTATCAATAGTAGGCATAATATATCTGTCAACGGATTGTATATAGGGCATTACATTACGATTATTACTACGGCGTACTCCGTCATAGAAGGAATGAGCACCAGCACCAAAGCCTAAATAATCTACATAGTGCCAATATTTTAAATTATGACGGCTATAGGAATTAGTCTTGGCGAAATTTGAAATCTCATATCGTTCAAAGCCTAAAGCTTTTAATCCGTCCATCATCATGTCATACATGGATTCATCAATGGTTTCACTAGGAATAGAAATAAGGTTCTTTTGTACTAAATGATATAGATACGTTCCTACCTCAACTTGAAGTCCATACGTTGAAATATGATTAATCGGTAAGTCTTTTACAATATCTAAATTATATTGAATATCCTCTAATGTTTGTCGTGGCAAACCATAAATCAAATCAATATTGATATCAGTAAAGCCCGCCTCTTTAGCATCATAAACGGCTTGTTTTGCCTGTTCTCCGTTGTGACTACGATGAAGCATGGTAAGCAACTTATCGTCAAATGTTTGAACACCAAAGCTAATACGATTAAAACCAAGTTTAACTAATTTCGTTAAATAATGTAAATTTACTTCCCCAGGATTCGATTCAATAGTCATATGACAATCGTCAGTAATTGTAAAAGTATTTTTAATTTTATCAAGAATCATCTGTAGTTGTTGAATCGATAATTCTGTAGGCGTACCTCCACCAAAATAAATTGTATCAATAGCTTTAGATGTAGACTCTGGATGTTCAGAGACCCATAAATCAATTTCTTGAACTAAAGCATATACATAGGTTTCGTAATAATCTTGTAAATTTTGATAAGCAGGAAAATCACAATACATACATTTCTGTTTACAAAAAGGGATATGGACATACAACCCCATATCCCTCAGTGTAGACAGATTCAGAATATCAGAATCTGTTTTCATTTTATTAGTCCTCAACCTTGAGAATCGCCATGAATGCTTCTTGCGGGATCTCTACGGAACCGACGGACTTCATGCGTTTCTTACCGGCTTTTTGTTTTTCAAGTAATTTACGCTTACGAGAAATATCACCACCGTAACATTTTGCCAAAACGTCCTTACGCCAAGCTTTTACAGTTTCACGAGCCACAATTTTTGTACCTACCGCCGCTTGAATTGGAATTTCAAACATTTGACGAGGAATCAATTCTTTCAATTTCTCAGCTAATGCACGACCACGTGTAGCTGCACGGTCTTTGTGTACAATAATGGATAATGCATCTACAGGATCTCCATTTAAGAGAATATCCATCTTAACCATTGGAGATTGTTTATATCCAATCAATTCGTAGTCAAGAGATGCATATCCCTTTGTAGCGGATTTTAATTTATCAAAGTAATCATAAATGATTTCACTCAATGGCAAGTGATAAACGACAGATACGCGTGTTTCATCCAAATATTCCATAGATTGATATTCACCGCGTTTATCTTGAGATAATTCCATGATAGTACCAACAAAATCTTTAGGTACAATTGTTGTAGCCTTTACATAAGGCTCTTCAATGTAATCAATTTCCGTTGGAGGTGGTAATTTAGCAGGATTATCGACTTCGAGCATTTCCCCATTTGTTTTGTACACTTTGTAATTTACAGATGGAGCCGTCGTAATAAGCGTCAAGTTATATTCACGTTCTAAACGTTCTTGAATTACGTCCATATGCAAAAGACCGAGAAACCCACAACGGAAACCAAAACCCAATGCCAATGATGTTTCTGCTTCATATTCTAAGGCAGCATCATTAAGCTGTAACTTTTCTAATGCATCCCGAAGGTTTTCATAATCTTTAGATTCTGTTGGATAAAGGCCACAGTACACCATAGATACAGCCTTACGATAACCAGGCAATGGTTCTGATGCAGGATTATTAGCTAATGTTACAGTATCGCCTACATGGCAATCTTTTACATTTTTGATGCTAGCTGCAATACAACCTACTGAGCCACATGGTAATTCTTGCACAGGTACAAGATAGGGAGTAAAAATACCGAGTTCTGTAACATCAAAGTCCTTTTTATCATGCATCATGCGAATTGTATCTTTTGCTTTTATAGACCCTTCTTTTACGCGGACATAAGCAATAGCACCTTTATACGCATCAAAACGGCTATCAAAAATCAAGGCTCTTGTTGGCTTATCAGATTTATCTGGTGGTGCAGGAACTTTATTTACAATAGCTTCTAAAATATCAGGAATACCGATACCTGATTTGGCAGAGCATAATACAGCATCAGAAGCGTCTAAACCAATAATATCTTCAATTTCTTGTTTAACGCGATCAGGATCTGCTGACGGCAAATCAATCTTGTTAATAACAGGAATGATTTCAAGATCATGTTCTAAAGCGAGATATACATTTGCCAACGTTTGTGCTTCCACACCTTGTGCAGCATCGACTACGAGTAATGCCCCTTCACAAGCTGCAAGAGAACGAGATACTTCATAGCTGAAATCGACGTGGCCCGGAGTATCAATGAGATTCAAAATATATTCTTCACCGTCTTGAGCTTTATACAAAATACGAACAGATTGCGCTTTAATAGTAATGCCGCGTTCACGTTCAAGGTCCATGGAGTCCAAAACTTGAGCCTCCATTTCACGTTTTTGTAATGTACCAGTATATTCAATTAATCTATCAGCGATGGTTGATTTACCATGGTCGATATGAGCTATAATACAGAAGTTTCGAATCTTTTTCGTTGACATACTATGTAAACAAGTTCAAAGAACTTGTATTCTCCTTTCTAACATACGCGATCGATAACAGCACCTCCCAATAATTGAGTGCCATTATAAAAGGCTACAGACTGACCTGGGGTAATAGCCCGTTGTGGTTCTTCAAAAATAACCTCCATTGTATCGTCATCTAAAATACGTGCTATGCAAGGAGAAGGGTTAGCTGCATAGCGAATTTTTCCTTCTGCCTTCAATTCCTTATGAATTGTATCATCTAAGAAGTTATAGAACTTACAAATCATGCGATTTGTAAAGAGACGTTCGTTAGGACCCACGATGACCTCATTACGATCCCCATTAAATCCAATAACATATAAAGGGTGTTTATATGCAATACCAAGACCTTTACGTTGACCAATCGTATAATTAAATAAGCCGTTGTGCTTACCTAATACCTCACCATCTTCGGTAACGATATTACCAGACTCTGGTTTACCCTTCATTTCTTCGACCACTAGCTTTTGATAGTTCCCATGAGGCAAGAAACAAATATCCACGCTATCTGGTTTTTTAGCGACTGGCAAATCATATTCAGCAGCTAATTTACGTGTTTCAGTCTTACATTGACCACCTAATGGGAACATAAGATGACTCAAAATACGTTGGTTCATATTGTACATAACATAACTTTGATCTTTTGTAGGATCAACACCTTTATGTAACTCATATAGACCTGTTTCTTCATTATAATTTACTTGTGCATAATGACCAGTTACCATATGTGTGGCACCTAATTCAAGAGCACGATTGAGCATCAAGTCAAACTTGATGTTCTTGTTACAAAATACACAAGGATTTGGCGTACGACCATAGGCATATTCTTTTACAAAGTAATCTACTACGTTTTCGTAGAATACATCACGAGCATCGATAACATGATGCTCGATACCAAGAAAATCACACATCTTCTTAGCATCAGTTACGGCAAGAGGCACCTCATCATAGGGCGTACCACTCACCCATAACCATAGGGTAATACCAAATACTTTATAGCCTTGTTTTAATAGCATTGCAGCAGTTAAAGAACTGTCTACGCCGCCACTCATAGCTACAGCGATAACTTTTTCCATACTTTCTCCTTTTAATGATCTCTTGATCATAAAACTAATCAGGGTGAAAGCCTGACGTGTAAAACACTAGTTCGGTGTAAAAGTCCGAGTAGTATTGCTATAAAATTATAGCAACTTATATTATAGCCTAGAAATAGGTATATTGAAAAGATTTGAAATAAAAAGAATCCCTTTCACAAAAGAAAGAGATTCTAAATATTATCTATGTTTTAATAGTTCTTCAGCAGCTCCTAAAATACCAAGCATGGAATGTTCAAATACTAGGCCACCCTGCATGAAAATTGTATATGGTGGACGTATAGGACCATCGGCACTGAGTTCAATAGAGGAACCTTGTACAAAGGTACCACCAGCCATGATGATTTTATCTTCGTACCCAGGCATATCCCCAGGAATAGGATGTACGTGAGCATCTACAGGAGAATAGGCTTGCATACCTACACAGAAATGCTCCATTTCTTCCCCATTTTTCAGATTAATGGCTTGAATCAAATCATAGCGATCAGCATTTACCTTAGGGAATACATCATAGCCTAGTAACTCACCTACAGCAGCCGTATATACAGCACCTTTAAGAGCTTGTAATACTACGTGAGGTGCCATAAATAAACCTTGGAAGAACAAGCGATAACCAGGAGCATATGAACCCATATGATCGCCAAGTCCAGGAGCTGTCAATTGATACGCTGCATCCTCTACAAGGTTTTCTCTACCAACAATATAACCACCAGTTGGTGCTAAACCGCCACCTGCATTTTTAATGAGAGAGCCAGCCATAATATCAGCACCAGCTTCTAATGGTTCTTGCAGCTCTGTAAATTCACCGTAACAATTATCTACGAAACAAATCGTTTTAGAATTTTTAGCTTTTACAGCATCTACAATAATCTTAATATCTGCAATAGATAAAGGTTCACGAGTGCTATAGCCTCTAGACCGTTGAATGACTACTACCCGCGTATTATCGTTAACAGCGTTAGCAATAGCTTCAACATCATAAGTATTATCTTTCAATGGTACCTCAGTATAGGTAAAGCCTTTTTCTACTAAAGAACCACGTACTTCACGAGCGGCACCGATAACGGATTGCATCGTATCATAAGGAGCCCCTACGGCATAGATAAACTCTGTCCCTTTAGAGCCATTTCCCATCAAAGAAATTAATGTAGTAGCTAACGCATGTGTACCAGAAACAAAATGAGGACGAATGATAGCCTTTTCACCTTTAAATACATAGGCAAATACTTCATCTAATTTTTCACGCCCTACGTCGTTATATCCATAACCAGTAGTACCAGTGAAATGATAATCAGATACTTGGCATTCCTTAAAGGCTTCTAATATTTTTTTTGTATTGGCCAATGCAATAGGTTCAAATTTCTTAAATTCTGGTTCAGCCATTTCTAGGGCTTTACTACGTATTTCTTCTAATGTCATGCTAATCCTTCTCTACGGATTAAATCCATAGCTTTATTAAATATAAAATCTTTAGATGTATTGCTATCAATATGTATCCATTCTATATATGGCATACGTTTATACCATGTAATTTGGCGCTTAGCAAAGTGACGTGTATTCTTCTTAATTAAGTCACGACACTCATCTAATATTATATTGCCATTTATATAGTCAACAACTTCTTTATAGCCAATACCTTTAAATGCTTGGCAATCTGGCTTCACACCAAATTTTATGAGTTGTTCCACTTCTTCAATCAAGCCTGCATCAAACATCATATCAACCCGTAAATTGATGCGCTCATATAGTTTATCACGATCTCTCATAAGACCGATAACAGGTCCTTTATAGGATACACCATCTTTTGTCTGATTTCGCAACGAATCTACATCACCATGATGTAATATCTCAATAGCTCGATACAAACGATGTTTGTCGCTATATTGTATCTCTATATTATGCTCTTTACCTAATGTGAAAGCATAGTCTCGTAAGCCTTCAATACCTTTTGTACTATAGATCTCATCGAGTTCTGCTCGCAAATATTCGTCAGGTTTAACATCATTAAAGTTGTAGTTCTCCAATAATGATTGGACATACAGTCCTGTACCACCAGACAGAATAGGAAGAATATTTCTATCTTTTAATCTTGCAATTATTTCTTTAGCTTGATTTTGAAAAATAGATACCGAATATGAATCATTTGGTTCCAGTATATCGATGAGATGATGTTTCACCCGATTAAGTTCATCCACCGATGGTTTAGCGGTACCAATATTAAGTTGTTTATAAACCTGGTAAGCATCACCAGAAATAACCTCAGCATGTAGCTGTTCTGCTAATTCCAAGGTAAGATCTGTTTTGCCTACCGCAGTAGGTCCAACGATGGTAATTAAGGGATTCACAATAACTCCTTCATATATATTCCATAACCTATACGGCTATATTTTCCCCCCACCCATTGGTGAGGTGGATATTTCTGAAAGACAGAACTAAATGGTCGTTCTTTAATAATAACACCATAAGAGGCAACACGCATAGCTTCCTCCATAATTTTATCATCAATACGACTTTCCACAGTATGTCCACGAAGTGGTTTAAATTGAGGACTATCCTCTACAGGGACCTCAAACATAGGATCAAAATAAATAATATCTATACTTTCATCTGGTAGATTAGGTACATAGTTTTCAAAGGTATCATAACTTACCTCAATACGACGTAATGCGTCCGTCACACTTTTCACATTATGCGAATAATGAGATAAACCATAAGATGTGGCAAGCCATATAGATAGAGAACCTTCTAGACCTTTTATTTTAGCCTGAGGAAAAGCATAGCTCATGACGATACTGTCACTACCAAGACCAATTGTACAATCAAGAAACGAAAATTCTTCTTTATCAGTTATTTCATTAGTACTTAGTATTGTCTGAACAGCATTAATTAAATGATCTCCTTCTCCACGTTGCAAACGTAGTATACGTAATTGAGCCATGGATAAATGAAAGCTATGTTGCTGATTATCAGGAAAATGAATAGTTAAGCCATTACCAGAAAGAACAGCAATAAAATCACATGGATGAGCATTAAATAATGCTGGTATAGATAATTTTCCTCTTTTTATATAGGCCATATGCATAGAGGAAGCCAAAGCTTTGGCTTCCTCTTGAATGGCCTCATTAGATTTTTGAGCTGTAGTTAATATATTCATATTAAGACCGTAAGAATAATTTACCTAATTCATCAGGTGTAAATTTGATAATCGTAGGACGACCATGAGGACATACATATGGTTTTTCGGTACTAAATAAGTCCTCAATTAAGGTAGTCATTTGATACATATTTAAATTATGACCTGCCTTGATGGCCCCTCTACAAGATGCATAAGCTAACATTTCATGTCGTAATTGGGCCTTAGTAGGCTGTTGATGATCATGTAAGTAAGAGAATATATATTGCAGAATTTCAAATGCTTTTGACTCTACTAAATCTACTGGAGCCCCTACTAATTTTATCTTAGTAGGACCACCTAACTCTACATCAAAGCCAAGATCAAGTAATGTTTCTCGTTCTTCCTCTACTAAATTCATTTCATCATTTGTGGCCTCACTATACTGAGGAACCAAAATAGATTGCATAGGAATCGATTCAGAAGACTTACACAACTTATCATAACGCACACGCTCATGTGCAGCATGTTGATCTATGATATATAGATCATCACCTTTTTTAGCTAATATATAACAAGATGCAACTTGACCCATTGGTAAAAAGCCCGAGTTTTGAATTGTACGTTCTTCTATCTCTTCGTTACGAATATCGTGAGACAAGGATTTAAACTTCTCTACATCTTCCGAAGTATAACTAGTGTATGCAGTAGGAACAGCTTCAAAACTTTCATCTACAAAAGAGGATTGTTCATAAGTAGCCTTAGGTGCAGGTGGTGTATACCCCTTTGTTTTAAGATTTTCCACAAACTGCGAAGTTTCACCGCGCATGACTTCATAGCCTTTTGTACGGCGTCCACCAAAAACCTTATCATAATCTATAGCTGTTGCTATATGTTCAGCTGACTGCATCGAATCGTGTACAACAGTAGGTGCTTGATAAGAATCATAAGTAGTATTACCAGCTAAGAATGTACTATTAGAACTAAAATTCTTAATATCACTATTACTATTACTATTACTAGCAATATCATTACCATATTTATCGGATATGTTAGCAACTGTACCAGTCATATAAGATGATGACTCTCGTTCGTATCTCTCATGGAGTGGATTATTTAAAGCATTTAAGATACCGTGATATACGGCTTTAAATATAATCTTATCATCTGAGAATTTAACTTCACTCTTGCGAGGATGTACGTTTATATCAACCATTCTCGCAGGCACAGTAATATTTAGTACCACTAAAGGATGACCATTTTTCGGCAATAGTGCATGGTATGCATTATCGATAGCCTTCATTATGGTTTTATCAGAAATCACGCGATTATTGACGATAATGGTCTGCCATATCCTTGTACTTTTAAGAAGTGTGGGCTTACTCACTACGCCATCGATATAGATAGAATCACTTTCATAAGCAACAGTAAAAATATCATCTTTGGTTTTATATCCATATAGCGCAGCTACAGTATCACTAATATCGCCATTTCCTGGTGTGATAATAGCTACCCGATCATCTATGATAAGCTTAAAAGAAATATGTGGATTACTTAGAGCTAATTTCCCTACAATATCTTGAATTTTAGAGGCTTCTGTACGCTCCGTTTTTAAGAATTTACGACGAGCCGGCGTATTATAAAATAAATCTTTAATTTCGATAGTTGTACCAGGTGCCGCACCATAAGGAATGCAATCGGTAAAAGTGCCGCCATCAACAGTAATACGAGTCCCCAAATCAGAGTCTGCTTTACGAGTAGTCAAAGAGAAATGAGATACAGAGGCAATACTAGCCAAAGCCTCCCCACGGAAGCCTAGGGACGCAATATCAAAGAGGTCCTCTACTTGTTGAATTTTAGAGGTTGCATGACGTAGAATCGCCAAGCGAGCATCTTCCTCCGTCATACCGATACCATTATCAGTAATCCGCATATAGGCCACACCGCCTTCACCAATTTCAACCTCAATATTAGTGGCAGACGCATCAATAGAGTTTTCAATGAGCTCTTTAATAACTGATGCGGGACGTTCAACGACTTCACCGGCAGCTATCTTATTGATTGTCGTTTCATCCAATACGTGAATGGTTGCCATTATTTCCCGCCTCCTTTACGAGCCTCCTCTTGTAGTTCATATAATTTATTTAATGCTTCAATTGGAGTCATGCTCATTACATCGACTTCCAGTAAGCTATCTACTACGGAATGGGTAAATAAATTGCCTAGTGGAGAATCACTAACTTGCTTAACCGCTGGTTTTGCCACATTAGTAAGTTGAGCACCCATAACTCGATTATTTAAGTCACTTGCATCATGACTTTGATCTTCCAAGGATTCTAAAATCACTTCAGCTCGTTTTAATACAGAGTTAGGTAGGCCCGCCAGTCTGGCAACATGGATACCATAACTGCGATCTGCACCACCTTTAATGATACGACGCAAGAAAGCAACATCTTTCCCTTTTTCTTTAACTGCAACGGTATAATTTTTTAATTTACTATAGCTTTCTTCTAAGCAAATCAATTCATGGTAGTGCGTTGCAAATAAAGTCTTACTATGAATGTGCTTACAAATATGTTCCACTACGGCTTGTGCGATACTCAAACCATCAAAGGTACTCGTACCCCGACCAATTTCATCGAGAATAATTAAACTATTATGAGTAGCATTTTCTAAAATATACGCTACCTCTTTCATTTCTACCATGAACGTGCTTTGACCAGTAGAAATATCGTCGCTAGCACCGACACGTGTAAAAATACGATCCACAGGTGAGATAGACGCTTCACGAGCAGGGATAAAGGAACCAATCTGTGCCATAATCATTAAGATAGCCGCTTGACGCATGTAAGTAGATTTACCTGCCATATTAGGGCCTGTAATGAGTAAAAATTCTTCTTCATCATGATTTAAAACGATATCATTTGGTACGAATACCTCACGTTTTAAGAACTTTTCAATAACAGGATGACGACCATCACGAATATTGATTTGACCATTCATCACAATAGTTGGACAAATATAGTTTTCTTCGTATCCAACTAATGCTAATGAGCATAATACATCAAGGTCTGCAAGAGCACGAGCCGTTTCTTGCACATCTTTGATAACGAGTTTAATATCATTACGCAATTGTTGATATAGTTCGTGCTCTAAAGCGATGATTTTATCTTTTGCGCTGAGAATTTTAATTTCAAACTCTTTTAACTCAGGCGTAATATAGCGTTCAGCATTGGCCAGGGTTTGTTTTCGTATGAAATAGTCTGGTACTTGTTCTGATTTACTATGGGATACCTCGAAATAGTAACCAAACACTTTATTGTAACCAGTCTTAATTTTTGAAAGCCCTGTAGCTTCTTTAATATCCGCTTCCATCTTAGCAAGCCATTGCTCGCTATTAGTCGCTAAAGAACGTAGCTCATCTAAATCAGCATTAAATCCATCTTTAATAACACGACCGTCTTTTAATGTCAACGCTGGTTGCTCTGCAATAGCTCGACATAATAAGTCATAAATATCTTTATGATCTTGCATGCGCTCATTAATAGATGTTAAAGCTAGACTTGAACATGTACCTAATACATTCTTAATATCAGGTAGAACTGCTAATGACTCACGAAGAGCCGTTAAATCTCTGGGAGACACAGATCCGGTTTCAACACGACCAACGATGCGTTCAAAATCGTAAATACAATCTAAAAAGTTACGAATATGAGAACGTTCAGCACCGCGTGTAATAAGTTCTGAAACGGCTGCTTGACGACGTTGTATTTGATTTATATCAGTTAATGGACTTTCAAGCCATTGTTTTAAAAGGCGTGCCCCCATTGGTGTCAACGTACGATCTAGTACATCCAGTAAAGTACCTTTTTGTCCACCATCGCGTAAATTATGAGTAATTTCAAGGTGCCGCAAAGAAGATGTATCAAGAATAAGGCGATTACCTACACTTAATTGATGTACATAGTTGATATGAGAAATTTCAGATTTAATGATATCCTCTAAATATAAAAGCATATAACCTAATGCTTCCCATACATCCTCTTCCATAAGGCCTAAATCACCGAAATGAGTTACAGCTTTTTCAGCTACTTCACGTTGTGTATAGTATGTAGAAAAAGGAGAAAATACGACATTACTAAATTGATTTTCAATAAAATCCTGAATATCTTGCGGTAATATCGTTCCTTCAGGCAATATGATTTCACTTGGTCTATACATGCTGAGTGCATCGTACATATCACTGCGTTTTTCACAATCAGTAATGCGGTGCCAAATAACTTCCCCTGTAGATACATCAGAAAACACAAGAATCCACGTATCTTTTACCATATAAAATAATGATAAAAAGTTATTTGACCGTGCATCGTTACCATTTTCTGTCATCACTGTACCAGGAGTAACAACTTTAATAACATCGCGCTTAACAATGCCTTTAACTGCTTTAGGATCTTCTAGTTGTTCACAGATAGCAACTTTATATCCTTTTTTTACAAGCGTTTCTATGTAGCTTTCAGCCGCATGAAAAGGAACGCCACACATCGGTGTGCGTTCCTCATCTCCTGTAGGACGACCTGTTAAGGTAATATTAAGTTCACGTGATGCGACTAAAGCATCCTCATTAAATAATTCATAAAAATCACCTAATCGAAAGAACAATAATTCTTCAGAGTATCTAGATTTAATATCTAAATACTGCTCCATCATAGGTGTTTGCTTTTTACTCATATTCACCTCATATATTATGAGTCATATCACAGATTTCGCTTATATTCGTATATTCCCATACGATTATTAAACAAATATATAAACGGGTATAATAATTTATAAACAATAGGTGCTAAGGATAACATACTTCCTGTAAAATTAATCAGTCCAGTCTGTTTAAGCTTAGGATTCATAACTACAATTTCATGACCGTCCTTAGTTCCCCACTGAAAAGAAACATTCATTTTACTAAGCATATCATGTTGTTTAGTGCGTTTCGCCACATATGGAGAAATCATATCAAGATATAACGTAAACTCTTCAAACGAATCAGTCAGCAAGCCTAAAAACTGCTTCATTTCATCCAATGTAAGATACATAACTACACCTTCACTAACAAGCAGTAGTTTTCGTCCATTTATCTCAATATTTTTAGTCCACAATTCATCAGTTATAGAACTCACTAAATTATGGACTCGTTCATGAGGCTCAAAAAATTGTGTACGTGCTTCAATCACTCCGGCAAAGTCGATATTATACCAATCAATATAACCGTTGTCGACTCGATAAAACATAGTATCTAAACCGGCACCTAATGATACGACGATACAATCTGGATATAGAGATATAAAGTTTCGTATCTCATCATCGATTACTTTAGCCCGTCCTAAAATTCCATAATAGGACATCTTAACATCTTTAAATTGATCAAAATCATAATCAATATGCTTTAAAATATCCCAGGATTTCTGATCCTTTAATACGGATTGTTCTGACTCATAATCTTTCGCTCTCGCATATAGTGTCAATAATGCCGTTTCGCTTACAGCGTTTAAATCAAGTTTCATAGTTACACCTTCTTTGTAAAAATACAAAATGTAAATGGTGTTCATACCTATGAATATCTTCAATATACAACTTTTATATTATTCTATTATTATAACACATATGATTTCTAATCAGCATCTATGGTAAAAAAGAACATCGCCACCACATGTTTAGCAAACTAATTTTAGATAAAAAATCTAACCTTAGAGTTAACATAATAGTGACGAGTTCTTTTTGATTCTAATAGTTTATTTTAAAATACTACCATAACAAACCCATGTTTGAGCTTTATCGATATGAGCTGGTACAGTTTGACCAATTGATAAGGAGTCATCCTTAGGGAATAAAACCATTTTATTACCAGACGTACGACCGAACCACATGTCTTCATCACGAGGACTTGGTCCCTCTACAATAATATCAAATACTTGTCCTTCCATAGGTTTATTTAATTCATAAGAGATTTCATTTTGTACATCCATCAATGTTTGTAAGCGAACGCGCTTAATCTCTTCAGGAATTTGATCATCCATAGTCGCTGCTGGCGTTCCAGAACGCTTAGAGTAGATAAACGTATACGCCATGTCATAGCGCACATCTTTTAATAATTGTAATGTAGCTTGAAAATCTTCCTCAGTTTCTCCTGGAAAACCTACGATGATATCCGTAGTCACCACCACATCTTTTATTTTTTCACGGCAATAAGAAAGCAATTCTTTATAATGCTCTACCGTGTAATGACGATTCATTTTCTTTAAAATACGATTGGAACCAGATTGAATAGGTAAATGTAAATGCGTCACAATATTGGATGACCTACCAAGAGCATCAATCATAGACTTACTCATATCTTGAGGATGACTTGTCATATAGCGAATACGTTCTATACCAGGAATACCATCAAGAGCATCAACTAATGTACCAAAATCTGTACCATCTTTAAAATCTAGGCCATAAGAGTTTACATTTTGCCCCAATAAAGTGATCTCTTTAAATCCTTTAACCCCTAGGTCTGTAACCTCTTTAACAATGGCCTCTACAGGACGGCTAATCTCTCTACCACGTACATGGGGAACAATACAATAGGTGCAAAATTTATTACATCCATTCATAATAGGTACCCATGCATAAAAAGAGCCATTTGGTTTTGCCTCTAATTCAGGTAATACAGAGTTATCCATATCTACGTTGATTTGATGCGTATGTCCATGTTGTACTTCTTCAATCATCTCGTTAATATGTTGAATATTATGAGTGCCTAATACAATATCAATATGAGGAGCTCGTTTAAACATTTCTGCTTGATTTTTTTGAGCCATACATCCTGTGACGGCGATAATCAAGTTTTTATTATTACGTTTTAGTCTTTTTAGCTCACCTATACGCCCATAAACTTTAGTTTCTGCATTTTCACGCACTGCACAAGTATTTAGCAGAATTAAATCTGCAGTTTCAACATTCTCTGTTGGTATATACCCAACAGATTCCAGCTGATGCGATAATCGCTCAGAGTCGGCGGTATTCATTTGACAACCATAGGTGTAAATATAATAAGACTTCATTCTAACTCCTACACTTTAACAATCTTACGTTTTGTTTCAATAATATTCTTAACTTTAATGGACATGCGTTCAATAGACATGCCGGTAATATATTCAATTTCATTGCGAACAGATTTTTGTACCTGTTGCATCAACGGTTTAACAGGATATCCATGTTCAATAACTACAGCCATATCAACAACAAGACCGTTTTGACCTTTGTCGCTTTTTTTAAAAGAAATTATACTGGTCTCATCAACACCAGCTACTTTTTTTAACCCATTTCTAATCAATTTAATAATTACTTCATCGTCAAAAGTGAGTCGACCATAGTAGCTAAAAGCAGGCCGTACAACAGAACGTTCAAATCCTTCAGAACCAATTTGACCTAAGGTATCTTGATCTTGTTTTTTCAAAGTCCTGCGGCGCCACATGGTTTTGATTGGATCAATCAAATACCCCCTAAAGTGTGGCTTTAATTCCATAGTCGGCACAGGAATTATATGTTTACCCTCTTTAAGACGTGCATGTTGTGCCTTTTCAATTTCCTTAGGTGTTGCAACATCTTCTATACGAATATATCGATCAGGTTCTTGTAAGCCTAAAGCTTTAGTAATCTTCTTAACCATATTATCAGAAGTGCCGATAATCATAAGCTTATTAGGTTTAATCTTATCTAATTGTTCTCGTACGGATTTAACTTGTACTTCGTCTTGAAAAATAGCACGACGAACAGCTTTTAAACGACTAGACTCTTTTTTTGCAGAAAAGCCAGCTACAATTTTATTATCATGAATCAAAATACCATCATCGATGATACATTCAATTTTATTTTCATGAGCAACTACGAGGGCACGATGACTTTTACCTGTGCCACTACTACCTACAAAAGCAACGACTTCCATAGCCTACCTCGTCATTTATAACAAACTAATAAATTCTGATACATCCTTACCAGATACTAAGTAATCACCAAATCTATCAGGTTTCTTGCCTACAATACCATGGTAATCAGAACCACCAGTAATAAATAGCTTATGCTTTTTAGCAAATTCTTTATATCGCTCCACATCATCATCATTATGCTTTGAGTGATATACCTCCATACCATCAAAATCATAATTTAACATTTCCAACACATATTCATCACTGGTAACCAATTTAGGATGAGCCATAACAGCAAGTCCTCCAGCTTTATGTATAATATCAATAATATAAGGAACCTCTACTTTTACCTTAGGAACATAGCAAGGACTATCTTTTCGAAGAATACCTTTAAATACATCATTAATATCCTTGGCATAACCACCATCAATTAAAAGTTTACCAATATGTGGGCGACCATAAGCTTTAGTATCAGGAAATTGTTTAATGAGCTCTTCTTTTGTAATATAATATCCTTCATTGTTACAACGACGGATAATTTCATCGATACGTTCTTCACGTTTTCCTTTAAAAAACGTAATAAAATCGATTAAATCTTTATTATTTTCATCAAAACAATATCCTAAAATATGAATTGACTTATCTTTATAATCAGCACTAAATTCACAGCCATTTACGATTTTAATAGATTCATTAGGATCTAACTCTTTTTGAGCAGCACGCAATGCTTGAATGCCGTCTATTTCATCATGATCGGTTAAAGCCATCATAGATACATTACAGTCTATGGCATGTTGCAATAGATCTTTAGGTGTTTCAACACCATCTGAAAAGATGGAATGCATATGAAAATCTACAAGCATATAGCACCTCCATTCCAAATATTCTATCATTTAATTATGACTTATTTAATCTATTAATTCAAGTTTAGAAAGAAAAATTGCGACCCTAATGAACATTCACTAGAATCGCAATTCTATTATAAGTTTTGAAGCAATTCTGTTACTTTATCAGCTACAGAATCAATAGCACATGGAAGAGTTTCTCCAGACTTACGGATTTGAATTTCTACTTCGTTATTCTCAAGAGTATTTTTACTTACTGTAATGCGAAGTGGATAACCAATCAAATCAGCATCTTTGAACTTAACACCTGCACGATCTTTACGATCATCTAACAATACATCTACACCAGCATTTTGTAATGCAGTATAAATAGTTTGACTAGTAGACATTAATGCTTCGTCTTTTGCATTAATTGGAACAATAACTGCTTCAAATGGAGCGATAGAACGTGGCCAAATAATACCATTTTCATCGTGATATTGCTCAATAGCAGCAGCTAGTGTACGAGATACACCGATACCATAGCACCCCATAATCATTGGATTAGGACGACCATTTTGATCTAAGAATGTAGCTTGTAATGCTTCAGAATATTTTGTACCCAATTTAAATACTTGACCTACTTCAATGCCTTTAGCATGTTCTAAAGCACCACCACATTTAGGACACACATCGTCCTTCGTGATCAAACGAATTGGAGCAACAATAATGTCTTCTACATTAAAGTCCCGTTTTGGATTAATATTAACGTAGTGAGCATCTTTTTTATTAGCGCCACCACAAACATTGTAAGTTTCCATAACAGATTCATCAACAACAATAGCAAATTCTTCTGTTTGTTTTAAACCAATAGGACTGATGAAACCAGCTGTTAAACCTACTTTTTCTAATTCTTCAGGGGTAGCCATCTCAGGCTCTACAGCACCAAGAACGGCATGTTGTACAGCAACTTCATTTACTTCATGGTCACCACGAACAATGGCTAATACCACTTTACCATCAATAGAAAATACTACCGCTTTGATAGTTTTATGTAATGGTAAATTTAACATGTCTGCCACAGCTTCAATAGAACTTGCATTTGGTGTATCCACAACAGATAACTCATGAAGAACTTCTTCGTCTTGCTTCATGATACCAGGCTTGCCGATTTCAATGTTAGCTGCATAATCACACTTGGTACAATATACGATATCAGCTTCACCAGCTTCGGCAATGGCCATGAACTCATGCGTACCACTACCACCTATTGCACCACTATCAGCCTCTACTGGGCGGAATGTAAGACCACAACGTGTAAAAATACGTGTATATGCATCGTACATGGATTTATAGGATTCATCTAAACCGGCTTCATCTACATCAAAAGAATAAGCATCTTTCATAATGAATTCTCGGCTACGCATCAAGCCATAACGTGGACGACGCTCATCACGGAATTTACTTTGAATTTGATATAAGTTGACTGGTAATTGACGATATGAGTTAATCTCATTTTTAACGAGGGTTGTAATCATCTCTTCATGTGTTGGTCCTAGACAGAATTCATTATCATGACGATCATTGATACGCATCATTTCTGCGCCATATGCGTTCCAACGGCCAGACTCTTTCCAAATTTCTGCAGGCTGTAAAATTGGCATCATAATTTCTTGAGCACTAGCACGATCCATTTCTTCACGTACAATAGCTTCAATCTTTTTGATACTTCTCCAACCCAATGGTAAAAAACTATATAAACCATTTGCAGTTTTACGCATAAAACCAGCGCGAAGCATAAGCTGTTGGCTTACTACATCAGCGTCAGATGGAACCTCACGCAATGTAGGTGCATATAATTTAGTGGCTAACATAAAGACTCCTCATCTAAATTTTCTAAATATTGGTCAATTTCTCTAAACAATGTATCTACTAATTCGGCTTCTGGTACAGTCTTAATAACTTTCCCTTTACGGAAAATAATACCTTGACCATCACCACCAGCAATACCAAAGTCGGCCTCACGCGCTTCCCCTGGACCATTTACAACACACCCCATAACGGCAACCTTAATAGGCGCTTTTATATCTGCTAGACGTTCTTCTACAATACCAGCCATATCAAATAAATTTACTTGGCAACGGCCACATGTAGGACAAGATATCATAGTGGCCCCAAAATTTCTTAATCCTAAACTACTTAAAATACTTCTACCTACTTCAATTTCGTGAATTGGATCTCCAGTTAAGGATACCCGTAATGTATCACCAATGCCATCGAGCAATAATGCACCAATCCCCATAGCAGATTTAATAGTGCCTTGTTTAATAGTACCAGCTTCTGTTACACCTAAATGTAACGGATAAGGAATCTTATCAGATAACTTACGATATGCTTCCACCATTAGAGGTACTTCCGTTGCTTTAATAGATAATTTCATTTGACGATAATCGAGTTTTTCTAAAATTCTTACGTGTTCTAAAGCTGTTTCAACCATACCATCCGCTGTAGGATGTCCTCCATGAGCATCGAGAATATGCTTTGGTAAAGAGCCTGCATTAACACCAATGCGAATTGGGATTTGTTTAGGTTTTGCCTTTTCAATAACGGCTAAAACCTTATCTTCACCACCAATATTTCCTGGATTAATGCGCAATCCATCAACATTATTTTCAATAGCTTCTAAAGCTAATCTATAATCAAAGTGAATATCGGCGATCAAAGGAATTGAAATGCCCGCTCTAACAGCCTTTAAAGCCTTTGCAGATGCCATTGTAGGAACGGCGACACGAACCAGTTCACAACCAGCCTCTGCTAAATGATTAATTTCTGCAATTGCCTTCTCTGTATGTACTGGATCCGTAGTAATCATAGATTGAATACTTACCGGTGCATAATCGCCGATTTTAACTGTACCTACATAGATACCATTTGTTGGTTTACGTACAATCATTGTAATCTCCCATCTGTCTTATAGTAAACGGAAAATATCCTGCGTTGTTACATATAAGAATAATGCTACCATTAAGGCAACCCCAACCATTTGTATATACATAAGAGCTTTAGCAGGTAATCTACGACCTGTTATAGCTTCCGCCAAGATAATAATCAAGTGACCACCATCTAAAACAGGTAATGGTAAAAGATTAATAACCCCTAAGTTAATACTAAGGAATGCAGCAAAACTTAATAGTGGTGCAAATCCTGATTGTGCAATAGTACCTGCCATTTGGGAAATTCCTACTGGACCAGATAATTCGGCTGCTTGTGTGCCACGAATCATATCATAAATCCCACTGACCATAGCAACAATAGTTTGCCCCGTCCGACTAACAGCAAGGCTCAAAGATTCACCAATACTATAAGTTTCACGAGTAAAGCTAGGATAGATGCCAATCTTAGGACTATCTTGTTCCATTTTAGGTATTACTGTAGTCTCTATAGTTTGTCCTTCACGCTCTACAACAACAGTTACACCATGGTTTGCTGTGCCTTGTAAGCTAGGACGAATATCATCCCAAGTACTAATTTTTTTACCATCAATCGTAATAATTCTATCGTTAGCTTCTAAATGAGCCTGTTCTGCAGAACTACCCACAATAATGTTACCAATTACAGGTTCATTTGTATATGTAAGATTTCCTACAGTCACATTTAGGCCAAAGAAAAGTACAATGGCTAATATAAAGTTAAATACAGCCCCTGCAGAAATAACAATAAATTTTTTCCACGCAGGTTTATTATAAAAGGAGCGCTCATTAAGAGGCTCGTCAGGTGTCATACCAGCAATACGATTAAATCCTCCAAGAGGAATTATACGAATAGAATATAAAGTTTCCCCTTTTTGTACTTTAAATATGGCTGGACCAAAACCTATAGCAAATTCATCAACTTGCATACCTGACATCTTAGCTGTAATAAAATGGCCTAATTCATGAATAAACACGATTAAACCAAACACAAATATTGTGGCTAATGCCGTAATCATATATTCTCCTATAACATCAACGATGTTGCCTTTTCACGGGCCCATCTATCGATGGATAATAAATTATCTAATGTAAAATCATCTTCTGGTCCCATAGATTCAAGAACAGAAGTAACGACTTTATAAATATCACCAAAGGCGATTTTATCTTCTAAAAAGGCATATACTGCCGTTTCATTAGCTGCATTAAATACAGCAGGTTTAAATCCACTAGCACGTCCCACCTCATACGCAAGTCGAAGTGCAGGAAAATCGTCATACCGTGGAGGTAAAAACTCCAATTGTAGTGCTTGACTAAAATCAAGATGATTCATACTTAAAACTTCACGTTTTGGATACGTCAAAGCATATTGAATGGGCTCACGCATATCTGGATTCCCCATTTGCGCTAATATCGCACCATCCTTCATACGAATCATAGAATGAACGATACTTTGAGGATGTACTACTACATCAATATGATCAAAATCGAAACCAAATAACCAGTGAGCTTCTATTACCTCTAATCCTTTATTAAATAAGGATGCAGAGTCTATAGTTATTTTATTACCCATATTCCAGGTAGGATGTCGCAAACAATCTGCAGCAGTTGCAGTTTGAATTTTACTAGAATCCCATGTGCGTAAAGGACCACCAGAAGCAGTGACAATTAAAGAATCAACATTGTCACGTTTCTGTCCTTCTAAGCACTGAAATATAGCACTATGTTCACTATCGATAGGTAAGATTTGCACGCCATGTTCTTTAGCTAAAGCCGTAATTAATGGACCTCCAGCAACAAGAGTTTCTTTATTAGCAAGACCTATAGTCTTACCTTGTTTTATAGCTTCCACTGTAGGCTCAATGCCCGCAGCACCTACAATAGCAGTAACAATCATTGTTGCCTCTTGAATTGTAGCTGCTGCAATGAGGGCTTCCTTACCACCTATCAATTTTGTAGGACCTGTATAGCGTGCTTGTAATTCTTTAAAAGCACCTTCATCTACAAGACCCGCCACCAAAGGTTTATATTCTTTAATCTGATGTTCTAAGAGGTCAATATTATGATGTGCCACTAAGGCAACCACCTTGAATTGATCTGGATGTTGAGACACCACATCAAGCGTCTGTGTACCGATTGAGCCAGTACTGCCGATAATACTTAGGTATTTCATAAGTGTACCTCTATGAAATTAGTACGAAAATAGTAATATATATATTAATGTAATAGGAGCCGCAAATAATAAACTATCAAAGCGATCCAATACACCGCCATGACCTGGTAATAATGTACCAGAATCTTTTACATTACATAGTCGTTTAATCTTTGATTCAAACAAATCACCTAATGGTGCTAATATACCGCTAATCATACCTACATGGATTCCCATCCACCAAGGAATGCCAACGATATACGAAAATACTGCACCTGTAAGGATACAGCCGATAAATCCACCAATAAAACCTTCTAGTGTTTTATTAGGACTAATGGATGGTACTATTTTACGTTTACCAAAAGCTCGACCTGAAAAGTATGCAAAGGTATCGCTAGCCCAAGTAGTAAACAATAATAACCAAAGTGTAATAGTGCCCCAGTTATATAGTTCAAAAGGCATTGATAAATTCATGTAAATTGAATCATGACGAATCAAGAGCAATGAAGTCATACCCATACCAATATATAATAAACCAAATACACTAAAGGATACACTAGACATCGAGTACTTAGTTTCACCAAATGTACACAACATATAATTGGCAAATAAACTTAATACTAAAATAGCTATAGCTATAATATACTGATGACATGCAAGAGCAATCATTAGCAATAAAATGCTAATATATCCCCATATAATGGATATCCAAACACGTTTAGCTTTACCAAGTAATACAAACTCACGCCACCCTAATAAAGCTAAAAGTGTAATTAGCACATCATACACTAATCCACCAAATGTAATGGCCCCTAAGGCAATAATAAAACCAATAACAGCGGTAATAACACGTGTTTTTAACATTTTTTATTCCTCATCACATAAGCCACCAAATCGGCGTTCTCGTTTCTGATATGCCGCCACAGCTTCAAGTAAAGTTTCCTTAGTAAAATCTGGCCAATGCAAATCGGTAAACCAAAATTCAGCATACGCTAGTTGCCATAACAAAAAATTACTAATTCTAAAATCACTACTAGGACGAATTAATAAATCTACATCACTAAACTCTTTAGTGAATAATTGAGAACTTACATATTCTTCAGTAATTTTGTCCATTGTAATAACGCCATCCGCAACGGATTTTACAATGTCGCGGATAGTTCTAATTATTTCATCACGCCCACCATAGTTAATCGCTAACTGTAATGTGAGGCCTGTATTATTCTGAGTTAATAATTCTGCATCTTGAATGATTTTTTGTAGGTCTTCTGAAAGCCCTCCAATAAAACCAATAAATCGAATGCGTACATTATGTTCATGCATATACTTAACATTATTATTTAAGTATTCTTTTATGAGAGACATAAGTAAAGAAACTTCCTGTTCAGGACGTTTCCAGTTCTCCGTGGAGAAACCATATACCGTAAGAGCTCTAATTCCGATCTCATCTGCGGCCATAACAATTTCTTTTAACACCTCTGCACCAGCACGATGCCCCATGGAGCGCGGCATGCCTCTGCGTTTAGCCCATCGTCCATTACCATCCATAATAATAGCAACATGTTGTGGAATTATATTACGATCAATGACAGGCGTATCAGAACGTTTACGGTTAAATAATTTCTTTAGCATAGTCTACCTCGATAGAATTTCCGAAGTCGCTGGCAATCATTGGTCTATATAGTAGTATATGTAAGCACTCATCAACCTTTGTAATACGTGCCACATAAAATCCTTTATCTGAAATTTCAAAGAAGCGATTAAAGGATCCACCAATCATTACCTTAAAAGGAATATGGGCAGCCTGCAAACGAGACTTTGCAAGCTGCCATGGTATTCCAATAAGGCTATTAGAATCAAACATTATACTTCTAATACGTCCTTTTCTTTTACTGCTTTTAACTCATCGATTTGCTTAACTTTAGCATCGGTAAGCTTTTGGATTTGATCTAAACCGTCTTTAGCATCATCTTCAGTAATCGTTTTAGCTTTCTCTTCTTTTTTTAATGCTTCATTTACATCGCGACGAATGTTGCGCACTGCAACTTTTGCATCTTCAGCCTTTTTATGAACTACTTTAACGATTTCTTTACGACGTTCCTCAGTTAATTGAGGAATACTTAAACGAATTTGTGCACCATCATTACCAGGGTTCAAACCTAAATCAGATTGTAAAATTGCTTTTTCAATAGCACCAATCATTGTTTTATCCCAAGGTGCAATCACAATCATGCGAGGTTCAGGCACGGAGATATTCGCAACTTGATTAATGGGTGATGGACTTCCATAATAATCAACCATTACTTTATCAAGTAGTGCTACACTAGCACGGCCTGTACGAATAGATGCGAATTCATGTTTTAAAGCCTCAATAGACTTATTCATGCGGTCTTCTGCTTGTTGTAACAATTCTTTAATTTCCATATGAATTATTCTCCTCGAACAATGGTCCCTATCTCTTCACCTTTAGCAGCTTTTGTAATATTACCAGGAATATCCATGCTAAATACAATAATAGGAATATTGTTATCTTTACATAAAGTTGTGGATGTAGCATCCATTACTTTTAATTCTTTTGTGATAATCTCGTTATATGTTAATTCGTCAAATTTAACGGCATTAGGATTTGTCTTAGGGTCAGAATCATATACGCCATCAGCAAATTTCTTTGCCATTAAAATAGCATCGGCTTCAATTTCAGCGGCCCGTAATGCAGCTGTTGTATCTGTAGAGAAGTAAGGTTTACCAAGGCCAGCACCGAAGATGACGATACGTTTTTTTTCTAAATGACGAATAGCACGACGGCGAATATAAGGTTCTGCAATTTCTTGCATTTCGATAGCCGTTTGTACACGTGTATCTACACCAGCTTGTTCTAATGCATCTTGCAATGCTAAGGAGTTCATCACTGTTGCAAGCATCCCCATATAGTCAGCAGTAGCACGATCCATACCTTGATTGCTACCAGCTAAACCTCTCCATAGGTTACCACCACCAACAACAATTGCGATTTCTAAATCAGTGGATTTTGCTAAAGCAGCAATTTCTTTTGCAAATTCTTCGACAACATCAGGATTAATACCAAAACCTTGTTCACCTGCTAATGCTTCACCACTCAACTTTAAAACAATACGTCGAAAGTTTCTTTTTGCCATATTTTTACTCCTCTATTGCAAAATAAGAGAACACTGTACGGTGTTCTCTTATTGTTTATTAATTATTTACCAACAGATGCCATTACTTCTGCTACGAAGTCATCTTGGCGTTTTTCAATGCCTTCACCTAAACCATAGCGAACAAAACGACGTACGTTGATGTTTTCACCGATTTTTGCAATACTTTCATTAATGATGTCTGTAACAGTTTTATCACCATCTTTAATGAATACTTGTTCTAATAGGCAATTTTCTTTATAGAATTTTTCGATACGGCCAGCAACCATTTTTTCTAAAACAGCTTCAGGTTTTGGTTTACGACCAGCTTTAACGTCTTCTTCAGCTTCTACTTTAGCTTGTTCCAATAATACTTGTTTTTCGTGTTCAATAACTTCAGTAGGAACTTCTTCACGGTTCAAGTATGTAGGATTTACAGCCGCAATTTGCATTGCGATATCGCGTGCTAAATTTTGGAAATCATCAGTTTTTGCAACAAAGTCAGTTTCACAGTTAACTTCCACTAAAACACCGATACGACCACCAGCATGAATGTAGGATTGTACTACACCTTCAGCTGCAATACGACCAGCTTTTTTAGCTGCCGCAGCCAAACCTTTTTCACGAAGAAGGTCAACCGCTTTATCGATATTACCGTCAGTTTCAACCAATGCTTTTTTAGCGTCCATCATACCTGCGCCAGTCATGTCGCGCAATTCTTTTACCAAAGCAGCAGTAATTGCCATTATTTTGTTCCTCCTAGTATTAATTAAGGTAAGGATATAGTCCTTACCCCAATTATATATGTTATAGATTTATCTTTCAAATGCTAATACGACAACGATTAAGCTTTACCGTCTCGAACCATTTCAGCAGAGTCAGCTACCATGTTATCTAATGCTTCTTCGAAGGATTCGCCTTGACGACCTTCAAGAACAGCGTCAGCCATTTTACCAGCCAACAATTTAACAGCACGGATAGCGTCGTCATTTGCTGGAATTGGGAAATCAACTTCATCTGGGTCACAGTTAGTGTCAACTGTTGCAACCACTGGAATGCCCAATTTTTTAGCTTCCGCAATAGCAATTTTTTCTTTTTTAGGATCTACTACGAAAAGAGCACCTGGCATTTTAGGCATATCTTTGATACCACCAAGGTATTTTTCCAATTTATCCATTTCATGACGAAGACCGATAACTTCTTTTTTAGGCAATACTTCGAAAGTACCGTCTTCTGCCATAGCTTCCAATTGTTTTAAACGTTTAATACGAGTTTCAATTGTTTTGAAGTTAGTCAACATACCGCCCAACCAACGTTCGTTAACGAAGAACATGTTAGCACGGATAGCTTCTTCTTTAATAGCTTCTTGAGCTTGTTTTTTAGTACCTACGAACAAGATTACTTCGCCTTGGGAAGCAACTTCACGCAAGAAATTGTAAGCTTCTTCTACTTTTTTAACTGTTTTAGACAAATCAATGATATAAATACCATTGCGTTCAGTGAAGATGAATTTCGCCATTTTAGGGTTCCATCTTCTAGTCTGATGACCAAAGTGTACACCAGCCTCTAATAATTGTTTCATTGATACTACTGCCATTGTGGCACCTCCTGTTAATTAACCTCCGCCGCTTCATCCTTCGGGTCACCCAAAATTAGGCACAGTACCGAAGTCCACTGACGTGCATATTTTTCATACCTAATAATTCTAACAAAAAATCATAGCAAAAGCAAGCAAGGAGTGAGGAATTCTTTAAGTATTCCTCACTCCTTATTTTAAATACATTCTCTTTCTTATTGATGTACGATCTTATGTTCAAATTTGAATTATAGAATATTATGAAACTATTTATTCAATTATTGCGAATGGAGTCAATCATACTTGCACGATTTTCTGCTCCAAACACTGCAGAACCAGCAACTAAAACTGTAGCCCCCGCTCTTTTAATCGGTACACAAGTAATATCGTTAATACCACCGTCCACCTCAATGACTGCCGTTGAATTGTCTACTTCTTCTAACAATATCTTAGCTTGTTTAACTTTTTTTATGGCATTCTTAATAAAAGATTGTCCTCCAAATCCTGGATTCACAGACATAATTAAAATCATATCTAAATCTACAGCTACATCTTCTAGTAGAGATACAGGTGTACTAGGATTCAATGCTACACCAGCCTTCATCCCACACTGCTTGATATGTTGAATCAAACGATGCATATGAGGTACAGTTTCTTGATGAAAAGTAAAATATTCTACACCAATTTTTGCAAATTCTTCTACATAATCACCAGGATTAGTAACCATCAAATGCACATCAAATGGTAATTTTGTATATGGACGAATGGCTTTCACAATGGGAGCACCAAAGGTTAGATTCGGAACAAAGTGTCCATCCATGATGTCGATATGTAATAAGTCAGCCCCCGCTGCTTCAATAGATTTTAATTCTTCGCTTAACACCGCAAAATTTGCGGAAAGCATAGATGGTGCAATTTTTATCATATTAAAACCTCTTTCGTTGACTTTCTATATCATTACGTATAGACATATAAGCATCATATCGTCCTTGATGAATATGACCAGCTTCTAGAGCAGCTTTAATCCCACAAATGGGTTCATGTTCATGATAGCAAGGATTAAATTTACAAGTATCAACATATTCACCAAATTCTGGGAATAATGTAGGCAATCTTTCAAGGGAAACATCATTAAATTCAATAGCACTAAATCCAGGTGTATCCATGATAAAAGAATCTGCATCTAAACTATATAAAGAAGCGTGACGAGTAGTATGTTTACCACGTTTAATCTTATCACTTACCTCCCCAGTCTGGAAGGCAAATTTGGGGTCTACCGCATTTAAAAGACTACTTTTACCAACACCAGATGGTCCTGCAAAAGCCGTTACCTTATGTTGAAGCACATGACGCAAATCATCAATGCCTGTCATATTATATGTGGATGTCATCAAAACCTCATAGCCGATTGATTTATAAAGATCAACCATAGCTTTCGTCTCTGAATCCATCAAGTCACATTTATTGATACATAGTACGATAGGTATATCCGCATGTTCAATCATAACGAGCATTTTATTGAGTAATAACTCATTAATATCTGGTTCATGGGCAGCCACAACTAATACAACTTGGTCAATATTAGCTACTGCAGGGCGAACCATCGAATTATGACGTTCATGGATGGATTCAACGAACCCATCCTCCGAAATCGTAACGCGGTCCCCTACAAGTAAACTATAGCGTCCTTGCTTAAGTCTGCCACGAACCTTACATTCATGAATGGTACCTGTATCATCTTGTACATAAAAGTACCCATTCATATTTTTGACAACAATGCCTGTAATCATAGTACCTCTTATAATGCAGTTTCTTGCACTAATGCACCATTGAGGTACACCTCAATACGTACATTACCTACACCAGACACTTTTTTAACAACACGATCTCCAGGTTTATTCGTATCATCATAGATTACGGCAGAACCTTCATCATCTTTTACGACAATTTTAAGTTCTTGATTTTTAGAACCAGCTGGTACAGTAACATCTATAGTACCAGTTGTTTTATTACCACTGTTTCCTTCTTTTTTATCGGATTTCTTTTTATCATCTTTGAACTCAGTCGTAAGATTTAATGTGGAACCTTCGTCAATTTCGTCGCCAGCTTTAATGCTTTGCTCTATAACCACAGATTTTTCTTCCACAGATCCAGATACTTGGTTTACACCTAGTTGAATATTACTCAATGTATCACGAGCATCTTTTAATGTCATACCAACAAGATTAGGTACTTTGACTTTCTTAGCCTTCGCTTTATTTACTACGAGATCAATTGTTGTCCCTTTAGACACTTTAGAATCTCCTGAAGGACTCTGAGCAATGATTACACCATCTTTTTTACCATCTACAGATTGTTGTGTTATTTTCCCCACAACTAAACCTAAATCTTTAAGTCGTTGACGGGCTTGATCGACAGTTAAATCAGTTAAATCTGGCACCGTAATATCGCCTACACCTTTAGAAACTACAAGGTGAATTGTCCGTTGCTCTTTAACCTTTTCTCCAGCCCCAGGTGTTTGAGAAATAACTTGACCAGCTGGCACATCAGGATTCGTAACTTCACTTGTAGACACACGCAAATGTTTATCTTCTAAGATATTTTTTGCTACAGAAACTTGTTTGCCTACCACATTAGGTACATCTACTGTTGTATTACTCCAGAAATTTCCGTAGCTTAAGAAAGCACCTAAAAATGCTACTAAAAAAATGACAGCAGCACCTAGAACGATGTATTTTTGTGGAATCGATGCAATTTTACTTAACATACTCTTCTTTTTACCCTCGTCTTTACGTTCTTCTTGAATAGTACTTAGATCTTCAAGTGCTTCAGGATCAACCGCAGGAATCATTTGTGTAGCAAAATCATATGGTTCATGACGTTGTGTTTTCCCCATTGTAAAACCTTGAGATAACCGCAAATCACTGATCATATCAGAGATAGAATCAAAGCGATCTGCAGGATTTTTAGATAATGCCTTCATAACAACAGCTTCTAAAAGCGGAGGGATTGATGGATTATATCGAGTTGGAGGTTCTACCTTCTCACGAACGTGTTTTAATGCTACTGCAATTGGCGTTTCCCCTTCAAATGGTACACGACCTGTAAGCATTTCATACAATACAACACCCAATGAATAGATATCTGTATTTCCATCTACTGGTTTACCACTAGCTTGCTCTGGTGATAAATAGTGTGCAGAACCCAAAATCGAATTCGTATACATAACTGTGTTAGTTGCATTTATTGCACGAGCAATACCAAAGTCAGTTACTTTAACGCGCCCCGTATTGGTAATAATAACATTATGTGGTTTTATATCACAATGAACAATACCCATTGTATGAGCGTGTTCTAAGCCTTCAGCTATGGCAATAGTAAATTTAACAGCCTCATCTATAGACAATCTTCCATGACGAGTTATATATTTTTTTAAGGTTTCACCATCTACATATTCCATAACAATGTAATGTAAATTTTGGTCAAAACCTACATCATACATATTTACAATATTGGGATGATTTAATTTACCTGCCGCTTGTGCTTCTCGTTTAAATCGAGTCACAAATTCATCATCATTTGCAAAATTAGCATGCAATACTTTTATTGCTACTTGTCTACCTAGTAAGGTATCTTCTCCAAGGTATACATCAGCCATTCCACCAACGCCAATTTTATCAACAATACGGTAGCGGTTATCTAGAAGTATGCCTTTTATATTCATAGTACTCATTATTTCTCCATTTCTAGATTAGATTGTTCCCACCACAATGGTCACATTATCTCCTGCTCCGACTTCATATACAGCTTCCATCAATGATTCAATAACCAACATATCATCATCCGTTGATTGTAATGCAGAGGCAATTACATCATCAGATACATAGCCACTTAATCCATCAGTGCAAAGTAAAATACGATCACCGGGAAGAATAGACTCTACACCACTATCAACCTCTAAGATTTCATCAACACCGACTGCACGGGTTAATAAATTACGTTGAGGGTGATTTAGCATTTCATCCTTTGTAATCTCTCCAGCTGTTAATAATTCTTGTACCATAGAATGATCCGTAGTAATTTGTCGTAAATGACCATCTCTATATACATACAAACGACTATCACCAACACTTGCCCAGTAAAGTTGATTACCATTTATAGCTGTAACTACAGCGGTAGTACCCATACCAGCAAGTCGTTCTTCACAAGCAACGCGATTTACAATACGTTGATTAGCGTGAATGATAGCATCACATAAGTCTTGTTGACCTATCGTTTCAAGGGAGGACAAATATTCTTTTATTTCATCTACAGCATAGGTACTTGCAATTTCACCACCGCTATAACCACCCATGCCATCAGTAACAGCACAAATATGGCCATCAATGAAAAAACGGTCCTCGTTACGCTGGCGTACAAGCCCAATTTTACTTAAACCAACAAAATTATTCATGATTCTCCTTTTTCCGACCATGAGCAGCCTTTAACTGTCCACATGCGGCTTGGATTGCATCGCCCATTTCCTTTCGTACCGTTACTGATACGCCATAGGAACTAACGATGTCTTTAAATGTATTCATATTCGTAATAGATGGTTTATATAATTCAATATGTTCATTGCCATTAACTGGGATCAAGTTAACATGACAATTTGGGAAATCTTTACAGATTTTCCCCAAAGCATGAGCATCATCTATAGATGCATTTACAGAATCTATAAGAATATACTCAAAGGTAACACGACGCTGTGTCGTATTATAATAGTATTTTACCGCATCTAAGACTTCCGTCAATTCATAACGTGCCCCAACGGGCATAATACTACGACGAACTTCATTATTTGTAGCATGTAATGAAAGTGCTAAGGTTATTGGCAAACCTTCATCAGCTAATTTATAAATATTAGGAACCCAACCACAAGTGGAAATCGTCATCTTACGATAACTAATATTACAAATCATAGGATCATGTAGTAGTTGTAATGCTTGTAATACATTATCATAATTTTGTAACGGCTCCCCAGCGCCCATAACGACAACAGAGTGTATTTCCTCTTTAGTAAGAGCCCCAAATATGACAACTTGTCCAATAATCTCAGCGACTGTTAAATCTCTGTATAAGCCACCTTGTGTAGAAGCACAGAATACACATCCCATAGCACACCCCACTTGAGAGGAAACACATACAGAATACCCATAGTGTTGCTCCATCAAAACTGCTTCCACACGACTTTGATCTGACATCTCTACAAGTATTTTGCGAGTCTTTCCATCAGGGGCAATAGACTCTGTAATTAATGTAGGTAAAGAAATAACACAATTATCACCTAGCCATTGACGCAAGTCTTTCGGAAATTGTGTCATGTCTTCAAAATCAAAAATATATCTATGATAGATATAGTCAATTAACTGTTTCGCTCGAAACTTTTGTATATTATGGGTCTTAAAGATAGATTGTAATTCTTCTAAAGACTTACCCAATAATTCTATCATGGTGCTCCATTTCTTATATTATGATAAGCGTTTCATGCGAGCCATAAAGAAACCATCCATATGATCTCGCGGTGGATAGGTTGTAATCATACCATCTATAGCTTGTGGTGCCCCTTTATATGATACAGGATCGATGATAAAGTTCTTATGAATTGCCAAGAATTTATTTAGAACAGCTTCATTTTCACCACTATTCATAGTACATGTGGAATATACTAAATATCCATTAACCTTAACCATTTCAGAAGCTTTTTCTAATATTTCAAGTTGTAACGGCGGCAACTCAATAAGTAAAGACTCTGTTTTACGCCAACGCATGTCTAATTTCTTTTGTAATATACCTAGACCAGAACAAGGAGCATCAACTAAGACGCGATCAAATTGTTCTTTCCAATTATCAGGAAGATAACGACCATCTTGAAGCTTAGTAGAAATAATAGATACACCTAATCGCTCAGCATTTTGATTAATCAGTTCTAATTTATGGTCGTAAATATCACAACTCATAATAGCTCCTGTATTATTCATAAGACTTGCCATATGCATAGACTTGCCACCTGGTGCAGCACAACAGTCTAAGATAAGCTCTCCTGGTTGAGGATCTACCACATGGGCTACTAACATAGATGCTTTATCCATAAAAGTAATATGACCTTCTAAAACAGGTTTAGCTTTTTCTAAATGACCTTGATGTCCATCAATATAAACTACTTCAGGAATATATGTATCCTGTTCTACAATCCAATCTAAATCTTCTAATTCTTTTAAACAATCCTCAATAGATACTTTCACTGTATTTATGCGAGCCGTCAAACGAGGTTGTTCATTAAACCAAGAACAAAGATCTACGGTCTTATCTTTTCCCATTTCTTTTATCCATAAGTTGACAAGCCATAATGGTTGATTGTAGATAAAGGAAATTTCTTCAGCTTCGGACTTAGCTAGTTCACCGATAGAAATGCTATCACTTTCACGTAAAACCGAACGCAAAACAGCATTTACAAAACCAGATAAACCTCTAGTTAGCTTTTTGGCGAGTTTAACAGATTCGTTAACAGCCGCACTTTCAGGAACCTTATCCATATAGATAATTTGATAAATACCAAGTCTAAGGATTTCCACAACCATAGAAGATAGTTTCTTTAAGGGTCGCTTTGCAAAGTGAACAATAATAGCATCCAAGTAATTTTTTCTACGAATGACCCCATACACAAGTTCAGTAAAGAATCTTCGATCTAAATCGGATAGATGATATTTCTGTAAATACTCTTGCAACTTTATATTTGCATAAGCACCATTGCGATTAATTTCACTCAATGCTTTTACAGCGAGCAATCGAATATTTTGTTGTTGATTAGTCTTTACCTCTATCATTACTATTCCTACCAATCAATTGTTCTACTACTGCTCGAACACGTTCAGAATCGACTGTTGTATTACAACATGGCCCATTAGGACGTTCATTTAATACCCCAATAACTGGGATGGGAAATACATCAGCCATTCCACTTGCTAAATCTCGTTCGCAAGCTATTGCTACAATAGCTTTTGGGCGTGCTTCCTTTACCTTCATCCGCGCTAAGGTGCCTCCAGTGACAACTATAAATTGACAACCATAGTCCTTAGCCACTTGCAACAAATTACCAACCTGGCATCGCCCACACTGCTTACAATTATATACATCATGTGTAACCTTATGAACACACGAACTTTCTTGTAAACAGTGAGGAGTTAATAATAATATACGTTCTGGATCTACCGTATACATATCTAGCATTACTAAATGATTGATTAAATCAATCATAGACTGGCGGAGTTGATCCTTAGTAACCCCTCTCACCTTACCAATCGCCAAAGTTAATGAAAATAATCCATAAATAAACTGATTGGCTAGTCTTAAAACAATAGGATGTAACCTTATAATACCTGTGCTAGCAACAATTAAAGATAAGCACAAAATCCATATAATAGCAATAAGTATAGATATAACTACACTACTTATAATTGATGCAAATGGATGCAATTGTAAAAGTCCTGGTTCTAATATATACATTAGAAAGGCTAGTACTGCTGTGAGCAAAGCACATGTAATAGTTGATAAAATCAAGTATAACGGATACGTTTCGTACTGCTTATATTGAGTCCCCAAAAACGATACCTTCCTTTATTTGATGACCATTTATAAAATCAATTGCAGAAATGCGTTTTTTATTTTCTGGTTGGACTTCTGTTAATAGAATTATATTTCCATCACCACAAAATACACCTAAACCGGCTATTTTAGATACGATTGTACCAGGCACAGTTGTGGCTGATATAGCAATTGGTACATGTTTACCATGGACATCTATCAAACAGTGAGTCGTATCACTGGGAACCACTTCTCCAGACCATACTTTTAAACGTTTTCCATCGAGATATGTATAACATCCAGGTGCTGGATTAAGTCCTCTAATGAGATTTGCAATTTCATTAGCCGGCTTAGACCAGTCGATCTGCCCCATTTCCTTTGTAATCTTAGTAGTATGTGTAGCCATTGAATCATCTTGTGGTGTAGCCACAATTTCTCCATTAACCCAACGAGTTAATACAGGCACTATAGTTTCACCCCCCAGTACAGCTATACGTTCAAATAACTGTCCTGTCGTTTCACCGGGTAAAATATCTATCTCCACAATGTCAATGATATCACCTGTATCAAGGCCATCATCCATATGCATTATGGTAACACCCGTTTTAGAGTCTCCATTAAGAATTGCATAATGAATTGGCGCAGCGCCTCTATAACTAGGTAAAATAGAGGCATGAACATTAATACAACCATATTGCGGCAATCGAATAAGCCAAGGAGGTAATATTTTACCATACGCAATAACAATCACTACATCTGGTTGTAATGCTTCTAATTCGGCTCTCACTTGTTCATCACGCAAAGTGACTGGTTGATATACAGGCAAGTCATGCTCTAAAGCAGCTACTTTTACAGGGGGCATTTGAACTTGTTTACCACGCCCTTTTTGTTTATCAGGCTGGCAATACACACCGACAATAGAATGACCAGCTTGAATCAAAGCCTCTAAGGTAGGCACAGAAAAGTCTGGTGTCCCCATAAAAACGATGCGTAATTGTTTATTATCAGACAATTTCTTTCTCCTCTGGATGATCAGTAATTAATCGTAAGTTAGTTGCTTTTTCAATAAACAAATGACCTTCCAAGTGATCAATTTCATGTTGGAAAATACGCGCCAAAAAACCTTCAGCTTTTATAGTTACCTTCTTATTATGTGGATCAATACCTTTAACAGTGACTTTATTAAATCGTTCCACATCTCCGAAATATCCTGGCACACTTAAGCATCCTTCAGGTCCAACTTGAGAACCTTCAGCATGAGTGATTTCAGGGTTAATTAGCGCAATAAGACCACTACCAGATTGGTCATCTACAACGATAATACGTTTAGCTACAGCCACTTGAGGTGCTGCAAGACCAACCCCTTCAGTCTTATACATAGTTTCAGCCATATCATCGATAAGGGCTCTAAGTTTTTTATTAACATGTTCTACAGGTTCCGCCACTTGTTTTAAAACGGGATGACCTGCTTTCACAACATCTAATACAGCCATTGATACTCCTACACTACACGGGATCCACGTCAATCAGCAGTCCTTCTTGCGTGAAAATCCATGAGTTATATATATATTCTTTCAAATTCGTTAAATCTGTACCGCGAATCATAATAGCTAAACGATACATATCGCGCACTTTTTTTATAGGCGCTTCATAAGGACCATTAATCAAAATATCCTGATTTCCTTTATAAGACTCCAAGTCATCGACAATACGATTTGCTATAGACTCTAATGTTTTCATATCTTGATGACGCACAACCATATGAATCATTTCGCGAAATGGAGGATATCCTAAAGCTTTACGGTTTTGAATTTCTTCATTGTAAAAGCCTATATAATCATGAGCCTTACTCTTTATTATAGCATAATTTAAAGGATTATATGTTTGTATTACAACGCTACCCGGTTTTTCACCCCTACCGGCACGTCCAGACGTTTGAGTAAGTAAATCAAAAGTTCGTTCTGAAGCTGTATAAACAGGAATATTCAAAACTGAATCGGCTGTTAAAATACCAACAGCTGTTACATCTTTAAAGTCATGACCTTTAGATACCATTTGTGTTCCCAACAAAATATCATATTTATGAGCTCCAAAGTCATGTAAAATATCTTCTGCTAATTGCTTATTTTTTGTCACATCTTGATCAAGACGAGCAATGCGAGCCGATTTAAAGTGACGACGTAACTCTTCCTCTACCTTTTGTGTGCCTGAACCAAAAAACTTAATCCTCTTACTATTACATTTGGGACAAACAGTTGGAATTGGTTCATGATGTTCACAATAATGACAACGCAATTCTTCACCAGCTTGGTGATAAACCATAGCTACATCACAATGAGGACACATAATAGTTTCCCCACAATCCCGGCACATAACAAAGGTATTATAACCACGTCTATTTAACAGAATAATCATTTGATTATGCTCATCTAATGTATGTTGAATTAAGCGACTCATGGCATCAGAAAAAACGGAGTAATTTCCATGAAGAATTTCTTCCTTCATATCTACTATAGTAACCTTCGGCATAGATTGCTCAAAAATGCGATTTGGCAACTCTAGTAAATGATACTCCCCTTGCTTAGCTTTATAGTACGAAGTAACAGATGGTGTAGCAGAACCTAAAATAACGGGACAACCATGTGCCTCAGCACGCCACAATGCCACGTTACGTGCATGATATCGAACCATATCCTCTTGTTTATAAGATGTATCATGTTCTTCATCGACCACAATAAGGCCGATATCCTCAGCTGGCGCAAATACGGCAGAACGAGCGCCAATAATAATGTGACTATCCTTACGGCGCAAACGCTCCCAATTATTGTTCCGTTGTTGTACCGTCAATTTACTATGAAATACTACGACTTCGTCACCAAAAGTTTCTACAAATCGTTTCACAATTTGATCAGTCAATATAATTTCAGGTACTAAAATAATAGCCGTCTTATCCTGACTAATACATCTTGCTGTAGCACGTAAATATAATTGAGTCTTACCACTACCAGTGACACCATGAAGTAAAAAGGTTTTATGTTCATGGCTATTCATTGCATCTTGTATTGGTCCATATACAGCTTGTTGAGCTTCAGTAAGAGGAATATTAACTTCTTCTGTTAAAAGCTCATCAAATGTTGTTTTTGTGGCTTTAAAACGAGCTTCAACGACAATACCTTTAGCTTCACTCACTTGTTTAATGACCATACGAGAATAGCCTTTAGCTAGTAGTAATGCCTTAGATGCTCCGCCCACTTCAAGTAAGTATTTTGCTAATTCTCGTTGCTTCTTTTTTCGTTCACTAAATTGTGCCACCGAAAATTCTGGCATGACTACTAACCATTCTTCCTTTGGTGCCTCGTAAGATTTTAATGTCTTATTCACTGTAAACAATCGCAATGCATCGCCATAAGAGAATAAATAATACTCATTTAGACGGCGGGCCGTATCCATCATTTCCGGTGTAAACCAAGGTTCGCTATCTAATACTTGCACAATATTTCGTAAAGTGAACTCTGGTGGCTCAACTAACTCGTCGTAACCAATAAGAATGCCTTCTTCACGACTATGTCCTAAAGGAATGAGTACGCGCGTACCAGGTAAGACATTACCAAACTTTTCAGGCATTAAATAGCTCAAAGGTTTATGAAGTTGTTTGGCCGGTCTGTTAATTATAACTTGTGCTACGCGCATACATTTTTTCCTTTCGTTTATTATAAAAGGTCTCAGTAGAAATTCTACCAAGACCTTTTGTATTATAAGCCAGCTTCTTCTTTTAGAATTTGTGCTTTATCTGTACGTTCCCAAGGTAAATCCACATCAGTTCTACCAAAGTGACCATACGCTGCAGTTTTGCGATAATGAGGCTTTAACAAATCAAGCATTTCAATGATTCCTGCTGGACGAAGGTCGAAATGTTTTTTAACAAGCTCTTGAATTTTTGTTTCCTCTATGCGACCTGTACCAAAAGTATCAACTAAAATAGATACAGGATGAGCAACCCCAATTGCATAAGCAACTTGCACTTCACATTTATCAGCAAGACCTGCTGCTACAACATTTTTAGCTACATAACGCGCTGCGTATGCTGCAGAACGGTCCACCTTAGATGGATCCTTACCAGAAAATGCACCGCCACCATGACGGGCCATACCACCGTATGTATCTACAATAATTTTACGGCCAGTTAAACCAGCATCTCCATGAGGTCCTCCAATTACGAAACGACCAGTTGGATTGATGAAGTATTTAGTATTTTCATCAACGAATTCAGCAGGCAACGCTGCGTCAATTACATAACGCTTCAAATCGGCTTTAATTTGTTCTTGGGTAACTTCAGGGCTATGTTGCGTAGAAATAACAATTGTATCAATGCGCTTAGGTTTACCATCAACATATTCTACAGTAACTTGAGTCTTACCGTCTGGACGTAAGTAAGTTAAGGTCCCATCCTTACGAACTTCTGTAAGTCGACGAGATAAACGATGTGCCAAGGAAATTGGCAAAGGCATGAGTTCAGGTGTTTCATTAGATGCATAGCCAAACATCATACCTTGGTCACCAGCACCGATTTTATCAAGCACTTCACCATTGCCATCTTTTGATTCAAGTGCTTCATCAACACCCATGGCGATATCCGCAGATTGTTCATCGATGGATACAAGTACACCACAAGTATCACAATCAAAACCAAATTTTGCACGAGTATAACCAATTTCACGAATTGTATCACGTACGATGCGAGGAATATCTACATATGTGTGAGTAGAAATTTCACCTACTACATGAACTAAACCAGTAGTAACTAAAGTTTCACAAGCCACACGAGCAGTTGGATCCTTTTCAATAATCGCATCCAAAACAGCATCAGAAATTTGGTCAGCTATTTTATCTGGATGGCCTTCAGTAACAGATTCAGAAGTAAAAAACATATGTTTTTCAGCCATTTTATCCTCCTAATACGAAAAAAAGTCTCTCATGCACTCATGAGAGACCCTCCCATCTAACGACATTTGTCATAGGAATTAGCACCTTTTCCGCTTGGAATGGTTGCTGTAGCTTCACAGGGCCTATCCCTCCACTACTCTTGATGAGTTACAGAAATATTATAGTGTATTTACAGTGAGAAAGCAAGTCATTATTATACCTCTCTTGCCTCTTTTAAAGCTAAATCATGTTCAGCCTTATGAAGGGCACTTTCAAACTGACGATACATATGATGACGGCCCAGAATATCCAAGAAATCAGATTTATACATCTCTCTACGTATATCGTAACTCACATCACTAAGCAAAACTTCTATGCCTCTTTTTTGAAGTTCTTCAATAATACCTCGTAAAATACGTAAACCCGTTAAATCTACAAATGGTACTTTTACAAAACGAATGATTAAATATTTAGGATCTTTATGTATAGAGTTTAACGCTCTATCAAATGCACTTATAGCACCAAAGAATAATGGGCCTTCTACAGTGTATACCATTATTTCTGGATGGATTGTAATCTCATGCCTAATCTGTGCTGATAATTCGGCACTACTTGCTTCATGCACATCAATTGTATTAACCATTTTGCTCATAAACTGCAACACTGCAAGTACTACACCTACATTTACAGCTACTACTAAATCCGTAAAAATAGTCAGGAAAAAGGTAAGCAATAATATTATTTGATCTGGACGAGGTGCGAGAATAAGCATTCGTATAAAACGTGGTACATCACTCATATTGTAGGCTACAACAAATAATATGGCTGCCATAGATGCCAACGGAATATACACTGCATATGGGGCTAAAAATAAAAGAATGGCACCTAATGTAATGGCATGAACAATACCTGCCACCGGAGAATTACCACCTTGACGAATATTTGTAGCAGTTCGCGCAATAGCACCGGTTGATGCAATTCCACCAAACAATGGCGCAAATATATTAGCTAATCCTTGTCCAAATAATTCAGTATTAGATTCATGCTTGGTGCCACTCATACCATCAGCAACAACTGCAGACAATAAGGATTCAATAGCGCCTAGCATGGCAATTGTAAAAGCCGGCCCGATTAAGGATAAGATTTTATCAAAACTCAATTTTGGTACAGAAAATTCTGGCAAACCTTGAGGTATGCCACCAAATGCACTACCAATGGTTAAAACCGTAGGAAATTGGTAGATAGCTTGAATAACCGTAGCAACAATCATAGCTACAATGGGAGCTGGAACTTTATTAATATATGGGATTTTAGGTAAAACTAACAGTAGACTTAAGCTTAAGAGTGCAATCCCCAATGTAGGTAAGTCAGAGTATGGTAAGGACTGAATCATAGCCCATAATTTTTCATGGAAATGAGCCATATAAGGCAACGGTGGAAATCCAAAGAAATATGGCCATTGCCCTACCCAGATCGTAACACCAATACCTGCTGTAAAACCCATAATAACAGGTGTCGGTATAAACCGAATGACTGTCCCTAACTTTGCAACGCTCATTAAAACCAGAATAATCCCTGCCATCATGGTCGCAATTTGTAAACCTTCAAAGCCATAATTGACAACGATACTGCTCAATAGAACGATAAATGCCCCTGTAGGGCCCGCAATCTGAACAGGGGAGCCACCAAACAAGGATACAAATATACCTGCAATGATTGCCGTATAAATGCCCGCTTGCGGTGTAACTCCACTAGCAATAGCAAAGGCCATTGCTAGAGGCAGAGCCACAACCCCTACGACCAATCCGGCGATAATATTATTACTCCATTTTCCCTTTCCTAAGGAGACCTCTAAATACGCTTTTTGTATAGCAAACATATAACAAAAACACACCCTTCTTAAAAGAACACACACAAGAATTAATTTATGTTAGCTATGTTTGTTTGCTACTAAGTCAATAACTTCTCTAAGGATATGTCGAGCAAGGTCAGATTTTTTCATATTAGGCATTTCTTTAGGCTCTTTATCAGGATATAAAAAATAGCCTTCATTCGTATCTACATTAAAACCTGCATTCGATTTGCTTACATCATTGGCCACAAGCATATCTAGATTTTTTTTAGCCACTTTATCCTGACCATACTTGATTACATGTTCTGTTTCTGCCGCAAAACCAACAAGAATTTGATGACTTTTTTTAGAGCCCAACCCTTGTAGAATATCTGGATTTTTTACAAGTTCTATGGTCATAGACTCCATTTTTTTTATTTTTTGCTCTGCTTTATGAAGGACTCTAAAGTCAGAAACAGCGGCAGCCATAATAACTACATTAACATCATTATAACGAGCTTCAACAGCCTCCTGCATAGATACCGCAGAATCTACAGAAATAAAGTCTACGCCACTTGGTATAGGCAAGGATGTGGGAGCACTTACTAATATCACCTTAGCCCCCATGTGTGCAGCCTGTTCTGCAATGGCATATCCCATCTTACCGCTAGAACGATTTCCAATATACCGAACAGGATCAATACTCTCCTGTGTTCCGCCAGCTGTAACAAGTATAGTAGTACCTTCAAGCTCATTGGTGCTGCACATTTTAGCTTCTAGCCAATCCACAATTGCTTCGGGCTCCGGTAAACGTCCTACACCAGTAATACCACAAGCTAACCAGCCTTCTGCAGGGTCCATAATATGGTACCCCAAAGAACGTAATCCTTCTAAATTGCGTTGAGTAATAGGATTATTATACATTTCTGTATTCATAGCAGGACAAAGGTACTTAGGTGCTGTGGTAGCCATAATTGTTGTAGTTAACATATCATCAGCAATGCCTGCATAAATTTTTCCGATCACATTTGCTGTTGCAGGCACAACTACATATGCATCTGCCCAAGTGGCCAGTGCAATATGTTCTACATCCCACTGATGAACTTGTTCAAACATGTCTAGAGCTACAGGATGTCCACTGATTTCGCCAAATGTTAAAGGTGACGCAATATACGTTGCATTTTGTGTCATTACAACCTTTACTTCAGCCCCTTTTTTACGAAGTCTGCTTACCACTTCAATTGCCTTATACGCTGCAATACCTGCAGATACTGCGACAATGATATGTTTTCCGCGCATGTTCTTCTCCTTTTAAAAATTCCTTGTATCAATGATACAAGGAATTGATTTTTTATTTAATGCCTTCTTTAGTGCGTTTATATGTCACTTCACCTTCAGCAATTTCATAAAATGCCAAAGATACAGGCTTGTCAGTCGCATGTGTAGATTCTGCTAAGCAAGGTTCGCCATCTGTTAATTCGCGAGCGCGTTTAGCCGCTAAAGTCACCAATGTATATTTGCTATCTACTTGGCTTTCCAATTTTTTTAATGGAGGTTTTACCATCATACTATCACTTCTCCTTAGACTCTTGATATTGTTTATAAATATATTGAATTTGCTCTTTATTACGACTAATCTTACAAGACTCAGCTCGCAAGATAGAAGCAACCTTTTCAGAAGCCTCTGCTAAATCATCATTTACAACGATATAGTCATAACGATGAGCTAAGGCCAATTCTGAACAAGCCAATGACAATCGTTTATCAATGACTTCTTTAGCATCTGTGCCACGATTATGTAAACGTTCAGATAACTCAGATAGTGACGGCGGTACAATGTAAATAAATACAGCATCGCTAAAACGTTCCTTAACCTGCATAGCGCCTTGAATATCGATTTCTAATAGTACACTTTTCCCATCATCTAATAAATCCATTACATGTTGTTTTGGAGTACCATAGTAATTATCATATACCTTAGCATATTCTAAGAATGCGTCTTCACTAAGTAAAGACTCAAATTCCTCTTTAGAGCGGAAGAAATAGTTAATTCCTTCCTTTTCACCCACACGTGGAGCACGGGTTGTCATAGAAACGGAATAAACTAAATTAGGCATTTCTTTACGAATATTCGCACAAATCGTACCCTTACCTGCGCCAGATGGCCCGGATATAACGATTAATAATCCTCTGTCTGACATATGCACTCCTATGATTCCACTGTATCTACATCCACATCATGTTGCACAAGTCGATGTGCTACGGTTTCAGGTTGAATTGCAGATAATACAATTTGACCACTATCCATAACTAATACAGCACGTGTCTTACGACCATATGTGGCATCAATGAGCAATCCCTTGTCTCTAGCATCTTGAACCATCCGCTTTATAGGGGCGGATTCAGGACTAATAATAGCCATAACACGGTTAGCAGATACCATATTACCAAAGCCTATATTCAGTAATTGAATACTCATTCATAGACCTCCTATTACTCTACATTCTGTACTTGTTCTCTAATTTTCTCTAACTCACATTTAAGTTGAACCACAAGCTCAGTAATAATCGAATCCATTGCTTTGGATCCGATTGTATTTACTTCACGATTCATTTCTTGCAAAATAAAATCGACCTTACGACCGATTGAGTTTGTATCTGCAAGTGTATTTCTTAATTGTACCACATGAGAGGTAAATCGGACAATCTCTTCCGTAATATCCGTCTTATCAGCTAATAGAGCAATCTCTTGTATAAAACGATCCTCACTAATACTCGCTTCTAAAGAAACTAAATATTCCTGAATTTTAGTTTTTATGTGTTCGCGATATGCTTCTACAGCACCAGATTTATTAGTGTCAATTTTAGTAATGATCTTTTCAAGTGTATCGATACGATCTAATAAATCCTGCTTGATATGTTGACCTTCCGCAGTTCGCATTGCTATTAAAGCATCTAATGCTTGAGTCGTAGCTTCTTTCACAATATCTAATAGAACATCTTCTGCAATTGGTGTATCTTGTTGTTGAACCCATTCGGTAGAAATCGAATTTACAGCTTGTAAAGGTACCTTTTTTGAATCATCATAGAATTCTTCTTGTACCAACAACTCTTGTATTTGTTTTCTCAATACACTATTAATAGTAAAAGTTTTAGGTCGCTCCCCTGCATCTAAAATAGAAACTGATACCTCAACCTTACCACGAGTAATACGATCTTGTATCATTCCACGAATAGTACTTTCAAAAGGATTCATTTGTTTTGGACTACGAATAAACAGATCCAAGAAGCGAGCGTTTACGGACTTAATTTCTACCGTACAGGTAATGCCATCTTTGGTTGCTGTGCCAGAACCAAAACCGGTCATACTTTTCATAAGTCATCCTCCTTAGTAGTTTTTATTATTGTACCACGAATTACACAATCCGTGTTTAAATACTAAGAATTATATGTACACTATGGTATACTAAACTATACTTCTAAATATATTTGAAAGGAGTACTATGAATTTAGACGGACTTACCATGTCTGTACTCGCTAAAGAATTAAACGAGCGACTACAAACAGGTCAAATACAAAAACTATATCAAATAGATAAAACTACATTATTATTTAAAGTTCGAGCACTTAACGAAGACCAAAACTTAATTATTACCGTAGGTGCCACACCAGCAATGTATCTTAGCCAACCACTTCAAGATCTACCAAAAGAACCAAGCTCACTTTGCATGTTCTTACGAAAGCATATTGAAGGTAGCCGCATCGTAAAGGTGGAACAAATCAACGGTGACCGTATCATGTGTATCCAAACGGATAAACTAGAAATGGACGGTTCTATTACGAGTACATATATTTATATTGAATTAATGGGCAAATATTCCAACTGTATCTTCGTACAAGACGGTATTATTTTAGAATCCTTAATTCACGTCTCCCCTCTCATGAACCGTGAACGTATTATTAGTCCAAAAATACAGTATGATTTACCACCTAATGCTAATCGCGTAAGTTTAATGGACTTTGATAATAATGAAATAAAAAATCTACTTACTTCCTTTGGTAATGGCTCTGTGCAGCAATCTATTCGAGCTATCTTTAACGGTTTTGGTAAACCTTTATTGGATGAGCTTTTATATATTTCCAAATTAAGTGGTGAAGAAATCATAACTGATTTAGATACTTCTCAACTAGATACACTTGCTAAAGCCTTGTACGACCTCAAGGTAAAACTCGAAAATAGCAAAGGTTTATTTACTTTAGTCAACGATAACAATAAAAAAGCTTACACAAGTATTTTATTACATAACTATAAGGTATTAAAAGAATACAACACTATTTCTGAAGCCTTAGAGGAATCTATTCATAATACAAAGGCAATTTATACAGCTGATAAAGAGTTAGAAAAAATCTTAACAGCAGCCATCAAAAAGGAAGAAGGTCGCCATCAAAAGATCAAAGATGAATTAGAAGATACTAAGAAAATGGAAACCTATAAATTATATGGTGATCTTCTAATGATAAATGCACACCTTCAAGTGCAATATGAGCCTTCTATTGAATTACAAAATCTTCTTTCCGAAGAAAATGAAATGTTAACGATTCCTTTAAAGCCAAACTTAACGATTGTTGAAAATGCACAATGGTATTATAAGCTTTATACAAAACTAAAAAATCGTATGGTTAGTGGCGAGTTCCAACTCAATGCTAGTACTACAAAACTAGCATACTTACAATCTATTCTGTACAGCATCTCTTTAGCCACAACTCGTGAAAGCTTAGAAGAAATACGCAAAGAATGCATGGATGCAGGTATCATAAAAAAATCAAAAAAACCACTATCTTACAAGCTTGGCAAATCTAACTACATTCACTTAACAATTGATGAAGGTGAAATATTCATCGGTCGTAACAATCAACAAAACGAATATTTAACACACCGATTTGCAAAGCCAACTGACATTTGGTTCCATACACAGGATATCCAAGGTTCGCACCTTATTTTAAGACTCAATGTTGAGCCAGACGATATGATTCTATCTAAAGTAGCTCAATATGCAGCCTACTTCAGTAAAGCTCGTGATGCTAGTAAGGTCCCGGTAGATTATACATACATTAAAAATATCAAAAAGCCACCTGGATCTCCTTTGGGATTTGTTATTTTTAATACCCATCAAACTATGATTGTGGAGCCGAAAAAGCCAGAAAACTATAGAGAATGATAAAAGCGAAGGTATCCCTTCGCTTTTATTTTTGGTTTATTATTTCGCTCACATTATTTTTTACATATTTATCTGAAAATTGATATTACTTATCTTAAGTTTTCTATGGAATTTAAAATATAAAAAAAGAGGCTAGATATAATATGATATCTAGCCTTTGTTTAAACTATTGGTTTTCTTCTGTACGTTGTTCAGTTTGTTTCAAACTTTCACGATTTTGACGCAAACTTTCCAATGTTTTTTCCAAGTTGTTTTCAACATATTTAAGAACATCACCAGCATATTGAATAGAACTAGCTTTCAACTCATCAGAGGATTGATTTGCTGCATTAATAATTTGATTCGCTTGTTCTTGAGCTTGTTTTACAAGTTCACTTTCAGCTGTCAATTTAGCAATGTAGTCTTTAGCTTGATCGATCAAAGTTTCAGCCTGACGTTGAGCATCAGCTAACACTTTATCTTTATCTGCTACAATACGACGAGATTCTTCAAGTTCCAAAGGTAAGGATTCCTGAATAGAATCAATAATACGCATAATTTCGTCTTCCTCAACCATACGTTTTGTAGTCATAGGAATACGGCTACTAGATTCAATAAGAACCTCTAAATCTTCTAATAATTTTTCTGTTTTCATACAATTCACCCCTATTTATTATGGACCGTATTAAAGCGTTCTTCAAGTTTTTCCTTAACATCATCCGGAACAAGACCATCTAGCTTACCACCAAATTTAGCTAGTTCACGAATACCCGTGGAGCTGACAAAAGAGTATTTGTTATTTGTCATAATAAATACTGTTTCAATGTCATCATCCAAATATTTTGCAAATAATGCGCGCTGAAATTCATATTCAAAGTCGCTCAATGCACGTAATCCTCGAATAATAATAGTAGCATTCTTGGATTTAACATACTCATTGAGTAAGCCACCTGTACAATCAATTTCAACATTAGGAATATGTTTGACAGAATTTCGAATCATCTCAACCCGTTCTTCCATAGAAAATAAGGAATTTTTATTCGGATTTGAGCTGACAGCAATGATTAATTTATCAACCAATCGGCTGCCCCGTTCAAAAATATCAACATGTCCATTAGTAACTGGGTCAAAACTACCCGGACATACACCTATACGCACAGGTTTAGCTCCTTTCAGCTGTCTTTACAAAATAGGAAACCAACGTATAACCAAATTTCTGTTCTTTTATACATTCCCATGATTCTGGTAAGGTAAAAACCTCATCCTTATGATGTTCTAATAATAAAACACCTTCAGGTTTTAACAAATCATAGTTCACAACCAAATCTATAGTATCTTGTATAAATCCATTTTCATATGGCGGGTCAGAAAATATATAATCGAACTGTCGCCCTACTATATAATTTTTTAATTGTGAAAGTTTCCTCGGAATAATTTCTAACCGATCATCCACACGACAATGTTTAGCATTCTCTAAAATTAGTTTTCCCGTTTTAAAGTCCACTGCTACTGCATGTGCTGCACCACGACTTAAGGCTTCAATTGCTACTGCACCAGTGCCAGAAAATATATCTAGTATATCAGAACCAAATATACCTCTATTTGCTAATACATTAAATACACTTTCACGAACACGATCAAGTGTAGGCCTAGTATCTAATCCTTTAGGTGCTTTTATAACATGTCCCTTAGCAGTTCCGCCAATAATTCGCATACAACCCTCACAAGATTATACTCATTAATTATAGTATATAAATAACCAAATTAAAAGTATCTTTTATTTATGATACTTCAATTTTAATATCACGCCCCATCAACTCAGCTAATGCTATGGATGGAGATTTTTTTTCGTATAAAACCTCATATAAAGCCTTCGTTATAGGCATTTCAATTTGATGTTTACAAGCCATTGTATAAATAATTTCTGTTGCGAAAAATCCTTCTACAACCATATTAGTATGATTAACAATAAAATCCATAGTCTTACCCTCGGCTAGTTTTTGACCAGCCGCACGGTTACGACCATGTGGGCTCATACAAGTAGCAATCAAATCCCCCATACCAGCAAGACCAGCATAGGTTTCTTTTTGGGCCCCTAAGGCCACCCCAAAGCGAGTCATCTCATGAAGACCACGTGTTAATAGTAAAGCCTTACAATTATCCCCTAAAGCTAAACCATCTGCAATACCAGCTGCAAGGGCAATGATGTTTTTCGTGGCTCCTGCTAGTTCAACACCAATCATATCAGTATTTGCATAAATTCTAAAATTTTGACTACATAATGCCTTTTGCAATGTTGTAGCTACCTCTAGGCTTTCAGTACTCAGCACAGATGCAGCAGGTAAGTTGCGACCAACCTCTTCTGCATGATTAGGTCCAGACAAAACCGCTAAATTACACCCTATGGTAGCAAGAACCTCTTTCATCACAGTCGTCAAAAGTTTGCCACTGGTTCGTTCTACACCTTTTGAACATAGAATATAGGCTTGATTTTTATGAGCATACGGTTTAATAGCCTCTAAACTGGTACGTACATGTACAGAAGGAGTAACCATTAATACCACTTCGGCATTACTAATACAGGCCTCTAAATCAGAACTATATTGTAATTCTTCTGGAAGTTTTACACCTGGTAAATAGTCTTTATTCTCTAAGTCTTTTGCAAGTTTATCTGCAAATTCTGGACGACGACAATATATAGTTGTAGTATTTCCAGCTAAAACGGATTTAATAGCAAGGGCCGTCCCCCAACTACCAGAGCCGATAACAACAACATTCATTCTTTAATCCTTTTTAATGCGCTCTACTTTTAACTCATTTCCAGCAAGTAGACGCTTAATATTATCCCAGTGACGTACAATGACAAACAAAGCTGCTAATCCGCCAAAGCCAACAAACCAGAAGGATTCTCCAGTGAAATACATCAGTACTGGTACTAATGCAGCGGCAATGATAGAGCCTAAAGATACAAGTTTAGTGAAGTATACGATAACACCCCATACCAAAAAGCAAATCAATGCTACTATTGGTGAAAGAGCAATAAGTACACCTAAACCCGTAGCAACGCCACGACCACCTTTAAAGCCCAAAAAAACAGACCAGTTATGCCCCATCATTCCAAGAATACCACCTAAGATCATAAACATAGGCCCATAGGGTGAGAGTAGCACTACTCCTGCTGCCCCTTTTAAAGCATCACATAGAAATACAGGTAAGGCTGCTTTAAGACCTATAACACGATATGTATTAGTAGCGCCAATATTTTTAGAGCCATATTGCCGTACATCTGTATTAAAGAAAAACTTACCTATAATTAATCCACTAGGAATCGAACCGATAAGATATGATAATACAGCATATACAATAATCAAAATATCCATTAGTCTTCATCATCCCGTTTCTTGCCACGTAATACTAAACGAATCGGTGTTCCTTCAAAACCAAAGGACTCACGCAATCGATTCTCTAAGAAACGCATATAAGAGAAGTGAATTAGCTCTGGTTCATTTACAAATAAAATGAATGTAGGCGGCTTAACACTAGCTTGCGTCATATAATAAATTTTTGGAATTCTACCATTGCGAGACGGCACAGGGTTTACAGTTTGTGCATCTTGTAATAATTGGTTTAACGTCCCCGTAGATACACGGCGATATTGTTGTTCAGATACGAACTTCAACATATCAGCTAATCGATGAATACGTTGCTTAGTTAAAGCCGAAGCAAACAGGATAGGTGCAAACTGCAAGAAACCTAATTCATCATAAATATCTTCAGTAAAACGCAATGTAGTTTTATCATCTTTTTCAACAAGATCCCATTTATTAACAACAATGACTACGCCTTTACCCGCTTCGTAAGCGTAACCTGCAATTTTTTTATCTTGTTCTGTAACACCATCTTGAGCATCTAGTACAAGAACTACAATATCAGCACGATCTACTGATCGCAAAGAACGAACAATACTATATCGTTCAACAGCTTCTTCGATTTTAGACTTACGACGCATACCTGCTGTATCAATAAGTACAAACTTTTGATTCTCATGAGTCCAATACGTATCAATAGAGTCTCGAGTAGTACCTGCTACATCAGATACAATTACACGATCTTGTCCTAACAATGCGTTAGTCAAAGAAGATTTACCCACATTTGGACGACCTATAATAGCAACATGAATAGTATCTTCATCATCTACATTAGTACCTACTGGAGGAAAATGTTTTACAGTATCATCCAATAGATCACCTAAATTCATAAGATTTTTAGCGGAAATACCAATGGGGTCCCCCAAACCAAGATTGTAAAATTCATAAATATTCGGTTCTTGATTTACACTATCAATCTTATTAACTACGAGTACAACAGGTTTTCCACTAGCTCTAAGAATATTTGCGACCTCTTCATCAGCAGGTACAATACCTTGTTTACCATCAACGACAAATAGAATTACATCTGCTTCTTCAATTGCTAATTCCGCTTGTAGTCGCATCATCTTAGGAATAACATGACTATTGTCAGTAATGAACTCGATACCACCAGTATCGATCATTGTAAACTCACGATTTAACCACTCTGCATCGAAGTAAATACGGTCCCTTGTCACACCAGGAATATCTTCAACGATAGAGATACGTTTATTAACAATGGCATTAAAAAGTGTAGATTTACCTACGTTTGGACGGCCTACAACAGCCACTAATGGTTTTGCCATAGTTTCACCTCATTATCTAATCTAATACATTACTATATTTTATCATATACTAAGTAAAGTACGCAAAAAGGCTAACCAAGGAAACCTTGGCTAGCCTTATATTAGACAATGAATTATTCAGCGTCTTCTGCAGTTTCTTTTGATTCCATCAATTCAGTCAAAGCCAAACCCAATTTCTTTTCATCTTTGTTAAGAGAAATGATTTTAACTTCAACTTCTTGACCACGATTCAAGTAATCTTCAACTTTCGCATTACGTTGTTTTGTAATTTGAGAAATGTGAAGTAAACCTTGGATGTCGTCATTAACAGCTACGAATGCACCGTAAGCTACTAAACGAACAACTTTGCCTTTAATAACATCGCCAACATGCAATGTTTCTTCAGCAACGTCCCATGGGCTCTTAGATAAAGCTTTTAAGGACAAGGATAATTTATTGCTTTCAGCGTCGAAAGATTGTAATTTAACTTCGATTTCTTGGCCAACGGAAAGAACATCTTCCACTTTTTTGATTTTTTGCCAAGAAATATCGGAAATGTGAAGTAAACCTTCAATACCGCCGATATCTACGAATGCACCATAAGGCATAATTTTACGAACGATACCTTTATAGTTTTCGCCAACGTTGATATTTTTCAATGCTTCAGCTAATTTAGCTTGACGTTCCACTTCCAATACTGCACGACGAGAAAGAACCAAACGGTTTTTCTTTTCATCGATTTCAAGTACTTTAGCTTCAAATTCTGTACCAACCAAGTTGTCCAAGGATTTCACGAAATGAACATCACCTTGGGACAATGGAATGAAACCACGAAGAGATTTAACTGTTACTACTAAACCTGCTGGGATAGCATCAATACCTTTACATACGATAGCTTCATCTTTTTCTTGTGCTTCGATAACATATTGCCAATCTTCATCTTTAGCCAAGCGAGTCATGGAAAGATAAATAGGATTATCTTCTTTGATGTGATTCATGATAACTGCTTTAATTTCATCACCATTTTTTAACACATCTTTGGCAGATTCTGGTGCTGGATAAGAAATTTCAGTTCTGTTCAAAATGGCTTCAGTTTTGTAGCCAAAAGATACATAAGCTCGTTCATCTTCGACTTGAACTACTGTACCTTCTACAACGTTCCCTTTCTTAAATTCTTCTTGACCTTCGGCTGCTAATAATTCTGCAAAATCTTTCATTGTCTCAATGACCTCCTTAATAATCCAGTCGGGAGTCGATGCTCCTGCTGTTACTCCTACCGTCTGTACTCGGTTAAACCATTCCAGTTGTAATTCAGTAGAAGTTTCAATGTGATACGTTGTACATCCAACGTCACGACAAACCTCTGCCAATCGGTTTGTGTTGCCGCTGTTCTTACCGCCTATCACTATCATAAGATCTACATTACGTGCTAAATCAACGGCAGAATTCTGTCGTTCTTGCGTTGCATTGCATATCGTTTTGAAAACCTTAAGATTCTTAGATTTTTTCTCTAATATGTCTATTATACTGTTAAATTTGAATTGTGAAAAGGTTGTTTGTACAACAACGCCCATTTTTTCCACAACTTGTAGTTTTTGAGCGGATTCTTCATCTTCGATGATTATTCCTTCGTTATTTGCCCATAAATTAATGCTTTTGACCTCAGGATGGTTTTTTTCTCCCAAAATCACCAAAGTCATACCTTCATCTATAACAGACTTTGCATCTTGCTGTGCCTTTTTTACATGTGGACATGTGGCATCCACAACATGTAATCCTTTTTCTTCTGCCTCTTCATAAATAGCAGGTCCTACACCATGAGAGCGAATAATCATTGTGCCTTCAGCGATATCAGACACTTCTTGAACAGGGCTTACCCCTTTATCTTCAAGACGACCTACAACTTGAGGATTGTGAATAATAGGTCCTAATGTATAGCTTTTACCATCGCTATTTGCAGCTTCATTTGCCATTTCGACAGCCCGTTTTACACCATAGCAAAAACCATGGTTTTCAGCCAAAATTATTTCCATAAAGTCTCCTCTATACAATTGTTATGATAAGAATCTATCATTCGTTGGATTTCACTTTTAACACTATCATTTACTTTTTGAATTGCTTCTGGAGTCGCTTTAGCTTTTTCAACTGGGATTGGTTTACCAATAATACAAGCCACTTTATTACGTTCCATATTGTGAGAGCCAATGATAGCAACAGGCACTATGCTAACACCTGTTCTAAGAGCAATTGATGCTGCACCATCATGGAATCTACCAAGTTTACCACTTTTTTGACGGTTTCCTTCTGCAAATATGCCTAAAACCTTATTGTCTTTAAGTAGTCCCATGGCATGACGAATAGCAACTTTATCAATAGCACCGCGATTTAACGGAAATGCACCAAGCCATGTACAAAAAAAACGTGAAATGGAATTCACAAATAATTCTTGTTTAGCCATAAAGTGTACATGTCTAGGCAAAGCATAGCCGCAGATAGGGGGATCGTTATTACTTAAATGATTAGGCACCACGATAACAGGCCCTTCCATTGGAAAATTATCGCGACCATATACTTTCAACCCATACCCTACCTTATAGCGAAGCCAAAAAGCGGTACGCCATAACCAGGTAGAAAATTTATTCATGATTGATTGTCTCCTGTACTAAATTCAATATATATGCCACAGTTTCATCGAAATTCATATTACTAGAGTCTACAACTACTGCATCTTCAACGCATACAAGTGGAGACTCTTCACGATTTTTATCCATTTCATCACGACTAACAACATTCTTTTTAATTTCATCTAGTGTTTGCTCGTTTGATGTACCTTGTACTTCTAACCATCTACGTTTTGCACGCGCATCTACAGAAGCGGTTAAATAAATTTTTAGCTCTGCATTAGGTAATACGACAGAACCGATATCACGTCCATCTAATATAACTCCCCCAACGGCGGCCATCTCTTGTTGGCGTTCTACCAAATATTGTCGAACCCCTTTATAAGAAGCTATAGTCGATACATTATCATTAATTTGCTGCTGGCGAATTAATGATGTAACATCTTTCCCTTTAATATAGACCTTGCATGCTGTTGCAGTAGGCTCTAAAGTCAAATTTAAAGAAGGTAATAAAGCTTCTACAGCAGCTTGATCCTTAACATCGATTTGACTATCAAGAACTGCCCATGTAACACCGCGATACATGGAACCTGTATCGATATATAAATACCCTAATTCATTGGCCACTACTTTAGAAATGCTACTTTTACCAGCCCCAGCAGGACCATCAATAGCAATGGCAATTTTTTTAGTGTTCATAATAACCTCTATTCTTTATCACCGTGTACGGCATGCATAGCCGCCACATAGCCTGTGGAAAAGGCAGCTTGTAAATTATAGCCTCCTGTAAAAGCATCTATGTCTAGTACCTCACCAGCACCATATAAACCACCAATCAATTTAGACTCCATAGTTTTAGGATTAAATTCTTTTAATGAAATACCACCTGCTGTAACAATAGCTTCCGCTACAGGTCGTAATTCCTTAACAGTTACTGTCATATGTTGCAATACATGGCATAAGCGCAAACGCTCTTCCTTTGTAATTTGATTAATTGGTTTAGCCGGATTTAACTCAGCAAGCTTTATAACAATGGGAATAAGATTAACAGGTAGTAAATCCTTCATCCCATTAGACAATTGTTTTTTAGAGTATAAATCAAAATCCTTTTGCAAGCGCTTATCCAATACTTCTGCAGTTAAAGCAGGTTTAAGATTAATTTCAATGGTAACTTGAGGATTTTTCTTACGAAGCAACTTACCTACCGTGTGACTTAATGATAAAATTGTAGGCCCCGTAAGACCAAAATGAGTAAACATCATTTCCCCAAATTGTTTTGCTTGTACCTTACTTTTAGAAATTACGGAAACCTCAACATTACGAAGACTAAGCCCCATAATTTCCTTTACCCACGTTTCGTTTGTAACGATAGGAACCAAGGATGGACGAATATCAGTAATAGTATGTCCCACTTTTTCGGCTAAAACGTAACCATCACCAGTAGAGCCTGTCAATGGATAAGATGCACCACCAGTACAAATAATAGCAGCATCACAAGCATATTGTTCCTTATCCGTTGTAACACCAACTACACGATTTTCCTGTACAGTAATCGATGTAACAGGTTCATTTAAATGAACTTGAACATTATACTTTTTTAGGATTTTCATAAAGATATTGCGAACTTCTAATGCAGAATCGGATTCAGGAAACACTCGTCCCCCACGTTCTACTTTAGTTTTTAACCCCCAGCTATGCAAAAGGTCCAGAAGATCTTCATTACTAAAGCGTTCATAGGCACCGTACAAGAACTTACCATTACCAGGCGTATTTTTTATAAATTCGGTCATATCTGCACTATTCGTAATATTACAGCGACCTTTACCGGTAATGCCCATTTTCTTGCCAACCATATTCATTTTTTCCAATAAGATGACGCGTGCTCCTTCACGGCCTGCTATAACAGCTGCCATTAGACCTGCCGCACCACCGCCAATGACTATGATTTGCTTCATGCCTTATCTGTCCCCAATGCTTTTAGCGCTTTTACTTCACGAATTGTTAGTTGACGAGAAGCGCCTCGTTTCACACCACCTAAAGTAAGACCAGCATACGCAATACGTTTTAAATTATGAATACGATAGCCAAAGTGTTCAAACATACGACGAACTTGACGATTACGACCTTCATGAATTGTAATTTCTACTTCATGTACACCATTATGATCATCAAAACCTAAATCTACAATTGTCGCAGGTGCAGTTATACCATCTTCAAGCTCTACACCATTTGCAATAATTTGTAAATCATCATCGCGAACACGACCTTTGATGCGAACTTCATAAGTCTTTTCCACGCCTTTAGATGGGTGCGTTAGATTTTGTGCCAACTCTCCATCATTCGTAAGCAGTAACAAACCTTCTGTATATAAATCGAGACGACCAATAGGGTAAATTCGTTTCGTTTCATTTTTTATATAATCTAAAACTGTTTCTCGACCTTGAGGGTCAGACACAGATGTAATGACACCCTTTGGTTTATTTAACAAATAATATACTGGTTTCTCTTGAGCCAATAATTGGCCATTAACCTTAACCTTATCTTTTTGTGGATTAATTTTGACCCCTAATTCGGTTACCTTGCGACCATTGACCTGTACTTTACCTTCTGTAATTAGTTCTTCTGCCTTACGCCGTGATGCAATACCACAACTGGCAATATATTTTTGTAATCGTTCCATGCTATCCTTCTGTTTCCGAAACTTCTTGATGTAAGGCTTCTATCGATTCTACACCAGCACTTCTCAAAAATTCATCAGTCGTGCCATATAGAATCGGTCTACCTACAGTATCCTTATGACCTAATTCAGCTATAAGAGATCGAGTTAATAATTGTTTTATAATTTTATCGCTATTTACACCGCGCACCTCTTCGATTTCAGCCTTTGTAATAGGCTGCTTATAGGCGATAACAGCTAATGTTTCCATAGCCGCATTAGATAATTTATCTTCTCTTTTACGAATATGCCCAACATAATCAGCACATTCAACAGCGCTTACTAATTCAACACCAGCTCCAGATATACGTATTCGAATACCTCGATTCTGTTCTTCTAGTTCTCGTTGTAATTCTTCTATATATTTTTGTGTCGCCTCTGTGGAAAGCCCAAACACTTCTGCTAACATATCTATCGATATAGGCTTTGCCGATGAAAACAAAACGGCTTCTAAATGCATCGTTGGTAAGCTCATATGGCCCCCTTTCTACACGGCCCTCTCTAAGGTAGCAGTGAATATAATATCATCATCTTCATAGCGCATTTCCATAACTTGTTGTTTTAATAATTCTAAAACAGCCATAAAGATAGTTACCATACCACTTTTCGTATCAATTGCTACTAATAACTCCCTAAAATATAGACATTCGCCACGATGTATACGACGAGACAAGGATATAATCATGTCCTCTAAACTATACGTATCCTTTTCAACCTTTACCTCACGAATCGTCTCTTCTTCTGATAACTCTTTAGCTCGTTTTATAGTTTGATAAAAAATTTGATATAACTGTGAAAGTTCCAAATTATATACACTATCTAATCCAAGCACACTCGTTTCTTCAGGACGACTAAATATATTCGCAGATACAGCGGTACGCTCCATTAATAGAGATGTAATATCCTTAATTTTCTTAAATTCTACTAATTTTGCTACCAACTCGTCACGTGGATCCTCTGCTTCATCGGGCTCAGGTTCAGCCTTAGGTAATAACATGCGTGATTTAATCTGTAATAAGGTAGATGCCATAACAAGAAATTCACTACTATAATGAATATCAAAATGGTTCCAATTGTCTAGATATGCCAAGTATTGACTCGTTATTTCAACGATAGGAATATCGGTAATTTCTATTTTATGTTTTTCAATGAGATGCAAGAGCAGATCAAGGGGACCTTCAAAAACGTCCAACTTGTAGTTATAATCTCCCATAAAACCCAATCCTCAGAAAAAATGTTTTTAACTATATAATTATAAAGCATTTATAGTAGTACTTTCAAATAATTGTTTTTTTTACACTCATCTGCTATCTTTATTATTGTAATTATTTTATATTAAAAAAAGATACGTTATTGTGTATTCCTTTTAGAGAGGATTTATTATGTCATCGAGTGTGAGGCAAATTGGGCGAAATCCAATTTTTCGCTTTGGTATTATAGGTATTGTTTTATATATCATCTTATTTTTAATTTATGAGCCCATAACCTTAGGGCTTGATGTAGAGGATATTACGATTTTAGCTGTACCAACAATTGTAGGTACCTTTTTATTTCAATATTTTATGGGGTGTACCGTTTTCCACAGGCCTTTTTTAGGGTATGGCCTAGTCGGAATCTTATGGGCACTTACCTTTCCTCTTTTATTCCATTGGTCCTATGTGAAGCCATTATACTTCTATGAATTTGCTAATGATTTTTTATTTGGCTTATTAATTTTCATGGGATTATCAGGCATTCAGTTTTTACTGAACCAAACAAATCGCTTCCATAAAACAACATCCTTAATCATGGCTATCATTTCCATGATTCTGAGCTTAATACCATTCTTACAGATCGGCTATTACATGACTACTTGGCATTGCTTAACGCCAGCCAGTCTGCTAGCCGTATATATGACCAATCCAGAAGAAGCATTTGGTTTTTTAAAGAATGCAGCTGGTATACCTGGTCTTATAGCAGTGAGTATTGGTCTTATTTTATGGACTTATTTATTGTACTGGTCTAACTTAGGAATGAAAGCAGTAGTAAACTTAAATACTACACGTCCTATGCGGTCAGCTATGCTCATCGCATCCCTTGTAGCTTTTTTAGTATATGTACCATTCTTCTTGTTCCCTCAAACCTGTATTGTGGCGAACTGGATTGCTGCAGGCGATTATGTAAAACAAATGCAACAATATAATGATAATCACCACTTAGTATTTGATTCCTTTAATTTAGACACAAAGGAAACAGCGGTGAACAAAACACCTGGTACTATTATTCTAGTCATTGGCGAATCTAGTTCTCGAGATTATATGAAAGTATATAATCCAAACTTCCCATATGACGATACTCCATGGCAAGGCAATATGCGTTCGGACAATAAAGACTTTGTCTTCTTTGATAATGCCTATTCATCGTACGTACAAACAGTACCAACCTTGGAGCGTGCACTATCTGAACGAAATCAATATGATGATAAACCATTTCTTGATTCAGCCAATATCTTAGATATTGCTAAAAAAGCGGGATACACGACTTCTTGGTTTAGCAATCAAGGTGTATTCGGTGAATATGATACAGCTATTTCATTAATGGCTAAGACTGCAGACACAACAAAATGGGCCCATGAATCTTATGCATTCTCAGATCGATATGATGAAGCTCTATTGCCATTATTAGAAACTGTAGATCCTACCAAGAACAACTTTATCGTTATACATATTATGGGTAGTCATATTTACTACAATGATCGTTACCCGCATGAATTTAGCAAGTGGAAACAAGGTCCGTATCCTGATGGTCAAGAAGCATATGCTAACAGCCAATTATACACAGACTGGTTATTACAACAAATTTACAATTATGGCAAAGACAAATTAAACTTACAAGCCATGGTGTATTTCTCCGATCACGGTGAAAGTTTAGACAAATCGCATAACCCTGATACATTTGATTTTGTTATGACACATATTCCATTCTGGGTATACCTATCTCCACAATATCGCTCAACCTATCCACAGACTGCTGAGGTACTTGCAAAACACGAGCATCAATTCTTTACTAATGATTTGCTATACGATACATTAGTTGGTCTCATGCATGCTCCAAGTCAACGATATGATGCAACACGAGATTTTAGTAATGCTCAATATCGATTTAATCTACATAACTTAACTACATTACTTGGTGAACAACCATTAGCAAATGATCCTGTTAATGCAAACAAGTAGTCTTTAATTGATATTGTAGCCATTATTTTTCTATTGTATTAAGTTATTTTAATAGTAAAACAACTTAATATAACCAAAAAGAGATGAGTTTAACTCATCTCTTTTTTTCTGCAAGCAAAAGCTCTATATCATTTTCCGTATAAATTCTTATATTCTTTTCTAATAGAGCCTCTACAGTACATCCATGACCATTTTTCAATGTTCTAGTAAAAGTTCCATCATAAATGCACTTATATCCACAGCTAGGACTTTTCGCCTTCATCAAAGCTTGCTTGCAACCATATTTTAGTGCAATATCAACTGTTAATTGAGCACCTCTTACAAACTCATCTGTAACATCAGCTCCATTAACAGTACATATACGTTTACCTTGACGCTCCGCAGGATCACGAGGCGTACTAAGTCCCCCTAACACTTCCGGACATACTGGTACTAATTCATAATATTCCTTTAGAGCCTCTATCGTTTCTATATAATTGTCTTTGCCATCATATCGACAGGGTACACCAAATAGGCATTCACTAATCAATAACTTAGGTTTCTTATTCATAGATTTATCTATCTCTTATATATTTATACGTAACTTATAGTAATAATTTTCACAAATCGTTTTAATTGTATATAAGAAAAAAGACTAACCCAAAGTTAGTCTTAATTGGTGCCGAGGACCGGAATCGAACCGGTACGGTTGTTTCCAACCGACGGATTTTAAGTCCGTTGCGTCTGCCTGTTCCGCCACCCCGGCATGGGTAACGATTGTGGAGGCGGCACCCAGAATCGAACTGGGGAATAAAGGTTTTGCAGACCTCTGCCTTACCGCTTGGCTATGCCGCCATATAAAATTGGAGCGGGAAACGAGATTCGAACTCGCGACCCCCGCCTTGGCAAGGCGGTGCTCTACCGCTGAGCTATTCCCGCATATAAATGGTGCCTCAGGACAGAATCGAACTGTCGACACACGGATTTTCAGTCCGTTGCTCTACCAACTGAGCTACCGAGGCATAAATGGCGACCCCGATCAGATTTGAACTGACGATCTTCGCCGTGACAGGGCGACATGTTAACCGCTACACCACGGGGCCGTAACCAAAGTACTTGCTTAGTATATCGGTTATCAGGACTTTTGTCAACACTATACTACAATATTTTTAATAAATTCTTCCTCATGTTTTAATATAGTAGATTCCCTATGTCCAGGCTCAACAATTAACTCCTTAGACAAAGTTAAAAGATGATTCAAACTCTTAATCAAATCAGCTGGATTACTGTTATAATTATCTGTATTTCCCACATTTTGTTTAAATAAAGTATCACCAGTAAATAGATGGCCTTCAATTTCTAAACAAACCGATCCAGCACTATGCCCAGGTGTATGATGAACTATTATATTAAAAGGATCTAACTGTAATTGCCCCTCTACTAAATCATTACAATGTGTATACATTTTTTTCTTATATGCACTTGGTCTCCGTCGAATTAACTGTAACAATTCTTGATCTAAAGGATGTAAATAAGCGGGAATATTATAATGTGTACACACTTCATCCAAGGCTGACACATGATCACAATGACCATGTGTCAATAAAACTGCTATGGGTTGAGAATCTGCAACCATATCAATAATGTGGTTACAATGAAAACCCGGATCAATGATTATAGATTTTCCCTCTTTGATAAGCACATAACAATTTGCTTTATAAAGCCCTAGAGGACGTTTTATAACTTCCATATAGTTCCCGCCCTCCTATAGAATACGATATCGTTTAGGAACCTCTTTTTTAATAAAATACCCTTCCCAAAACTGAGGGTGAAGCATAACTAAAATCGTAAATAACTCCAAACGACCTAGTAACATGTCTACAATAGCAATACATTTAGCAGTATCCGGCATAACATTAAAGGAATCAGTAGGACCAAAGCCACCAAACCCTAGTCCTACATTGCTAAGAAAGGCCGTGACCACTTGCATAGAATCATATGTATTAAGACCAGTACAAGTCATTAGAAAAACAGATACCACATAAATCATTAAATATAAAAATAAAAATTGATGTGTCATCTGGATCCATTTAGTAGGCATCGGTTTGCCATTAATACGTACTACTTGAACCATATCAGGATGAATTGATTTTCGCAAATAAATTATAGAACTCTTAATCAAAATAATAAGTCGTATAATTTTTACACCGCCCGTTGTAGAACCACTACAACCACCAAAAAATGTACAAATAAATAACATCATCTGTGCTGCAGCAGGCCACAAATCATAATCACTAATAGCAAAACCACTACCAGTTTGAAGCGAAACTAAATTAAAGGCAGCATTTCTAACAATCTCTAAAGGACTAGAATAGCTAGATTGTAATGCTAGAGATATTGATACAATGGCAATACCAATAAACACTACAAGCCAGTACATACGTGTTTCAAAATCATTAATTAAAACGTGAATTCCTTTTTGAAGTGCATTGTAATACACAGAGAAATTGCCACCAGCAAGAAACATAAAGAATATAAATACGAAACAAATATAATTACTTTGTTCATAAATAAAAGCCCCTGCTGATGTCGGTGCAAATCCACCCGTGGCAATAATAGAAAAGGCATAGTTTAACGCATCAAAAGGTTCAATGCCTCCAGCCCACAGCATAAGAAAGCAAAGAGCAGTAAAGGCAATATACAACTGCCAAAGCTTTGTAGCCATTGATTGAATACGCGGCATTACAACACCAGGCTTTGGTACCGATGCCTCTGCATTAAAGAAATGTGCTGCATCTGCTCCTAAATTCTTTAAAAATGATAAGATAAGGACGATGATCCCCATCCCTCCAACCCAGTGCATAAGGCCACGCCACAATACAAATGTGTTTGGTAACGTATCAACACTATAAATAATAGTTGCACCAGTTGCAGTAATACCCGAAGTGGCTTCAAATAAAGCATCAAAAACATTAGTCAATATGCCACTCCCCAAAAAAGGTAAAGCCCCCAAAATAACCGTGAATATCCAAGTAGAGGATACAACTAAGAACCCATCACGAATACTAAAGCTTTGACTTTCACAACCGTAATAAGATAAAAGCGTCCCCAAAACTAAAGAAAGGCTTGTGGTTATAAGGAATGACCAATATGCAGTTTCAAATACAACACTGTATATAAAAGGGATTAAAGTAAAAATCCCAAATATATAGAGTAGTCGACCCACTAAGGACATAACGATTTGAATTCGCATAGCCCCTCCTTACTAAGTAAGATATTTAAGCAATTTGCTTACCGATTCAGGTAATGTAAAGAGAACGATATGATCACCATCTAAAATTTGAGTATTACCACGAGGTACGATAGCTTCATTTTCCCGTAAAATTACACCTACTAAGGCCTTCCCAGGTAAACGAATATCTTTCAATTGTTTACCTGCTACAGGTGATTCATTGGTAATTTCAATTTCGATAGATTCGGCTTTACCACCTTCAAAGGTGGAAATAGATACAACCCCTTCTCCACTTCGTACAAAGCGCAAAATTTGACTTGCAGTTAATAAACGTGGAGAAAATACTACATCAATACCTACTTGCTCCATCAGCATAATATATTCTGGCCGTCCCACACGAACAACGGTTTTTGGGATGCCCATATGCTTCCCTACAAGTGCTACAAGTAAGTTAAGTTTATCATCATCTGTTAGAGCAATAATTACATCGCTATCAGCAATTTCCTCAGCTTCGAGCAAATCAAAATCAGTACCATCCCCATTGATAACCATGGCTTTATCCACTTGATTTGCCAGTTTCTCACAACGGTCAAAGTCTTTTTCAATAACCTTCACAGAAAAACCAGCTTTTTCTAATAATACAGTTAAGTTACGACCTAAGAGACCTGCCCCAATGATTACAGCCCTTTTATAGAATGTATTATAATTATGGAACCAAAGTTTCTCCACTTCAGAAACGGACTCTTTCAAACCTAGGAAAAATACACTATCATCAGCCTGTAAGCGACTTTCACCATGCGGAATAATCATTTCACCATAGCGCAAAATACCAACTAATAGAACACCTTCAGGAAAGCGAATTTCTTTTAGTGGCTGTTCTAATAGAGGAAATTCATTATTCAATTTGAATTCCATAAGGCGCACAGCACCTTGACCGAACTCCTCAACATCTATAGCTGATGGTGTTTCTAAAATTTGTAGTAACTCTTGAGCTGTAACCATTTCAGGATTGATGAAAAGATCAACACCTAATTGAGCTCGTATCTCCTCATCCATATGTTCCGCCACACTATTATCACGAACGCGTGCAATAGTTGTAGGCACACCTTTTATTTTAGCTACCGAACAGGATAGCATATTAACCTCATCTGAATCAGTAACAGCAATAAACATACCAACATCAGACATATCGATTTCATTCAATAATTGAACATCACTGCCATTTCCTAAAACTAGGCTAACATCTAATGTATTTTCAAGATTATGAATGCGTTCTGGTGAGCGATCGATAACATATACATCATGATCGTCTTGAATAAGACGTTGTGCTAATGAATAACCAACCTTACCAGCGCCTACAATGACAATTTTCATCGTCTTTATTCCTCATCTTGGGACTCATCACTAACAAGAGGTGTCCATTGGCGACCTATGTCGGTAAGCAATGTCCAACCATCCTCCTGAACAATTTTTTTCTCTTTCATTAAATGCCCTAAGGCACGTTTGAACGCAGCCTTACTAATATTGAACTTATCTTTAATCAACATCGCTGAAGACTCATCACTATATGGCATCTTTCCACCGCGATTTAAAAGATATTCCATAATAATATCACCATCTGAAACAAGAGCTTTTTCCTTTGTAGGGCGCATAGATACATTGACACGACCATCATCGCGTTTGAAAGTAATACGACCTTCAATCATTTCCCCTACTTTTAACTTTCTCGTCATTTCAGAACGATGTAAAAAGGCAATCCAACGCTCAGGAGTGATAAAAAATGCCCCCTCACTCGTTAAGTTATAGATAGCACCTTTTACAAGTTGACCAACCGTAGCTTCAGTAGCAGCTTTAGAGGCACGACGCATTTCATCATCTACATCCATGGAGACCGCAAAACGGCCAGATTTATCTGTATAAAGACGAACCCACACCTTTTCCCCTACCTGAGGGCGACCACGCATCTCCGCATGAGGCATAAAGATACCACGTTCTGTGCCAACCTCAACGAAGCAACCAAAATTTGTCGTATTGATGACCTCAACATAACCAATTTGGCCAACCTTCATAGCTGGTAAACGCATAGAAGCAGTTAAACGCCCCTTTGGATCGCGATATAAAAATACTTCTACCGCATCTCCTATAGTAACTGGTGAAGTTTGTTGATCTTTATGAAGCAAAATATCATCATTTGTATTGCCTGTTTGACCATCTAGAAAAGCACCTTGGTCACTAGTACGCAATACTTTCAATGTGGCAATTGTATTTTCCAACAATTCTGTAGCCATATTATACTCCTTCAAATGGAACTCGACCAGCGTCATTCCACAATTCTTCTAAACCGTAGAATTCACGCAATTCATCACCACCAAAGACATGACAAATTATATCGCCAAAATCCAATAAGATCCATTCACCTTCACGATAACCTTCTCTATGCTGTACGGTTATACCTAATTCGGCTGCTTTATCTTCCATTTCATCAGCAATGCTTTGAGATTGCTTACTATTATTTGCACTGGCAATCAAAAAATAATCACCTAACATTGAAATACCTTCTAAATCAAGAATTTCAATATCTCTGCCCTTTTTATCAAATGCAGCTTGTGCAAGTTCTAATACGATTTGTTTAATATCTTCTTTCTTTTTCATTATATTGCCTCTTATCTTATCGCTTACTACCGCTCTCCTCACCTGGTTCTGTGGGCTTTGTAATAGTGCCCCCATTATGTTCCGATTCAGGTGCAACTTTCGACATACTATTTGTTGGTGCAGATATAAATTGCGTCATTTCATTAGCTGGTAAATTACCCATTGTAATACCCACTAAACGCTGAGCTTCCGTAGGGTTTACCTTCCAATAAGTCGTTTCACCTATAAGCTCTTTTTCACCAGGAAGAATATAGAAGTGGATCTCTTCCTTATTAATTTTGCTCGCATTATATACCAGTTTAATAGCATCTAAAGTGGAGATATTACTATCAAAATGCTCCCAAATACGCCAAATATGCCATGCATTTGTTATAAAAAATGCATTATGTTCTTGTTCCACCCACAACTTTAAGAATCGCTCTTGTCGTTGCACACGAGTAAAGGTATCGTGTTTAGGATCAGAATATCGTAAATATGCTAAGGCATTATTACTATCTAAAGTTTGGTAACCACGTCGCAAATCAATATCTATATTGCCTTCTGCATCAATATGTTCCATCGGTTGTTCTACATAAATTTGCTGATTTCCTAACACATCATTAGTTTTCTTGAAGGCAGTTTGATTAACTACTACATAGTACGGGATTGAAATATGGAACATATCCTCAATTACAGCTTTAGTAAGTTCAATGCCTCCTTTTTCATAAATACTATTTAACATAGTCGCATCGGTTTGATCACGATTATCGATTTTACTATTACTTGGAATGCCGATAACGTCCATCGTTTTTTGATCAAGGTTTACAGATAATAGGAATAGACTATCACCTTGACTAGGATTATTGTCATCAGTGCCGATAACCAAAATATATAAAGGTTTATCTAAGCCTTTTTGCTCTACTGATACAGTATTTGCGTCCTGTTTATTTTCACTATCTATCACGGCTTCAGTAGCTTCAGTAGTTCCGACAATTGCTCTATATGCATAAGATACACCACTATATATGCCATACCCTATCCCACCGAGCAAAGTAAAAACTACAACAATAGCCAGAATAACTCTGGGCCACTTCACAGATGACTTTTGTTGACGTCTTTTTCTACGTCGGCGAGCTCTTGCTCGTTCACGTTCGTCCATATAAAACTCCATTATTTACAAGATTTTAATACATCATTACGACCAAGAATGGTCAAAGGATAAATAGAAAGATGTTGCTCAATAAGGTGATTAATAGTATTGTCAAAACCAAGCAATACAGCCTTATTTAGATCTTTTTTAGCTACCGTTCGAAGTTCATCAACACCTAGGAAATCACGATTGGGTTCAATATAATCTGCTAAGAATATAACTTTATCTAATGTAGACATTCCCACCTTACCAGTTGTATGAACACGAATAGCTTCTAAAATTTCTGAATCGGTTATAGAAAACTCAAGTTTAGCTCGAATCATACCTGCTAATCCATGTAAAAGATTACCATTGGCTAATAATTCTTCATCAGCTTTGTAATTATTCTCCTTCACCAAATCTTGCATCTCTTTCAAAGGCATTTCTTTAGCACAATCATGCAGTAATGCCGCTAATCGTGCTTTTTCTACATCAACATTATAAAGTTTAGCCAACTGAGTTGCAGATTCAACAACACCCAGGGTATGCTTAAAACGTTTTTTTCCCATCCATTGACTTACCCTATGTTGTATTTCATCAAACGATAACATCATTTATTCCTTCCCATATATATGGTTTTCTTTTATATAATCCACTACACATTTAGGCAACATATAACGAACTGTCTTTCCAGACCGTAAGCGTTCTCGTAAATACGTAGCAGACAATTTCATTTCAGGCACTTCCATAACATGTATTTTTTCCCGTGCTTTAGCTCCTAATTCATCCAAAGTAGAATCAATAGCACTCGATCCATCTGGTCTAGTAGCTCCAATAAAATGAACCTCATCTATCAGTTCATCTATAAATTTCCAAGTCGGTAATGCACGAATAGTATCAGTCCCTGCAATAAAGTAAAATTCAACAGTAGGACCATATAGTTTTTTAAAATATTGAATCGTATCAACGGTATACGAAGGGCCTTCTCGGCGCATCTCTACATCAGAAATTTCAAAATTTGGATTATCCGAAACTGCGGCCGCCGTCATAGCATAGCGATGATGACTATCTATCACATCATATTGCTTATGTGGTGGAATACGAGCAGGTACAAAGATAACCTTTTCTAAATTAAAGCTTTCACAAGCCACCTCTGCAATCATTAGATGACCTAAATGAATGGGATTAAATGTTCCACCAATTATACCTATACGACGTTTATCTACCATAATGTGGTCACTCCCTTAATGACAATGACACAAATAATGATGAATATGAGCAATGCTTTTATATAGGATATCCATTCATATCGTCCCTTTGGTGTTTGAATGTATCTATAATATGCTCTTATAAAATAATATAATTTCTTCACGTCCGTACTTGGCCTTCTCCAAATACAAAGTATTTATAAGATGTTAGAGCTTGTAACCCCATAGGCCCTCGAGCATGGAGTTTTTGTGTACTAATGCCAATCTCAGCACCAAAGCCAAACTCAAAGCCATCTGTAAAACGTGTAGATGCATTATGATACACAGTAGAGCAATCTACTAAATTCATAAATACATTAGCACGCATAGGTTCATCTGTGATAATAGCCTCAGAGTGATGTGTAGTATACCGATTCACATGTTCAATAGCTTCTTCAAGATTTTCAACGATACGCACATTTAAGTCCATATCATTGTATTCTGTGCTGAAAGACTCTTCTGTTAAAGGAATTGTATTCTCCATATATTGAGCTACAGCCTCATCACCATGAATACGAACACCATATTCTAGTAGTGCTATATTAAGGCGTGGTAAAAACTCTCTAGCCACAGCTTGATGAACTAGTAAGGTTTCCATAGAGTTACATACAGATGGACGTTGAACTTTAGCATTGACTGCAATTTCTAAAGCCATCTCTAAATCAGCAAATTCATCAACAAAGGTATGACATACACCGCTGCCAGTTTCAATAACAGGAATGCTACTATCTTCTACAACACGACGAATAAGTCCAGCACCCCCACGTGGAATGATTACATCAATATATTCCCGTTGTTGTAAAAGTACTCCAACCAGATCTCGATCAAGCACCTCAACGAGTTGAATAGAGTCACCATTAATACCTAACGACTCTAAGGTATCCCGCATGATAGACACGATGATTTGATTCGTGTGAAATGCCTCCTTACCACCTCGTAAAATTGTAGCATTTGCTGTCTTTAAACAAAGAACACCTGCATCTATGGTTACATTTGGACGGGCTTCAAAGATGATACCAATAACACCAAAAGGTACTGATCGCTTTTCAATAATCAAACCATTAGGCCGAGTGATTGTTTCTATAATGGAACCTACAGGACTTTCAAGAGCAGCCACTTGACGCACCCCTTCTGCCATTTGAGCAATGCGACTAGGTGTCAAAGTCAATCGATCTATCATAGTTCGAGGTAAATTATAATCAACAGATTTTTCTAGGTCTAACTCATTAGCCGCCATAATTTCATCTGTTTGTGCTTCTACAGCATCAGCAATTGCTAACAATGCAGAATCTAAAGTTTCTTGGTCGAGTTGGGCTAATTCAAAAGATGCCGTTTTAGCTCTCTGGCCCATATCTTTACAAATTTTTTCATACTGGTTCATAGGATTTCCTCAGTGTAATAAAACTAGATTATTACGATGTACAGCCTCATCATAGGTCGTATTAATACCCAGAATCTCGGCTATATCATTTGTATTGTGACCTTTAATCGCCTTCATATCATCAATACTATAATTAATAAGTCCACGACCAATTTCCTTATGATCATGATAAATGGAAATTGTATCACCAGGTCCAAAAGTCCCCTCTACTTCAATAATACCAGCGGGCAGAATGCTAGCACCCTTATCTAAAACAGCGCGAGCACACCCGTCATCAATCGTAATGGAGCCTTTTAATCGTTTACCAAAAGCTAACCAATGATGTTTACCAGATAAACTTGCATCATGGGCTTCAAAGAGTGTCCCAATTTGTTCACCCTTACATACACGACGAACAGAATCCTCTACTTCACCTGAGGTAATAACCATTGGTACACCAGAATTTGTTGCCATATGAGCAGCTTTAATTTTTGTATACATACCACCCGTTCCCATATTAGAACCAGCACCACCTGCAATAGCATAGGTTTCATCGTTAATTTCAGAAACAGTTTCTATCAAAGTAGCATCTGGATTAGTGGCTGGGTTAGCTGTATATAAGCCTTCAATATCTGACAAAATGATAAGTAAATCTGCATCTACAATACCTGCAACAGTAGCAGATAATGTATCGTTATCACCGATTTTAAATTCTTCGATAGCAACCACGTCATTTTCATTAATAATAGGAATAACGTTAAGTTGCAATAAAGTATGTAATGTATTACGCAAGTTAAGATAACTATGTCGTCCAGTACTATCCTCTTTCGTTAAAAGAATTTGCCCTACGGTTCGACCATATTCTCGAAACATGCGCTCGTACATATGAATGAGAATACCTTGACCTACTGCAGCAGCTGCTTGTTTTAATACGAGATCTCTAGGCTTTTCTTTAAAGCCTAAAGGGGCAAGACCTGCACCAGTAGCACCAGAGGAAACAAGAATAATCTCTTTACCTTGGTTAGCCAAATCTGATAATTGGCGCACTAATCTTTCAATACGCTCCAAATTTAAATGTCCATTAGTGTAACAAAGCGTACTGCTACCAACTTTGACTACAATTCGTTTTGCATTAACGATGGCGCTGCGCATAGACTAACCTCCTAAGGTTGAAATTCTTAACTACGATGTATACAAATTTTTATGATCTACTAGATATAAAATTATTTTGGCAAAATGATTTTAGGTTCTTTTTTAGCTTTATATAAAACACCATTAAAACCAATCACTTGAACTAGTTCAGCGCCAAGCATATCTGCTAAGTCTTGAAAAATTGTCTTATCTTCAGGACTATTATTATGTAATTTAACCTTAATAAGCTCACGTGCTGTAATCGCTGCACGAGCACTATCTATAACGCTATCCTCTAAACCATTTTTACCAATTTGGACAACCGGTGGTATTGTAGCCGCCAATGAACGTAAATACCGTTTTTGTTTTCCTGTCATTATTACTCCTACTCTTGGAAAGTAAAGCGCTGATCGCCGATTACAACTTCATCACCGTCTTTACAGCCTTTTTCCTTCAATTTTGCATCAAGCTCCATAAAGCGCCAAATGCGTTGGAATCTACGAAGAGATTGATCATCGTCAAGATTTGTCATAGCTACTAATCGTTCAATACGTTTACCAGTAATGTAGAAAGCAGCATCATCACCACGAGTAATGACAAATTCTACATCTTGTTTTGCTTCGTATACAACTGTGTCATCATTTGCTTCAGGCTCTGGTTCGTAGTTTTCTACATAGTAGTAAGCTCGTTCCATAAGCTCTGACAAACCTTCACCACTTAAGGCGTTAATGAGAAATACTTCATAGCCTTTATCTTCAAAATATTTTTTTGTTTCGGGAATCGTCGTGTCATCAAAGACCATATCGATCTTATTGAGAGCTACAATTTGTTTCTTATTAGCCAATTTTTCAGAGTATTTACGTAACTCTTCATTAATCGCATCAAAGTCGACCTTAGGGTCTCGGCCTTCCATACCAGATACATCTAGAACATGAATTAAAATATTCGTACGTTCAACATGACGTAGAAAATTGTGACCTAACCCCACACCTTCACTAGCCCCTTCAATAAGGCCCGGAATATCGGCCAAAACAAAGCTACGATCTCCAGAAATTGTAACTACCCCAAGTACTGGTGTTAGTGTAGTAAAGTGATATGCTGCCACCTCTGGTTGAGCTTTAGATACTTTTCGCAAAATACTAGATTTACCAACAGATGGATAACCTAATAAACCTACATCAGCTAATACTTTAAGCTCTAATTGTAACCAGAATTCTTCACCAGGTTCACCCTTTTCTGCAAAGGTTGGTGCACGGTTAGCACTAGTTTGGAATCGAGCATTGCCACGGCCGCCACGACCACCTTTGGCAATAACAAAGGTATCGCCATCGTTGACAAGATCGCAAAAGATTTTTCCTGTTTCCTCATCTTTAATTACTGTACCCAATGGAACTGGAATGATAAGAGGATCGGAACCTCGACCGTGCTTATTAGAGCTTTCACCATTACCGCCAGCTGGTGCCTTAAACTGACGTTTATATCTAAAGTCTACAAGCGTATTAATATTCTTGTCAGCTTTAAAAACAACATCCGCACCTTTACCACCATCACCACCACTAGGGCCGCCATTTGGAACGTATTTTTCTCGACGGAAGCTGGACATACCATCCCCACCGTCACCAGCTTTAACAAAGACGCGCGCTCTATCTATAAACATAATTTAACTCCTATGCATTATTGCTGTAATAGCTCTAATGCTTTTTTAATTTGAATATCATCTAATGTACTAGATGGATGTACACCTTTTGGTAAATCGATTTCTACATCAGGTTTAATACCTGTTCCATCAATAACACGATCACTTGGCGTGTGGTACTTAGCAATAGTTACTTTAATTCCTTCATCATCTAAACTAGGGAAAATAGTTTGAACGGTACCTTTACCATATGTATTAGTACCTACGATAGTGCCTAATTTACGATCTTGAACAGCCCCTGCTATGATTTCTGATGCACTAGCAGAGCCCTTATTAACTAAAACAACCAATGGCATAGCTACATCAGGTCCATCTGACTTATAAGTATCCTTTTTACCTGATCGATTTTGTACTGTTACGAGTGTACCTGGAGGCATAATATAGTTAGATATCTTTTCAGTAGTAGATAATAAACCGCCTGGATTATCTCGTAGGTCCAAGACAAGAGCCTTCATACCTTGAGATTGAAGCTCTTTATATTGAGTGGCAAAATCTTCTGCGGTATTTTCTGCAAACTGACTAATACGAATATATCCAACTGTGCTAGTAAGCATTTTACTTTTAACAGTAGGCAAAACTATGGATTCACGAGTGATATCAAAATGCAACTTTTCACCATTACGTTCAATATCTAGAGATACAGTAGTACCAGCTTCGCCACGAATACGAGAAGATGCTTCCTCTACCGGAATTTCAGTAGTGGATTGTCCATCGATAGCAATAATGTGGTCTCCAGGTTTAATTCCAGCTTTAAAAGCTGGTTGGTCTTCCATTACGCTAACTGCATATAGACCTTTATCATCAGTACCAAGGACCATACCAACACCAGCATATGTTGCAGATGTTTGCATTTTCATAGATTTATATTCTTCTGCATTTAAATAAACACTATGCGGTTCTCCCAAAGAGTCAATTAACCCCTTTAGCATACCATCATAAAGGGTAGTTTTAGCCATAGGTGTCATAAAAACTTGACTCGCAGTATAATAGGCTATAAATAATCTTGGTAGCCCCCAGAATGAACCGGAAAGATACCAAAATGTAAGCCACATAATAACAATGCCAGAGCCTATATATTTCAATAGACTCCATAACACTGTACGTGTATCAAATTTCATATTATAAATATCCCATAGGATCCACAGGATCCCCACTTATACGAACTTCAAAATGTACATGTGGCCCTGTACTATTACCTGTGCTACCAGCATAGGCAATAACTTGACCCTTACCTACATCTTGCCCTTCAGAGACAGCAAGTTCAGAATTATGTCCATAAAGAGTAGACATGCCATTACCATGATCGATAACTACGGCATAACCATAGCCACCCATCCAACCCGACCAAGCAACAGTACCACCATCTGCAGCATGAACAGGTGTACCTTCATCAACACCAATATCAATGCCAGAATGATAAATTGTAGTGCCCCAAATCGGATGTGTACGATAGCCATATGGAGAGGTAATTTCACCACTTACAGGCCACCCAAGTTGACCAGACCCTTGTACCCAAGAGTAAGTTGGTGAAGATTGTTGAGCCGCTGCTGCAGCACGAGCAGCGGCACGCTCTGCTTGACGTGCTTTCAATAACGCTGTAATCTGTGCAGAAGATGCATTTAATTCTTCTACTGCTTGCATTGCTGTAGCACGATCATTTTGAGCCTTTTGAAGAACTACCTCACGTTCTTTCTTCTTTTGCTCTATTTCAGCTCGTTTTGCCACAGCTGCTTTTTCAAGCTCAACTAGTTTTGCGCGAGACTGTTCTAGTGCTTGCTTTCGAGCCGCTATTTCAGCGCGCTCTTTTTTGATTTCCTCAATTAATTTAATATCAGAATCAATAATTCGTTTTAAAATTTCTAAACGATTAGCAAAGTCTGTAAAATCTTTAGATCCAATAACTACATCTAAGTAACTTAAACGACCATTAATATAAATATCACGTACACGCTTATAAAATACGGCTTCTCGCCCTTCTAGTCGCTTTTGTGCTTCAGCAAGTAATTTTTCATTCACTGTAATATCATTTTCAACAGCTATACGTTGTTGTTGAATAGAATCCAATTGTTGCTGAGCCTGACGTAATTGTTCTTCGATTTGACGTAACTGTTCGGATACACTGACTATTACAGTTTCAGCATCTGCCTTTTTAGCATTTTGTTGATTAACTTGTTGTTGAATTGAATCAAGTTGATTTGTTAAATCTTCGTCCTCTGCAACGATGTATAATGGTGTTCCCAATACCACTATACCAGTCAAAATTGCCGCTACGAAGCGAGATTTAAATATACTATTATTCATAAACATTACACCTTCATGTATTGTTTCAAAGAAATAGTACTACCAATAGCACCTACTACTATGCCGCCACCTAAGATATAAAGGGCTACATCATAGAAGAATGGGAACATTGGTACTAAAGGGAAGAATGCTAATGATTCAGAAACTTCCATTGTGATGAAGTGATAAAATTCACCAACGCAAAGAACGGCAATGATAGCACCAATTAAGCCTAACAACATGCCTTCAATCAAAAATGGCCAACGAATAAATCCATTAGTAGCACCTACATATTTCATGATTGCAATTTCTTTACGACGTGCGAATACAGTCAACCGAATTGTATTTGAAATGATGAATAGTGTTGCAGCTGCTAGGAAAGCAATCAATACAATCCCACCAATACGAATTACTTGCGTAATGCGGAAAAGCTCTTCTACAATATCTTGACCATAGTGTGTACTTTCTACGCCTTGGAATGTCGTAGCTAATTTTGCAGTTGCTTTAACATCGCTAGGATTATCAAAGGTTAACACATATGAGTTAGGCAACGGATTTACATCACCTAAAGCATTCACCAATTGTTGCTGATCACCAAGGCGTTCTTTGAACTCCTTCATAGCTTGCTCTTTATTAACAAATTCTAAATGCTTTAAGTTAGGTATAGCCTTAATTTGCTTTCCTACTGCCATAATTTGATCAGTTGTTAAGCCATCCTTTAAGTAAATACTTAACTGTACTTGATTTTCTAGACTGGATGCCATGTTATTCAAATTAATGACACCACAAAGGAATACACCGAGCATAAATAAGGATAAAGCCACTGTAGAAATGGACGCTAATGTCATAAGTCCATTACGTTTCATAGACTTCAGTGCTTCTTTAAAATAGTATTTTATCGTTCTAGGCTTCATTAATTTCTGCACCTCTCATATTATCACTTTGAACACGGCCGTCTTTTAAACGAATAACGCGTTTATTCAAGTATGAAACAAGATCCATATTATGGGTAACCATAATAACGGTAGTGCCGAAATTGTTAATATGCTTAAACAATTCAACAATATCCTTACTAGTATCAGGATCAAGGTTACCAGTAGGTTCATCAGCAATTAATACTGTTGGGCGATTAACAATTGCACGCGCAATAGCAACACGTTGTTGTTCCCCGCCAGAAAGATCCTCTGGTAAATCATTAGCCTTCTCAGATAAACCAACAAGGTCTAATACATGACTCACCTTTTCTTTAATAATTTTTGGTTTTTCTTCAATAACTTCAAGAGCAAAAGCAATATTCTCTGCTACCGTTTTATTAGGCAATAATCGGAAGTCTTGGAATACAACGCCAAGCTTTCTCCGCAATTTAGGAATTTTACTGCGCTTCATACGCGTAACATCAAAGTCATCAACAATGACAGTACCAGCATCTGGCACTACCTCATGTGTTAATAACTTAAATAATGTTGATTTCCCTGCACCACTGTGACCACAAACGAGAACAAATTCACCATCGTTAATGGTTAAACACACATCGTCTAATGCAACAGAACCATTATCATAGACTTTACTAACATTCTTAAATTCAATCATGGGATCCCCTTTGATTATTTACGAGCGATTACACGTTTTACGGCTTCTACAATATCATTGGCAGTTAAGCCATACTTTGCCATTAGTTCTTTTGGTGTTCCACTCTCCCCAAATGTATCTTGGACACCAACGAATTCCATAGGTACAGGCTTATTAGATACTACTACTTCAGATACAGCAGAACCGAGGCCACCAATAATATTATGTTCTTCAGCTGTAACGATAGCACCAGTTTCCGCAGCGGCTTTTATAATTGCTTCAGCATCAATAGGTTTAATAGATGCCATATTAATAACACGTGCAGATATATTAGATTCAGATAAAGTTTTAGATGCCTCTACAGCAGGTCCAACTAATGCACCACAAGCAATAATTGTAACATCAGAACCATCTACCAAAATAGTAGATTTACCTGGCACAAATGAGTAGCCTTCTGTTGTTACATCATCTACACCAGCACGCCCCAAACGAACGTATACTGGGCCGTTATAAGATGCAGCCCATTCGATAACAGCCTCTGTTTCACGCTCATCAGCAGGCACCACTACAGTCATATTTGGCAATGTACGCATACAGGAAATATCCTCTAAACTTTGGTGCGTTGCACCATCCTCACCAACAGTAATGCCCGCATGTGTAGCACATACTTTCACGTTTAATTTAGGATAGCATACAGCATTGCGAATTTGTTCAAATGCACGTCCTGTAGCAAACATGGAGAAAGATGATACAAATGGAATCTTACCTGCCGCTGCAAGTCCAGCACCAACAGAAATCAAGTTTTGCTCTGCAATACCTACGTTAAAGAAACGTTCTGGGCACACAGCTTTAAATGTATCTGTTTTAGTAGATTTGGATAAATCCGCATCTAGTACGATAATATTAGTATTCTCTTTACCAATGCGAGCTAGCGCATTACCATATGCTTCACGTGTTGCTTTACCCATTATTGCACCCCCATAATTTCATTAACAAAGGCTACACCTTGCTCTTCACTTGGTGCTTTACCATGCCAGCCTGCTTGACCTTCCATCTCTTCAACGCCTTTACCCTTTACAGTATGCATGATAATACATGTTGGGCCTTCTGTGAAAGCTTTCGCAGTTTCAATAGCATTATGAAGCTCATCAAGGTCATGACCATTAACTTCAATAACATTCCAATTGAAAGCTTTGAACTTTTCTGGAATTGGTAATGGAGAAAGAACTTTAGTAATATCACCATCAATTTGAAGACCGTTAAAATCGACAAAAGCTGTCAAATTATTCAGTTTATAAAAGCCAGCAAACATTGCAGCTTCCCACACTTGACCTTCTTCAAGCTCACCATCACCAAGAATAGAGTATACACGGTAATCTGCATTATCAATTTTGCCTGCCAATGCCATACCACAAGCCGCAGAAATGCCTTGTCCTAAAGAACCTGTAGACATATCTACACCTGGTGTGTGTTTCATATCAGGATGGCCTTGTAACATATGATTAATTTTACGTAAGTTCAAAAGTTCTTCTTTAGGGAAATAACCTTTTTCAGCCAATGTAGCGTATAGTGCAGGCGCTGCATGACCTTTAGAAAGGACAAAACGATCTCTATTAGGAGCTTTTGGATTTGCTGGATCTACATTCATCTCAACATAGTACAACAAGGCCATCACATCGGCGATGGATAATGAACCACCTGGGTGACCGGATTTCGCTGCCGTTACAGACTGTACAATACCAACGCGAATAGCTTTTGCCTTCTCTTGAACTAATTGTTTAACATCTTGTGTTAATGTAGCCATAGAGACCTCACTTTCTGGATAAAATCCAATATATTAATAATCTTTAAGTAATGAAATAGCAATTTCTGCATTGCGTTGGGAATCTACACGCAATGATTCAATGCGATCATAAGATGCTTGATACTCCTCACGAGAATTCAACAATTTATGACACCATTGATATAAGGCTTCTTCACGCAAATGAGTCATTGTGCCAATAGGCTCTTGACCAATCATATGTAAAAAGCTTGTAATTTTAGGATCATAGGAAATACCAATAACTGGTTTTCCCATTAAAGAACTAAAAACTAAAGCGTGAAGACGTATACCAATCATGAGGTCCACATTTCCAGATAATGACACTTGTTGCTCTGTAGAGAACGGACCTTCTAGCACAATAGCGCCATTCGGCATATAGCTGGCAATGATCTTAGCCTCTTTTGTATCCTCAGGATGTGACATAGGAATAAAGATAATTTCCACATTATCTTGTTCTTGTAATCTGCTCAATACATTAGCTAAGGATTCTCTATACTCTGTATCCTCTTTCCAACTACGAACCGCCACACCAATTCGTTTACGTTGTTCATCTGCTTCAGATATTTTAGATATATACCCTTTCAGAATATGAGAGCCAATTGAAAGATCTGCTGGTTGCATGGCCAATACCGCATCTGCAGTAACTTCTACATCTTCAATTCCCAAAGAAACTAGTTCATCCTTTGAAATAGAATCTCTAACTGTAATAGTATCTACAAAACGCAATACAAATCCAACGGCACGACGTGTTGATGAACGATTTAAAGGACCAATACCTTGGGAGTATAGCATTACTTTTTTCCCAAGCAACTTTGCTAACGCCATAATACTTAAGTAATAGTAAGTATTGCGAATACTAGTAGCATCTTGTAATAAACTACCACCACCACTAATAACAAGATCCGAATGAGCAATTGCTTTTAAGATACCCAATGCAGAAAATGTACCTACAGCATTAATATTATGCTTTTTACTAGTCTCTTTAGGATTACCAGAAATTACAGTAATATGTGCATCAGCCTCTTCTTTACGAATAGCATCGATAATAGCACAAAGCATGGCCTCATCACCAGCATTACCAAAGCCATAATAACCAGAGATAACAATATTACTCATGGTCAACCTCCCTAGCTTGGAACCATTGTGTTACGTACATCATAAACCGTACTGCGATGATAAGAAGCACTCCAAAAAGGGCGCCAATTAACAAACCATCATAACCACGCATGATGGACATGAACACTGGCGTTCTAAGATGACAGAAGGTTTCAACCATCGAAGCAATGCCAATAACACCAGCTAGAGTTAACAAGAAATGAATTACTGTAGGCCACTTACGCATGAACGCAAAGGTAGCTAGCATTAAAGCAGGATGACCAATAATGAACTCTTTTTCACGCGGTCTCGCATACATTGTATTTTCAAGAAAACGACGTAGCATAAGTTCAAAGCCTGGTACAGGAACACCTGCAGTGTGTCCACTACGGCCAACAAATACCCATACTGCACCACCAAGTGCTGCTATTATAAAGAATACATATAATTTAACATCCATAGTTAAGAATTCCACTACAAATGTTTTCGCTTCTTCTTTGGAATTAATCATGCGGCCGTTCCACAATGGGAATCGTTGAAGGTACGCAATAATAACTAAAATAATTGGCAGAACAAAGGTCAACTTAACACCTCTAAAGAGAGCAAACTCCATAAAGAATTTCGTATTGCCCAATAAAGATGCGATATACATTCCGCCAATAGCAGCAAATAATGCAGCAATTACAAGATATAATAAGGCAAGAATCGTAGACTTAATGGCACCTAATGGACGTGCACCATCATAACGGCGCCACTCTTCCATCAAGCGTATCATAGCACCTACAGGAGCCATAATAGCACTAGATAGAGCCCATATTTGAGTAATTAAGGTACCATTTGTAAGAATAAATACAACAATAGATGCCAAAGAAATTCCAAAAAAGGCCACAAGTTGCGTATGCTTAGACATTGGTAACATCATTTGTAGAACATATACAAAAAGTGCTATAGCCCCGATCATTGTAATAACTACTAATAATGGATTTGGTGTATAAGCAGGATAAATATCCGCTGGACCAAATTCATAACCTTTTACAGCCAATTTCTCTGTAGCTATGTTAATATAGTTGATTGTAGTCTGTAATACAGTTTCATTATTTATACCTGTTTCATACATCGGAAACAAGTTAAAACGAATATTTCGCTCTATATCACTAATGTAAAAGCGTTGTGCCGCTTCTTCAGGGGTAATTTTCTTTAACTCCTCTTTAGCGATAGTATACACACGACCTACACTATAATTATTTTTGGCCGCCATTTCCAAGAAACCTTGTTGTGGCTCATACTGCAACTGATTTACAGCTTCGATACCAACTAGTGGAATATGGTTTTTATTTAGTAATGCTAATGTTTCATCCGTTAAATTAGGTGCACCTAGAGCTTCTTTACCAGCAAAAATCATCCCTGTTACATGAGGAATGCCTTCAAGTCGTTTAAATACATATTGAATATCTTCAGATGTTACGTTTCTATAGTTTGTTGGACGAACGATAACATTGAAACCACGATCTACAACCTCTTGTGCTTGCAACTTTGAAATACCAAGATTCATCTTTGCATAGCTATCTGCTGTTGCACCATACAATTCAAGAACAGGACCAATACTTGTATTAAGCTCTTTCACCTTGTCCTTGCCAATACGGTGGTATAAATCCTCTCGAATTTCTTTATAATAACCTTCTTTACCTGAAATTAATGCCACATAAGTCGCCCCAGGTTTAATCGCAGCGCCATTAACACGAACAGAGTCCATCTCTTCAGAGCTTAATACTTTAACTTGGCCCGCATCTTTTGCTTTTTCTAACGTGCGATCATAAATAGCAAAAGCAGTCACACCAGCATTATGTAATGCATCAAAAGCTTCTTGTTGACTACGCTTTTCAAAGGCGCTGGCTCGTAAAACTGCATCATAGTCTACAATATTTTCAATATGATTTTGAGATTTCTCAATCTGATGGCGTTCAAATACTAAGTATAAGGAAGATAAAAGACCTATAATAATACAAAGTATAAGAATCCATGAGTACTTACTTTTTTGTGCGTTCCGATGATTCACGACAAATCCTTTCTAGTTGAGTACAGGTTTAACTTTAATGAGAATTTCACCATTATCAACAGTTAAACTTTCCGCTTTTACAGGAATTGGAAAATTGTTAAAGTCATAAATTTGAGTACTTTCTAACACATTAGATGTCATACCAGGAATTGTAGCACCATTTATGGTGAACTTTTTAGGTGAAAACAATAATGTATTGCCCTTTAACTCTAAATTCCCATCTAATTTAACATCCCCTTTAAACACCATGCCTACATTCATTTTACCGGTTAGGCTGATATTATCTTTACTAATGTCAACTTGTACGTCTTGAATATCACTACCTGCTTCATTACTTAAGAAAGTCCCTAAATCAGCTTTATTAATAGTCCCATCAATACTAGCATTCCCAACACTAACGATATCAATTTGTTGACTAGCTAATAAAGAAATTGGATTAACAAAAATTTGTTTAGCATCAAATCGGAAGCTAGCAAAATTCAATTTACCCAGTTTAATATTCTCCAAAGTGCCATAAACACGATCCACCTCACCATATAAAATTTTGAAAGCAGGTTGAGCCTCAACATTTACTGTTTGAGCCGTTGGTTTCAATGTTTCATTTAATTGACTTTCAATACGAGAGCCAATAAAAGATGGTAATAAAAATTGGGATGCCACTACAAGAGCAATAATTAGCACTAATAGGAATAGTAAAAACTTTTTCATAGTATCTCCTAAATTGTTAAGTTAGCCTCTTTTTTTAAGAAACCTTCGATAAATGGGTCTAAGTTGCCATCCATAACAGCTTGAACATTACCAGTTTCTACACTAGTACGATGATCCTTAACAAGATTATATGGATGGAATACATAGGAACGAATTTGACTCCCCCACTCAATTGCTTGGTAGGTACCTCCAATCTGTTCTTTAAGTTCAGCTTGCTTTTCGAGCTCTAACTCAAATAGTTTCGCCCGTAACAAACGTAAAGCTTGTTCTCTATTCTGCATTTGAGAACGTTGTGTTTGGCATTGTACTACAATACCTGTTGGCTTATGGGTCATACGAACAGCAGAATCGGTTTTATTAATATGCTGACCACCAGCGCCACTAGCACGATATGTATCAACTTGAACGTCTTTCATATCGATATTAATTTCTACAGTATCATCGATTTCAGGCATTACATCGACAGCAGCAAATGATGTATGACGTCGAGCCGCGGCATCAAATGGTGAAATACGAACGAGACGATGCACACCTTTCTCAGACTTCAAGTAACCAAAGGCATTTTCACCTTTAACAAGGAATGTAGCAGATTTTATCCCTGCTTCATCACCAGGTTGTTCATCCATTAACTCGATGGAGAAGCCAGATTTTTCAGCCCAGCGCAAGTACATGCGAATTAACATAGAACACCAATCTTGTGCCTCCGTCCCACCAGCACCAGCATGAAATGTTAAAATAGCATTATTTGCATCATATTCACCACTTAACAATAAAAGTACTTCTTGCTTTTCCAAGGTTTCTTCTATTTGCTTAACATATTCCTTGATTTCACTCTCCATGGAGAGGTCATCTTCATCTATAGCCATTTCAAGCATCATATTAGCATCTTCAATATCACTAACAAGTTGCTTATAGCTTTCTACAGCATTTTTTAGTTGTGTGGCCTCTTGAGAAATCTCACGAGCTTTATCTGGATTATCCCAAAATGTAGGATCACTCATCTGTACATCAAGTGTAAATATTCGGTCTTCCTTCTGAGCGATGTTAAAGTGAATCCCTCATCCCATAAATACGTTCTTCTAGATTAGAAATAATCGGTTTTAAATCTTCTAACAATTTATGTTCACCACCTTTAGTTAATTAGCCTATTACATCAATAAACTATTACCTTAACAAAATAGAAAAATGGCCGTTGCCCAGTGGAAATCCCTTTGAGCAACGTGCCATTCACAAATCTTAATCTATGTTTTGTGGCTCCAACACATCTTCATGATGGGATTGTGCACCTTCTAAGTGATCAACTGGTTCTTCGATTTCTTGAATCAATTGTGCACGAATTTTATATAATGCCATGATTGTCTCATCTTGAATAGCTGCAATCATGTTTTGGAACATATCGAAAGCTTCAAACTTATATTCTACCAACGGATTCTTTTGACCATATGCACGGAGGCCAATACCTTCTCGTAGCATATCCATATTATCCAAATGTTCCATCCATTTATTATCAACAACGCGCAACATAATCGCCTTTTCAAGTTGACTAAACATAGCCTCTCCAAGCATATCAACGCGATCTTGATACTCTTCATGAGCAATTTCTAATAAGCGTTCTAATAAGTCTTGACGACTATATTCTTCCATATCTTGAGAAGACATAATCTCCTCTGTTAAGAAATATTGACTTAAATGTTTATAGAGACCTTCATAATCCCATTCTTCTGGATAGAGCTTTTCATCAGCATAAGCATCTACAGATTCGGTAACAAGCTTGTCAATCATTTCATTAATTGTTTCACGCAAGGATTCGTTACGTAAAATACGACGTCGTTGTTCGTATAATACTTCACGTTGTTGATTCATAACATCATCATACTCGAGTACATATTTACGAATGTTATAGTTATGATCCTCTACTTTCTTTTGAGCACGTTCAATAGATTTAGTAATCAAAGAATGCTCGATAGGTTCATCCTCTTCCATACCAAGTTTATCCATGATACCTGTAATATTGTCAGCACCAAAGATACGCATTAAGTCATCTTCTAATGATAAAAAGAATTGAGAAGAACCAGGATCCCCTTGACGACCAGCACGGCCGCGTAATTGATTATCGATACGTCGGCTTTCATGGCGTTCTGTCCCCAAAATTGCTAAACCACCTAGTTCTGGCACACCTTCTCCAAGAGTAATATCTGTACCGCGACCAGCCATATTAGTAGCGATTGTTACCATTCCCATTTGGCCAGCAGCTGCAACGATTTCTGCTTCTTGTTCATGATGTTTAGCATTCAATACTTTATGAGGTACACCTGCACGCAACAACATGTCTGAAAGTTCTTCAGACTGTGTAATAGATGTAGTACCAATCAAAATAGGTTGCCCTATTTGATGCCGTTCTACTGCATTACGTACTACGGCACGATATTTAGCAGCTTTAGTTTTAAAAATCTGATCTGGCAAATCCATCCGGATTAAAGGCTTATTCGGTGGAATTGGTATAACCTCTAATCCATAAATATCGATAAATTCTTTTTCTTCTGTTTTAGCAGTACCTGTCATACCTGCTAATTTATCATACATACGGAAATAGTTCTGGAATGTGACAGATGCTAAAGTTTGGCTTTCGCGTTCAACTTTCAAACCTTCTTTAGCCTCAATAGCCTGATGCAAACCATCAGAATAACGGCGTCCAAACATCAAACGACCCGTAAACTCATCGACGATAACAACTTCACCATCTTTAACCACATAATCAGTATCACGATGCATCATAGCATAAGCACGCAAAGAAGCACCAAGCAAATGATTCAACTCGATATTTTCTGCATCATATAGGTTTTCAACGCCAAGCATTTTTTCAACCTTTGCGATTCCAGAATCTGTAGGGGCAATAGTTTTTTGTTTTTCATCGATAACATAGTCTTCATCTTTTATAAGGTGAGGAACAATTTTAGCCAATTTATAATAATTATCAGTGGAACGTTGACCAGGGCCTGAGATAATTAATGGTGTTCTTGCTTCATCAATAAGAATGGAGTCTACTTCATCCACAATGGCATAATTCAATGGTCGTTGTACCATTTGAACAACATCGGTTACCATGTTATCCCGTAAATAGTCAAAACCAAACTCATTATTTGTACCATATGTAATATCACACGCATAGGCTTCTTTACGTTGATTAAAGTCAAGATTAGCCACAATAAGGCCCGTGGAAAGTCCTAAGAAATTATATAAACGTCCCATTTGCTCGCTATCACGAGTCGCCAAATAATCATTTACTGTTACAACGTGTACACCCTTACCGGTCAATGCATTCAAATATACAGGCAATGTAGCTACTAATGTTTTACCTTCACCAGTACGCATCTCAGCGATATTACCATTATGTAGGCAAATGCCCCCCATTAACTGTACATCGAAATGACGCATACCTAAAACACGTTTAGATGCTTCACGAACTACAGCAAATGCTTCTGGCAATAAGTCGTCTAACGTTTCCCCTTTTTGCAAACGACGTTTAAACTCATCAGTTTTTGCCACTAAGTTAGCATCACTTAATTTAATATAATTAGGTTCAATTTCATTAATATGATCTGCAATAGCACGCATTTTTTTAATTTCTTTTGCGTTATTATTGCCTAATAGCCTTTGTAAAAAGCTTAACAAACAAATCACTCCTCTACGGGACATCTTACATTATTTTATCTAACTTATTATAACGAAAAAGCCTTGAATAGTCAAAGAATTCAAGGCATTTCAAGATTATTTATAGTATTATTTTTGCAAAAAAGGTGGATGACTATTTTAAGTCATCCACCTTAATATAATAATCGGCTGATTTAAAGTAGAAAGGAGTTAGGATTAAGTTCAGCCGACATTATATATTATTGAAGTTCTGGCTCGATCAAACCATAGAAACCATCATGTCTACGATAAACAACGTTCATCGCTTCAGTTTCAGCATTAAAGAACATAAAGAAATCGTGACCAATAAGATTCATTTGTAAAATCGCTTCCTCAACATCCATAGGGCGCACAACAAAGTGTTTGCGTTTTACAACTTCAATAGTTTCTTCTTCCACAGGAGCTGCCAAAGCTTCAGGATGGAAAGCTTCTTGTTTTTTGAAACGTTTAGCCAAACGAGTTTTATATTTATGGATTTGGCGAACAATTTTATCCACTACTAAATCAATAGCTGCGTACATATCATCATTAGTTTCCACACCACGAAGAACGATTTTATCAACAAAACATGTAAGTTCAATTGTAGATTTATCTTTTACAACGGATAAAACCGCTTGTGCATTTAACTCATCATCGAAGTAACGAGTCAATTTACTCAATCTTTTTTCGATATATGCTCTTAAGGCATCTGTCACTTCAATGTTTTTTCCTCTAATTGCTACTTTCATAAGTCAACACCCTTTCTAAAAATCATCCACGAGATGCGAGTGTGTGGTATTATATAACCTTATCTCTCGTGTTATATTTAGTATTTCTACATCCAACTGTAAAACTCCTTCTTTTTTATGTAAAAATTTTATATTTTTTGTAGAATTATGTATAAAATGTATATAGAAAATCAAAAAACCCCGATAGTATATACTATCGGGGGCCAATTATATATTGTTTTTATAATTTTTTTGGTATGTAGTTACGCTTTAACAACGTTAGCGGCTTGAGGTCCACGGTTTCCATCAACAATCTCAAATTCTACATTTTGACCTTCAGTCAAAGATTTGAAACCTTCGTCTTGGATTGCAGAGTAGTGTACAAATACATCGCTACCGTCTTCACGTTCAATAAAACCATAACCTTTTTCTGCGCTGAACCATTTTACTTTACCTAACATGGTAACATCCTCCTAAAAAATATATATATTGTCTTACTGTCTTGCTCTATATGTGTATCATAACACAGCATGTATAAAATATCAAACAACAATATTTACATTTTTAATGAATATACAAACACTAGAAATAAGAATATCATTTGCTGTAAATCTCAAAAATCCCTATATCTATACATGTCATAAATAATTATATAAGCCCTATAAATTAATTGTATATTTTTATAATCATAAAAATATGTGAATTAAAAATTATTGTTTTTAAAAATGACTGTATAAATTATTGTTATATCACAAATATTTATAGCAATAATCGTATTTTTCAGATTAATCTACACTTTAAATCTTTATACAAACTCTTTATAATTAATAAATACAGCCTAAAGGTTATCAAATATATTAATAGATATTAAGCTATACATATATAATAAAAATTAATATAAATAAATAGGTTAAATTTAATGTAAAAAAACAGGAAGCAATTTCTAATTCTAGAATTTGCTTCCTATAATATCATTAATTAATCTATTAAAATTTTGTCTAAAAATGATTTTGTTCTTTCATTTGTAGGAGCATCGAATACGCGTTCAGGTGTATCATCTTCTAAAATCAAGCCACCATCAACAAATAAAACTCTATCCGCTACTTTTTTCGCAAAGCCCATTTCATGAGTAACGATGACCATCGTCATACCTTCCTCAGCTAAAGACTTCATTACATCTAGTACTTCACTAACCATTTCAGGATCAAGAGCTGAAGTAGGTTCATCAAAAAGCATTACTTTAGGTCTCATAGCTAAAGCACGAGCAATAGCAACACGCTGCTTTTGACCACCTGACAAAGAATCAGGATATGCATTGGCTTTATCCGCCAAACCTACTCGATCAAGTAAAGCTTGACCTATCTTCTTAGCCTCTTCCATAGATGTTTTACGAACCTTAGTTTGTGCTAAAGTAAGATTTTCCATAACCGTCATATGTGGGAATAGATTAAAGTTTTGGAATACCATTCCTACTTCAGCACGAACGTCATTTAACTTTTTCTTATCAGAAAGATCCATACCATCTACGATAACCTTACCAGATGTAGGTTCTTCTAAGTAGTTCATAGTGCGCAGTACCGTACTTTTACCAGAACCAGAAGGACCGATGATTACAACAACTTGACCTTGTTCAATATGTAAATTAATACCTTTTAGTACTTCATTTTTACCAAAAGATTTATGTACATTTTCTAATTTAATCATTTAATGCTATATTTCCTTTCAAGATATCCAACTAATTGTGAGATAGTCACTGTCATAATAAGGTAAATCACAGCAACCGTACCCCAGATTTCAAAGGATGCATAGGTTTTAGCAATGATTAATTGACCACGACGTGTCAACTCCTCGAAACCGATAACAGAAACTAAAGAGGAATCTTTCAACATGGCAATAAATTCATTCCCTAACGGAGGAATAATTGCTTTAAAAGCTTGAGGCATAATGATGTAACGCATAGTTTGTCCCCAAGTTAAACCAAGAGAACGACCGGCCTCCATTTGACCTTTATCAATAGATTGAATACCAGCACGGAAAATTTCAGATACATAAGCACCAGAGTTAATACTACATGCGGTAACAGCCGCAATATATGGATCAATCCGTTGACCTGTAATCATAGGCAAGGCAAAATAGATTAGGAAAATTTGCACCAGTAATGGTGTACCACGAATGATATCTACATAACATTTTGCAAGCAATCTAACTAATCTAAATTTAGATAAATTTGCTAAAGATACTAAAAGACCGATAAAAAAGCCACAACCTACAGACATGGCTGTAATTTCTACAGTCACTAGAGCACCTTGTAGCAAGAGCGGTAAATTATCCGCAATTAACCCCCAATTAAAACTCATAATCTCTCCTATTATTTAAATTCTAAAACTACTGGCATATCAGCAGGTGCATCTACATTAAACCATTTTTTATATAATGTATTAAATTCACCATCAGCCTTCATATCAGCAATTGCTTTATTGATTTCTTCTTGCAATGCTTTGTTATCCTTATTAATTGCTAAGCCCAAGTATTCTTTAGTATTTGGATATGCCATAAATTTAATATGTTGGTCAGGATGCTTAGTACTGTAATATTGAGCTACAGGTAAATCGATTACAGTTGCATCTACTCCACCATTTTGTAATTCTAACAAAGCTTCATTACTATGGTCAAATTCTTTTACAGTAGTACCTTCAATTTTATGAGCTAAATCTGCACCAGTAGTACCTAATTGGGCTGCAATTTTTTTACCCTTTAAGTCATCAAGAGAATTCACAGCCGTTCCATCTTTATATACTACTGCTAAGGCATTTTCATAATAAGGAGAAGAAAATAATACTTTTTCACTTCTCGCTTTTGTAATAGTCATACCAGATGCAGCAACATCAATATCATGTGTGTTCAAAGCTGGAATCAAAGCATCAAAAGCTACATTTTTTAGCTCTACATCTTTATTAATACGTTTACCGATCGCACGAATCAATTCAATATCAAAACCTGTATAATCTTGAGTTTTTTCATCTTTAAACTCAAATGGAACAAATGTAGCATTAGTGCCAACGATAAGTTTATTAGATGTAGGTTGATTAGAGGAACCACATCCACCAACTAAAGAAGCAGCCATCACTAACATACAACCGCCAAGAATTATTTTTTTTACTTTGCTATTTAACATATTATCAACCTCATTATTTTAACTTACTACTACTTTATAATAGTATATAGATTAAGTATAATTATGTCAATAATTTTGTATATAACTTTAGATATAATCGCAAAATCACTATATTTATATTTTAATTTTATGCATTATTTGTATAAATATTACGGCTATGTATAAAAACTTTCCCATAGTTAGTGGTTTTCTATAAATTTTATAATATACAACTGTATAAAAAAAGCACATGAGAAAAGCCTCATGTGCCCCTATACGGCTGACCTGGTCTTTGCCCCCACACTCGCCTGCTGGAAGGTTCGCTCATAAGTCCAAGACTCCCCACTACTACCTCTCTCGATTTTATCGGCAGGACTTACACCTAAGCCGCACCATGCTCACAACCCTTTGGGCTGCTTATGTGGATCGTTTTGCCTGCGACTAGCCTCGACTTTCAACCACAGACCCGTATAGACGTATTATAAAGAATAACAGTATTCATGTCTAGTTTTACTATTATTTTAAAAAATTTTGATTATATAGTTAAGTAGCCAAATATAATTTTTTTACCAAACATACTATCGCATAATTCTTAGAACAATGAGAATAAATTTTGCAACCCCTATTTGTTGATGTATAGAAAATTGGAATAGAAAACCTAAAATATTCTTCATAATATTTTAATATTTCTAAAATCACATTTTTTAAGTACCATATCTAGTGGATTCTTAAATTGTCAATTATTTTTTGTATGCCAAATATGAATACAACATATTTGTAAGAACATACGTATCATACACAAAAAATTATTTATGGTGTATAATTTGTATACTGTTAAATTAGAACGGCCTAAAGTTGTACGATATGAACATAAGTACGAGGGGTTGTACCATATGTTCAGTTTGTTAGTTAGAGGGGTTTATTATGTTTATGTTATCATTGATGCAACCATCAGGTTTGTATGAACTGGAGAAAGACAGTTTAGAAGCCATAAGCGCACAACTTTTACAGATGATACAAATGAAAAGCTATCATCTCTATACACATTCTATTCAGGTTTCAAACTATGCTGTTAGCATCGCAGCTAAAATGGGTTTACCATTAAATGAAATTGAACAGATTCGTCATGCAGCTTTACTTCATGACGTAGGTCTATTAATGGTACCTAATGCATTAATCCAAAAATCTCCATATCTTAATAAGCAAGAAATGTCTAAGTATAAACAACATGCTGCAAGTGGTGCCAATATGATTGAAAACTATCCTTGCTGCCAACAAATTTTACCTTATATTCGTTACCATCATGAAAAATGGGATGGCTCCGGTTATCCTAAACATCTACGTGGTGCCAATATTCCGTTAGGAGCTCGAATCATTGCTGTAGCAGATTACTATGATACAACAGTTAATCCTTCTACTGAATTTTGGGCTAAAACAAAAGCTAAAGCAAAAGAAGAACTTTTTAGTGCGTCTGGTTCTCTCTTTGATCCTGATGTAGTTAAAGCATTTATTGATGTGCTTGGCTAATATGAAATCAAATATTATATTCCTACATTTAGTAATAAAGATTAGAAACTACCACTAGCCAACGTAAGGGCATCAACGCGTAGCGCTTTATGCTTTTGTAAGACTTTTGCTACAGCTTCAATTGTCGCACCTGTAGTATATATATCATCAACAATTAATATATTCTTATTGGTAAAATCAATATCCTTATAATCAGCACATATAACAAAGGCATCATCAATATTTTGATGTCTTTCTTTATTTGTTAATCTCCACATATCTCGAGAAGTATCAAACTTGTATATACAATCTAACCATTTAAATTTTTTTCTATCTATCTCCCATAAAGAATGAGCCCATTCAAGAAAGAATAAATCTACTTGATTATATCCTCTCTTAGCTTTTTTCTTTTCGCTAGATGGTACGGGAACAATATAATCATACATAATTTTACAATTACTGTTCACAATGTTAGACTCATTATATTTCATGTAAAAGTTGTACGATACTAAAAAAGGAGCGGCCCCTTTGGACTGCTCCTTTTTTTCATTAAATTTTACATCGTAAATCATAGACTTTAGACCACCACGATATTCGGCCAACACACATACATCATCTACATAGTGTAAAAATTTATGTGGTATATGACGAATATGTAATAAATCTGTAAAACAAGCTTTACACCAATCTCCTTGTGTTGCCACAGGTGCACCACAGTGAGGGCATACAGGTGGAAATAAGAAATCCCAAAGACTCATTACGAATCACATCTCCCTTGTAGTCGTTCTTTAAACAATGTGTAACGTTCATCGGCATTAACAGTACGCACAGCACGTTCAACTGCGCTCGTAGTACCAACGATGATTACTTTACGCTTTGCCCGTGTAACAGCAGTATACAACAAATTACGTTGTAACATGCCACCATAACGTGGAACAAATGGAATAATAACTACACCATACTCACTGCCTTGACTCTTATGAACTGTAATAGCATAAGCAGGCATAATCATATGTGCTTCATCGATAGGTAGACGAACCTCTTTATGGATAAATCGAATACAAATATCGGTCCGCGTAATAGCATAGATAACGCCAATTTCGCCATTAAACACTTCTAACTCATAATCATTGAGAATTTGAATAACCTTATCCCCAACGCGATACGTAATGCCATTGACACGAACTTCTCCCTTATAGCTGTCTGGAGGGTTTACGGCTTGTTGTACATATTGTGATATCAATGTACTACCTGCTTCACCACGGCGCATAGGAGAAATAATTTGAATATCTAATTCATCCTCTATCGTCTCTTGTTCACGTTTATATACATCAATGATGGCTTTCATCATCATATCATAAGATTTAACAGGAATAAAAGAAAACTCTTCGCTCACACCTTCCAGGTTAGGCATTTCACCACGGTTAATTGCGTAAGCACTTTCAACGATAGTATTACCAGAGCTTTGACGATAAATCTGATTAAGTCGTGTATAGGGCACACAATCACTATCTAATAAATCTTTTAATACGAACCCAGCACCTATAGGTGGTAATTGATCTACGTCGCCCACAATAATGACATGGGCTTCCTTTGGAATAGCAGCCATCAAAGAATAGAATAAACGCACATTAAGCATAGATGCTTCATCGATGATAATGACATCTATATCTAGAGGATCATCTTCATTCTTTGTAAAGTCATAGGAGTCACTACCTTGAACAGGTACCAATAGACGATGAATTGTAGTAGCTTCAAACTCAGTGGCCTCGGTCAGACGCTTTGCAGCACGTCCCGTAGGAGCACAAAGTATAATGCGCCCCAATCCACCGAGTTGGAAACCTTTTACTAGCGCCTTGATGATAGTTGTTTTACCTGTACCAGGACCACCAGTTATAAGAGAAAACTTTTCAAAAAATGAGAGCTGTATAGCTTCTTTTTGAGCATCACCAAAAGTAATGTAGTTGTCTCGTTCAAACTTTTCAATAAAACTAGAAATATCTAATGCTATTGGATCAGCTTGTAATAGAAACTCACGAGTATAGTTGACCCCTTCCACTTCAGAAACATACATCTCTGGCGGATAGATATATAAGATATCTTCATAATACGTACTATACAGTGCACCTTGTTCCAGCAGGCTTTCAATAAAGTTCGCAATATCATCTACATCAGTTTGTAATAAATCGTCAAGTCGACCGATAAGTTGGTCTACTGGTAAACATGTATGACCTTGATTATCTAAACTACGTAGAATCCATTCTAAACCAGCCTCTAAACGGCGTGTATCACTACCATTAATACCAAGATGCTCTGCTAGTGTATCGGCCGTACCAAAGAGCATATCCGGTGCTACACGTAATAATGTATAAGGATTATCCTCTATAACTGCGACGGACTGCACACCATAATAGGTATATACAATACGACTCCATTTCGATGAAATGTGATGACTTTCAAAAAAATGATTTAAATCAGATAAAATACCTTCGCCAAGTAAGGTATTGAATAGCTCATCCTTAACACTCTTTCGGAGACCTGGAATATCTTTAATCTCTTCTGGACGTTCTTCCCGTAAAATTTCTAAAATACGAATACCGAAATACTCTAGTACCTTCTCTACGGATTTTTCACCAAAACCTTTTATTCCTAGATTCAACAAATAAGTCTTGGCAGCACCCATATTATCAGGTTTTAACTTTTCAACACTGCTCGCATCAAATTGGCGGCCGTACTTTTCATGTTCTACATAGCGGCCCCGTACTTCGATGTCTTCCCCTTCTTTAGGAGACTCAAATTTGCCAGTACAAGTAATGTATTCCTCATTATAATCTTTTAGGATAAACACGCAATATGTACGTTGTGTATTCTCATATATAGTTCGGTATACAAATCCTCGTATGGCGTCCATTATTTCTCCGTATTCGGCAAAGCTTCAATAATTTCTTGCACTGCATCGGTAATACTGCCTTCGTTACCAATTTTAATATGTGCTACTTCTTCATATAAAGGATATCGTTCTTCATATACATTAAAAATATATTCGATACTTTCTTTTACAAGCGGACGAATCTCCAAATCCAAATCATCTAAAATATGATTCACATCGCGATTAACAAATACAACAAGACCATTATTGCGCATCAATTTTACAGTTTTGTCATAGGTAACAGTACCGCCACCGGTAGCAATAACAGATGGTTTGTTATGAATTAATTCTTTAATTGTAGTATATTCATATTCACTAAAAGCATCTTTACCATCGTAAATATAGATATTTTGAACAGATTTACCCACTTTGTCTTGAATCGTTTGGTCTAAGTCAAAAAAATCTCGCCCCAACTCTTTAGCTAGAACCTTACCAACAGTAGTCTTACCTGCGCCAGGCATACCAATGAGAAAAATATGCTTATGCATGTGTTCTTTTAAGAACTCATTACTCATAGAAACGACGGTTTTTATATAATTTTCAACATAAGGTGCTAAAACTTTATCTTTACAATTTTGAGTATGTAAAGCAATGATACTTTCGTCCCGTTCTTCATCAATAAGTGGTAAATGATGTTCATCCTTATATTTACCAATTTCTTTAATCAATGTGAGTCGCTTTTCAAACTCCGTAACTAATACAGAATCAATACTATCTATCTGTTTTCGAGCTTCTTTAATATCCATGAGAACCCCCTTTTTATGCATTAGCTAAAATAGCTAGAGCCTGTTCTTCATCTACCTTCATTTGATCGATAAGGTCTTGTAAGTTATTAAATTTAACTTCTCCTCTAATATAAGAAATGAACTGTACAATCACTTCTTTTCCATATATATCCTGGTCAAAGTTAAAAACGTGTACTTCACATCTATGGTACTGATTTCTAAAGGTTGGATTATCTCCAATATTGCCTACCCCATCATACCAAATACCACCAATACATACACGATTAGCATAGACTCCATCTGGAGGTGTAGCCATTTCATTAGGAAGTAATAGATTTAATGTTGGAAATCCTAATGTGCGTCCCCGTTGATCACCTTTAATCACAGTTCCTTTAAACTGGAATGGCCTACCTAGCCAATGATTTGCATCCTCCAAACGTCCCTCATGAATAGCCTTTCTAATTTCTGTACTAGAAATAGGTGTACTACGACCATCACATGGCAGTAAAGGCTGTACAAGAACTCGTATATTCTTATCCGCTACCACTTTTTTCATATATTCTGGATTGCCAAGCCCCTTTGCACCAAATGTAAAGTTTTCACCAATTACAATAGCTTCCACATTCATATCATTGCAGAGATCATGTAAGAATTCATCTGCAGTCATTTTTAATAATGCTTCAGTCATAGGTAATCGTAAAATATAGTCAACTTTGAGCTCTTCTAGCACAGTATCCATAATCTCTTCTTGAATCACCCGTTTAGGTACTCGTTCTGGATGTAATATAGTCAACGGATGATGTTCAAAGGTAATGATAATACTTACGCCATTGACTGATGTAGCCTCTTCAACAGCCTTACGTATAACTCGTTGATGACCTCGATGAATGCCATCAAAGGTACCAAGGGCATATACTTTTGTATCTTTGATTTGGCGTAGTTCATCAAACGAATGTATTTGCTTCATACTTATCCTTCAATAAAAATATTTTTTTCCACCTTTAATGAGTGGTTTGTTCGTCTCATAATACCTATGAAACCAAGAGGTCCATAGGCTCTATAAAAATTATCTGGCTCGGTAAAAGAAAATTCCCTTTCAATAGGTAATTCCTTCCCTTGCACCATCATCCTTAATTGTACACTATTTACAGTCACTTTTGAAAGATGAGAAACCGCCGCATCCGTTGGTAACAAAAGGCTTTTACCATGTAGCATTATCTCTTCAGCCATCTTAGCGGAACCGATGTCAAAAGGCCCTACTTGAGTACGTGCCAAAGAAGTCATAGTGCCAGGAATACCTAAAGCAATACAAATATCGCGTAATAATGAGCGAATATAAGTCCCCCCTGTGCATGTCACGCGAACCGTGAAAAAAGGGAATCCATAAGCAATGAGCTCAATATTTTTAATATGAATTTGGCGTAATGGTAGCTCCACAGGAATACCTTTACGGGCATATTCATAAGCTCGAATGCCGTTTACTTTAATAGCTGAATACTTAGACGGTCTTTGGTCCTGAATACCTGCAAATTTTTTCAAGATACTAACCAGTTCTTCAAAGCTTGGTTTAACCATAGTTGCTGAGATCTCTGTAGATTGAATAGCTTGATTCAATACAACGCCATCACGCAATACCATATTAGTATCTGGCAATACAGTTTGTCCTGAGCTATCTTCAGTATCTGTAAAAGTACCCAATTTACATTCTGCTACATAAGTTTTATCAAAATCCTCGGTGTATTCTATAAGGCGAGTAGCCTTGCCAAGAAATACAGGCAATACACCATAAGCCATAGGATCTAATGTACCACTATGACCAATGCGCTTTTCTTTTAAAATACGACGACAAATAGCAACGGCATCATGACTCGTAATACCAGGAGGTTTTAAAAATGGTAAAATGCCATCCATTATTAAATCACCTCAATGAGAGCCTGTTTTGCTTCTTGTAACGGCAAATTAATAGTACACCCAGCAGCACGAATGTGACCACCTCCACCAAAATGGCTTGCTACAGCGTTCACATCAATACCTTTAGAACGTAAACTTACACGTGTTCTATTATCAGCTTCTGCTTTTAATAAAATTGCCACATCTACAGTATCAACATTTCTAATAATGTCTACAAAACCATCTGTATCATCGCCAAGAATATTCATGGTATCACGATTTAGCTCGATAGTGGCCACTGTATTATTTTTATGAAACTCGATAGTTTGCATAACTTGTTTTGTTAATTCTAAGCGACTGGCAGATACGGCTTCAATGGTTTCAGAAATAACATTTGGTCTAGCCCCTGCAGCTACACATTTAGCAGCCATCTCAAGGGTATTCGCCGTAGTATTACTAAACTTAAAGAAACCGCAGTCCGTAGCTATCGCCATATATAACGCGATACCCATAGACTCAGTGATAGGCCAATTCCATTTTGTACATAAGTCGGTAACAATTTCACCAGTAGCAGCAAAGTCAGGCTTTAAATATAGATAATCCGCAAATTCCGTATTAGAAATATGGTGGTCTATATTAAAAATAGGTGCACTCCAGAGTGCACCTACTTTGCCAATTCGCTCATACGTGCTAGCATCCAAAACCATTAGCATATCAATATCAACTTGATTAGTTTCAAAATAGGCGACATCATGGATGTGGTCCGTATACCGTAAGAATGAGTACTTCTCAGGAACTACATCATCTACTACCATATATACAGTTTTACCTTGCCCCACAAGGGCTTCGTAAAAGGCAACCATGGATCCGATAGCATCGCCATCAGGTCTAACATGGACGGTTAGCATAATAGAATTAGCTTCACACAGAGCCATATGTAATTGATTAATAGTAATCTTACTCATGTTCTGTATCCTCTGTTTTAATTTGTTTCTTCGTCCTTTTTAATTTCGTTCAAAAGGGATTCAATATGCATACTATAGTCCAAGGACGTATCCTTATCAAAAGTGATGGAAGGAATATGTCGCAATTTAAGTACCTTTCCAAGCTCGGTACGAATATGTCCAGCCGCATGCTTTAATGCGATAAGGGTATCTTGTTTTTCCTTATCGGAACCAAACAAGGAAACATAAATCGTAGCTTCACGCAAATCACCTGTTACATGAACATCAGTAATTGTGGTAAAACCGATGCGAGGATCTTTCAATCCACGCATCAACATTTGACTTACCTCTTGTTTGATAAATTCTTGTAATTTTCTGACACGAACATCACTCATATAAACCTCCTATAATTGAGGTGCAATTTCTTCCATCAAGTAAGCTTCAATAACGTCGCCTTCCTTGATGTCGCGGTATCCTTCTAAGGAGATACCACATTCAAAGGATGTTTTAACTTCCTTAACTTCATCTTTAAATCGACGTAAAGAATCAACCTTACCTTCAAATACAACGATGCCGTCACGAATTAAACGAACTTCAGAGTCGTTAGTAATACGACCTTCTGTTACATAGGAGCCAGCTACAATAGCCTTTGGTGTGGAAATAACCTGACGCACTTCTGCACGACCTACGACAACCTCTTTAAATTGAGGCGCCAACATACCGCGCATAGCAGATTCAACGTCATTGATAGCATCATAAATTACACGATATGTACGCAAGTCAACCTTTTCTTGTTCCGCTGCACGTCGAACATTAGCATCAGGGCGTACGTTGAAGCCCATTACAATCGCATTAGATGCAGATGCCAACATGATATCCGATTCATTAATGGCACCTACTGCAGCATGAACAATAACAATACGAACCTCAGGGTTTTTGATGCCTTCTAAAGATTGACGCAATGCTTCTACAGAACCTTGAACATCGGCTTTGATGATAATATTAAGATCCTTCAACTCGCCTTGTTGAATTTGGTTGAAAATATCATCTAATGTAACTTTATGTGTAGCTTGCAATTCTTGAACCCGTTGCTTAGCAATACGTTTTTCAGCAATTGCACGTGCTTCGTTGTCATCCATACCATTTATAATTTCACCGGCTTGTGGAACTTCGGAGAAGCCCAAAATTTCTACCGGCATAGATGGACGAGCAACTTTTACTTTTTCACCGCGCTCATTTGTCATGGCACGTACTTTACCGTATGCAGTACCAGCAAGTACTGTATCACCTACACGAAGAGAACCTTTTTGTACCAAGACAGTACATACAGCACCACGACCTTTATCAAGTTGAGCCTCGATAACTACGCCATATGCCTTACGGTTAGGGTTCGCTTTCAATTCCATAACTTCTGCTACGAGCAAGATATTTTCAAGTAAGTCATCAATACCTTGTTTTTGTTTAGCAGATACTGGAACCATGATTACATCGCCGCCCCATTCTTCTGGTAAAAGGCCATGTTCAGACAATTGTTGTTTAACATGGTCTGGGTTAGCACCTGGTTTATCCATTTTGTTGATGGCTACAATAATAGGTACATCTGCAGACTTCGCATGATTAATAGCCTCGATAGTTTGTGGCATTACACCGTCGTCGGCAGCGACTACAAGAACTGCAATATCCGTAGATTTCGCACCGCGTAGACGCATAGCAGTAAATGCTTCATGACCTGGTGTATCAAGGAATGTGATTTTATTATCCTTGTAGCGAACTTGGTACGCACCAATATGTTGAGTGATACCACCAGCTTCGCCAGCTGTTACATTAGTTTGACGAATTACGTCCAACAAGGATGTTTTACCATGGTCAACGTGACCCATGATAGTTACTACAGGAGGTCGTGGTTTTAATGTTTCTGGTGCATCTTCAATTTCAATAACATCTGTAGGGTCTTCTTCAGATTCTACTTCAGTTACAGTTACACCGAACTCTTCAGCCACGATAGTAGCTGTATCTACATCAACCTCTTGGTTAATGCTGGCCATAACACCTAAAAGCATCAATTTTTTGATGATTTCAGATACTTCGCGACCCATTTTTTCAGCTAAGTCTTTAACAGTTAGAGGCCCGCTCAATTCAATTTCTGTAGCAATTGCTGCTTCAGCTTTACGTTCAGCTTCTGCTTTTTGTTGTAGGTACTGCTCGTTACGATGTTTTACGCGATTTTTCTTTTTTTGCATAGATGTAGATAACAAGGATTGGGGGCGGTTATTACCACCTTTTTTATTTTTCTTGTTACGGCGATCATTATTAGAATTGCGGTTATCGTTATTGCGGTTGTCGCTATTACGATTATCGTTGTTTCGACTGTCATTGTTACGCACATCATTAGAACGACCGTTATTACGGTTATCATTATTGCGGGTATTATTAGGGCGATTGTTAGCACGGTCTCCACTATGTTGCTTACCATCGGATTTGCGTGTAGGCTCAGAGATTTGTACATGACGGACATTGCCTTTTTTATGGTCCTTTTGTTTAGATTGATCGTCTTGTTTTTGACCAGCTTGTTTGTGTTTATCTTTTTTCTGTTCATTAGAACGATTTGAATGCTGTTGTTTATGTGATGCAGCTTCCTGTTTATGGGCTGCAGTTGGAGCAGATTTCGATTCTACCTTTTTTTCTTTTTTTTGTGCTACTTTAGGAGCTTCAGATTTTTTACCTAATTGTTTTTTTACAATTTCATAACCTGAATCATCTACAGAATTAACTGCTTTAGTAACATTAATATTATGTTGTTGCAAGATAGAAATGACCTGCTTACTTTCAACGCCGAACTCTTTGGCGATTTCATGAACGCGTTTTTTGGACATCTACATACCCCCTTATTATCGATCAATCTCTTTAAGTAATGCCTTTGCAAATCCATCATCTAGTACGGCGACTACTACCCGAACTTCCTTACCAATGGCCGTTCCTAAAGCCTCTTTATCGGCAATACTGTGAAGTGGAATGTGATGGGTTTCTGCTAATTGAGTATATTTCTTTTCATTATTGGCTGCACAATCACTAGCGAGAAGTACTAATTTCGGTTCCTTTCTCTTTATAGCTTTTTCTACGATAAAATCACCAGAAATAACTTTTCCTGCTCGTTGCGCTAAGCCTAAGAGATTTAAAATTTTATCTTCATTCATGTATATCAGTGATTACTCATTCTCTTGTAAATCACGTTGTAACGCTTCATATATCTCTTTAGATACGCTATGCTTTAAGGACCGTTCTAATCGTTTTGCCTTATAGGCCTGCTCAAAACATGACATGGATTCACATAAATAAGCTCCACGTCCTGGTGCTTTACCGCTGCGATCAATAGTGATATTGCCGTCAGGACTCAAGGCTAAGCGAATCAATTCTCGTTTTTCCTTAGGTTCACCACATCCTACGCAAGTACGCATAGGTTGGGATTTTGGTTTCATGACTATTCACCATCCTCAGCATTGCCGAAACCTGTAAAAGGTTCTTCAGCAGCTTGAGTTTCACTTTTAATATCGATTTTCCAGTTAGTCAACTTAGCCGCCAAACGAGCATTTTGACCAGCCTTACCAATAGCTAAAGATAATTGGTAATCAGGTACTACTACATATGAAGATTTTTCTTCTTCGCTTACATCTACCGATACAACCTTCGCAGGGCTTAAGGAGTTAGCAATGTAAATTGCTGGATCTTCATCCCATTTTACAATGTCTATTTTTTCATCGTGTAATTCATCAACAATATGTTGTACACGTTGCCCTTTAGGACCTACGCAAGCACCTACAGGATCAATATTTTCATCACGACTATATACAGCGATTTTAGAACGCATCCCCGGCTCACGAGCTACAGACTTAAGCTCTACTACGCCTTCAAAGATTTCTGGAACCTCTAGCTCAAATAGACGTTTCAATAAACCTGGATGTGTGCGAGAAATCATAATTTGAGGGCCTTTCGTAGTTTTCTTAACCTCTACGATATAGCATTTAATACGATCTCCTTCACGGTATGTTTCTGTAACAATTTGCTCAGTTGGAGGCAAAATCGCTTCCGTTTTACCAAGATTGATAAATACATTTTTACCTTCAACGCGAGTAATAACGCCAGTGATGATGTCTCCTTCACGGCTGTAATACTCTTCGTATACTACACTCCGCTCAGCCTCTTTTAAACGTTGAATGAGCATTTGTTTAGCAGTATGGGCAGCACTACGGCCAAAGTTGGCAGGAGTTACATCTACTTCTACTACATCACCAATCTCAAAACGTTTATCTTTTTTGCGAGCGTCCAACAAGCTGATTTCTGTTTCAGGTAATTCAACAGTTTCCACAACTTGTTTTTTAGCCATTACTTTATAAACGCCTGTTTCGCGGTCAATCACAACGTACGCATCTGGGTTAGATGTTGGTTCTTTGCGATATGCTTGCAACAATGCAGCCTCTAAGGATTCAAAAATAACCTCAGGAGCAAAACCTTTTTGTTTTGTAAGCACCATTACCGCTTGAATTAATTCTTGACTCACTCGTATGCCTCCATATATTAAAAATCAAGATGTAATCGAATTTGTGCAATGGTAGAACGTTCAAATGTCATGCTTTCACCATTGATAGTAAATTCGATAGTTGAGTCTGTAAAACCTTGTAATGCACCAGTAAATTGTTTACTGCCATTAATAGCCTTAAACAACTGAATATCTACATCACGGCCATTATAGCGAACTAAGTCCTTATCTTTTTTAAGAACTCGATCAAGACCAGGAGAAGATACCTCCAATAAATAGTTTTCCGTAATTGGATCCTTTTCGTCGAGGACAGCACTTAATTTTTCGCTCACCAACTGACAGTCATCCAAATCTACACCACCTGGTTTATCAAGGTAGACACGTAAATACCAATCCCGTTCACGTACATAGTCTACATCGACGAGTTCCATATCGGTGCCGGCTATAATACCTTCAACTACAGAGGATACAAACTCCTCCACTGCTTCTCTTTTCATAGCCATCGCCTCCTTACTTACTACATCTTGTATATATCTCTTGATAAAAACACTATAAAATTGAGCTAATCATAAATGAAAGAGTGGACATAAGCCCACTCTTTTAAAAGATTTATATAAAAGTCATATATAGTATATCACATTTACTGCGTATATACAAATTCTACGCTTTCTAATGGGCATTAAAGAAACCAATCCCACATAAGTCATTTTATAAAAACAAAAAATGACAAAAAGTAGCATAGTTAAATCTATCCAAACTTTAATCAATGCGCTCATTCAAACCTTTTAATATAGCACCTAAATGCTCGTGCAATAACAATGCTAAATCATCTATATTTTTTGCATCTAAATGATGGTCGATTTCTGGATAGCTTTTATAACGAAGTTCCGCAAAGTATTCATCACGTAATTCATTATAATACAATAGTAAGCCTGTACACTCGTCCATCTTACGGTATTCGCCGATGATAAAAGACCCATTAATCATGCGAATCGCGTGGGCTGGATCAATATCGCGTACAAAACCTTCTAACTCCTCAGGCATAGCTTGTGAGAAGTCCCATTCAGGAATCCCTCGGCGACGATAAGTAAAGGTAAAGTTATTAGCAGGTTCTATTAACATATTGGTTAACCCTTTTACACATCGTTCTTGTAGCCCTGTCCAAAAAGTCTCTAAATCGGCTCGCACAAAAGAAATGTCCACAAAGGAAAATAGTGGCATTTCTATATGTACTGTATAGTCCTCTACCTCTTTATCATATAAGGCAGACCAACGCCATCCCAAATCGTTTTGATAGTGGAAAATAGGTACCTTCAATACGTCTTCACCAGCACTAATACGATTAGCTAACTTTGTATAGTCACTTTCAGTAGAGGTAACTAGTGTAAAGCCTTCAATAGATTGAGGCAACCAGGAATAGTCTAAGGCTTTACAAGCTTCAATAATCGTTTCCATATAATGCCTCATATCTTTCTTGATACTGTAAGACTGCTTTTACATAGCTACGAGTCTCAGGAAACGGAATCGTATCAACCATTCCATTCCAGTTATTTTCGTGAATCCACGATTCCACATGACCACGACCAGCATTATAAGCAGCTAATGCTAGTACTTGATCCCCATTAAACTCCTTCAGCAAATGACCTAGGTACCAAGTACCTAGCTCAATATTTATAGTAGGTTCTTTTAATTGACGATCTGTATAATTGCCATGCCCAACTTGTTGTGCCACCCAACGAGCTGTATCTGGCATGAGTTGCATCAATCCAAGCGCACCAGTTTCAGACTCCGCTGTGTTTTTATACTTGCTTTCAGCTAAGATAACACTGGCCACCAAAGACGGAGGTACCTGCTCTTTCTCAGCTGCGGCTATAACTTCCTCTTTATAGTTAAAGGGATACGCGATTTGACGCGCGAAATGGTCATCTAGATATGTAAAATAAAACCATCCTAGTACGACACAGGATAGTGCCGTTGCCGTTGCACGTTTCATATATCCCCCTTTCTACATACAAACTGAAAATAATCATCAAAATCTAACATATAACAAATGCTAAACTAATATTATGCTAAGTTTTATGGGCTTATTATACCATTTATTACTATTATTTATATACCAAATTTGACACATAAAATGGCAATTATCAATTTTCTTATAGAGCTGATTCGATACGCTCATTCCAGATGGTATCTAATTGTTCCTTTAAATCCAGAGGTGTACCATTATTATCAATGATTACATCCGCATAAGTCCGTTTGTCATCAAGACGCATTTGACTCTTAATACGAGCCAATGCATCCTCTTTGGTAAATCCATTGCGATTCATTAAGCGCTCAATTTGAGTTGACTCATTCACATATACGAGCCACACCTCGTCCATCATGGTATACCACTCTCCTTCGATAAGTAAGGGAATGTCATATAGTAAAACTGGTGTATGTAGTGCCTCATAATGAGCTGTGAGCTCCATGATTCGATTTTGAATATGCTCATTTAAACAACCATTCAGTTGTTGGCGTTTTTTTTCATTGTGAAAGATAATAGCCCCTAATGCTTCTCGGTTTAATGTCCTATCATCGTGCAATACATCGGTTCCAAATGCAGCTACAATTGCTTCTAGCCCTTTTGTACCAGGCTCTACAACTTCACGAGCCACAATATCAGCATCGATATATGGTATACCTTTATCCTTAAAATATGTAAGAACTGTACTTTTGCCAGATGCAATGCCACCAGTTAAGCCAATTTTAAACATATATACCTTCTATTAATTATAAACACATATTACTTTACTAATGCCCAGTTTTCTGCATGATGTACGTCTACAATAAGAGGTACTTGTAGCTCTACAACAGATTGCATTGTACTACGCAATAATTCTTCTATAGCTTCTAATTCAGAGTTCACTACTTCAAGCACTAGTTCGTCATGTACTTGTAATAAAAGTCGAGACTTAAAGTTTTGTTCTTCTAATTTTTGCTCCACTTGGTTCATGGCTAACTTAATAATATCTGCGGCAGTGCCTTGAATTGGCGTATTCATTGCGGTCCGTTCAGCAAAAGAACGACGGTTAAAGTTACGACTATTAATATCAGGTAACTCGCGTTGACGACCAAACATAGTGTGAACCTTCCCTGTTTCATGAGCCTCTTGAACCATTCGATCCATATACTCTTTAACCTTAGGGTAACGGCTAAAATAAAGATCAATATAATTTTTAGCTTCACCACGTGTAATACCAAGGTCACGAGATAAACCAAAGTCAGAAATACCGTAAATAATACCGAAGTTAATAGCCTTCGCATGAGAACGTTCTTCGCTAGTTACATCATCTTGAGCTTTACCAAGCACCTCTGCCGCAGTAAAGCGGTGAATATCCTTGCCTTCTACGAAGGCTTTAATCAATGCTTCATCGCCAGATAAATGGGCTAAGATACGCAACTCAATTTGGGAGTAATCGGCACTCACCAATGTATCATATCCAGCACCCGGATAGAATAAGGCACGAATTTCACGGCCTTTTTCGGTACGAACAGGAATATTTTGCAAGTTCGGATCAGATGAGCTAAGTCGACCTGTAGCCGTAACCATTTGATTGAAAGTCGTATGAATACGACGAGTTTTATCATTGATGAGAACTGCCAAACCTTCGCAATAGGTAGATACTAATTTAGCAACAGAACGGTATGCCAAGATTTTTTCAACAATCGGACTTTCGTGACGAAGCATATCCAGTACTTCTGCATCTGTAGAATAACCAGTTTTGGTTTTCTTGATGATTGGCAAGTTCATCTTTTCAAACAAGATTACACCCAATTGTTTAGGTGAATTGATATTGAAAGTTTCTCCAGCTAGTTCATAAATCTCATCTTGTACTTGAGCTAGTTCCTCTTTAAAGCGAGCCGTTGTTTCCGCCAACTTCTCTGTATCGATATAGATACCATTCTTCTCCATCACAACTAAAGTATGGATTAAAGGCAACTCAATCGTTTCATATAAAGACCATAACTCTTCACGACGTGCAGATTCACAAGCTGCTTCGTTCATAGCGAGTAATGCTTTCACCATGGACGCGCATTCTACGTCTATACTACCGCTAGCAATGCTAGGCACAGAGAAGCGCTCAGTTAGATATAGATATCCATAATTAGTACGTGTAGGATCTAATAAATACGCAATGAGAGACATATCGTGAACACGAGCAGTTTTATCAGCATTAAACAAAGAGATCTCAGCTGGCACAGCTGCACCAAAGGCTTCAATAATCTCCTTAGTTTGAGTTGTAACGATGAATTTAGCACCTTGTAATACGGCTAAAACAGCTTTAGTATCATCTGTTTTTACAATAGTATCACCATTAGATAGATACGTATTCGTTACCGTTCTAAATGGTGTTTTTCCATCTAATATAACATGTACTGCTACCGTCTTATCTTTATAGAAGTCGGCTGTTAATGCTTTAGCATCTGCTAAATCATCTAAGGAAATCTCCTCTTGTGGTGCAAATAAAGAGCCTGGATCTCCAAAAGCTGCTTCCTCGCCCCCCATTACTTGAACAATGCGAGGTGTTAATTTAGTGAAGCCTAAAGTTTCAAATAAAGGCTGTACTTCAGAGGTATGGAAGTTTTGTACAAAATCTTCCACTTTATAAGATAACTCCATATCTGTTTTTATTGTTGCTAATTCACGAGATAAGAAGGCTAACTCTTTATTCTCTACAAGGCGCTCTTTTAATTTCTTACCAGAAATATCTTCAATATGTTCGTATACAGCTTCAAGATTGCCATATTCGGTAATTAATTTAAGCGCTGTTTTCTCACCTACGCCTGGTACACCTGGAATATTATCGGAAGAGTCACCCATAAGCGCCTTCATTTCGACAACCTTATCAGGACCATAACCATAAAGCTCCTCCATATTATCTAGAGTAACTTCTAACATATCAGAAATACCTTTTTTATTTAAGAACACATGACTATGTTCTGTTACAAGCTGTAAATTATCGCGGTCACCTGTAATAATTTGGACAGCCATTTCAGGGGCTCCAAACTTTTTACTTAAAGATCCAAGAATATCATCCCCTTCAAAGCCTTCTTCTTCGATGACACAAATGCCCAATGCTTTTAATACATCTTGAATTAAACTAAATTGTGGACGCAAATCCTCAGGTGCATCTGGGCGATTTCCTTTGTATTCACTATACATTTCAGTACGGAATGTTTGACGACCTTTATCAAAAGCTACAGCAATATAGTCAGGATTAATTTCTTCATACAATTTAATGAGCATTGTTAAGAAACCATATACTGCATTGGTTGGTGTTCCCAAAGCGGATTTTAATGGTGGTAATGCAAAAAATGCACGGAATAACAAACTGCTGCCATCTATAATCATTAATTTTTTCATAATACACCTCACTTAATTCTATTCTTCATTATAACATAAGGACCCTTTTAACTTTTATAAATAAAAATTAATATATTGTTCCACTAGAAAATGAATAAGTAATCTGATTTTAAAAACCACATATATGCTTTCGTTAATAAACAGTAGAAAATGTTTTACAAATCATGTCATTAAGGAAAATATTGGGCTGAAAAGTCCTTGCGTATCAATATTTGGTATGATATAATCATTCAGGTATAAGAAACGATTTTTAAGGAGGTGACTCAATTGCCAAACATTAAATCCAGTATTAGAAGCGTAAAAACGGATGCTGAACGTCGTGCGAAAAACGCCGCTGTAAAATCTCAAATTCGTACAGCAGCTCGTAAAACCGTTGAAGCTGTTCAAGCAGGCGCAGTAGAAGAAGCAAAACAAGCACTTGTTCATGCTACTAGCGTAATTGATAAAGCAGCCTCCAAAGGTGTACTTCATAAAAACACTGCAGCTCGCAAAAAATCTAACCTTGCAGCTAAAGTAAACGCTTTATAATTTTAAAAGCAAGCAAGACAGTCTCTCGGGGATCCGTTGAGACTGTTTTTTTATGGCCTTTTCTATTTAATCATAAAATATTTTTCGTTTGTTATACAGTTATATTATTACGCCCTATGGGCAGATTAGAGGACTATTACTATGAGAACACTATTATTAATGCGTGGTGCTCCTGCTAGTGGTAAGTCTCAGTGGATTCGTGACAACAATCTTGAGGCTTACACCCTTGAAGCCGATCATTTCCGTATGCTTTTACGTAGCCCTTCCCTTAGTGAGAACGGCTGGTATATTTCACAAGAGGATAATGGTCCAGCATGGAAGCTCCTACTAGATTGTTTAGAAAAACGAATGAGCAATGGCGACTTTGTCGTCTTAGATGCTACCCACACTACATCTAAAGCTGTTAATGCTTACAAAGAATTGCTTAATAAATATAAATATACTGTATATTACTATGAACCAGATACATCCTTGGAGGATTGCTTGGCCCGTAATTCGGCTCGCGCCGATTACAAACGCGTGCCAGAGCAAGTCATTCATCGTATGTACAAAATGATTAAAACAAGTACATTACCAAAGTTTTGTAAAAAAATTAACTCCATTGATGAAATCAACAATTACTTCACGGTTAATCTAACAAATAGATATGATCGAGTGCGTGTTATCGGTGATATTCACGGTTGCTACACCGCATTACAACAAGCTATTACACCATGGGATGAAAAAACATTATACATCTTCTGCGGTGACTATTTAGAACGCGGTATTGAAAACAAAGAAATGATGTACGAAATGATGCGTCTCAGCACATTGCCTAATACAATTATGTTAGAAGGCAATCACGAACGACATATTGCAAACTTTGCATTCCATACAAATTTAAATCGTTCCAAACGCTTTATGAAAGATGTGGTAGCACCTATCATAAAGGATATGACGAAAAAAGAAGTGGAATCACTCCAACGAGAACTGCGACTCTTTTATAAATCACTTCGTCAATGTTATCCATTTAGCTTTCATGGCAAAAAATATTTAGTTTCCCATGGTGGTATCTCCTATGTGCCCAACATGACCTTCATAGCTACCTCAACCTTTATTAATGGGTTTGGAGCTTACGAAACAAATATCGCTAATATCTATGATACTAATTACGAGCAAAACATGTGTCAGGACTTCATTCAAATTCACGGTCATCGTGGCGTTCCAGATGGAAAGTACTCCTTCTGTTTGGAAGGAGAAGTTGAGTTTGGTGGAGAACTAAAATACATTGATATCACAGCTAATACTTTCACAAAAAATGGAATAAAAAATGATGTATATGATAAAGATTATATGCGCCATGAATTCCAAAATATGACACAACATGTCATCTTCACACAAAATGAAGATATTAATATTATTGGCAATTCAAAATTAGTAAAAGTAAAACAGTGTTTCCCTAACCTATATTCCTTAAACTTTACCTCTCGTGTATTTCATAAACGATTATGGAATGAAAGTACAGTACAAGCTCGTGGATTATTTGTGGATCGAATTACAGGAGATGTGAAATTACGTAGTTATAATAAATTCTTTAATCTTGGTGAGCGCCCAGAAACAGAGTTAGATAATCTAGCTAATACTCTCTCCTTCCCAGTTGAAATTAGAACTAAAGAAAATGGTTACCTTACCATTCTTGGCGTTATCAACGAAGAATTAGTATTTGCCTCTAAATCTACAACAGAGGGTATACATGTGGATTTATTTAAAAACCTATTCCATAGATTACCGGAAGGCTTACAAGCAGAAATCAAAGATTTATTAGCACGTAATAGCTGCTCTATGATGTTTGAAGTCATCAGCCAAGAGGATACTCATATCATTAAATACGACCAAGATCATCTCTATGTGCTCGATATGATTCAAAATACTCTAGACGTAAATGGTAAACATATAGATGTCCCATTCTCTAGAGAAAAATTATCTGAACTTTATACAATCCTACAAAAATATGACACTGACTTGATTTCCATTGTTAAAACAGTTCAACAAGTTTCTACCATGGATGAGCTTCAAGCCATCATAAATGAGGAGCTGAATTCATTCCATGAATCTGAAGGCTTTGTATTAGTCGATAGCAATGGTTTTATGACTAAATTCAAAGGTCCTTATTACAATATGTGGAAACACAAACGAAATCGCATTCTAGAGCCATATCAAAAATTTGGTAAAATTCCATATGGAAACTGTAAAAATGAAGATGACACTAAATTTGCAGACTTCCTTGGTTCATTAGATTATGATGTAGTATGTAAATCTACCATTCTTGATATTAAAGATATGATGGAAAATCAAGGCTTGCTATAATTAAATAAACTCATCCTGTTTTAAGGATAAAAGCAAAAGGGACTGCAACTAGAATGTGGTAAAACCACATTCTGTTACAGCCCCTTTTTATATTAACTTTTCATCAAACTTAATACTAGAACTCCATCACACCTGTAGTAGTTATTCTAATTTCTGGAATTACAGTTAATGCAAGGAAACTCAAATTAATAAAAGGATCTAGGCCTTTCGGCACGCCCATACCGTAAGCAATATCTTTCATCTTAGCCACTTTTGCATCTACTTCTTCGTGAGGTCGATTTGTGATTAAGCCCATTACTTCAAGAGCTAGTTCCTCTACTACTTTGCCTTCACTAGCAATGACATATCCGCCGCCAATTTCGCGAATACGCTCAATAGCGACCATCATATCTGCATCGTTGTCGCCAACAACAATCAGATTATGTGAATCATGTGCAAAGGATGACGCAATAGCACCATTTTTTAAATTGAAGCCTTTCAAAATACCGACACCATTTCTACCAGATGCTTTATACCGCTCGATACAAGTTATTTTATTGTACTCAGCATTTGGTTTAAACAATTCATTTTCAACAGGAACCTTTTCAACCGTTTTTTGTGTAACTATTTGCCCAGGCACGATATTAATAATCGCTTGCGGACCTTCAACAAAAACGTCTAATTTTTCTTTTGTGAAAGCACCTATATTAATCGTATGCAGTAATTCAGCTGGTACAATCTTCTCTTCTCTTACGAGAACACGTTCAATCTGTTTTCCTTTATAAAACACCTCGTGAATATCTACGCGTTGTTCATCATTAAGAATTACAAGATTAGCACTATAGCCGGGCGCAATAGCGCCTAAATGTTTCAAACCGTAGCATGATGCCGGATGAGTGGAGGCCATTTTATAAGCTTGGATTGGTGTCAGTCCCAGTTCAATAGAACGACGAATATTATAGCTGATATGGCCTTCTGAACGAATATCCTCAATATGTTTATCATCTGTACAGAAACCATAACGTTCCGTATTCCCTTGTTCTTCTACAAGCCCTTTCACAATGGAGTCTAGATTATGAGCCGCACTGCCCTCACGAATCCATACATAGATGCCATTTTTAACTTGCTCTTTTGCTTCTTCGTAGGAAATACATTCATGATTTGTAGTAATGCCTGCCAAACGATAGCTTGCTAGTTGCTCTAGTGAAAGTCCAATAATATGACCATCCATAATTGTATCTTTAAAGTAATCTAACTTTTTCATCATGTAAGGATCACTATTGATAACACTATAACAGTCCATGACTTCACCTAATCCTAAAATACGTGGATTAGCTTGTAGCTTATGTAACATATCTCCATCTAGAATAGCGCCATTATCTTCACCTGGTACAGCGGGCACACAGGATGGAGCCATAACATACACATCACCTTGAGCCGATGCAGTTTCATTGATCATGTACTCAACACCTGCAATACCTGCAACATTGCCTGCTTCATGAGGATCTACTATAAAGCCTAAAGTCCCTACTTGAGATGCTTCAAAGACTAATTCCTTAGGATTTACTAATGTAGACTCTAAATGTAGATGACTGTCGATAAAGCCAGGTACTATATATTTACCGCTATAATCATATTCTGTTTCACCACTATAAGTACCAACACCTATAATCGTATCATTATGAACGGCAATATCTGCTTTCACCCATTCATCGGTGAATACATTTAAAACAGATGCCCCCTTCAATACGACAGAAGCCTTGTCCAGCCCCTGTGCCTGTCGAGAAATTTTTGCATTAAATTGTATCATATAAGGATCCTCCTTACATAAAGATTTCTTTCAAAATGAAAATGAGCGCCAAGAAATACATGACACCAGAAACATCTCGATATTTCCCAGTCAGAACCTTAATTAATACATAACTGATGAGACCCCATTCAATACCTACACCTATGGAATAAGCAAAAGGCATCATAATTATAGTTAAGAATGCTGGTAATCCTTCAGAAATATCACCGAAGTTTATATCTTTAACAGAGGCCATCATAAATAGACCTACTACGATAAGTACCGGAGCAGTAGCCGCTACAGGAATAACCATGAGTAACGGCGCTAAAAATAAGGATGCTATAAAGAGTCCTGCAATGGTTAAAGCGGTCAAGCCTGTACGGCCGCCTTCTGCGATACCCGCTGCCGATTCAACAGCTACAATGTGAGGAGATGTACCTAGTGCACTACCAATGATAGTGCCTAATGCAGATACTTTCATACAAGAGCTTTGTACACCCAACTGTTTATCTTGAGGCACCTCAGCTTGATTTGTAAGACCAATCAATACGCCAACTACATTAAATAAATTAACGAACAAGAACGTAAAGGCCACAAAAACCATATCTACAGATAAAAGTTCGCTCATATCATAATGAAACCAAATCGGTGCCAACGATGGTGGCATAGAAAATATCGTCGACGGCAACTTTGTAATCCCACAGAAGAACCCAACAACCGCAGCAATTATAACGGCTAGAAATATTCCTCCTTTTACATTGCGCCCCGTAAAAACGGCGATTAATATGATTCCCAAAATGGATATCAAGCTAGATGGCGCCTGTAAGTCCCCAATGCTCACAATAGTAGCAGGATTGCTGACGATAAGTCCTGCACTACTAAGACCAATGAGAGCGATAAACAAGCCGATGCCCGCTGTTACAGCCAATTTAATCGTATGCGGTATGGCATTAAACAGATATTCTTTTAACGGTGTAACTGCGATTAGTAAAAATGCTAAACCTGCGATTAATTGAGCCGTTAACGCAAAGGCAAAGCTATGTCCCATTTGGACCACAATAGTGTAAGCAAAAAATGCATTGATACCCATACCAGATAAGCCGGCGAATGGCATATTGCTATATAAAGCTAGCAATAATGTCATAATAATAGCACTAACAGCCGTTGCCGTGAATACGGCGCCTACATCCATACCGGCAGCGCCAAGAATAGCAGGATTTACAGCTAATACATAAGAAATGCAAAGAAATGTAGTGGCCCCCGCAAATAACTCTCTCGATACGGATGAGCCCCGTTCTGAAATCTTGAATACTTTGTCCCATACACTACCTTGTACTTGTTCTCTCATAATGATTCCTCCTCTCGTACTTACGATTATGGGTGTATTCTTTTATACTTATATATTTCCACATATAAGTAAGAATTTCCTGTTTTTTATTAAAATCTACTCTATAAAAAAATACCGCAGTATGTATTTAACTCAATTAAAGTAAATATATACTGCAGTATTTCGCATATGTAATTATTTATAAAATCAATAATGTAAAGCTATTCAACTCTACATAAATATAAAATCTAGATCTATCCCTTCAGAGAATCTAAAAATGAAGTCCCAATCCCCCATTGTTTCAATCCAAAGTTTTGCAATATGGTTTCCCCTATATCTGCAAAACTATGTCTATCACCCAAAGCTACTGAATGACTCATACTTGGACTATAAGCTAGCAAAGGCACCATTTCTCTCGTATGATCTGTACCTTTCCAAGTCGGATCATTTCCATGATCTGCGGTGATGAGAAGTAAATCGTCATCTTTAAGCAAGTCCAACAAACCACCTAATTGGTAATCAAAGTCTTCAATAGCACGCTTATATCCTTCTACATTACGCCGATGACCGTACAGACTATCAAATTCAACAAGGTTGACCATCATGAACCCCCGTGCAAAGCTTTGGCCCAATAGATAAGGAACTACGTTCATACCATGCGCGTTAGACTTTGTCGGATATGATGCATCCCAGCCAACATGAGCATAAATATCGCCGATTTTGCCAACTGCCACTGTCGAAATGTTTGCGTCTTGTAACTCTTGTTGCACCATTTTCTTTTCAGGCATGCGACTATAGTCATGACGATTTGAAGTACGTACAAAATGCCCTGGTGTACCAACAAAAGGCCGAGCTATGATGCGCCCCACATAATAATCACCGACACATACCTTATCGCGTGTAATTTGACACATGCGATACAACTCTTCTAAAGGAATGATATCCTCATGAGCAGCAATTTGAAAGACAGAATCCGCCGATGTATAAACGATTGGCTTACCTGTTCTTATATGTTCTTCTCCGAGGCGTTCAATAATTTCTGTTCCAGAGGCTACCTCATTACCAAGAAATCCATATCCCGTTTCTTTTGTGAAAGTATCCATCAGTTCCTTCGGAAATCCTTCATAAAATGTCGGAAATGGTACCGTTACAGGATGCCCCATCATCTCCCAATGACCACTTGTCGTATCTTTGCCGGAACTCGTTTCAGCCATACGACCATAAGCACCAATAACAGGCTCATCAAACGCTGAAATATCGGCAATATTAGCTAAACCTATGGATTTTAAATTTGGACAGCGAATAGGTCCTGCTACAGCTTCGATATGTCCTAATGTATTCGAACCTTCATCGCCGAATTTAATCGCATCGGCTGCATGCCCTATACCGACACTATCCATTACTAGTAGAATAATTCGATTATACATATGTACTCCTAAACTTATATAAGATTATTTACTCATATAATGTGAAAATATTTTGTATCAGATTACAATTAAACTCATAAACATGAGTTAGTAAAAATCTATAAGGTAAAAAGTGGTAAATTATATAATTTATGACTTAAGGTATGGCATAGCAAGCATAAGAGCCGCCAAAGATTTGCTATCCTTAATAGTCTCATTCTTGATAACCTCCAATAGTTCCGGTAAAGTATAGTATTCTAACTCTACATATTCATCAGGATCCCAATTAGTTTCCCCCATGGTAAGCTCCTTAGCAAGATATAAATGTAATACTTCATTACAGAAACCAGGACTCGTAGCAATAGTCCCTAGTGAGATCCATTGAGCTGCACGATAGCCTGTTTCCTCAGCAAGCTCCCGTTTAGCACAAACAATGGGTTCTTCATTTGGATCTAGTTTTCCTGCAGGTACCTCCAGTAATGGCTGCTGCAAAGCATATCTAAATTGACGTTCCATAACGATCTTATTATCCTCTGTTACCGCCACAATAGCGGTAGCTCCAGGATGATGCACCACTTCACGCCATGCATCTTTGCCATTTACATCGGCAATATCATAGGTAACTTGAATCAATTTACCATCAAATTTCACTTCACTAGACTTCTGTATTTCCTTACTAATTGCCATATATACCTCTAATCTTCTATTTTATGTAAAAACCCGAGCCTTCTTATACGTTGTAAAATTTCCTCTAAGTACACTTTATTAGGAACAATAAAATCAATATTATCCCGCGTATGACGCTGAACTGTAATATTGTCATCCATAATAGCAAGAATCTTTTCTCTTGTTGTAGGCTCCACCATTTGCTTTATTACAAAAAGAAATCCATTATCTATATCTTGTTGTACTTTATTATACATGTCGCCTATACCAATATAGGAGCTGCCCTCCTTTTCTACTATAGTAGAAATAAAATCTATAAAACGTTGAGGTATATACACCTTATTATCTTCAAAAGCAACTCTTTCATATGGTTCGGCATACATATCAAGATTATCTACAATGATTAAATATAGTAAACGAGAATAAACTCTGTCCATTTCTATAGTATAACCAGGTAGCTTTCTATGTATATGATCTACTATATCCTGAACAGTAAATATATCACCCCGATCCATAACCTCTTTAATAGCAATATGGATACTATCCGTCATATTGGAAGGAATACCTGTATTAACAACGCTGCAATAATATAATTTTGATAATACATCTATACTAACTCGTTCATTGCGAACAATCTTTTTACTATGTTTCTCTTTCGTTAATAGGGACATTCTAAACTGCGTATCATAAATGTAATCATAATATTGCTCTTTTGCAATATAATCATCATTTGCCAATTGAGCTATATTATCGTGAATATCCTCTGGTAACCAACTTATAAAAGATCGTGAAAGAAATACATCCCCAATATATACACAACCTTGATCATTGGCACGTTTTATAAATTCATGTATATATACAGGATCATTAAAAGGCTCTAAATATTCATGAGCCACATAATAATCGTTAGAGCTTAACACATTTTGGATGTTATCAATTTTATAGCTCGCTTTTTGACTTATCCGATTATCTAACCCCATCGTATCAGCTACGAGCTTCAATATATTCTTGGTATATAGAGTTCGTTCCATCAACGGCATCTCTAGCTCTTTTTGCTCTGCATATTGCATAATTTCTCGATACTGTTCTAATCGTTTCCATCCAGGATAGGTATTATACGATACATAAGCTACACCGTTGTCAGATAAATTCTTATTACAGATAGATAGAATTTTATCTTTTACCACATCCGGAACCCAAGACCAAATCCCATGTACAATAATATAGTCAAAAGTGCCGAATGATTCATCAATATCTAGAATATCCTTCTCTATTAAATGTATATTGGTAAGTCCCATCGACGCAATCAATTCATTCCCCATCTCAATCTGCGAAGACGATAGATCGATGCCCGTAAAGGACGCTTCAGGGTAATATAAAGCTTGAGAAATAATGTTTCCACCAAAAGAACATCCGAGCTCAAGGACACGAGCCTTTTTTAAAGGCACTGGGTTTAATCCAAATAACAAAGCTCGTGCTGCTAAAGTGTTCAACGAGGTCGCCCCAAAAGGTTGAGAGATATATACTACATCTTCATAACTCTTTTTAAGTATCTTGTTCTCATCCAATACATGCATAGTATTTTGTGTAGTCTCAATATCATTACCCATAACTGATGTACCTACGTTCTTTTTATGTTTAGACTCCTGTTTCATAAAGCCTCCCGAATTTTCTACTAACTATAATAATTATTATATAGTATTATGTAAAAGAATTATAGCTGAAGAGATTAATTAACACACAAAAACCGCCCAACAAAGTTGAGCGGTTTTTACTAATTTATACAAAACCATATATTATTTACATAGTCCCTGTGCTTCCAATACCACCAGTTCTTACACCTGTGGCATCATCATCGTTTGTAATAAGGTATTTAGAGAATATACCTTGAGCAACGCGTTCGCCTTTATCAAGGGTAACTGTTTCTTTGCCAAAGTTAAGAAGGGCAATCATAATATGACCTTCATTATCCTCATTGTTGTAGTAATCACTATCAATGATACCTGTACTATTCACAAGTGCCAGATGTCGTTTAATAGCCATGCTAGAACGAATATGAATGGCAAGATATTCATCGTATGCCATAAAAGCTTTAATACCCGTTGGCACCAAAACCACTTGACCAGGTTCTAAAGTAACAGCTTCAGCACATTCAATATCATAACCTGCGCTTTCAGTTGTTTTACGTGTTGGTAAGTTGATATCTTGTTCTTCAAAAGCAGAAACTACTTCAAAGCCACGAATATCCATGTAACACCTCTTATTTTAAACAATCTTTACGGGACAAGTTTACACGGCCTTGTTTATCAATCTCGATAACTTTTACCATGATTTCATCCCCTACACTTACTACGTCTTCTACATTTTCAACGCGTTCTTTTGCAAGTTTGGAAATATGTACAAGACCTTCTTTGCCTGGTAATACCTCTACGAATGCGCCAAAGGCCATTAAACGAGTTACTTTACCAAGGTATACTTCACCTACTTCAACCTCTTTAGTAAGGTTAGTGATGATTTCTTGAGCTTTCGCAGCCCCTTCTTGTTCTACAGAAGCGATAAATACTGTACCATCATCTTCGATGTCAATTTTAGCGCCTGTTTCTTCGATGATACTGCGGATTACTTTACCGCCAGAACCGATTACGTCACGGATCTTATCAGGATCAATTTTCATTGTAATAATACGTGGAGCGTATTGAGACATTTCTTGACGTGGTTCAGCAATTGTATCAAGCATGATACCCATGATATGCATGCGGCCTTTGTGAGCTTGTTCTAATGCTTCTTGAAGGATTTCACGGGATAATCCGGAAATCTTGATATCCATTTGAATTGCTGTTACGCCTTTAGCTGTACCAGCAACTTTAAAGTCCATATCTCCAAGAGCATCTTCCATGCCTTGAATGTCAGTTAAAATTGTATAATGTTCCCCTTGAGTTACAAGACCCATAGCAATACCTGCTACAGGAGCTTTAATAGGTACCCCAGCATCCATCAAAGACAATGTAGAACCACATACGGACGCCATGGAGCTAGAACCATTCGATTCCAATACTTCAGATACTAAACGCAACGCATATGGGAAGTCTGCCTCGCTCGGAATCACAGGCACCAACGCGCGTTCAGCCAATGCACCATGACCGATTTCACGACGACCAGGACCGCGAGAAGAGCGAGTTTCGCCAACGGAGAAAGATGGGAAATTATAATGATGAATATAACGTTTTTCAGTTTCAACACCAAGACCATCGATGGTTTGTTTTTCGGATAAAGGCGCTACTGTTGTGACATTCAACACTTGAGTTTGGCCACGTGTAAACAAGCCAGAGCCATGAGTACGAGGTAATACGCCTGTACGGCAAGAGATTGGACGAACTTCATCAAGTTGACGACCATCTGGACGGATTTTTTCAACAGTAATCATATGACGCACGATTTCTTTTGTCATTGCATCAAATGCTTTATTTACATCAGCCAAGTTATCTGGATAGATTTCTTCAAAGTGAGCTAATACATCTGAACGTACTTCGCTTTCTTGTGCATCGCGTTGTTGTTTATCTGCACAACGAACTGCAGCATCAAGTTTATCATGACCATAGGCACGAACTGCATCACTGATTTCAACAGGAACATCTTTACATTCAAATACGCGTTTTTCCTTACCTACTTTTGCAGTCATATCTTCTTGGAATGCTACGATTTTTTTGATTTCTTCGTGAGCTGCCATGATAACTTCAAGAATGATATCTTCCGGTACTTCTTCAGCGCCACCTTCAACCATGAGGATAGCATCTTTAGTACCAGCCACAACGATATTAAGATCTGTTTCTTCTAATTGTGCTTTCGTTGGATTTACAACAAATTCACCATTGATACGTCCCATACGAACGCCTGCAATAGGACCATTCCAAGGAACATCAGAAATAGACAATGCGGCGGAAGCGCCAATCATACCACAAATGGCTGGATCACAATCTTGGTCCACTGACATAACTGTTGCTACTACGTGTACTTCGTTACGTACACCTTTATCAAATAATGGACGAATAGGACGGTCAATCAAACGGCTATTCAAGATCGCAGACTCAGGTGGACGCGCTTCACGTTTAATGAAGCCCCCTGGTAAACGACCAACCGCATACATTTTTTCTTCATAGTCTACTGTAAGTGGGAAGAAATCGATATCCTTCGCCTCTTTAGAGCCTGTAGCAGTAACGAGTACACGAGTATCGCCATAGCCAATCATTACGGCACCGCCAGCTTGTTTTGCAAGTTCCCCAGTCTCAATCGTAAAAGTACGACCAGCTAGGTCCATTTGGAATTGTTCCATTCCTATTCCTCCTAAAAATCTTCTTATATGTATACCTTCTAATTATATATCAATTAAAGCTAAATAGCCAATTCAAAATAAAAAAGCCGTCCTTTAGGACGGCTTTTTTTATTATTTACGAAGACCAAGGCGTTCGATAAGAGAACGATAACGTTCGATATCTTTACGACGAAGGTAGTCAAGCATGTTACGGCGTTGACCAACCAATTTCAACAAACCACGACGGGAATGATGGTCTTTTTTGTGCTCTTTTAAGTGATCTGTTAAGTATTGAATGCGGCTTGTTAAAATCGCAACTTGTACTTCTGGAGAACCAGTGTCACCTTCATGAGTAGCGTATTCTTTAATTACTGCTAATTTAGCTTCTGTAGTTAACATTAATGTTACCTCCTAAAAAATTATAATCCCGATAAGCCTAAGTAACCGTTGGAGAATCGAATACTTCGCTTACGATATGTCTTACGACCTAATTTAGTATACAGTATCTGCCCTATGTTGTAAAGCAAAAATACAATAAATACACAAAAGAGGGTCTACGCCCTCTTCTATTATTTTGCACCAAGTACCATGCGGTCGCTCAATGCATTTTCCCCAGCCACTTCGAACTTTTGAAGTAAATCAGCAACTGTTAATTGTTTCTTTTCTTCCCCTTTAACATCATAAATGATACGACCAGCGTCCATCATGATAAGGCGATTACCAAAGCGCAATGCATCACGCATATTATGGGTAATCATAAGAGTTGTTAAATTATGTTCTGCAACGAGTTTATCTGTTAGTTGCAACACATTTTCTGCAGTCTTAGGGTCAAGTGCCGCAGTATGTTCATCCAATAATAAGAGTTCTGGACGAAGCATGGTAGCCATTAACAATGTAATGGATTGACGTTGACCACCAGATAGTAGGCCCATACGAGCAGATAAACGATCTTCAAGGCCCAAGCCTAATAATGCAAGACGTTCCTTGAAAAATGCTTGTTCACTATCTTTGAAAGCCCATTTAAGACCTAAGCTTTTACCACGGCGCATAGCAAGAATCAAGTTTTCCTCGATTTGCATATTACCAGCAGTACCAACCATAGGGTCTTGGAATACACGTCCAATGTATTTAGCACGTTTGTATTCTGGCATTTTTGTCACATCAATCTCATTAATTGTAATGGATCCTTCATCTACTGGAAATACACCGGCGATGGAGTTTAGCAAAGTACTTTTACCAGCACCATTACCACCAATTACAGTACAGAAATCGCCTTCTTCTAAGCGAAGGTCGATGCCTTGTAGTGCAGTCTTTTCATTAATTGTGCCCTTAAAGAAGGTTTTTACCATATTTTTTACTTCTAACATAGTGTCCTCCTTAACGAGCCAACCATTTTGCTTTCAATGTAGGTAGGGAAAGCGCGATGGCAACAAGAATTGCAGTGAATAATTTCAAATCATTTGGTGGCATACCCATGTAGAGAACGGCAGCAATAACGATACGATATACTATAGAACCAAGTACTACAGCGATGAGACTGCGTACGAAGGATTTCGTACCAAATACTACTTCACCAATGATTACAGAAGCCAAACCAATAACGATGGTACCAATACCCATGCCTACATCAGCAAAGCCTTGGAATTGACCGATAAGAGCCCCAGACATACCAACAAAGCCATTGGAAATCAAAAGGCCAAGAACGATCATATTATCAGTATTTACGCCTTGAGCGCGAATCATTTGAGGGTTAACACCTGTAGCACGTAAGGCTGTACCAATTTCGGTACCGAAGAACCAAAATAAAAGCAAACATACAACTACAGCAACGATAATACCTACGATGGCTGCAGACCACATATTCGGCGTGTGGAAAAATCCACCAAGAATCGTATAAATTGTATCCATTCGAAGCAAAGATACATTAGCTTTGCCCATGATGTGAAGGTTTACAGAGTACAATGCAATCATTGTCAAAATACCGGCCAATAATGCAGGAATTTTCAATTTTGTATGAATCCAGCCTGTTACAGCACCTGCTATCATACCACCCACACCGGCAAGTAAAATGGAAAGGATTGGATTCATACCACTTGTAATTAAAATAGCGGAAATGGCCGCCCCCATTGGGAACGTACCTTCCACAGTTAAGTCAGCCACATCTAATACACGGAAGGTTATGAATACGCCGACCGCTAACAAAGACCATAAAAGGCCTGTGGTTATGGTGCCTACCACTAAATCTAACATTAAAATCTCCTCTATTGTTTCATGTCTTTACGAAGAGCTTCAGGAATCGTGATTCCCAATTTTTTAGCACGTTCTTCGTTAACAGTTAACTTAATCTCTTTTTGTGTCTCAATAGCTAAGTCTGCAATTTTTGCTTCACCAGCTAGAACTTTTGCAGCCATTAAACCTGTTTGGTAACCCAATTGATAGTAATCAACAGAATATGTTGCTACGCCACCAGTCATTGTCATGCCTTCATCAGCAGCAAATACCGGGATTTTAGCAGCATCTGTAATTTGTGCCAAGTTAGCCATAGCAGATGCTAATACATTATCTGTTGGTGTATAAATAGCTTGCACATCTTGGTTTACAAGATTTGTAGCTGCTTGTTGAATATCATTTACGTTGGAAACAGTTGCCTCTACGACAGTAATACCTTTTGTAGCAGCATACGCTTTCATTTTTTCAACTTGCAATTGGGAGTTGATTTCAGAGGATGTATAAATGGCACCAATACGCTTTACGTTCGGTACTAATGCTATGATAAGATCAACCTCTTTTTCAACAGGTGTCATGTCGGATGTACCAGATACATTACCACCAGGGCGTTCATTAGATTGAACGAGTTTAGCTGTCACGTAGTCTGTAATAGCTGTACCCATGATTGGCATGTCATGAGAAGCATTTGCCATCGTCTGAGCCGCAGGTGTTGCAATAGCTAATACTAAATCTTTTTTATCAGATACGAAACGTTGTGCAATGCTGTTCAAATTAGATTGGTCAGCCTGTGCATTTTGTTGGTCAATTTTAATATTTTGACCATCTTTATAACCTTTAGCCGCTAAAGCATCTACGAAGCCCTTATTAGCAGCATCAAGAGATGGATGTTCTACTAATTGAATAACACCAATTTTTTTTTGGTCATTAGTTGCGGTATTGGAACCACAACCGGCTACCATTGCCATAACAGCAATGGCACTAAGTGCCACTGCAATACCTTTTTTCCAGTTCATGTATAACTCCTTACCAGTTATGTATTAAATCATAGTCGCCTTGTTCATCAAATCCTCTGGTAAGGTGATGCCCAATTTTTCTAATTTATCTTTCCCCACAACTAATTTAAATTCTTTCTGCATTTCGATAGGCATGTCTTCAACTTTAGCTTCGCCAGTTAAAATTTTTGCTGCCATCAAGCCTGTTTGGTAACCAAGCTTGTAGTAATCTACAGACAAGGACATAACGGCTCCACCTTTCACGTGGTTATCTTCACCGCCAAATACAGGAATTTTTGCTGGGTCGGTAATAGCTACGAGATTGCTCATAGCAGAAGCTACAACATTATCTGTTGGTACATATACAGCATCTACACGTTGAGATACGAGGTTTTGTGCCGCTTGTTGAATATCATTTACATTAGAAACTGTAACTTCTTCAACTTTAATTCCTTTTGTAGCCGCATAAGCTTTCATCTTCTCCACTTGAATTTGAGAATTTACTTCGCTAGAGCTATAAATAGTGCCAATTGTTTTCGCATTCGGCATTACTTGTAAAATTAAATCTACTTGTTGCTCTACTGGATTCATGTCGGATGTACCAGACACATTACCGCCAGGTTTTTGATTAGATTTAACAAGTTTAGCTGCCTCGTAATCAGTAATAGCTGTACCTAAGATTGGAATATCATGAGTTGCATTCGCCATGGATTGAGCCGCTGGCGTAGCAATTGCTAAAATCAAGTTTTTCCGATCGGATACGAAACGCTGCGCAATGCTATTCAAATTAGATTGATCAGCTTGCGCATTTTGTTGATCAAAAGTAATCTTTTCTGCTAAACCTTTTTCTTTTAGCGCATCAACAAAACCCTTATTTGCCGCATCTAATGCAGGATGCTCTACCAATTGTACAACACCAACTTTGTATTCACCATTCGATATAGTTCCATTTGAGCCACAGCCTGTAAACGCCATTAGTGCTGCCGCCGTGAGCGCTAGGGCAATACCTTTTTTTAAGTTCATGGGGATTTCCTTCCTATCTGCAAAGATTATAATACTTTTATTATAAACAAATTTATCTACTACATCAATGTAGCAGGTTAAAGTATTTTATTTTTTATATATGCGAAAATAAAATAAGAAATCCACCTATTAATCTAACGATGCTAACATATCCTCAGTCAATTCATTTGCCGCTAAAATATAGTCCTTAAGAGTTCCTTTGTCGAGAGCGACCTTCATAACCGGCACTTCAAAGGGATCGAGGATAACGCACATCAAAATTTCACCGGTTACATAATAGCCAACCACTGCTTCGCCTTCTTCAGCATCTAAGGTTTCACGTTTTACTGTAACACAGTATGGTTTCATTACTTGTGCTGCCGCTTCTGCTACTTCTTCTCGATTTGCAATATACTCTTCAGCCTTCGTTTCGGGGATGTCAAAGATATCTACCTTTACGGTCTTAACCTCTGTCGCCTCTCCCTTCGCCGCCTCAATAGCTGCACCTAAATCTGTTTGATTCATATATACCTCACATAGAATGGACTTTCACCATCGGCAAAAGTCCCATCGCATTAGATTGTTTCATCCGCCGCATTTAAGAATGCAACGTAGCATTGTTTTGCCTCGTAAATATCAGCCTTAGATGTAACCTCCCAAGGAGCATGCATACTAAGTACGGCTACACCACAATCGATGACATTCATACCATAAAGGGCCATGATGTACGCAATCGTACCGCCGCCACCGAGGTCTACCTTACCAAGTTCAGCAGTTTGATAAGTTACGTTATTAGACTCCATTACACGGCGGATAAAGCCCATGTACTCAGCATTGGCATCGTTAGAACCAGCTTTACCACGAGAGCCAGTAAATTTATTGAATACTACACCCATACCAAGATAAGAAGCATTTTTCTTTTCATATGCAGACGCATAGAGTGGATCATAGCCTGCACTTACATCGGAGGACAACATACGGGATTTTTCCAACGTACGGCGCACGCTCACCGAGTTAGGTTTACCCATAAGTGTTAAAATTTCAGCCACTGCATTTTCAAAGAAACGAGATTGCATGCCCGTAGCACCTACAGAACCAATTTCCTCTTTATCGACGAGTAAACAACAAGTAGTGCGCTTTACATTATCAACCTCAAGCATTGCCACCAAGGATGTATACGCGCATACGCGGTCATCTTGACCATACGCCATTACCATGGAACGATCAAAGCCCATATCTCGAGCTTTACCTGCTGGTACGATTTCTAATTCAGCAGACAATAAGTCACGCTCAACAAAACCATATTCTTTTTCAAGAAGAGTATTGATAAACTTAGTAACCCCGTCTTTTTCTTCGTCTTTAACTGGACGGCTACCGATGAGTAAATCAAGAGCTTCCCCTTCAATTACTTTAGCTGCATTCTTTTGCATTTGCTCTTGACCTAAATGAGGCAACAAGTCAGTAATACAAAATACAGGATCAGTTTCTTTATCGCCAATATTAATATTGATACGAGTTCCATCTGTTTTTACCACAACACCATGAATGGCAAGTGGCATTGCAACCCAGTGATACTTTTTAATACCACCATAATAGTGAGTGTCCCAAAATAAAAGATTACTATCTTCGTATTGAGGATTTTGTTTTACGTCAATACGTGGAGAGTCAATATGAGCCCCCAAGATATTCATGCCCAACTCGATATCATCAGTACCAATATTAAATAAAGCAATAGATTTATCCATATGTGTGTAATAAATCTTATCACCAGCTTTAATTGACGTATTGCTTTTAATAATGTCATTTAGATTTACATAGCCCTTTGTTTCTGCCAATTCCACAGCTTGCACAACGCATTCACGTTCTGTTTTACCATTATCTAAAAATTGACGATATGTATCACTTAAAGCATATACCTTTTCCATAGTGGCATCATCATAATTATGCCATGCATATTTACGTTCCATAATCTATCCTTTCTAAAAATTCACACTCTAATATTTAGTACAACTTAGAGTGATGAACCTAAGTTTACAAAATTATTTTTGGCGGTCCTTTTCAAGTTCCGCCCTGCGATATTCTAAATATTTTCGCTCTTTTTCGCGATTGATTTCAGACTTCTGAGTATATAGAGAACGAATTTCATCCGTACAATGGGTCAATACCTTTGTAATGTAGAATTTACAACTACCGGACTTAATCGTATATTTTCCAACTTTAAGTTGCACCGCAAAATCGCCATGTTTAGGACACACTCCGATAGCTAAGTGCTTATCCCCTTGTAATCGTTCAGGTCTTGTCATTTCTAAACGAGTTTGACAGTACGGACAGAAGGACATACGTACTCTTCTATCATGAACAATACGTTTTTTCTCAGAGAAATTTTCATACATAAAAAATGTCAAAATAGGAGGATATAGGAAAGGATTGTTACTTTCCTTGCGAATTAGATCATAATGCAAAATCCCTTGTGCAATATCTAGAGTCTGACATATATGAGCCGTAAAGACAGCATCATGCAAAGCATTGTGAGCAGATAAATGCTCCGTCGATATATTGAGATCCTCTATAGCATGAGCCACAGAATACTGCTGACTTGTTCCATATCGTTGATAGGAATAAATCATCTGCGCATCGACCCATTGATCATAAGATAATGCTTTCATCTTATGGAGCATAAGGTTCTCTCGTAGGATAAGAATATCGTCTGACCCCCATGAAAGTAGCATGTGTTCATCACCACACCATTTTTGAAAGTATTGCATAGCCGTCTTGAACGGCACACCATGATCGAGTTCACGAGAAGTTATGCCCGTCAATTCGCGCACATGTTTATGCATACGTGGCAAGTATTGAGGTTTAATGAACATTGTAAAATGATCTATAATGTCCATCTTTTCATTCAGTTTTACCGCTCCGATTTGAATGATTTCCCCTGTCAGCGGCATTTTAGTGCGCTTCATAAAGCTGATGTCGTTGCTATAAGGTTGATTCCATTCTAAATCAAATACAATATAGTTCATATGTTTATTTCGATTCTAAAAGCAACGTTTCCGCAGCTTTAATAACCTGTTCTTCAGAAATTATAGATAATCCTTTATAATTTCCTTCTTTAATAATTTTCTTCATACTTTTACCAATCTCATAAGAATCCATCGTTTCAAGAACGATAGCATGAGCTTGATAAGGTCCATAAAAGAATGGATTTGATGGCCCATACAGTGCCACAATTGGCACACCTTGACTGATGCCTACATGCATCGGTCCAGAGTCATTAGTAATTAACAGATTACAACGGCTCATAGCAGCTGCCAAAGGCCCTAACTGGAATTTCCCCGTAGCCACAATAGGCTTTGTTTCCATTTGTTCCACTACGGGCTGCACCATTTCAAGATCCATAGGTCCGCCAAAGAAAATCGTCTTACAACCTAAACAACCAAAGTAATCTGCTACATGAGCAAAACGTTCAGCAGGCCAGCGTTTCTCAGGAACGGCGCTACCGATATTAAAACCAATGAGTATATCAGTATCAGTTACTCCATGTGTAGCGTAAAACTCTTGAGCCTGACGACGCCATTCTTCACAGGTTTCAATATGTAAACCAGAGTTAGAAGTATCTGTTACACCTAATTGCTCTAGTACATTAATGTACATATCCGCGGCATGACGAGTTTTACGATCTAACCGCGTATATTTTGTCATGAATGGTCTAAATAAAAAATGGCTCATACCAGTTGTGATAGGTGCATGAATCTTCCATGCTAAATATGAAGTACGCTCATTAGGATGTAAATTAATGACAATATCAGGTTTTCCCTTAGCATTAATTTCACGAGCAACTTCATTGAGACCTGAGATACTATTATGGCGACCTTTTTTATCTACAACAATAAGTTCATCAATATTTGGATTATATTGCATTACTTGTTGTAATTTTTCATCTATTACATACGTAATATGACTATGAGGAGCCGCTTTGCGAAGCACTTCTAAAAATGGAGTCGTTAATATAACATCTCCTAAATGCATTAAAAAGGGTACCACAATGCGCTTATAATCTAGTTCCATTATAGTTCCTTTCCAAGTACTTGTTCATACACTGACCATACTGCGTCTACAGGAATTTGTGCCATACAGTCTGGATCATCTACTAGTGGTTGCTCAGGTGTAGCCTTAGATGTAGGTGAAATAATGAGATGTACATGACTGCCACCATAAGGACCTGTACGTTTAGGAGATGTTGTGCCAAACATGGCAATCAAAGGACGCTTCAAGGCATTTGCAATATGCAATGGTCCCGTATCGGCACTAATAAAAATTTGACAATGACGAATCAACTCAATGAGTTCAGGCATTGTTGTAGATCCCACTAAATTAATGAGATTATCATTCTTTACGTAGTTCTCAATAAAAGTACCCTTCTCTGCGTCATCAGGGGCACCGGCGACAACAACCTTTTTACCAGATTCGCATAGACGAATACAAAGTTCTCCAAAATTAAGAAGTGGCCACTCCTTAACAATCCATCGTGCCCCTGGTACAACTACAATATATTCATCATCTACACCATGGCATTTCAACTTTTGTTTTATAGATTTCTCAGCCTCAACGTAGGCTGGCATAGGAAATTCAATCTCCTCTACCTCGCCACCAAGTGCACGTACAGTATCAAGATACCGTTCGATAACATGGTCGTATTTATGCTCACCTACTAAGGCTTTATTAACTAGATTACTTCCTTCGCGAAGCTCCCAGTAGCCATACTTTTCAGGTGAACCAGATAATAAAGATACAATGGCGCTTTTAGCAATACATTGAAGGTCCAGGGTCATATCAAAATGACGACTATGCAAATCTTTGCGCAATTGATATAAATAAGCAGGCTTTTTGAGTCGTTTTTTATCGATAATAATCACATCATCGACCCAAGGTGTACCAGGCAAGAGGCTAGCAAACTGCTCGTGAATGGCCCATGTAATATGAGCATTAGGCCAATTCTTTCGCATAGCGTACAAGGTAGGCAATGCGTGAATTACATCGCCTAAGGAACTCATCTTGATGATGAGTATATTCTTGTAATCTTTCATATAGCCTCCACCCCCAAATACAACAACTCAATACACACACTAAATTATTGTTTTAATAAAATCTAATAAATTTGTACCTGTAAATAGGTAACCTTTAACCCCAGCGGCTTCAGCGGCATCAACATCACGCTGACTGTCACCTATAAGGAAACTCTCTGCAGGATTTACATCATAATCCTTAATGGCTTGATTAATCATGCCAGGTTTAGGTTTTCTACATTCACAATCCACCGCGTATAATGGAACAGATCCTTCTTTATGATGAGGGCAGTAATAGAAATGTAAAATCGGTGCCCCACTGCGGTCTAGTTCATGAGCCATATGGTCATGTAAAATTTGAACATCAGACTCTTTATAGTAACCGCGAGCCACACCACTCTGATTTGTCACTACAATGAGATCATATCCCTTGCTATACGCATAGGCAAGCGCCTCTTTTGCACCGTCTACCCACTCTAAATCGCTGACTTTATATAGATAGCTAACATCTTTATTAATAACGCCATCGCGATCTAAAAATAATACCTTGCGCATTAGCATAAATACCCTTCATTATTATCTAATAGTTCACAGTATTCTTTAACGGCATCTTCCATTTTATGGAACCCTTTATCATAGCCAGCTGCTAACAATTTAGTAGTATCAGCCTCTGTAAAGCTTTGATATTTGCCTTTTAACACCTCTGGGAATGGCACATATTCAATTTTGCCTTGACCATTGTAGTCGATTACAGCTTGCATGAATTGGTTAAAGCTATGAGCATTACCTGTACCACAGTTGAAAGTACCAGAGATTTCAGGGTGCTCCCAAAAATAAAAGTTTACATTAACTACGTCTTTTACATAGATAAAGTCACGTGTTTGACCACCATCTTCGTAGCCATCCGTACCTTCAAAGAGGTTAATGATACCTGTTTCTTTATTTTTGTAGAACATTTGGCGTACTAAAGAAGCCATTTTATCTTTATGAGCTTCATTAGGACCATATACGTTAAAGTAACGTAAACCAACTACTTGTGCAGTATATTCACCTTCATATTTGCGTACATAACGGTCGAATAACAGCTTAGAATACGCATATGGATTAAGTGCTTCTTCAGCTTCAGGCTTTTCTACGAAACCATTTGTACCATTACCATATGTAGATGCAGAGGATGCATAGATGAATGGAATACGGCGATCTTGGCAATAATGAAATAAATTTTTAGAACCTTCATAATTGTTCTTCATCATATATTTGCCATTATATTCCATCGTATCTGCACAAGCACCCTCGTGGAATACGACTTCAATTGGGCCTACATCGAATGTACCATCAGAAATGGCACAATCAAAATCATCACAATCGATGTAATCTAGAAATTCTAGATTTTGAATATTGCGAATCTTACGACCATCTGTAAGATCATCTACGATCAAAATATCAGTACGACCTCTGTCGTTAAGTGCTTTCACAATATTACTGCCAATAAAACCAGCACCACCTGTTACGATAATCATAATTTGCCCTCCTTAGCCATAGTAGCTATTTTCCCTACAATATCTGATGTAGAATAGCCTTCTTTAAACGAAAGAACCTCTACATTGTCAACGGACTCCCGTCCGATAATATCTTCGATTTTATAATCTCCGCCCTTAACGAGAGTGTTAGGACGTAAATATGCTAATAGTTCAGCTGGTGTATCTTCTTCAAATAACACAACCCCATCGATGCATCGCAACGCACTCAACAAGGCCGCTCTATCCTCTTCACTTACAATTGGCCGCGTTTCCCCTTTTAAGCGTCTAACCGATGTATCAGAGTTCAACCCAATGATAAGGTGGTCACCTAACTGTGCCGCTTCTTGTAAATACGTGATATGTCCGCGGTGAAGAATGTCAAAACAACCATTGGTGAACACTACTGTCTCACCTTTGCTTTGCCATTGTGAAACGAGTTCTTTCATTTCTTCCTTTGTATATAATGGTTTAGATTGAATACTATGTTTATAGGAATGCCATAAGTCTAATAGCTCAGAACGATGTATTGGATACGTACCAACCTTAGATACTACGATACCCGCTGCACCATTGGCGATATGCAAGGCTAAACGCATCGATAAACCACTTGCAAGACAGGTCATCATCATGGATACAACGGTATCTCCTGCACCACTTACATCGAATACCTCTTGTTGAGTAGCAGGATTATGCCATGTACGGCCATCCTTTGCAATAACCGTAATCCCTTTTGCAGAGCGCGTAGCTACAATATAATCTAAATCTACAGTAGCGAGTACAGACTTAGCAGCCTCTACGATAGTAGCATCATCATTTTCTAATTTACGGCCTACACATTCACCGAGTTCTTTTACATTCGGTGTAATACATGTAGCACCATTATATTTAGACCAGTCTGCACCCTTAGGATCTACGATTGTTTGCACACCATATTCCTTAGCCAAACTAAAGATTGTCTTCAACAAGGTAGGTGTACAAACGCCTTTACCATAGTCGGATACGACAATACCATCGATACCAACTTTACATAGATTTTCGAGCCAACTAGCTAGTTGTTGCTCTTCTTGGTACGTCAGATCTGTAATCGTTTCAAAATCAAGACGCATCATCTGTTGACGATCACCTAAGATGCGCATCTTAGTAATAGTAGAACGGTCATCACTAGTGATTAAACCAGTCGTATCGATTTTATCAGTATCAAGTAAATTTTTTAATAAATGGCCATGGTCGTCATTACCTGCTAGTGCACCAAGGTATACCTTACAGTCTAAATTAGACAGATTAGATGCAACATTACCAGCTCCACCAAGGACCTCTTTCATCTTGGACACGCGGTTTACAGGAACCGGTGCTTCTGGAGAAATACGACTTACATCACCAAAAACATAACGATCTACCATTACATCGCCTACAACGGCAATCTTCAAGTTTGGCAGTTGCTTTGTTAAAAATTGATTAATGGTAGTATTTATCATAATCCACCTATTCCTTACCCAAATATACATGTCTTCTTATTTATAATAGCCTTTGTTTGAAATAACATGTACCTATATCTAATAACCTAGTGGTTAGTAATCTTCTTCAATAATTTCGCATATAATGTGGCCAGCTAAGATATGCATTTCTTGAATGCGCGCTGTCACATTACTGGGAATAGCCAGCGTAATATCACATAGTTCGGCTAGTTTGCCGCCCCCTTCACCGGTGAAAGCAATGGTATGCATACCAATAGAACGGGCCATTTCTGCAGCTTTTACAACATTCTTGGAGTTACCAGAAGTAGAAATACCGATGAGAACATCACCTGTACGGCCTAAGCCCTCTACTTGACGTGCAAAAACAGATTCAAAATCATAGTCATTCGCAATAGCTGTTAATGCGGATGTATCAGTAGTTAATGCAATGCCTACAAGAGAGCGCCGTTCCTTTTTAAAGCGACAAATCAATTCAGCTGCTAAATGTTGAGAGTCCGCCGCAGAGCCACCATTACCACAGAACAAAATTTTATTACCATTTTCTAAAGCCGCTTTACAGCGATATCCGATTTCTTGAATGGTATCCATATGTTCCATCGTTTTACCAAACACTTCAAGATGCTCTGTAAAACGATCTGCAATGATTGGATTTAAATCAGTCATTATAAAATCTCCTTTAGTAGTCTATCTGCATTTTTCCAGAATAACTTTTCACACTGTTCCACAGATAAGCCTGCCTCTTTAAATGCATCATAAAGACGACTCATTTGAGACATATCTGCAATCTCTGTGTCGGGTGGAATCCCATCAAAATCAGTTCCTAATGCCACTACATCTTCACCGCCCTTGTCGATGAGATATAGACCATGTTTAACAATATCTTCAATGCGACTAATTGGCGATGTGCCGAGAAAATTCTGTGCAAAATTAAGTCCTATAATACCTCCCTTATTAGCGATAAGTCTAATAAGATTATCTGGCAAATTTCGCGTATGAGACCGTAATTCCCGTGCATTTGAATGAGATGCTATAAAAGGAACATCTAAAATATCTCCTAGTTGCTCTGTACCAGCATCGTTAAGATGAGAGCAATCAACAATTATCCCTAACTCTTGCATAGCTTCTACAAATTCAACACCTTTAGATGTTAATTTCTTATGTTGCTCACCACAATGTGGCTCGCCAAGTCCATTTGGATAGTTCCATGTTAGCGTTATAAGTCTGACTCCATCTTGGTAAGCTTGGTTAAGTTTATTTAAATCGCCACCTAGTACGCCACCTTCCTCAATAGACATAAGTGCCCCAATCTTACCAGTCTTGTATACAGACTCTACATCTTGATAAGAGAGCACATGTTGTATGTGCTCTCCATAGTGATGAATTTGTGATACACACAAATTACGCATCTCTTCATAGCGGCCATAAGGGTCATTCGTCTCACCCATATTAATAAAGAGTGCAAAGTCTTGTATCTTGCTATGAGCCTTTTGTAATTTTTCTATATCGATTTTCCAAGTATTGCGATATAAATCACCACTATCAGGATGATCTAGCAATTGCATCATCGTATCACAATGTAAATCTATCATAAAGCCTCACACATTGCTAATTTCAAAACCATGTATAACCAATCAGTAATACAGAATCAATTATTCTTCTACGACAGGTTTGCGTTTCGGCTTTTTAGCGTCTAACTTCTTCAGAGCTTTTAACTCTTCCATAAAGCTATCAATATTATCAAACTTACGATATACACTAGCAAAACGAACATATGCAACTTGATCTATGTCTTTCAGTTGTTGTAACACAAGCTCACCAATGCGATCAGTTGTAACCTCTTGGTTAATTTCATTCCGAATATCACGCTCTACATCATTAACTACTTGCTCCATCACAGACATAGGAACTGTACGCTTATCACAAGAGCGCAATAACCCATTCAGTAGCTTACCGCGGTCAAATAATTCACGTCGTCCATTTTTCTTCAATACCATAAGTGGTACTTCTTCTATAATTTCATAGGTAGTAAAGCGACGGCCACAATTGATACATTCACGGCGACGGCGAATACTATTACCTTCATCAGTCGTTCTAGAGTCTGTTACCTTCGTGTCTGTGTGTTGGCAATAAGGACATCTCATCTGTTACTACTCCTTTTCTACTAATCATTCTAAAATAACGCATAATACGCCCATTTTCTCTATATTATATAGTACCATGAAACCCTTGAAAATACAAAGAATCCCTAGGATTTCCTAGGGATTCTTCCATTATTCTTCAATTTTTCATTTTATGAAATATTTGAGAAATAATATTTTTAATTTTAAATGATTGTTAGCTTATCGTTTTAAAGCATCTTCAATACGAAGCAAGCAGTCACCAGATTCGATACGGCTACCTTCACGTACAAGGATTTCTTCTACGATACCATCGATAGGAGCTGTGATTGTTGTTTCCATTTTCATCGCTTCTGTAACAATCAATGGTTCACCTTTAGTTACAGATTGACCATTCTTAACGAGGATCTTAACAACGGAACCAGACAATGTAGCACCTATTTCACCAGGGTTAGATTCATCCGCTTTGCGACGAACTACACCAGTTGTCTTAGCATGTTTATCATGAACCTTAATACTACGAGGTTGACCATTAAACTCGAACAATATGATACGATTACCATCTTCATCAGGATCAGAAACACCATTCATTTTAATGATAAGTGTTTTACCTTTCTCGATAGTTACTTGGATTTCTTCGCCCCGTTTCATACCAAAGAAGAATGTCGGCGTATCTAATACAGATACATCGCCAAAGTCTTTAACAAATTTGTTGTAATCTTGGTAAACCTTAGGGTACAAGCAATATGCACTAATATCTTCATCAGTTGTTTGGGCTCCCATTTCGCTTAATTCATGACGAATATGTTCAAAGTCTGTTGGTGGTAACACCGCACCAGGACGAACTGTGATTGGGCGAGCACCTTTCAAGATGATCTTTTGTAATTTTTCAGGGAAGCCTTGATATGGAGTACCAAGACGACCTTCAAAGAATTCAACTACTGACTGAGGGAAATCCAATACATCGCCTTTTTCGTAGATATCTTTTTCAGTCAAATTGTTTTGTACCATGTACAATGTCATATCGCCTACAACTTTAGAAGATGGAGTTACTTTAATGATATCACCAAACATCATATTTACTTGGTGATACATTTTCTTAATGTCAGTCCAACGATCACCAAGTCCTACCATCTTAGCTTGTTGTTGCAAGTTGGAATATTGACCACCCGGCATTTCATGTTGATATACTTCAGTATTAGGATATGCTTCTGCTTTATCTACACCTTTGTAGTATGGTCGAATGCTACCAAAATAATGAGACATTTCTTCCATGTAATCGATGTTCATTTCTGGTTGACGTTCATGACCAGACAATGCATAGTACATGGAGTTCATGCTAGGTTGAGAAGTACCATTAGCAAATGCGGAGTATGCTAAGTCGATTACGTCAACACCAGCGTCTACAGCGCGGCCATATGTATAAATAGAGTTACCAGAGCCTTCATGAGTATGTAAATGAATTGGCACAGAGACAGCATCTTTCAAGGCAGATACCAAATTATAAGAAGCTTGAGGTTTCAAAAGACCAGCCATATCTTTAATGGCAATAATATTGGCACCAGCTTTTTCAAGCTCTTTCGCCATATTTACGTAGTAGTCCAAGTTGTATTTTGTACGAGCCCCATCAAGGATATCGCCAGTGTAGCACAATGCAACTTCAGCTATTTTATTTTGTGCACGCACTTCATCGATAGCAACATGCATATTATCAAGACTATTCAAGCTATCAAATACGCGGAAAACATCAATACCATTAGCAGCAGCCCGTTGAATGAATTGACGAACTACGTTGTCTGGATACGATGTGTAACCTACAGCATTAGCACCGCGAAGAAGCATTTGAAGCAATGTATTTGGAACTTCGCGACGGAACATGCGCAAACGCTCCCATGGATCTTCATGCAAGAATCGATAAGATACGTCGAATGTAGCCCCGCCCCAACATTCTAAGGAGAATAAGTTAGGTACACCTTTTGCAGCATGACCTGCTACGCGAGCCATATCAATGGTACGAAGACGTGTAGCAAACAAAGATTGGTGAGCATCACGCCATGTGGTATCAGTAAAGAATACTTGTTTTTGTTCAGATAACCATTTACTGAATTTATCTGGTCCAAGTTCATCAAATTTTTGTTTTGTACCAGCTGCAGGACTTACATCCAAAGTAGATGGCATTTGAATCGGTTCAAAGTCAGGAACCTCTTGAGCCCCTGCACCAGAATAACCATTAATTGTAACATCAGCAATGTAACGTAACAATTTGGTACCACGGTCACGATCTGGTTTTAATTCGAATAATTCAGGATGTTCTTCAATGAAGTTTACATTATAAGAACCACTTTGGAATTCAGGATGTTCCAATACATTAATCAAGAAGTGAATATTTGTTTTTACACCACGAATACGGAACTCTTTTAAGCAACGAAGCATTTTACGAATAGTTTCTTCGTTATTAGGGCCAAATGCTGTCGCTTTCACAAGCAAAGAGTCATAATAAGGTGTTACAACGGCACCAGTAAATGCATTACCAGAGTCAAGACGGATACCAAAACCACCGGAGCTACGGTATGCCAAGATTTTACCGGTATCAGGCATAAAGTTGTTTTTAGGGTCTTCAGTGGTAATACGACATTGGATAGCAGTACCTTTACAAGGGACTTTATCTTGTTCAGGAATACCTATTTCAGGACTATGTAAGCTAAAGCCTTCAGCGATTCTAATTTGAGCATGAACAATATCAATATCTGTAATCATTTCTGTTACAGTATGCTCTACTTGAATACGTGGATTAACTTCGATGAAGTAGAAGCTACCGTCAGCAGTTACCAAAAATTCTACAGTACCTGCATTCACATAGCCAACATTTTTCATTATTTTAACGGCAGCATCACATACAGCTTTACGAGTTTCTAAGGACAACGCAAAAGCTGGCGCCATTTCTACAACCTTTTGGTGACGACGTTGAACAGAGCAATCACGTTCATGTAAATGAACAACATTACCATGTTCATCACCTAAGATTTGAACTTCAATATGTTTAGGTTCTACGATAAGTTTTTCTACATATACATCATCATCGCCAAATGCAGCTTTCGCTTCAGATTTAGCGCGATCATATGCATCTCGAAGGTCTTCTTTATGATGAACTTCACGCATACCACGACCGCCGCCGCCATTAACGGCTTTAATCATCAATGGGAACCCATGTGTATCAGCAAATTCTTCTAGTTGAGCATAATCTTTTAAAGCCCCATCAGAACCTGGGATCATTGGAATTTTTGCTAATTTAGCTTGCTCACGAGCATTTACTTTATCACCAAACATATTCAAATGCTTGATTTTAGGCCCGATAAAGATAATACCTTCTTCTTCACAACGACGAGCAAAGCCTTCATTTTCAGATAAGAAACCATAACCTGGATGGATAGCATCGATGTCATGTTCTTTTGCAATACGGATGATATCTTCTATATCGAGATATGCATCAACTGGTTTTTTACCTTCGCCTACGAGATAGGCTTCGTCAGCTTGGTTACGATGCAAGGATAATGTATCCTCTTTAGAATAAATGGCTACAGTTTTAATACCCATTTCATTACATGCACGGAACACGCGGATCGCAATTTCTCCACGGTTGGCAACCAATACGGATTTAATTTTTCTCATGTATTGCCTCCTACTAGCTTCCACAAATATGAACTATCAGCTTTCATTTTTATTAATATATGAATATTTCCTATACTTACAGATAAATCAATATTACGGAAGACCTCATCAAAATTTATGATGAGTTTTTATATTCATAATAATATATACTTATTATACAATATTTTCATTATATTTAAAGGATTATACCAATTATGAAAGTATAAAATATATTTTTTACTGTTCATTACAAAAAATCATATGTCTTTTAATAATGCACATCGAATTAATTCTTTTTTATATCATTTATCACCTAAAAAGTGATTCATTAATCGATTTAATTGCTCTTGATCAGCTGCCCCCATCAATTCTCTTGCAGAATGCATGGCTAAAAGTGGCAAGCCTACATCAACAGTACGCATCGGTAACATAGCTGATGAAATCGAACCTACAGTAGATCCACCTGGAGTATCTGAACGATTTACATAAATCTGATACTGTGCATCCGCTTCTTCACAAAGACCTTTAACGATAGCAATGGCCTTAGCATCTCCGGCGTAAGATTGGCTACATGCAATCTTGAGGGATAACCCTTTATTAAGTACAGGAATATTCGTAATATCATTTTTCTCTGGATAGTTTGGATGTAATCCGTGAGCCACATCGGAGGAAATCATAAAACCTTTAGAAATAAAACTGTCCATCTCTTGATTAGAATATCCTAATGCGTCATAGACGCGTTTAATGAGATTTGGTAATATCATACCCGCCCCACCTTGTTTTGTACGACTGCCCACCTCTTCATTATCAAAGAAAATAGCACAGCGAACACCATTGGCATTCATTTTACGTGCCTGAATAATACCAGATAGTACACCAAAGCAAGATGTTAAATTATCTAAACGAGGTGAGCTAATAAAATCACATTCCGTACCGAGCACACAACCTAGTTCCGTAGGATATAAAGTCATTTCGTAAGATAATATTTCAGAAGGATCACAATCTACTTCATCAGCTAAAAACTTCGTCCACTCATCGTATTGAGTGTCTGATTCTGGAAATAAACTAGGATTATTTCTATTATTTAAAGGCTTTGTAGGATTATCTTCATTACTTCGTTCCATCATCAATATAGGAAGCATTTCTTTTTGACGATTTAGTTTAATCCCATCATTAACAGAGCGATTCATATGAATTGCTAAATTTGGAACAATAGCGATAGGCCGTTTTGTATCGACTAGAACAGAATCTACGTCAAAGGCATTTTTCCCTTTTAACACAACCGTACCTGCTGCACCTAATGGACGGTCAAGCCATGTATTTTCGATAAGACCACCATACATTTCAACATTTAATTTTGTATATCCTTTGACAGAGGTTATAGGGTTTGGTTTAACACGAATAGCAGGAAAATCTGTATGAGCCGACGCAATACGTAATGTGTGCTCTGGTTTCTTACCTATATGAAAGGCAAATAAGGTGGTGCCAAACACATTAACTACATAAGACCCAGAATCTAACTGCCACTCATCTTCTAAACTGAGCTCTGTAAAACCCGAGTCCAATAACATTTGTAAGCTTGTATCTACTGTGTGATACGGAGATGTACAAGCGCCAATATACTTTAATAATTGTTCATTATCAAACTTCATAGATCCCTCCTATGCACAAATTACATAAATTTGTACAATTAGCTTGAATAGTTTATTACGTATATTATTCTACAATATTTACATTAATTATCTATTAACTACTCATATTTTATCATAAAAAGCCGCCCCTAACGGGACGGCTTTCACCATACATTGTAATTTACATTTAACTTTTATCTAAGAAATCCTAAAGTTAAATACATTACACATATAAAATTTATAGTACCTAGTCTTACCACATACCAATCAACTTCATCCATACAGAACCAAGACCCATAAAGATGATTAAGTTGATTACAGATGTAAAGAAACCGAGTTTCCACCATGTGTTTTGAGGAACATAACCAGTATTGAAGATTACTGGAGATGGACCTGCTGCATAGTGAGTCAAGGACATACACAAGTTAGAAGTGAATGCAATCATCAATAATGTCAACATTGGTGGTGCACCTGCAGAGATAGCTATAGCAGAGAACGCTACGAACATTGCAGAAATATGTGCTGTCAAAGATGCAAATACATAATGTGCATACGTGTTAACAAGAACTGCTACAACAAAAGCAATTACCCAAGAGCCTTCAGGGATAATACCACCCACTTGAACTGTAGCCCATTTGATAAAGCCTAATTTAGAAAGGAACCCGGCAAAGCCCATCAAAGTCCCCATCCAAACCAATGTATCCCAAGCACCTTTTTCACTCTTAACATCATCCCAAATAAGAACACCTGTAGCAAGCAAAATGGAAATACCCAAAAATGCAACTGTTGTCGCATCAAGTTTTGTGAATTGTGAAGTGGCCCATAATACTAAGGCTAAAATAAATACGCCAAGCATAACCCATTCTTGGAAGCTCATTTTACCAAGACCTTTTAACTCTTCACGAATCATTTGTTGCGCTTCGCGAGCGTCTTTAATTTCAGGTGGATATACTTTGTAAATGAAGTACGGCATAATAATCAATGCAATGATACCAGGAACAATTGCTGCCATAGCCCAATCCCCCCAAGTAATGCCAATGCCAAAGGATTGAAGTGCTAAAGCCGCCACCAAGGTATTACCAGCCATGGATGTTTGGAACATAGCAGATGTAATTGTATTAACTTGATAAATAGATTGCATCAAAAAGGAACCAATTTTGCGAGGACCATTTTGTGGTTCAGAACCAAAAGCTTTTGCCAAGCTTGTAGTAATTGGCATGATAACGCCACCCACACGAGCTGTGTTAGAAGGTGTTGCGGGAGCCAAAATCAAATCAGATAAAGCCAATGCGTATGCTAAACGTAATGAACTGCTACCAAAAGCAGAAATCAAGTTATACGCAATACGTTTCCCCAAACCAGTTTTAATAAAGCCACGAGAGAATAAGAAAGCGCCTACGATCAACCAGATAGCAGAGTTAGCAAAACCAGAGATGCCTTCGCTAATTTTCAACGTACCTGTCAAAGCAGCCACAGTAATAACAACGATGGATACGCCACCAATCGGTAATGGCTGAGTAATAAAGCCTACGATAGTAGCTACAAAGATGGCGAATAAATGCCAAGACTGAGGAGTTAGCCCCTCTGGAGTTGGAATAAACCAAAGGCCTACCCCGAAGGCCGCTGGAATAATCCAGTTTAATAGTTTTTTCATACACATACCTCCTACATAGGAAAAAGCTCAAAAAAAATATTTATATCTTCTTATCATAAATATAATATATTTCAAGATAAAAAGATGTGAGAAAAAGCTGTGCATCACAAAGTATGCACAGCTTTCATTATCATATAAATCCTATTCAGGTAGAGATACGTTCTCTAAGTTTGTTTTTTCGATAGACTCAATATCACCTTGGTCGCAAAGGTTTGCAATAGTTGGATCGATTGGTAAACGGTTTAACAATAAAAGACCGTACTTTTGAAGGATTTCTTCAATGTGGCTTTCACCAAAGATTTGGTAATCCTTACCGTTATCTGGGCAATGGAAGTAAGAGTAGTTTTCCACGACACCAATAATAGGCACTTGCATTAAATCAGCCATTTTTACTGCTTTTTCAACAATCATGGATACCAAGTCTTGAGGAGATGTAACGATAATGATGCCATCCAATTTCAAGGATTGGTATACAGTAATCGCTACGTCACCTGTTCCTGGTGGCATATCAACGAATAAATAGTCGATGTCTTTCCAAATAACATCTGTATAGAATTGCTTTACAACATTGCCTAGAATAGGACCTCGCCATAAAACAGGATCAGTATCATTTTCCAAAAGAAGGTTAACAGACATAACGTCAATACCACCTTTGGATTTTACGGGATACATACCGATTTCGTCGGCATACGCTTTTTCCTTGATACCGAACATCTTAGGAATGGAAGGACCTGTAATATCAGCATCGAGGATACCTACTTTGTAACCTTTACGCGCCATGGTAATGGCCATCAAGCTTGTAACCGAGGATTTACCTACGCCGCCTTTACCAGATACGACGCCGATTACATGTTTAACAGAACTAAGCTCGTGTAATTGAGCTGTAAGCTCTTGAGGTTGTTGAGGCGCGCCACCACCGCAACCAGAAGATTGAGATGGGCATCCGCCACAATCACTGCTGCTACCGCAACCCATAGTAAACACCTACTTTCTTTGAGGTTATACCTCATATCTATATTAAAAACTTATTTCTATATGGTAAACACAATGTATCTACTTATATATTGTATCACGTTATATCAAAAATTATCAATATATTACTCACCACAGAATTCTTTAGTTAAAGAGCCCAGAATTTCCATGCCCTTCGTGATTTCATCTACAGTTGGCACAGTATAACTCAAGCGAAATGCATGACCTTCCCCTGCTCCATCTGCTGCAAAGGCACCACATTTAATTATTCCTACATTGCGATCCATACAAGTTTCAAAAAATACATCACAATCTACATCCTCAGGCATCGTCATCCATGCAAACATACCACCTGTAGGTTGCGTTAATTTAACTTTAGAGCTGGCATACTTTTCAAAAGCGTTAAGTAATGCATCACACTTTGTTTTATATACTTTACGCACATTATCCAAATGTGCGTCATAATCGATAGTATCAAGAACCTTAGCTACAACTTTTTGAGTAACCAACGGCATTTGCCCTGCCGTATTATTTTTCAATGCTTGAATAGCCTCAATTACCTTAGCTGGACCAAATAAAAAGCCTACACGCAAGCCGGCAGATAATGTCTTAGAATAAGAACCTGCATATAGAACGCGGTCTTCTGTATCAAAAGATTTAAATGTTGGAATATATTCGCCAGCAAAACGGATTTCACCATATGGGTCATCTTCATAGATAAATAAATCATATTTAGATGCTATAGCGTAAATTTCCTTACGGCGTTCTAAAGGCATAGTAATGCCTGTTGGATTCTGAAAGTTAGGAATTAGATAAATATATTTACCTTTACCAGATTGAGCCGCTTTTTCTAACTCACTTGGAATCATACCGTGCTCGTCAGTTTTAACACCTAATGCTTTACCGCCCATATTGCGTACAGAGTTGATAGCACTGGTGAAAGTAAATTCATCCATATAAACTTCATCGCCTGGTTCTAATACGGTAATGGGTACAAGACCTAGTAATTGACCCGCTCCATTAGAAATAATGAGACTTTGTCCGTTAGGATTCATCTTATGTGTATTTACAAGACGTTCCAACGTAAGTTCAGCAAGACGCGCATCACCTTGCATAGGTCCATATTGTAAAAGACTCATAGGATTAGAGTGAACCACCTCATCAAAAGCCTTTTCGATGACCTCTACAGGAATTGCTTCTGGCGCAGGATTGCCGATACCAAAACTGATAAAGCCTTCTACTCCTACACCACGTTCAAAAACTTCACGAATAAAATTAGGCCCTTTTAAGGTTACACGTTCAGGAAGAGAAAAGCTCATACTATCGCCTCTTTCATATATTTATACCAAAATCATACAAATTGAGTGTAAATAAAAACATTAATTACAAGAACTGATTATTAATTTATCTGAAGTCAATATATAAACAATCATTTTGTATATTAAAAAGTTTAATTTTTAGATTACGCATTAGGATCGTGCTCTTGCTCAGCATTTCTCTTATTTATATAGTGTTTGTACACTTGCCACAAAACAAAGTACACTACACCAACCACAAGTACAATAATTCCTAATCGCCCCATATTTTCTTGGAAGTTTACAATATCTGTACCAATAGCCACTTCTAAAGCTGTTGATGGGAATTTACCAATTAAATTAGCCAATATATAATCTCTCGGCTTAATTTTACTGATAGCCCCTAGCGCTGTGATTACGCCAGATGGAAAATACGGCAAGGACCGGGCAAATAACATGACCACAAAACCGTTTTTACCCGAAAAATCATCTACTTTCATTAACACGGTACTCTTAGCAATCAACTTGTCCGCTGTATCACGCAAAAAGTAACGCATAATATAAAAGCTAATAACTACCCCAATTGTTTCTGCTAGCCAAGAAATAATGATGCCTGGCCACAAACCGAATACCAAACCATTTGCAGTTGAAATAAAAATGGATGGCAAGAATCCTACAGCATTAACGAAAATATCGAGGACCATACTCACAACCATAGCCATGGGACCAAAGCTTTGAATATACTCCGCTACCTCCTCCATAGAGCCACTCGTTGCCAAGTGCCACATGGTCGGATAAAACGTAGGATCTACTATATTTATGGCAATTAATAAAACAATGAAACCAATGCCTGCTATTAACTGTACCCAACCTTCACCAGAAGGTTTTAAATTTCTTTTACTCATATATACCTCGTATTAAAAAGACTAGCTTAATTATATCACGTATTCTATAGGGAGGTTATAACTAGTTCTATTTCTTCCCCCCAATTTAACTAGCTATATGTTTACTGAATAACAATAATGGAATAAAACATATCGTTCGTTTAGATACTACCAATTAAAAATATTTATTTTAATTGGTAGTATCTTCAAAATATATATATTTTAATAGCATAATAATTATCTATAGATGTATAATACTACTATAACGAGAATTTCCTTAAAGAAAGAAGGTATAATATGGTATCAGCAGGTCAAACAGCTACAGCAACAGTTCTAGTAACTGAATCTAATATTGCAAAAACAATGAAGTCTGGTTCTTTAGATGTCTTTGCTACACCAGCGATGTGTGCACTCATGGAGGAAGCTGCACAAGCTGCAGTACAGCCATATTTAGAGGACGGTGAAGGCACGGTAGGTATCGCCCTCTCCATCACTCACGAAGCCCCTACGCCTTTAGGCGCAACAGTAACAGCAAAAGCTACTGTAAGCGCTGTAGAAGGTCGTAAAATCACATTCGATATCGAAGCCTCTGATGGCATTGGTGTTATCGGTCGCGGTACACATGAACGGTTTGTAATTAATAACGAAAAATTCATGGCTAAGGTAGCAAGTCGAGCCAATTCTAATTAACGCTCTTCCCTACGCTTAGGGTTAACAACATTTTATAGAACTATATTATAAAACGGCATCTATCATACGATAGATGCCGCTTCTTATTACTTTTAAAATACTAAAACCAATAAAGGATTAGCAAATTTCAACGATCCAACCTTCTGGAGCTTCGATTTCACCATGTTGAATGCCAAGTAATGTGTCATATAATTTTTTAGTGATAGGCCCCATATCATCCATGCCAGCAGGTACATTAATGGTACCTTCTGGAGTATCGATTTGGCCTACTGGAGATATAACAGCAGCAGTACCACAAAGACCAATTTCAGCAAAGTCTTTTAATTCATCTTTATGAACTGGACGATGTTCTACTTCCATGCCAAGATAATGTTCCGCTACGTACATCAAGGAACGACGTGTAATAGATGGCAAAATACTATCGGATTTAGGTGTTACTAATTTACCATCTTTAGTGATAAAGATAAAGTTTGCACCACCTGTTTCTTCAACATGAGTTCTAGTAGCCGCATCAAGGTACATGTTTTCTGCATAACCTTTGTTGTGAGCATCAGTGATGGCATACAAACTCATTGCATAGTTTAAGCCCGCTTTAATATGACCAGTACCATGAGGAGCTGCACGATCAAAATCAGTAATACGGATTTTAATTGGTTTAGCACCACCTTTGAAATAAGGACCTACTGGTGTTGTGAAAATACGGAATTGATATTCATCAGCTGGTTTTACACCGATAACAGAGTTTGTACCCATCATGTAAGGGCGAATATAAAGGCTTGCACCATGGCCATATGGAGGAACAAAGTCTTTATTTGCTTTTACAACTTCTTTTACAGCTTCGAGGAAACGACCTTCAGGTAATGTAGGCATTACAAGGCGTTCCGCAGACTCGTTCAAACGAGCTGCATTTAGATCTGGACGGAAACATACGATGTGACCATCTTTAGTGTAATAAGCTTTCAAACCTTCGAAAATAGTTTGAGCGTATTGGAATACACCAGCACATTCGTTTAATACCACATTAGAATCAGTAATTAAACCACCTTCGTCCCATTTACCATCTTTATATGTAGATACATAACGGTAGTCAGTTTCCACATAACCGAAACCGAGATTATCCCAATCTATATTCTTGCTCATAACAATGACCTCCATACATATAAATTATACATATAATCTTAACACTATATATGTGTAATTTCAATAGATTCTATAGAAATCATCATAGTTCTATAAAAAACATCAAGTATAATAATTTTATTTATTAGGAATTATATTATAATAATTATATGATAATAACATTACATGCCTTTTAGGAGAATTACTTTATGAAAGAAAATATTACGACCTTAATACCTAATGCAAACAATATCATCTGTATTGGTTTAAATTACGCAGATCACATTGCTGAAACCAGTCTTGCTACACATGAATTTCCAGAAATATTTATGAAAACCTCAAACGCTTTAGCTGGAAATCATGATACGATTACCATAGAGAATGAATCATTACATTATGACTATGAAGGCGAGCTAGTTATCATCATTGGTAAAGCTGGTAAAAATATTTCCAAAGAAAAAGCAGTAGACCATATCTTAGGGTATACCATCGGCAATGATGTATCGGCTCGTACTTTACAGTTTAGAGGTTCCCAATGGATACTCGGTAAATCTTTAGATAATTTTGCCCCTATTGGTCCTACTATTGTTCCACCTCATACATTTGATTTTGAAAGTGCTACCATCACCACTACTGTAAATGGTGAAATACGACAAAATGCAAAATTACAACAAATGATATTTAAGCCGGATGCGATTATAGAATTTGTGTCTCAATATATTACACTACAGGAAGGTGACATTATCTTTACGGGTACACCTAGTGGCGTTGTACTTGGCAAGAATGAAAGCAAATACTCTTGGCTTAAGCCTGGTGATACTGTATCCATTTCCATAAGTGGTATTGGCACACTAGAAAATAAATTTGTCTAAAATATATGGTTTATTATAGTAGCGTATTTACGCTTATTATAGATATGAACTAAACCATCTATTTACAATCCAAATACATATAAAAAGAGATTACCCTTATGTAGCTCCAACTACACAAAGGAATAATCTCTTTTTTTATAATGTATTGTTTTGATTTCCTTTTATAGTGTACGATTTATGTTTTCTAGTATCTAAATACGCCCAATGAAGTATAGAAAACATTTACTTATGTTTTGCCTCGAGTTCTAATAAATATTGCTTTCGATCAAGACCTCCTGCATATCCAGTTAACTTGCCATTGCTACCAATTACACGATGACAAGGAACAATGATAGAAATTGGATTGTGCCCTACAGCACCCCCTACGGCTTGAGCAGACATCTTTTCTTTACCTTGCTTTGTAGCAATCTTTTTACCAATATCTCCATAGGTCGTAGTCTCCCCATATGGAATTGTCTGTAAGATAGACCATACAGACTTGCGGAACTCTGTGCCCTCTAACTCAATTGGTGGTGTAACAAAAGGTTTTCTACCAGAGAAATATTGATCTAACCACATAATAGTCACTTCAAAAGGACCTGTTTTTTGTTCTATATAATCTGCATCATCATACGTAGGTGCGTGACTTTCATCAACAAAAAACAAATCTGTTAAGTATGATAATGTACCAAGCATAATCATGGTTCCTAATGGACTTTCATAGGTATATTTATAATTCATAGTACATTAACTCCTTCTTAAGATAACAAATCATTCAACACTTTTAGTATATCATCATTAAATGCTATTGTATTATGCTGAATTTCAAATGGAATCGTTTGCTTTTCCATATTAATTAGCACATATAATGCATCTATATTATCGTCTGCCATCCGCATAAATGGATATTTAATAATCATGGGCGTATTAAATCCCACACCTAATTCTAACAATACAATAGGTTTATCTTTATGCTTCTCTACAAAAGCGGTATATCCTTTCTGCGCCGCATACCAACCTTCATCTTGAACAAAAGTGCTATCAATACGAAGATTCATGGTCATTGGTCTCCCACATTTAGGACAATGAGGAATCAAGTATGTAGGAATTTTCATATCTCTTTGCTCATCTACCATACGCTGTACTTGTTCTTTATTATCATAGGTCTTTTGATGACATGGCTCTGAGCACTGCCACAACCCATAATCCCCCTGCATGTAGTAAAACTTATTTTTATCTACACCGGCTAATTGCATTTGATGATCTACATTTGTAGTAATGACAAAATAGTTTTTACCTTCTAATAATTTCATTAACTGAAGATAAGGTTCACCGACTTGTATGTCATATCGATTATAGTACGTAAGACGGCTAAAAAACGCCCAATATTCTTCCAGACTTTCATAATTATAAAATCCGCCTGAATACATGTCGGTTATACCATATTTTTTGTAAAAGTCGTCAAAGTATTTGTGAAAGCGTTCACCACTATAGGTAAATCCTGCTGCAGTTGACATTCCTGCACCTACACCGACTAATAAGGCATCCGCATTGTTAATCGCTTCTTTTACACGATGTATATTATCCCAATAATTTGTTGTAGATGTCATAATCTATATCCTTAAATACATTAAATACCACTTGGATTTTACTATTACTTTCTTTTAAATAGGTTCTCACAGTATGGACTGCAATTTGTGCCGCCTCTTCATTAGGAAATCTAAACTCACCGGTAGAGATACAACAGAATGCAATGGAATGTAAGTTGTAAGCATTGGCTAGTTGTAAACAAGACCGATAGCAAGAAGCTAATTCATTTCGCTCTTTATCTGTTACCTCTTCGTAAATAATAGGTCCCACCGTGTGAAGTACATGCTTTGCCGGCAAATTATACCCATAAGTCATACGAGCTACACCCGTTTTTTCAGGCATTTCCATATACTCAGTCATTCTTGCACATTCCATACGAAGCTCAATACCAGAAAAGGTATGAATAGCGTTATCAATACACTTATGATTTGGAGCAAAACATCCGAGCAATTTATTATTGGCTGCATTTACAATAGCGTCTACAGATAATCGAGTAATATCTCCTTGCCACAGATAAATCTGAGGCTCTCGCTCTTCCATATCATTAATGGTTACGATTCCCTTTTCACGGGCTAATGTAATTAAATATTCATCCTCTATCTTCATCCATTCAAGAGGCATAGCACCAGCAGGACGAATATTACATAGTGCTCTAAATAGAGTAAACTGTTCTTTTTCACTTACGGGAATATCTATATATTCGTTATGTTTCTCTTTATATTCTGCTACCAATCCCTCTAAAAGATAGCGTAATCGTTCCTGCTGTGTCATATATAACTCCTAAATAGAATTAACTGGATTATAAACCTATTATATAGTAAAAAACTGCTAGCACATAATATGCTAGCAGTAACTTTACTGATTAGTATTATATCAAAAACTAAGGTCTAACAAAAGCTTGACCACCATGATTAAAGAGGATATCTCCATCTAGTACTTTAGTAGTAACCCCTTGTAGACTACCTTGGATTTGGCTCATCATAAAGCGATAGCCTGGGCTATTCAAGTGTTTAATAAGAGCTTCCTGATCGCTATAAATCTGAATAACGTACCAGCGATTCTTTGCGTTTCTTTCACGAAGCACATAACCAGCCTTATAACCCGCATCGTCCCGAACGGCACGTTCCATATCGAGTTGATATTGTCGTTGTACCGTATCGATTTCATTGCTATCAACAGTAAACTCAGTTAAGGTAACTACTGCCTTACCATCATTGACGATAGATAATGCATCTTTCTTTTCAAATAAAAGTACAGACTGTACATCGTACATCTTACGATTTGTTAATTTAGAACCGACTTCATTAACAAATGCTTGATAATGGTCAGATTTGCGATGTGCTTCAATGGCAGCTAAATCTTTATAGATTTCAACTACATAAGACTCCGAAGGATTCCCCTTTACATGAGCCACATTCATGGACAATGTATTAGGCTCTTTTTCCATAGATGCTGTCAGATTGGCTACACCTGCACTATTATAAGTTCCTTGTAGCTCTACAGGTACTTCGAAACGATACATACCTACACTAGGTGCTGTATCTACAGATTGATCCCGTTCCATAACAAGAGCTGCAAAAGATGTGCTTACACCTAATACGGCAATAACAGATGTAACTATCATACGTTTTAATAATGTTCTATTCATAGATCTTCCTAAACTGCTCCTAAAACACTTCAAAATTACAATGTAATATATTCTACTATTGTACCATGCTCTTCAATAAGTTTAACTAGTTCTTTGCCTTGAAGCCACACGGTCGCATCATTTTGGTTCGGATGTATGCCGATTAAATTATTTTCGTAGTCCGCATCAATATAATAATGTACCTTACGGTCCTCATCATGGAGCAAGCAAAATGGAGATACATGACCTGGTTTAATCTTCAATATATCCCATAGTTCTTCTTCGGAACCAAAAGAAATTTTTTTAAGTTTGTGATCTTTACGAAATTGTTTTAAATCTACACGCTTTGATCCACGAACGGTAATTAAATAGTAATGCTCCCGCTTATGGTCTCGAATAAATAGATTCTTCGCATCCCACTCAGGATACGGCAACTGCACATTTGGCTTATCGTCCATACTAAATAATGGTGCGTGATCTGTAATTTCAAAATCGATATGATGGTCACGCAAACAATCATATACGCCTTGTTTATCTAAATTCATTATTACTTCCACATAATATCAACTAAATCTATAGACTTTTCTAATAATAGTTTACCCATAAAGGTTGTGTTCCAACAGCCTTTTCAACAGAACTTATCCAATCTGCAACTTCTTGAAGCCTAATTGATAACACTTCATAATCAATAACACCTTCATCTGCATCATCCCATAATTTATTCAATGCAGATTTAACTCCCTCTTCAGGAAAAAATACCCCATCATGTTCAAAACTATCAAACAATGCGCCCGTTCCATTTTTTTCGCAAATTCCATTTGAATTAATTAACCATCCGTCAAAAGTTCTCTTAATTATATATATCTCTTCATGAGCATATCGACGAGTGTAAACAATAAATTTCATTTCTCGATTTAAGCTCAAATCACTTTTATTAGACAAAATAATCCCTTCTTTTTTTATCTCAGTTAATAATGCATTTAGACAATCTATATTATCATAGAATTTTATTGTATCCACCTCTGGGTCAAGCCTTCTATTAAAAAGTAAATATTTATTAAATATAGGCATATTTCCCCAGTGTAATAACGGTAATATACACTCAATTTTTTTTAATATATCTCGGTATTCTTCAGAGTAAAAATTTTTATATCGATTTCGTTTTATATCTTCATAATACCTACCATATATTCTTATAAAATCAGCTTCTGCAGCGCATAAAGAATCCTTTATAATGGTTCTAGATAAAAATACTTTTTCCAGAAAATTTCTCATAACCGAATTTAGTATAAATACATTACTTTCTTCTGTAAAAAACTCAGAAACGAAGTATTTAAAATCATATTCCTTAAAAGCAAACCAGTTTTTAATTTCTGTTTTTGTAAATATATAATTATCAATTATTTCTTTATCAATCAAAAATTTAACTATATTGATTTTAAGATTTCGTATACGCACCTTACTCCATAAACTTTCATTTTCAGAATCACTCATAATACACCTTAAATATTTACTCTATACAACTAATCGAAAAACACGGACAACCACCATGACAAAATTGATAGTGTTCACAATTCATACATTTGTTCGATTTAAAAAACAATGTCTTTCTTATCTGATTAAAAACTAAGGAGTTTTGCCAAATCTCCAATAAAGAGGTACTTAAAATACTTTCACCGTTTAACCCTTGACCACACATAAACGAACAGGGATAAACCATCCCTTGCTCAGATATAAATGCTGAATACCTTGATGCTTCACAATAATCTACACTCTCTAGAACTAGACTATTTTTAATCATAGTTAGATGTGATATCATGCAGCTATCAAAACCTACTTGACAACGTGAAAAGTTAATTACATCATATAAAAATGTTGATAATTCTTTTGTTGATTTCAAGACAGTTCTTTTCTCTAGACCAACTGGTTTATAATTCAAAAATATTATAGCATTTACCTTATCAATTATTTCTAAATTTAAAAGATCTCTAGCTTTCGAAATATTATCCGCATCTAATACAAAATGAATATTTACCTTAATATCACGATTAAAACATTCTTCAATAAGTGTTATTGCATTATTATATGGTTCGTACCAACTAACGGCCAAAGCACCGCAATATACCTTAGTAGCATCTAGAATTTCTGAAGTCATACCATCTCCATTTGTCGTATATGATGGTATTATATTATTTTCTCTAGCAATTTTTAAAAAATCAACAAAATCAGGATGTTGGTTGGGATTTCCTCCTCCTAATGCTACTTGAAATACTTTTAATTCTTTTGCTTCATTAATGATATCTCTATATAAAGAAGTACTCATATGTTTGCCAACTTTACTAGAATTTCTATAGCAAAATGAACAGTTTCTTTCACAATAATTTGTAATAGAAATATCAAGTAATTCTGGACCTGATTTTTTCCAGTTATTACAATTATCAGCTCCATCTAAACGAATAGTTTTTCCAGTATTCTCATCAAATAGAGCTTTATAACCATATTTATCACTAATAAAACGCATTACCATCCACTAATATTTCCATTAAAGTAAATATCATCCTCACATACTATAAAACTTTCACAACAAAAATATACTTCTGCAACTGTCTCAGCATCAGATCGAAATGTACCAAAAAAAACATCTTGACCCATATTTATAAGTTCTGTTACTTTGCTAATAGTATTTTCATTAAAACCTTCTTGTTTCAAAAAATTCTCTATATCTATACAATGGGGATCCTCTTTTATAACATCGATAATATTTCTTTTATTTACCTCAATAGAGTCAAATAAATCTTCAAAAAACTTATTGAGTATACATTTATTTTCTACTCCAATAGATTCTAGAAAAGAGGACTTATTAAGATCATTTTTTGTAGAAATAATAAATGATGTAGATGAGCTATTTGTTACAAAACCATTTCTAATCTTCATAACTAACCTCTACCAATAACCGATTAATAATTATTAGAATTTCATCATTAAACTCTATAAGATTCTGTATATTATAGCTATTGCTATAAGGATTTAGCTTCCATAATATCTCATTATCCTTAAAAGATAATTTTTCAATATCCTCATAGTCAATTAATTCTTTATTGTATAAGAATTGTATAAAAGATGAATACTCATTTTTGTAATATTTTTCATAAAACTCAGTTAAATTTATACCACCTGATAAAATATTATTTAAAATGCGCTTAACATAATATTCACCAAAAGAGTCTTTTCGCATTCCACAATTTTTAATTATTTGTTTAATAATAAATTCTGGTGTAATATCTGACTTCACTTTTAAGTAATATGTTTCATCTAATCTAATAATTATACACATCTTATTTCTCCCATATATTAGTTAGCTGATCAAAAATACTTCTATAATTATCCTCTATTATATGAGACTTTAAATTACAAATTCTATTATTACAGTTAGCTTCATTTAAAACTGAAAGAATATCATTCACATTCTTTTTTATAAATATATATGTATTATTAATACCAACGTATTCTTCAAGTATTTCTAAAGATTCAGATGGAATGATAGAGTAAGCTTTTTGCCATAAGTCATTAATTAAATTGGGCATTATATGATAAATAAATATCGATAATTTTAACGCATCAACATAATTTCTTCGCTCTACTAAAATCTCAAAATTATCAATTGATCTTTTAATAAACTCATCACCCAATATCACATAATTATTATAACTAAAAGCTTGTTCATATCTATTATTTATTTTAAATGGAAACAACTTTCGAATAATCACATCATATTTTCCAGGAGTTTTAGAAAACTCTAGTAAAAAATCAAACAACACATCAATAGAGCTATTTTTAAAATATCCACGATCTCGACGATTTATTAAAAATTTACATATTTGTATACTATAAGGACCTCCATTAAAAAGATGCTTCTTCCATAATTGAATATCATCCTCCCTGATATATGAGTCTTCTAAGTTCCATATATTTTTCCAATATATAGAACTATAATTTGAATACTTTTTAATGATATTTTCAATTTCTGATGACTCAGTTCTTGATAGGAAAAAGATATACTTTTGTACTCCTTCTAATATACTCCACTTATTATCATGCATATCTCTCCAAAATTTTGGGAAAATCTCAGCTGCCTTTTCTAAACGTACTATATATCGAGTCAAACAATAATCACGAAACTCATCAAAAGTAAAGCTTATTATTTCATCAACATCCTCTACAAATCCCTTTTTTAATCTAAATTCTGTTTTAAAAATTACATCGGATTCCAATAATTGATAAGCAATTTGTAAATCTTCTGAATTTAGTTCATCCAATCGTATATGTGAAAATTCTTTAGTATCAATCATAATCTCAGCAATGTGTTCTATAAGTTTATCAAATAGATTTCCATTAATTTGATTCCCACTATTAATTAACTCTAATTTTTTTAAATCATAATATTTCTGAAATAAAGAATATTTGTATATATCATATAAATGTACTTGACGTTTCTTTTTATTGACTTCACAAAAAAATCTAAGCAATAGAGTATCTCTAGTTAATTGATCATAGACTGCCTCTGGTAATGTACTTTCTAAAATTTCTACATCAAAAAACTTTAAATAGCCCTTGAAAATTCTTTTTTTAGATAAATCAGACCTAAATTGCCTCATATTCATTCTACAAAATTGTCTTCCAAAATTATCATCGGATAGCATACCGAAACGCTCATCATACTTTTCATTCCTTGTAGATAAAATTATTTTTATATAAGGATACTTTAATAATTCTGAAATTGATGATTTTATATAGTTTCCAAAATTATTAAGTGTTGTATTTTCATTAAGACCATCAATTACAATAACAATAAAAGTTCCTGTTATCTCCCACAGTTTCATCAATGACTTTTTAACATACTCTTTTTCCCATTGATTATTTATAGTAATTACCTCTAATATTTCTGTTGCCGGATTTTCAATAAAGCTTGAAGCATTGAAATAGAATGTTGGAATATTTCTTTTTACAAGAAAATTAGATGTAAAATCACATAAAAAATTAGTTTTACCTTGGCCAGCATTATTAGTAATTACTACTATACGTTTAGAAATAAACTCCAAGTAATTAGCTATTTGTTTTAGCTTAAATTCAATAGAATTATTAAACATACTTCTATGAATAAAAAAATCTTCAAGATTCTCTGAATCGTTATAATCAATCTTTTTTTTAGCTATTTCAATTATATTAATATAATGTTTTATTTTTGCATCTACATTGCTCAATTGATTAAAAAAATTATTAGGAGAAATTTTTTCTGAATATTCTGCAAAAGAAATCTCTTCGCCCTTTAAAACTTTATTTATATTTGAATAATCTAATGATTGTAATTCATCAATTGATTTACTTAAAAATAAAATTGGATCACTAAAGTATCTCATATTCTCTTTAAAAATATCATCTTCCACAAAGATACTAGGGATATATTTCGCGCTCTTCTTATTTTTTTCAATTTCACATAATGTTTGACTTTTACTAGTATCTAAAAGTTCATCTATATATTTACTTTGAGTAATCGCTTCACCAGGCAAATATTGTCTAAACTTATTTATAGATGTAAATCCAATTCCCAATACACCAGATTGATCCGTAACTTGTATTTGAACTATCCCCACGGCTCGACTATTAAGAATTATAGGGGATCCAGAAAGACCACTATAATCTTGAAGTTTCCCCTTTATAATACTTCCAACTTCATAGTCACAATGTATGAGTGTATTATTACTAGGATATATACCTTTTCCACTTAAAGAATGTTCTATAAGTAAATATGATCTATAACCTTCTATTTCCACTCTATCTTCTTCAGAAAAAATTTCTTGATCAGTAAAAAATAAAGTATCTGATTGCTCATAAAATAAATCTTTAAATTTTAAATCATGTATTTTAATTAATGCTATATCATTACCATGAAAAATAACATCACCCTTAAAAGTTTCATTTAGATATTCAACATTAACACGTTCATCAGGTGAAATGACATGTTCAGCCGTAATTACAGTACAACTATCAATTACTATACCGGTACCATACTTTTCAACTTCTTCTTGTTTTATCTTCACAATATTTGAATACATGTCTTACTCCAAATCATTAAAAGTATATTTTAGATTTCCCAAAATAAGTCTTGTATTTATAAGTTAGCTCTAAATTAGATAAAATTGCTTTTCTTCTAATATCATAATTAAAATAAAGTTCAGAAACATCCGATTTTATAAGTCTTGCTAAAAATTCGTCTTCAGGGTGATTGCGACGGCCATTTGTAGAAATGAATGCTTTATTAAATTTAATATTCTCTAATAAAGCAATATTGGGTTTAGTTGTTCCATGATGAGAAATTTTAACAAAATCATATTTATTACTAGCGACTTTAATCCAATCAGAACTTTCAGAATCTGCCATAAAAAGAAATTTTCTACCTTTATATGACATCTCAACAACAATTGATGCACGATTAACATCATTCATTGGGGCTAATGAAGATGTTCCAATCCAAGAATCTATATCTATTGGTGATACACCAATTTGTGAGACTGGAATATCAGATATGGCTTCACGCCCCATACTTAAGAGCATATTTTGTAAAAAAGTTAAAAAATCCTTTTTCTTCAATTCATAATTGGGGCCTAAAGAATCAATACAAACTTTATTAATCCAAGATTCTAAGTTTAATAATAGTTTTTGATTAGGATTTAAACATCTAATAGAATACTCTCCTTGTTTTAATCTAACACCTTCAACTATTGGTCTTCCATCATTGATAGAATTGAGATTATAATGATTTTCTTCACATAGCAATTCAAATGTCTGTGCCAAATTTGCAGAAATCAATCCCGCTCCAGAACCTATGAGACCTAAAAATTGTTCAAAAACCTTACCATATTTTTCTTCATTTTTACTTGATAATTTCTCGACAACATGTTTTTGTAATATAGTACTATGTTTTATCAGATTAAAAATCCCATTAAACCATATTTCTTCAATCTGAATTATATTTGGATTTAAATTATCACCATTATCCTTTAAAAATGAAATAGCCCCTCCAATATGATCTTCATCATAATGGGTAATAATAAGAAGCGAAATTACATAATCTTCACTAGATAATCTTAATAATAATGGCTTTAATTCATATTCATACGTTGATTTATATCCACAATCAATCAAAATACATCTTTTATTTGCTAATTGTAGAAGCACACAATCTCCAGATTCCGCTTTCAACAAATGAATAATATTACATATATTCATAGTAATTCAGTTCCTATAATCATATAACATCATATAACAAAGTTTAATAGCAAATAATTTGCAAATAGAATCATAATTTTAGTAATTTAGTTCTACTTATTGGGGAATTTTATAGGTACCATCAAATACAAATAATTCAGGATGTTCATGTACGAATGATTCTTCATAGATTCCATCATATTCATATACTACATCATCTTTTTTATCGAGAAAATCGAACAACTCCTCTTCATTTTCCCAGTCTTTCAAAATGGTCCATCGTTCTTCCCTATCAAATGGAATGGACCCACCAAAATAATCGATTACAGATTGTAAATTATCTGCTAATGGATCCATCTTGAAGAGGCGTAAGCCAGCTAGAGCATCCTTCCATACAATACCCGTAGAGTTATAGAAGAACTGATGATGACCACCATTATTAACCTCTGCGAAGTACCAAGATATAGCATTAAGGTATCGCTGTTCTAAAGTAAAACCTTTAGCAGATTCTAAATAGTCATCATAAGAACCATAAATATTGATAGTCCAATACGCAGGCTCATTGATAGTCCACATATCATCTGTAGCTTGGATTTCTTCAATAGTAATGGTCCGATGACGAGGTACACCTTCTCGTTTCTTCTTTTTCTCTGCTACATAATTGCTATAAGCTTTACATAACTCAGGATACTCTGCTTCACACTGTTCAAAGTCCATCTGCATATAGCACATATCAATGACTTCAAAACAGTACGATTTTATATCATCCAGATTCTTTTCCTGAGCTAAACGTACGCCCTGATCTACTAATCTTAGCATCTGTTTCATAATATCTGATGTATACGATTCATTATTATCTAAAGCAATGGCTCCATACGCATAGGCACAGCGATAATACCACACCGCATCACGATATTTTTCATCAATAGACTCTAATACCTTAATTGCCTCTTTTTCATTGCCATTATTGTTATAAGCTCTACCGAGCTCACCTAACAGAGATATAGATAAATTTTCTGTGCCCACACTAGTTAACACATCAATAATAGTTTCTACTTGTTCAGTATCATTAAGATCTTTAACAGTTTGTAATTGCTCTATATCAGAAAGTGCTTTAAATTGTTCAACCGTTAATGTCATTATGCCACATCCTGTCGTATTACAAATATAGTCTTATAGTTAACATTATTTAGAAACTAGCTACCACAAACAATAAAGAATACAGGTATACTATCTTCATTATCTATAAGTCCGTAACCTTCACATTCATGACCTTCGTATTCAATACCTTCAAAGAATACGTGATCACCAAGTTCTTTATTAGCCATTAAATTATGCAATTTAAAGAGCAATTCTTCTCTAGTAAAATATGTACCATTATCCGCCACAAGATGAGCCATAATTTCTACCTGCCACATGCCATCTTCTTTATCTTCTTCAAGTAATTCCTCATCGGTAACACGTTCATTATCAAAAAGTTGATCTTCACTTTCAATCCAAGCTTCATAGGTTACTAGAATTTCCGGTTCTTCTAATCTATCGTCGTCATCTGCTTCATCATCTACATATTTCTTTACATTTTCATTGTATTCTTTGGAAAACTCTTCTCTGCTATATGTTTGCTTATTAAATACCCAATGTACTACATCATATGTAGGATAGTTATCTTCTTCGCATTCATTAATATCTCCAGTAACTTTACCTTCCGTAGTAGCTTTACCTTCTGTAGTATCTTTACTATTTTTCTTATCAAAAAGATTCTTAATGGTTTCAAATATCACAGGATAATCCTCCTTGTACTCTTTTGGCTTAATTTTAAATAGTTGATACTTTACTACTTCACAGCACCAACCAAGCTGTTTATCTAAGTGAGCTTCTTTCGTCATTTTTATGCCTGTCTCTATTAACTGTAATGCCTTCTGTACATGTTCAGATTCGTAACATTCACCACATCCTAACATCGCATGAGCATAGCCACAACGATAATACCAAGACCAATCACGATGTGCCTCATCTATACGATTAAATAAATCGATAGCCTCTGCTGCCCGTCCATTATTGTTATACATACGTCCTAAGGTGCTTAGCAATATAGAGGACAAATTATCGATGCCTATATTATTAACAGCTCCATCGCACGCTTGATATCGATATCCTCTTGACCATTAAGGAACTTAACCTTTTCCGCATCACTTAATTCTTGAAACTCTTCGTTCGTAATGTCTTCTATACTGATATATAAGCCCTTAATAAAATCACCAAAGTTATCTGCTAATAGAGTAATTGAGTAATCACATTCTTGGTCTACACGGACAACCTTAGGTTCGCCTATAGGACCACACTCACGATAATCGAGGAAAATCATGTCATGCCCACCAGAAATCGTATCGGCTACAACGACACCGATAGGGGGATATTTTACTTTTGAAATCCAAAATTCATTACCCATCTCACCTAAAAGAGAGTATTTTTTATCTCTATCGATGCCATATATTCCTGTTATATATACACAATCGTCATCATCGTTAATAAAACAATTCTTCTTTACTACACCACCATTATGGTTTTTAAGTAGCTCAATATATGCTGCAGGCAATGTATACCCTAGATTTGCTTCAGCTGCTTTAATATCCTCATCAGTAACAGGTTTACCTATATAGGATTCAAATGCATAATCAACATCGTTCCAAAATCCGTTCCAATCAAAGTCTTTTAGATTACTCATAATACTCTCTCCTAGTTAAATAGATTATTTTAACCAAATAGTTTCTCATCAGTGGAATATTCTTTAATTAAAACTTTTACCCTGCGTCGTAACAAAATGGTATCAACAATATAGGAAAAAATGATATAAGGAAATACATTTATAATCGCTATAGGGGCTAAAATAACTGCTACTCGCAATAGGTCAAGTGAATATGCATACCATTTAAAATCAATGGTATTTATAATGGGTATAACATAGTCTATTACGCTTACTTCCCATTGCATTACGGGGTTTAGTTCTTCACTAGTTCCTAATAGCCAAACGAAACTTACAGCAAAGATCAAACAATATAATATGCCAACAGGAATCAATATCTTCGCTCTCTTTTTTAACAGATTACGACAAATCTCATGTTCTTCCTCTGGTGTTACATCATATACCATATTGCATTGAATCTGAATCCGTCTAAATCGATAGCGAATATACTTATACAAAAGGTTATTCGGTGTATATAGCATAATAAGCTCCACATATACGTTATAATGGGGAAAACATTAAGAATATATTAGCCATCTATGGCAAAATAATGCAAATCTTTAAATTCATCATCCCAAAATGTAAAGGAAAAGATATGGGTATCATCAAAGGTTTGCTCGCAATAGGTTACAGCATCACGTTCGGGTTCAATAATAGGCGTACCAATACGTCTTTTCACTTCTTCAATGGTTATCGTCCCATACCAATCGCTTATTTCGTTATAGATGAAAGTAACAATTGTATCTATATTCTTATGGTAATTAACAGCTAATAACTTTGCCGTATCTAAATTAGCATCTGTTGGTTTCTCATCCCAGCAAAACTGTATTCCTTCGTAGGATATGGTATATTGTCTTAACTGTTCATCATATATTGCAGAATTAGTTATCATTTGTACCCTTCACATAGCTTTCCATCTTCGGTCTTAAATCTAACACTATTTCCCAACTATCTAATGCTGGCACCTTATGATGTGCAATAAAATCTGCTATTATCTGTAATACCTCTTGGGGGCCTTGCTCATTTTTACCATATATAATAGCGCCTTTCTCACCATTATTAGTTACACTAATTTCTGTATGTAATAAATCAGTATCTTGATCACTACAAACTTGTACAAAGTTATACTTTTTATTATCTATTAAGATTGCATTTAATGGTAATATAACTACAAAATCTTGCTCTTGATCTTGAATAGCATATAGATTTTGCTCAACTTCATTCAGTGTAATACCTTCATATTTATAAGTACCTACATCAATTGACCAATCAGTATATGTTTTATCGAAGTCAGCTATCATATATATCCTATTCTCCTTAACTACATATTAAAATTACCTTATTTTAAAATAAAGTTTCTAATTGACCTGACATATCCGCCATAAATTCATCAAATTTACAAAGTTCTCGTAACTCTTGATGTTCTATATCATAACAACTAATCTTTTTACTTTTAGGATCCCACACAATTTGCCACTCATTATACTCGCCTAGTTCTTTAGATAAACGCAATAGATTACGACGACCTAATTTAAATGGAATCGTATCAATAAGTGGGAAGAACTCTATAGATATAAAATCGGAGTCTGGTAATTCAAAGTAAAGATGATCGCCCTCTAAAAAATTTACTAATGCTTTTGGTAATTTAAAGGGCTTTAACTGATCCATCTTATTCTGTATATCATGGAACTCAGCAGGCTCTAAAGATTTAAAATACTCTGCCATTTCCATATCGCCCTTTTCAATGGCAATGCTATAGGGACGCATACCATCCTTTTCCGTAATGGTTACATCAGCACCATGTTCTACCAAGTATTTACACATCTTTAAGTCTACATACCGAGCTGCTACACACAATGGGGTTGGTTTAAAGGGATATACAGAATCAGGCTTGTTGTAGTTAATATCTACACCATTGTGGATGAAAAAATCTAGGACCTCATAATTTCTATCTGTAATGGCATTTCTGAAAGCTCGACCACCATATTGCTGTACCGTATGGCCTAAGTCATGAATAATCTGTAAGTGATTATATTTCTTGCCATATAAGGCAGCTTGAAAAGCATCTACTTTCACACGGTTCAAAGCATGAACATTGGCACCATGAGCCACAACATAATCTATAATCTCTTTATTACCATATCTAACAGCTAATAAGAAACTAGGATTTTCTGCCTCATTAAGATTAGCACCATGTTCTACTAACCATTGAACACTTGGCAAACAACACATGACTAAAGCTAATTCTAAGGGTGTATGCTCACTATATTCATCATTTTCTATGACTTCATGAATATCCCAACCAGCCGCCAACGCCGACACAAGTGCAAGTAGATTACCCTCAATAATATCCGTCACTATTTTAGGCACAGATTCAAAAGTACCTAAATCTTTTATCTCTATCATGTCTCTCTCCCATGAACTATATTTTTAAAATGATTATCACTAATTACATTATATTACATTTATAAGTATGATTGTATAGTAAAAGCCCCTCGTATAAGCGAAAGGCTATCATATATCAAATACAATTCTAAAATCTCAATTTATCTTTTCATAACGAAATAACAAGAACATTAATAAATTTTAATCCATGCACATTTAAAAATTGCATTCCACAGATAGTCTATTTACCATGACGCTTGGCAACTTGACAGATAATCTCTTCATCACTCTTTTCATCACTTGGATTAGGAGAAAAATAAAAACTAAGATTCTGATCTTCTCTATATTTATAATATAAAAAAGATCTTAAAGTACGAGCCTTATTACTATTTTCTATAGTTCTAGTATTCTTATGACCATTTGTACTCCCATTACGTTTAACATCATAACAAAATATTGCATCAGGATTATTACCTTCACATCTTGAACCTTCTAATCTCCTAAGCAAATCGCTCTTTTCCTCTATTTTCTTAACAGGTATAAACTTTGCAAAAATTTTCGAAAAATCAATAAATAAGTCACGATTAGCATCGCTTCTATTGATATTAAAAAATTTAGCGAACTCATCTCTACTATTAAAATATATTTCCCAAAAATCTGCATAAGCATGAATAGAATCTTTAACATTATTGCCTCTAATAAATTCTAATTTTACTTTTGCATAATTACTTGGTTTTCTCTCGTTTTCGTTATACACTTTAAGAATTACTACATAATTTTCACTCTTATACTTAAACCAAAAAGTATCGATTATCCATTCATTTTCCTTCATACTCTTTAATAACTTTCGAAGATTTTCAAATCTAACCTCAGCCACAAAACGCACCACCTTCTATTTTGATAAAACTAATCTTATAAATATTATCTAACAGCGTCAAACTCTTCACAATTCAGTTTTGCTTTTAAATCTCTAAAATATATTTTTTGTTGTCGTTTCAAATATAAGCTTATAAATGGCTTAAGTATTGATTTTTTAGAAACAATATTTTCTGTAAAATCTAGAATCGTTTTATCTCCCTCCGCATAAAATTTTCCAACCCAAGTACCCTTAATATTTTTATTTTCTATCTCAAATATCCATGACTGGTATTTGATACATTCTGTAATTTTAAAATAAGTTTCAATACCATCCTTTGTAATCTCTATAAAGTTATGCTCATCTATAATTCTTACATCTTTTAAATCACTTCTCCATGAATAATCATTCAGATTTGTCACTGTATCCCATACTATTTCTATTGGACATATTAATGTAGCTCTTAAATTAGAAACTGCCATAGTAATCACCTCAAATATATTAAAAATACACATAATCAATAAAAGATGGATTAAACTCTTTAACCTACTTACATATCTCTACAACCCCCTTAATAATATTCATATTAATATAAGTAGTATTCATAACATGATAATATTCAGAAACATATTTCAATGATATACTTAAAATAGTGTATTTTTATTTATTAAAGGGTTGTGTGTATGAGAAAAAGTAAATGTAAGAAAAAAGCAAGTGGTTGCAATCAAACCATTACCTCGAAAGCTCTATTATTTTCCATGATTTTAACGGCTATGAGTGGTCAAATTGTAAATGCCATTGACAAGAATGTAACAGATGAACCTGTACCATTACCAACTTATAATGTGACTGTGACAGCTACAAGAACAATGGAAGACATTGTAAAAACACCTAGTTCTGTTTCTGTTGTAACAACGGAAGATATTGAAGCGCGAAGAGCTGATACGGTAGCAGATGCTCTACAAATGTTGCCTGGTGTTTATAAAAGCCAAAAAGCCAATGGCGGCTTACAAATCCGTGGATTTGACTCTACCAATACATTAGTACTACTTAATGGTGTACCAATGAATAATACATTTAATAATAGTGTTGATTGGGAAGCTATACCGGTACATTCAATTGAACGAATTGAGCTAGTACGTGGCCCTAGCTCTTCTTTATATGGTGGTAGAGGTGTGGCAGGTGTTATCAGCATACAAACGAAACAAGCAGAACCAAAACAATCCGTAAAAGACATTCATTGGCATGGTCAAGTTGGATATGGCTCTCATGGAACACTGAATGACGAGTTAGGCTTTGACGCTCGTGTATCAGATCGTGTTGCTGTTGGTATGTCTTTTGAACAAAGACGTACCGATGGATATCCAGGTTTCTTCATTACTGGCAAAGCAGCAAAAATCAAACCTAATACAAAAACAGTGACACCTGATAATCCTGTACCACAAACCAAAGATGGTGCCTATCTATTAGGTAGTCGAGGTAATAAGTCATATAATAATAAAAGTCTTTCAACCTATATAACGATGAATCTACATGACAAGGAAGCTTTAACATATTCATATCTATACACAAAAAATAGATATGCCTATGAAAATCCTATGAGTACGATTACAGTAAATGGTAAACCAGTTTTCTCAGGAAACATCAAAATAAATGATCAAAAATATGTGGCTCTTAGAACAAGTAGATATTTAGGCTATGATGGATTGAAAGAATATCACGCTCATAATTTACAATATAAAAATGACAAGAGCAAATTACAAGTTATTTTTAATGTATTGGATCGCAAGAAAGACGGATTCTCTAGTCCTAATAGTCCAAACACACCAAACTATAATGGACCTGGCGATGACTCCTTCTACCCTGGAAAAACAATTAACTTAGATGTACAAAAAATCTGGGACCGTATGGGTAAACATACTCTTGTTGCTGGATTAAACTGGAAAAAAGAAAACTTTGATCAAAAACGAAGAGAACTAACAAATTGGAGAAATCATTCCTCTTTTGATTCTACAACATATCCAGGTGGATTGTATGAAATTAACAAAGGCGCTACTAACAATCTAGCATTATTCATACAAGATACTTATCGACCTAATAATGATTGGGCAATTTATACAGGGCTTCGTATAGACCGATTTAAAAAGTACCATGGACAACACGTTACGTATGATAAGGTTAATAAAAAATATGACACCGTAAATCATGGAGAAGGCACATATACAGAATTGAGTCCTAGATTGGCTATTGAACATTATTTGAATGACTCTTTGAACGTGTATGCTTCTTACGGACACTCCTTTAACCCACCTCCATTGAGCCAAGTGTATCGATATAGTGATATTGTAAAAGCCAATCCTAACTTAGATCCAGAACGGTCTGACTCATTTGAAATTGGTCTAAAAAAAGAATGGAATACAAAAACAACATTAAATGTATCTGGATTCTATGTAAAAACAAAAGACAAAATAAAATATGTAACCTATTATGATCGTAATGGTGATGTAGATTATAAAATGTATAATAATGTGGACCTAGAAACTCGCCGTGGTGTAGAACTAGAAGTTCGACATAAATTATCATCAAAATGGTCTGTATTTGGAAATTATACTTGGCAAATGGGCCGTATTAAACACAAAGAACTTCCTAATACAAATACTAACGAATATACGGAAGTAAATTATGATATTCCTAAACATATATTCCATGCAGGGCTTGAATATACTAGTGGCAAATGGAATGCACTTTGGGATACTCAATATGTAAGTCGTCGTCAATCTGTAGATGACATTACTGGTCAATATGGTTCTGAGGATAGTTACTTTATTTCTAATATAGCTATGAATTATAAGTTCTCTAAAGAGGCGACATTGCAGTTTGGTATTCAAAATGTATTTAACCGCATATTCTTTAATGATGAAGCAACAGCCGGTCGTACATACTCCGCAAGTATGAAGTTTAAATTCTAGTAATCATTGGTCAAATTATAGTAAAAGCCCTTCATATATGATATGTACCCCCTTTACTGGACAACCAGTAAAGGGGGTACATATCACTATGCGAAGGGCTTCTCTATTATTTGTCTATTTCGAGTCCATTGATAAAAGCAAACTTAACCATATCAGCTCCATAAAACTCTCCTTCATCTAATAAGATACTTTCCTTCGGCAAGTCTTTCAAATGATTATAAAAGCCAATATATTTACTGCTTAACTTATCTTTTTCTATTATCTTATTAAAATACTGCTCAGCCTTAGCTTTTCCACCAAAGTGATAAATATAATACAGTAAATTATGATCAATTATATCTCCATCTATAAACTTTTCAATATTACTTTCTGTATCTTCAAAATTATCAAATATTGGCATGATATGTTCCTCAAGTAATTTGCTAACTTCATCTACAGTATACTGATAGCTTGCTCCTGCTAATTGCCACCAGTGCCAAGCTTTTCTATTTAATAAGCTTCCAAGCTCTCCGCCATAAACAAATCCATTATGATAATTAGCCTTCTTCATATCTTTTGAATAAATAAAAATATGTGGAACAAATTCTACACTACACGCATAATTATTTCTGTTAGCCTGAAAACAGATTTCAAAGGTAAGATCTTTATTTTTAGAGATTTTCTTTAACTTCTGACCTTTACCGGTCACCTTAAAATCTGGAAAATGACTCGCTATATCTTGCCACGCTTTTTCACATACCTCTCTAGGCTTCAATGTCATACTAATACTCCTCAAATATCTTATAACTTATTGATATTAATTATATTACATCTACTAGTATGAGTGTATAGTAAAAGCCCTTCGCCTATGTGAAGGGCTAATCTATTATTTTTCTTGTACTTGTTTTCCACTCATATGCTCAATGGTGACTTCAAACATCTGTGTTGCTCTCCCATTACGAGCAATTTGTTCATCAGCTAAAGTTTCATCAGGATAATACTTCATAGCAAATTCTTTTAATCGCTCTATAGATTCTGGTCCAGCCTCTAATAAACGACACCGCCCAAACACAACTACGCTTTGTACATACGGTGCCCAGAATTCAGATTCATCAATACGCTCATTACCATATACGGTAAAACATACCTTATCTGAAGTTTTCAATGCATCTACTTTATGACCCGCTTTAGCTCCATGAAAGTAAATTTTCCTCTTATCAGAATCATAAAAATAATTGATAGGAATAGCATACGGATAGCTCTCATCACCATTCATAGCAATAATTCCACGACGATTAGATTGTAATAAAGCTTCTGCAGCACTATGGTCTATTTCATTTATCTTTTTACGAACTGGTTTAAACATATATATCTCCTAATTTTTCTTACTAATTGTATTTACAAGATACATGAAAGTACCACTATTAGTATTATCAACTTTAGAATACTCTTTCCAGTTTATGGGATACATACCCGTTAATACTATGGGTGCTTCCATTCCACGCATTGTTCCTTTTCCTGTATTAGCGTCCCAATTCATGCATCCAGTTTTAATAGAACCATTCTCAATAGAAAATTCAGCATATGTACAATTTACCTTTGTCGGAGGCTTTAGATAAGACATCTCACTAGTTATCTTAATAGTATAACCTTCAATAAATTTACTAGTCTTATCCCTGAACTCCTCTATACGCATAATATCTTTTAAATAATTATAGCAGCCTTGATCCTTAGCCCCTTGCTCCTTCAACACATACACTTCATCATTTATAGTTTTAATGCATCTTTTTGTCGTATATTTAAGCTCAATAGGAATCCATTTACCATTTAATATAACAAGAATATCAAGATGTAAGCTAGGATTAAATTCAGGCACAAATTCTAATCGAATTTCACAATCAGGGTATTTCTTTTTTATGAGCCAAGCTAAGCTAAACTGAAAGTCTGCTTCAGAATGAAATATTGGTCGCCACATACTCAATAGGTGCATTATCTCATGAATATCTAAGATTGATTCCATAACACATACCTCATCGAATACAATACATCTATTTATTCTAATTATATTACATTTATAAGTATGAATGTATAGTAAAAGCCTTCAGATAAGTGAAGGGCTTTTAGTCTAGACAACAAAATATCATTATTGATTATTTTAATATCCACGATATTCATGCAATAAGTGAGATAGTTTATTATTCAACTCTATAAAATTTATCAAATAATGCTCATCTATATAAAATTGTTGATTGGTAATTCTATCTTTTGTAGCTAAAATTTGCTCTTCTTTAGATGACGTACATCTGAAACTATGAATGATGCGATTTCTCTTATAAACAATATCTGAAAATAACTCGGCTATTTCTGCACCAGCATTTTTCGTAATTGTTTGAGCAATAGGCGATTTAAGTTGGCCTGATTCTTTATCAATCAAGTCATACCAAGAATAATCACTATCTGTATTAATAATGTTCTCTATAATAAAACCATTATTAGAGATAAATACTGAAATAGCCATCCCCAACAAGTAAACATACTCGTCCTTAGGTAAAGATATCCTAGCAAGTGATCGAAGCTCCATTTTCTTACTCCTTTAAAAGATACGACTTATATTATTTATCTACAAGAAGAAATAGTCTCATAATAGTTTATAAAATATCAATTTAAATAGTTATTTGTCTATCACTATATATTCTTGTTTCAAAATAACCATAGCCTAAATTTGACGCCTTCCAGTCTCCAGCAACTATAATAAATTTATCTTTATTTTCAAATACCATATTTCTTATCTTTTTATAAAGGTTTATATCAGAAATAGATAATATAAAATGATAATTAGGATTTGCTACAGGGGCTACTAAATAAATCTCATTTTTATCACTATCGTAAAAGCGACCTTTTACACAAGACTCAATTATTTTAAAGCCGAAAACACCTTTAGGATACCAGTATGCAGTTCTATCATCTAAAATCATTCTTCCAATTTTCTCATTTCCATATGAGTAATTAGGAGGAAATCGTTTGCATATAGAATATATCTGCTTTATTGTACTGAGTGTGAGATTATAATATTCACCATATGAAGATTTTTTAGAATTCCCACTTGAATTTTTCGGATTCTTCTTAACTAAAAGATTTTGCATCGCATTTTCAAAAGAAAAATTTAATTCATTAAATTTATTGTCATCAAAAGCGACTGAACTATTTGCATAAGGACAATTAGCAATATGTTTATACGCAGATTTAGTTGCTCTAAAATATGCTTTCCGAGAGCCATCACCAGCACATACAAATAATTTACTATTACATAGCGGATTTGGACAATAAAAAGATTTATCCCTATTTTCTTCAAGAGCCTCACTTGCTAGTATTAAATCTTGTCTTTCTTTATCTCTATATGCATGGTTAGCCAAAGAATCATCTCCATTTATAATTAACCAACTTACTAACCCCATTATTATATTTCCTATAAAATTTACTATAATTGAATTTCTCTCCCGCTCTTACATAACCAGTACTAATACTTACTGCGTCACTTCGTTTCTAGTAAGCAAAGCCACCGCTTCGACATGTGCTGTCATAGGGAACATGTCAACAGGTTGTACTTCTTCTAGTTCATAGCCATAGTGTGTGAGGATTTCAATGTCACGCGCCATAGTTGCTGGGTTACAGGATACGTAGACAATGCGTTTTGGTTCCATACCTGCAGCAGAGGTTAGTACTTCTTCTTTACAGCCCGCTCGGATTGGGTCGAATACGATGACATCTGGTCGTACGCCTGCTTTATAGAGTTTTGGCATTTCTACAGCCGCATCGGCGACGATAAACTCTGTATTATCATAGCCATTGCGTCGGGCGTTTTCACGAGCGTTGTTAATAGCTGGTTCTACGATTTCTATGCCAATAACATGTTTTGCCTTATGAGCTAAAAACAATGAAATGGTACCTGTTCCACAGTACGCATCGATAACAGTTTCCTCCCCTTTTAGGTTCGCATATTTTAGTGCTTGATCGTAAAGGACTGTAGTTTGTTCTGGATTAACTTGGAAAAAAGAGTGAGGTGATAAAGTAAACCGCAAGTCTTTAATATGGTCTGTAATAGTCCCATCTCCATAAAGGATGCGATTTTTAGGTCCAAGAATAACATTTGTACGCTTACCATTCACGTTATGAACGATTGTTTCCACTTGAGGCACACGTTCAGTCAGGTTTTTAACCCACTTTTCTTGATGCGGTAAGTTATCTGTTGCGGTTACAAGAATAACCATCCATCCAGATTGTCCAATACGACCGATTACATGGCGTAGTATACCTTTGCCTGTATGTTCATTATAAGGTTCGATATCAAATTCTTTAGCAATTTGATAGCAGGCTTGAGCAATGCTATTATTGCCTTCATCTTGTATGGGACAATTCGTGCCTTGCACGATATCGTGAGAACCCATGGCATAAAATCCCATGAGAATATCACCTTTAGTACCACCTACAGGCATTTGCATTTTGTTACGATATGCCCAAGGGTCTTTTGGACCTAATGCGGGTTTCACAAGTTCTGGGTTTTGATGTCCAATGCGTTCTATAACATCTTTCACCTTTTGTGTTTTTAGTGAAAGCTGCCCTTCATAGGTAATATGTTGTAATTGACAACCACCACAGAATCCGTAAAGATCACAACTGGCATCGATCCGATTCGGCGCCATAGTAACGATTTCCAAGAGTCTACCTGTAGCATACGTTTTTTTCACCATAGTAATAGATACTTTCACTGTTTCCCCAGGTAAGGCAAAGGGAACAAACACTGTAAAGTCCTCTACGCGACCTACCCCTTCGCCACTACTGCCAATACCGTGAATGGTAACTAATACTTCGTCCCCAAGTTTAACAGGGGCATTTAAAAGAGCTTGTTGTTTTTTAGATACAGAAGTATTGGTATTTTGTTGTCCATTATAATGATTGGAATTCTGTTTCCCATTAGATCGATTTTTATTCTGTTGTTTAAATTTCGATTTATTCTTACGAGATGTACGACTTGTACCATTCATTACGAGTCTCTTTTCTTCCAAATTTTAATCATACCAGTTACAATGAGTACAAAGAATACCGTTCCAAATTTCACCAATAACTCTTCCCCTTGAATATGGGGAACAAGGAGTGGATCTTCTACAATCATTTCACCAGCAACCCAACCTAATAAAGCACCACCAGCCCAAAGGATAACAGGAAACTTATTAATGATACGAGCAAATAGTGTAGAGCAGAACACAATGATTGGAACAGTGATTAACATACCAACAATAACGAGCTCTAAATGTCCTTTAGCGGCACCAACTACGCCAATTACATTATCGATACTCATCATCGCATCAGCAACAATGATTGTCCAAATGGCTCCCATTAAGGAATTCTTAGCTTCGATATGTGCATCTTCATCTCCACCTTTTAAGAGTTGAATGGCAATCCATAAAAGTACAAGGCCACCACCTAAGTGAATAAGAGGAATTAAAGTAAGTGCTTCTACTAAAAGAGTGGCAAATACAAGGCGCATTCCAATAGCCCCCACTGTACCCCAGATAACAGCTTTCTTTTGTAATTCTGGTGCCAATTTACCCGCTGCCATCCCAATAACAACGGCATTATCCCCGGCCAATAATATATCGATCAAAATAATTTTGCTAATCGTTATCCACGTTGCAACTTCTAAAAATTCCATTCTATACTTACCTCAATTCACTCTGCTAATTCTATAACTATCCCTTAACTATACCACAAATTCTCTATTTTCTCATCTAAAAGAAAGCTCTTAGACTACCACTGTTATTCTTAAGATTAGCCTATAAGGTTCATTATAATGACTATACTTTTACGAAAAAAATATCTCTCCTCCTACGACTAGAAGAAGAGATATATTACATTATTTTTTAAGTTTCTTTACTAACAAAGATGCCCCTACTACGAGAATAACAGCACCAATTTTAATGAGTAATGCATACGGTTCTACGGTATGTGAAATTAATTTATCTTCCACACTCATCGCTGCACCCACCCAGGCAAGGATACCGCCACCAACGTAAAGGATGATTGGAAAGCGTTCGATAACTTTTACAAATAAAGTACTACCATAAATGATAATAGGTACTGTAATAAGCATACCGACAGCAACTAATGTCATATTACCACTAGCGGCACCAACTACACCAATAACATTATCAATACCCATAATTCCATCTGCAATAACAATGGTCATGATAGCAGCGCGCAAATTATCTTTAGCCTCGATATTGTGCTCGCTATCATCATCAACAACAAGCTTGTAACCGATCCATAAAAGAAGGATACCACCAACTAAACGAAGAGCAGGAATATTGTTCAATGCCTCTACAAATAGGAATGCCATAACAAGACGTAAAATAATAGCGCCAGCTGTGCCCCAGAAAATCGCCTTCTTCTGTAAATGTGCGGGTAGGTTGCGAGCCGCCATACCAATAACGATGGCATTATCACCAGCTAATAAAATATCAATAACGATGATTTGAAGCATCGCTAATAAGCCTTGTACAGTTAAGATGTCCAATGTATCCTCCTTAGAATAAAACAATAGTATATATATTATAATCGATATAGTAAAGTAGTGTAAAATTCAATTATCAACATATATATACGTTTTTATCATAATTCTTTCTTATTAAATAAGATAGTTTATATAAGGTCATTTCTCCCCTTACATAATCACAATATGGGCTCTATTTTTTTTATAAATTTAATTCCTTTTTCCCTTAGGTTTTGGCTATTAAATTAAGCTACTTTATGATATGGTATAGTATATCGTTACTAGGGAGGTTAGTATGTATCAAACATATTCTATACTGCAAAAATTATGGTTGTTTATAAAACTATTTACTCCAATGTGCATCACTCAATTTTCCCTGATTGGGGCGACCTTTATCGCCATCTTTTTAACGGGGCAATATAGTACGACTGATTTAGCTGGTGTTGCTACGGGATATAATTTATGGCTCCTCTTCTATATCTTTGCACAAGGTACATTAATGGGTATCACACCAATTATTTCTCAACTATTAGGAGCTAAGAAAACAGATGATATTCCAATAATCTTTCATCAAGGCCTTTTCATCGGTACAGGACTAGCATTTTTAATTTTACTAATCGGTATATTCGGCTTACGGCCTTTATTGACATATTTAAATCTTGAGCCGGCCGCCACCGAGGTATGTATTAGTTATCTGAAAGCCTTTGCACTTGGTTTATTCCCATTACTCTGGGTAAATACCTTGCGTAACACTGTCGATTCTCACGGATTAACGCATTACTCCATGGCCATCGTCTTTACAAGCTTTGTGATTAACGTATTCTTAAATTATGCACTCATCTTTGGTCATTACGGTTTTCCTGAAATTGGTGGTGTTGGTGCTGGCTACGGTATTGCTGGTGCCTGTTGGACAAACTTAGTTCTATTTAGCTTAGTCATTCTATTGCATCCTAAGTTAAAAGGCTATCGCATCTATAAAGATTTCCATAGCCCGAATTTTCACTATATCCGTGAACAATTACAAGTTGGTATACCCATTGGTTTTTCTATCTTTTTTGAAGCTAGTATCTTTAGCATTGCTGGGCTCTTAATGGTTCACTTTGGATCTGCTGTAGTAGCAGCTCATCAATCTGTCATTTCTTTTACTAATGTATTCTACTGCTTACCATTAAGTATCGCCATGTCTTCTACCATTGCCGTTGCCTATGAACTCGGTGCAGGACGAAAAATAGAAGCTATCCAATACTCTTATATTTCTCGTGTATTAGCCATCATCATAGCCGTTCTCATTTGTGCCTTTACGTTCACTCATATGGATAATATTGCGGATCTATTTACAAATGATGATGAAGTATATGAACTTATTTATCAATTCCTTGGATATGGCGTATTCTTTGCCGCTATCGATGCCATCGGTACTCCATTACAAGGTATTCTAAGAGCTTACAAGGATGTAAAAATAGTGCTTTACATCTCCCTCGTATCGTATTGGGGCGTATGTTTCCCAACAGCTTATACCCTTGCCAAAAATCCTAATTATGGACCATTTGGCGTATGGATTGGGTTGTTGGCTAGCGTAGTAGTTGCGGGTATATTATTTACACTTCGCACATACTACATACAACATTACAAACCTAGAACTATTGTAAAATAATAAAATCACCTATTGATTACGCTCAAGTGTAAGTAATCAATAGGTGATTTTTTTATTTTAGAGCCTCTTGTTTCTCTACTTTGGACATACGGAAGAAATTATATAGCGCTTCTGCCGTCTTATAATTCATAGATTCTACATTTGCAAGTTCATCAATAGATGCCTCTTTCATGGCCTCTAAACTATTAAAGTGAGCCCATAAGGCCTTACGGCGTTTAGGCCCGATACCTTCAATATGGTCAAGAATAGATTCAAGATTTCGCTTACCGCGCAACTTACGGTGATAGGTAATGGCAAAGCGATGCGCTTCATCACGAATTTGTTGAAGTAATTGAAGCTCCGGCGTGTGATGACTCAAAATGATACTTTCAGATTGTCCCTCTACAAAGACCTCTTCAATACGCTTAGCCAAGGAGATAACTGGCACATCTGTAACACCAACGGCACGGATTAACGGCAAAGCCGCATTGAGCTGACCTTTACCACCATCGATGATAATAAGATCTGGCATAGGCCAGTCTGTTTCATTCCCGTAACGACGTTCCATGATTTCAGCCATCGATTTAAAATCATCAGGTTTACCTTGTGTGGTTTTCAGTTTAAAGCGGCGATATTCTTTCTTCGCAGGCTTGCCACCTTCAAAAACAACCATAGAAGCCACCGTTTCAGTTCCTTGTGTATGAGATATATCAAAACACTCCATACGTTCGGGTAAACGTGGTAAGTCGAGAATCTCGGCTAGCTTCTTAACCGCCCCGCCAGTCTTATCGATTTGGTGCTGCCACTGACGACGACGTTCTTCAAGGAAAGTTTCCGCATTTTCATGAGCCATCTTGATCATATCCATCTTATAGCCACGTTGTGGCACAGATACATCTACGTGTTGACCTTTTAACTGTGTAAACCATTCCGTTAATAAGTCCCTATCTGTACTCTCCATAGGTAGTAGTAACTCTTTAGGAATAAAGTTTGTATCTCCATAGTATTGCTTGATAAAGTCCGTCATAATGGTTTCTGAACTATCGCCATCATGTTGCACAAAGTAATTCTCACGGCCTAACAGACGACCACCGCGGATGAATAGCAACTGTACACAGGCCATCGATGTATCTACAGCCAATCCTAAGACGTCTAAGTCGCCACGTTGAGTAACCATGCGTTGTTTTTCTTGTATCTTTTCAATGCTAGACAATTGATCACGATAACGTGCCGCATCTTCAAAGCGCAAATCTTCTGCAGCAGCCTCCATCTTTGATTTAATTTCCTTTAGCAATGGTATAGGTTTACCTTCAAAAAGTTCTATGATTTCGTCAATATACTTCCGATAATCGGGTACCGATATTTTATTAAAACACGGTGCCTCGCAATAATGCATATGATACTGTAAGCATGGGCGTTCTACCTTCATAGATTTACAGGTCCGCAATGGATAGTACTGTCGTATTAATTTCAGTACCACATGAACAGATGTGACATCTGTAAAAGGGCCAAAGTACTTAGCTCCATCACGCTCTAGGCGACGCGTCATATATACTCGAGGATAGTCCTCTTGCACTGATATTTTAACATAGGGATACGTCTTATCATCACGAAGCCTAATATTATATTTCGGTTCATGCTCCTTGATAAGTGTATTCTCCAAGATGAGCGCTTCCATCTCCGTTTTTGTTTGAATGACTTCCACATCGACGGCTCGTTTCATCATGGCCGTAACCTTTGGTGCGCGGTTCGCATCGTTACGTACATAGGAACGCACACGGTTGCGCAGATTAATAGCTTTACCTACATAGATGATGCGGTTATATTGATCACGCCATAAATAGACACCTGGCGTCGTTGGCAGATGACTGACCTTTTCCAGTAATTCTTCAGACGGCATGTTTCCTCCTTTCCTTGTAGATTACAAGAGAATAGCTTACACACTTCTTTAAATAATGCCCTTCATGAGTTGAAGGATGTAGTCTATTCTCTTTATGATTTTTCTTTTATAGAAACTTAATTATATGTACTATTTTATTTCTTATGCTTTGCTGCTTTCATAAATTTCTTAGTCTGTTCCAATACAGGACCTAAGAATTTGCCGGTATAGCTTTCTTTCACCTTAACAATTTCCTCAGGCGTACCAGTTGCCACGATAGTGCCTCCGCGATTACCACCTTCAGGACCAAGATCAATAATGTGATCAGCCATCTTAATAACATCTAAATTATGTTCGATAACAACAACTGTATCTCCGCCCTCTACAAGTTGTTGCAATACATGTAACAACTTACGAATATCTTCAGCATGAAGACCTGTAGTAGGCTCATCGAGGATGTATAGCGTTTTACCGGTGCTACGACGCGCTAGTTCTGTAGCTAATTTAACCCGTTGAGCCTCACCACCAGATAATGTAGTAGCCGCCTGACCTAAACGGATATACCCAAGGCCAACCTCTTGGAGGGTAACCATCTTACGGTTAATTTTAGGGATGGCACTAAAGAATTCTACCGCATCATCAACTGTCATATCTAATACATCAGCAATGGATTTACCTTTATATTTAACCTCCAAGGTTTCACGATTATATCGTGCCCCTTTGCAGACTTCACAAGGCACATATACATCTGGTAAGAAATGCATTTCAATCTTGATAATACCATCACCACGACAAGCTTCACAGCGGCCACCTTTTACGTTAAAGCTAAAGCGCCCTTGTTTGTAACCGCGCATCTTTGCTTCCGGTGTTTGACTATAGAGCTCGCGTATGGCATCGAATACACCCGTGTATGTAGCTGGATTGGAACGAGGTGTACGGCCAATCGGACTTTGATCAATATTGATGATTTTATCGATATGTTCAAGACCACGGATTTCTTTATGAGCCCCTACTTTGTGGTTAGAGCGATATAATTGATTAGCTAAACCTTTGTAGAGAATTTCATTAATCAAGGTAGACTTACCAGAACCGCTGACACCAGTAACAACATTAAACAAGCCAATAGGGAATTTTACATTTACATTTTGTAAATTGTTTTCCTTAGCACCGCGAATTTCAATGCAGTTCTTACCTGGTTTACGGCGTTCTTCCGGAAGAGCGATAAATTTACGACCACTCAAATACTGACCAGTAATGGAGTTTTCTACCTTCATCACTTCCTTAACAGTACCTTCTGCAATGATTTGACCCCCATGTTCACCTGCTCCAGGACCGATATCTACTAAATAATCGGCAGCACGCATCGTATCTTCATCATGTTCTACAACGAGCAAGGTATTGCCTAAGTCACGTAACCCTTTTAATGTATCGATGAGTCGATCATTATCGCGTTGATGTAAACCGATAGATGGCTCATCTAGGATATATAATACACCTACTAAGCCAGAGCCGATCTGTGTAGCTAACCGAATACGCTGTGCTTCACCACCAGATAATGTGCCTGCACTACGGTTCATTGTTAAGTAATCGAGACCTACATTATTAAGAAAACCTAGACGAGCATTGATTTCCTTTAAAATTTGAGCACCAATCACTTGTTCACGTTCAGTTAACTGTAGATTACCAAAGAAATCGAGTGCTTCTTTAATAGTTAACTGCGTTACTTCGTTGATATTCTTATCCCCTACAGTAATAGCTAATACTTCAGGTTTAAGACGAGCCCCATGACATGTAGTACACGGCTTAATAGACATAAACTTTTCAAATTCTTCACGCATAGAGTCTGTAGAGGCTTCACTATGACGGCGCTTAACCATCGGTAAAATACCTTCGTACTCAGTAAAGAATTCCTTTATCTCACCTCTCATATTTTCATAGGTGAAGCTTACCTTATCCGTCGTACCGTACATCACCTTTTTCTGTAATGCTTTCGGCAATTCATCATAGGTGGAGTCTAAGGAATATCCATTAGCTTTTAATAGACCTTCTACTTGACGCATAAACCAAGCATTAGGATTGGAGCTCAAGGCTTGCACGCAACCATCGGCAAAGCTAATAGATCCATCTGGAATAACGCGCTCCTCATCAACCTCCATAGTAGAACCAATCCCTAAACAAGATGGGCACGCACCAAACGGACTATTAAAAGAGAACATACGTGGTTCAATTTTAGGTAATGAAATATGACAATCTGGGCACGCAAAATGTTGGCTATACATGTGTTCAGGTCCGTCTACCTCTTGAATCACAACGATGCCTTCTGCCCATTTTGAAGCGGTCTCCATAGAGTCAGCCAACCGAGATTCAATGCCTTCTTTTACAACGAGACGGTCCACAACGATATCGATGGAATGCTTCTTATTTTTCTCTAATACAATTTCTTCGTCCAAGGTACGCACTACACCGTCTACTCGAGCACGAACAAAGCCTTCCTTGCGAAGTTGTTCAAACACCGATTTATGTTCCCCTTTTTTACCTTGAATCATAGGGGCCAGCACTAAAACCTTTGTACCTTCGGGAAAGCTCATTACATCGTCGGTCATTTGTTGTATTGTTTGCTGAGTAATAGGCTTACCACACTCTGGACAGTGTGCATGACCTACGCGTGCAAATAACAGACGTAAATAGTCGTAAATCTCCGTTACGGTACCAACCGTAGAACGAGGGTTGCGACTCGTCGTCTTTTGGTCGATAGAAATGGCTGGAGATAAACCTTCAATATAATCGACATCGGGTTTATCCATTTGTCCCAAAAATTGACGTGCATACGCAGACAGGGACTCAACATAACGTCGTTGCCCTTCTGCGTAAATCGTATCAAATGCTAGGGATGATTTACCCGAACCACTGAGGCCAGTTAAGACGATAAACTGATCACGTGGTAAGGATATATCAATATTTTTTAGGTTATGCTGACGCGCACCTTTTACAATCAATTGATCTTTCATTATCTTTCCTATTTAAAGAGATGATACCAAACGGCATCATCTCTCTGATTACTAACATGAAATAATATATGTATATTATCGCACATATAGTCTATATAATCTATGTGTTTTCTTACAATCTTCTAAAATTGCTCCTAAGATTTACTTTTTGGACTTGTCCGCTTTCTAGATTTGGTAGAAACTGGCTTCTTCAACTTGCTATCTCCTGCACTATGCATATCGGACCATTGTTGACGTAATACGCCCAATTGATCACGTAACTTAGCTGCGGTTTCAAATTCAAGTTGCTTGGCGGCGGCCTTCATTTGACGATCTAGCTCTTCAATCTTATTGTACAATTCTTCCGGTGTTATATCTGCCACCTTAGGTGTTGATGTATCTTGAACATATGGTTCGTGTCCATGATCCATGCCCTCTGAGGATTTTTTTTGTTTTCCTTTTTTCGGTGAAAGTCCCTTTCCATCGGTAACCATATCTTCTTCGATTTTCGTTAATTCGATAAGCTCTTTTACATCTTTAGATACAGATTTAGGCGTAATATTATGTTCAATATTATAAGTCTCTTGCACGGCACGACGACGATCGGTTTCATCGATAGCTCGTTGCATAGAACCTGTTACACGATCTGCGTACATGATAACATGACCATTCACATTACGGGCCGCACGACCTATAGTTTGAATCATAGCCGTATCGGAGCGCAAGAAACCTTCCTTATCCGCATCTAAGATAGCAACTAAGGAAACCTCTGGCATATCGAGGCCTTCACGAAGCAAGTTAATACCAACTAATACATCGAATACGCCAGCCCGCAAATCACGAATGATTTCGGCCCGCTCAATAGTAACAATATCGGAATGAAGATAGCGAACTCGTACGCCCATTTCCTTCAAGAATTCCGTTAAGTCCTCAGCCATCTTCTTCGTCAATGTCGTAACAAGAACCCGTTCGTTCTTGGCAGCTCGTTTGTGAATTTCTCCAAGCAAGTCATCCATTTGCCCCTTAATAGGACGAATTTCTATAGATGGATCTAATAGGCCCGTAGGACGTATGATTTGCTCTGCAATATTCGTTTCTACTTCCATTTCGTATGGACCAGGCGTTGCCGATACGTAAACAATTTGATTGATACGCTCTACAAATTCATCGAATTGAAGCGGTCTATTATCGAGTGCAGAAGGAAGGCGGAAACCGTATTCTATAAGAGATTCTTTACGCGCACGGTCACCATTGTACATGGCCCGTATCTGAGGCATCGTCACATGAGACTCGTCCACCATGATGAGAAAATCATCTGGGAAATAATCAATCAATGTAAACGGTGCTTCCCCAGCCTTGCGTTCAGACATATGACGTGAATAGTTTTCGATGCCCGAGCAATAGCCCATTTCTTGCATCATTTCTATATCATAACGGGTACGCTGTTCTAAGCGCTGAGCCTCCAATAGACGGTCAGCAGCCTTTAACTTCGCTAACTGCTCATCTAGTTCGGCTTCTATACGCTCTACGGCAATATTCATCTTCTCTTTCGTCGTCACATAGTGAGATGCCGGATAGACAGCAACGTGTTTGCGTTCCGCAATAATTTCACCCGTCAAGGAATCTACCTCTACGAGGCGGTCGATTTCATCACCAAAAAGCTCCACCCGAATGGCTCTTTCACTATAAGCGGCAGGGAAAATATCAATCGTATCCCCTTGTACACGGAAGGTGCCGCGAATAAAGTTCATATCATTTCTCGTATATTGAATATCTACGAGTTTAGATAAGATTTCATCGCGCGATTTCGTTTGACCTAAGCGTAAGGACAATACAAGATCAGAATAGTCCTCAGGGTCACCTAAGCCATAAATACAGCTAACAGAGGCAACGATAATGACATCTCGGCGCTCAAATAGGCTCATCGTAGCGCTATGTCGCAGTTTATCGATTTCATCATTAATAGACGCATCCTTCTCGATATATGTATCACTAGAAGGAATATAGGCCTCCGGTTGATAAAAATCGTAGTAAGATACAAAATATTCTACCGCATTATTAGGGAAGAAACTTTTAAACTCGCTACATAATTGAGCAGCCAAGGTTTTATTGTGAGCAATGATCAAGGTCGGCTTTTGAACTGCCTCAATAACCTTGGCCATTGTAAAGGTCTTACCAGTACCAGTGGCACCGAGCAAAACTTGGGCCCATTCACCGCGTTCAATGCCTTCCGTTAAGGATTGAATCGCAATAGGTTGGTCCCCTGTAGGTGCAAAGGGCGCCTCCACTTTAAATGGTTGGCCCCCCTCGTAATTATATGTACTATGCTTCATTACTGTTCATCCTGATGTTTACGGATGGCTTTCATTTCTTCATCCGTCAAACGACGACCTACATTTTCCGCTTGATTCAACGTATCCTCACCTTCTAAGACTTCGATGAGCATAGCAATAGAAAAGCGATCTAGTGTAGGTGTGGTCTTCTGGATTTCATCAGCCATCATCCAATCTGATTCAGTATAGTTATTAATACGTTCTGTAATTTCTTCCCAGTTTGAAAGTAGCAATCTCGTAATGGGGCGATATAGTTCAATACCGAAGTACTCGATTAAGCTAACTATCTTATTCATATTTTCTAGGCTAACATTACATTCATTTTTTTTATTTTCAGATTCTACATATTCAAGTAAGAATTCCCGGTTATATTTATTTGTCACCTTGAATCATTCCTTTATTAAATAGTGCATTAGCAAATTCTTTTGCATTAAATGGACGCAAGTCATCCATACCTTCGCCAACGCCAATCCAGCGTACGGGTACGCCCAGTTCCTCTTTAATAGAGATAACTACGCCGCCTTTTGCTGTACCATCTAGTTTAGTTACTACAATACCATTTACTGGTACAGCTTGACCAAATAATTTAGCTTGGCTTACTGCATTTTGACCCGTAGTACCATCTAAAACGAGCAATGTTTGATGCGGCGCACCTTCTACGTGGTTATTCGCTACGCGCCCCATCTTTTTAAGCTCTTCCATAAGGTTAACCTTAGTATGTAGACGACCAGCCGTATCTACGATAACAAGGTCTGCATTACGAGCTTTCGCAGCTTCCATTGCATCATATACAACGGCAGCAGGGTCTGCGCCTTCTTTATGTTTAACAATCGGCACACCAACGCGATCAGCCCAAATGGATAATTGGTCAGCTGCAGCGGCACGGAATGTATCACCTGCAGCAATGATAACCTTTTTACCTTCTTTAGTATAATAGTTAGCCAATTTAGCGATTGTCGTTGTTTTACCAACACCATTTACACCAACTACGAGGATAACCTCAGGATGGTGCAAAGTAATTTCATCTTCTTGATCGATGAGCATTTCCGTGATGCGGTCTTCCATAAACGGCATTACATCGCCTGTATGATTAATGATACCTTCTGTTACACCACGACGAATTTCTTTCATCAAGTATTCTGTCGTCTTAGGGCCTAGATCACTAGTAAGCATAACTGCTTCTAAATCATCTAAAAAATCATCATCGATTTGCGCATAACCAATAACGATGCTTTCTACATTTTTTACAAAAGACTTACGAGTTTTCTCTAAACCGTCTTTAATTCTATCAAAGAATCCAAATGCCATTATGCTAGATCCTCCTTCACATCTTCAAATGCTACTGTTAATAATCGCGATACACCGCGTTCCACCATGGTTACCCCTTGAAGTACTTCGGCAGCTTCCATCGTCTTTTTACGGTGAGATACAACGATAAATTGTGTTTCTTTATTTATTCGATTTAAGTAAGAGCTAAATCGTTCAACATTAGCTTCGTCAAGCGCCGCGTCAACTTCGTCAAGCACACAGAACGGAGCTGGACGATAGTCAAGGAATGAGAACAATAAAGCGATAACCGTAAGAGCACGCTCACCACCCGATAAAAGTGTCAATTGTTGACGCTTTTTCCCTGGTGGTTGAATGTAGAAGTCGATACCACCCGTCAAGATATTATCTGGATCAGTAAGTACAATTTGCGCAGTACCACCGCCAAACAATTGGCTGAATACTTCTTGGAATCTACGGCCTACCACATCCAATACATCATATAGCTGTGTACTCATCGCCTTATCCATTTCGGCAATAACCGCCTGTAATTGCGCCTTTGCCGTATCTAAATCAGCTAATTGTGTGGTTAAGAAATCATAGCGTTCTTTAGTCTCTTCGTATTCCTCAACGGCATTTGGATTGACTGGACCCAATTCGGCAATTTCGGCTATCAAACGAGCTTGCTCATCCTTCCAATCGCTAACGGAGCCTTCAATGCGAAGGACTTGAGCATCTTCCAAAGTAAAGCCTAGCTCTTGTAATTCTTCTACAAAGCGCTCACAGTCCATGCGATGACGTGTAATTTTACCTTCCATATCAACAAGGCGACCTTGCACCACTTTGTAGCGTTGATTCAATCGGTCTTGCTCACTGAGGATAGATTCCATTTCCTCGCGCCCCGTAGATGTTTTATCATAAGCTTCATCGCGAAGGGCACGTAATCGTTCAACCTCAGCCGTAGCAGAGGTCAACTCTTGTTCTGCAACTTCCTGAGCCAGAGGGATATCCTCTTCATAGCGTTGTGTAGTACTAACTAACAAATTACGAAGTGGTGTTAAACGCTCAATAATACTAGAAATAGACTGATTACGCTGTTCACGTTGTGATTCCCGTTCCTGAATGGTATGTCGCAAGGTATCACAAGTAAGGCGAGCTTCTGTAAAAGCTTCATACGCCTCTTGTTGCACCTTTTGCAACACGGTTAATCGACCCATCAACGCCCCTTGATTACCATCCATACCATGATCCTCTTGCAAGGAAGCTAATGCTGTTTCTTGATCTTTCAAGTTAGCTGTTGTAGTAGCCAAATCAATATCAATTTGTACTAAACGTTGCTCTTCTTCATGGAGAACACGTTTCTTACGATCCAGCTGATTTTGTATATTTTGTACCTTTGTTTCACTAGCCACATAGAGTAAGTTCGTATGTTGATAGCTTTCATCAAGAGTCGCTTGATCCTTTTCAGTCTCTTCAACCCGTTTTTCAAGGCTTTCTAAGTTAGCTATTAAGGAGCGAATTTGTTCTTCAATTTGTACCAGTTCTTGTTCAAGACTAGCAGCCTCTTCCTTGCGGCTCAATACAGAAGCACGCTTACGTTTTGTGGCACCACCGGTTAGAGAACCACCAGGTTGAAATTGTTCCCCTGTAAGAGTTACGATGCGCAATTGCTGATTGTATTTTTTCTGTAATCCAATGGCATCATCCATGGAAGACACTACCAAGGTGCGCCCCAATAAGTATTGGAAAATATGGGCGTATTTATTATCAAAAGAAATACAATCAACAGCAGTGCCTAATACACAGCTTTCATGTAAAGCCGGTGTATCATATGGTTTACCTTTAACAGAATCCATCGGCAAAAAGGTTACGCGACCACCTTGGATAGATTTCAAATAATTGACACCCTCCGCAGCAGCGCGAGCTGTAGTAGTTACAACGTGGTTAACACTACCGCCTAAGGCCGTTTCGATAGCCGTAGTATATTTCTCCTCTACCGTAAAGAGATCGCCAACAGCGCCCGTGATCTGTTCGCGCCAAGAACCTTTACCATTGAGGATGTTCTTTGTGCCTTCTAAGTAACCTTCGTGCTGTTCCTCCCACTGTGCTAATAGTTCTAATCGACCTTTTGCACGTTGTTCTTGAGTGCGCAGCTTTTGTAATTCCTTACGCTCTTCACGCGCTTTCATGACCGCATCCTTAGCATCATCAACGAGGGCTTGTCGTTGAGCAGATAAGGCATTAAACTTTTGACCTAGCGCTTCAAATTCAGAACGAGCGACTTGTAGTTCACTATCTACCTGTGCTATTTCAGATTCTAGAATAGCACATTGATTTTTACTTTCCCCCTTGCGAGCTTCTAAGCTCCGAATACTAGCCTTAGCCGTTTCAATAGCACTCACAACTTCTAATTGACGTTTCTCAAAAGCCTCTCGATTGGATTGCAAGGATTGGAACTTAGCTTGTTCTGACCTTACATCTTCAACAGCCTTTTTGTAACTCGCTTCTAATTCTTCTAGATTAGACTCTTTTTCTACTAATTGAGCACTTTCATCTTGAATCAATTGATTTAAGATGCGCAATTGTTGCTCCTCGCCCTTTTGCGTAGCCTCTAGCTCGCTAATGCGCATAGACGTTTCATCTAATTCACGGCGCGCTGTTTTTAGTTGCTCTTCTAAGAGACGTAAATGACCAGATAAGCGTTCTTCATCGCGTTGCTTTTCAGTATATTGAGCCTCCCACAACTTAAGCTGTTCCTGCTCTTTTGACGAGGACGATTGCAATTCGTGACGACGAGCCTCTAATTTAGACAATTCAGTTTGAAGCTCAATTTCTTCATCTTTAAAGGCAATATTATCGTTTTCAAAACGTGTTAAAAGACGATCAGAGGTCTTATAATTGTGGAAGCCTAATGCCCCATCATAATCGCGCTTTGCGCGGCTTAAGGTCATATATTTTTTAGTCTTTTCCGCTTTTTCAGACAAAGGTCCTAATTGCTCTTCAATGGTAGCCATTACGTCTCGTACACGCTCCATATTACGATCTGTACTGGCAATACGACGCAATGCATCTTCTTTATTGATCTTAAAGCGAGAAATACCTGCTACATCTTCAAAGATAAGGCGCCGTTCTTCAGGTTTAGAATTTAAAATAGCATCAATTCGGTTCTGCCCAATGATAGCCATGGAGTCTCTACCAAGACCGGTATCTGCTAGTAAAAGATGTATGTCCTTTAAACGACAAGATCGCTTATTAATGAGGAACTCACTTTCACCAGTGCGGTATATACGGCGTGTAATGGCTACCTCAGCCATATCTATATCTAATTGTTGGTCACTATTGTCAAACACAAGTGTAACCTCAGCAGCGCTCATAGGTTTGCGCTTTTCCGTACCAGAGAAAATAATATCCTCTGCTTTTTGACCGCGCAAATTACGGACATTGGATTCTCCCAATACCCATTTCATAGCATCCGTAATATTACTTTTACCACTTCCGTTAGGACCAATAACGGCAGTCATTCCTGGTGAGAATTTTACAATCGTTTTATCCGCAAACGATTTAAAGCCCTTTAATTCCAACCGAAGTAATTGCATGACTGCCTCCTTTCTACCAACAACCCTAAATAATCATATCTTTTATTATAACACATATTGCAGGCCATCAATACAGCAACGAACGGTATTTCTCGTGCGTTCTTCACACCATTCAAATGCATACTGCGGATACTGAATCTGAAAGTATTTAACGTTTCGATTATTAAGGCCTCGCACCTTAGATGTTAAGCATCTCGGATAAGAAATAACAATATTATGCTGTACTGCAATACCATTATTCCTAATATAATTTGTTCTATCATTATTAGTGTTATCTATATATCCACTATTATCAGCATTATAAGCACTAACTCCACTAAATCCTAGATTTTCATAAGTAGCGTAGTCAGTTAGATTAAAACAATCGTTACTTAGTGCGTACGTATACTGAGATGCATGCTCATCAATACAACGTTCAATTCGCTGCTTATACTGTTCGTTCACAACCAGCTCCCCCATAGCGGGCTCATATGGCCCCGCTACTAAGCTATTCCTAGAATCTAATTCTTCTGTACTTTGTAAACCCGTGCGAATGACTTCAATGCCATGCTGTTCAAACCAATCTTTTAAAAATGAACAATACTGTATAGCTAGCTCAGTACTTAGTGGTTTATATTCTCCAGCTCTATACTGTTCGGCTAGCTCTGTATTTTCTATAACTAGTACGGGATAGATACGTACAAAATCAGGTCGTAATGCGGCTACTGCAATGGCCGTTTCTATTATGGTTTGCCAAGTCTCTCCTTTTAGTCCCGGTAAAAGTTGAACCCCAACGGTCATATCACGATGTTTTAATCGTGTAACAGCCTCTACTACCTCTTGTGCCGTGTGCCCCCTCTTAGCATCGACTAAAATACCATCATTCATAGACTGCACGCCAAGTTCTACAGTTTTTACTCCATAAGACTGTAATAATGTAATCGCTTCATCACCTACAGCATCAGGTCTTGTAGAGCAACGTATGCCATCAATGATTCCCCGTTGAAGTATTTCATAGGCAGGCATTAATAATTTATGTTGTAAATCTTTAGGAATAGCCGTAAATGATCCCCCATAAAAGGCAACCTCCCAAAACTTCTCGCACCGTTTTGTGCCTACATAGTCTTTAATTGTTTGTTGTATATAATCTGGAGTTAGGTGACTAATACCAGATTGGCCCGTAATACGAGATTGATTACAAAATGTACACACATAGGGACAACCTACGTGAGGTATAAAAAAGGGGATCATACCAAATGGTTTCATAAACACCTCCTCTTCTTATGTAAAAATTATTACTCATCTACTATTATATAAATTATTACTCACATACTATTATACAGAAAAAAGCGCCATTCGGCGCTTTTCTATTTATCAGCCATCAACTTTTCTAAAGTCAATTGAGCCGCATGTTGTTCTGCAATTTTTTTACTTTTACCAGAGCCGGCCTCGTAAGTAACACCATTGATTTCAACCTCCATATGGAAGGTTTTAGCATGGTCGGGACCACTTTCACTGAGCAAATGATAGACAATATGTTTATCCCCATCTCTTTGCACATATTCTTGTAATAATGTCTTATAATCTTTGCCCCGTTTACCTTCTAAGGCTTGCATGATATAGGTAGTTAAATGCTTTAAAACAAAGGCCATAGCCGTTTGATAATCTGTAGAAATATAAATGGCACCGATGAGAGACTCAAAGGTATCCGCTAATATAGAGTTTCGATCGTTACCACCGGAAGCGCGTTCTCCATGACCGAGCAATAAATATTGTCCTAGTTGCAAAGAACGACTCACAGATGCTAAAGAATCCTCACACACTGTAGCGGCCTTAATTTTCGTTAAATTACCTTCAGCCATATCTGGATATGTCTTAAATAGGTATTCCCCAATAATAAGATCCAAAACAGCATCGCCTAAAAACTCTAATCGCTGATTGTGATGAATATGCTTTGATTTATGTTCATTCGCATAAGAAGTATGTGTAAAAGCACAATCTATAATGGATATATCTGACACAGGTATGTCTAAACGAGCAACAAGCTCATGAAGAGATTCTTCACGAGCTTGTGTTATCTTACTCTTATGCGTTTCGATAGTAACCATTAAGCTTCATAACGGCGAATGCAAAGTGTACCGTTATGACCACCAAAACCGAAAGAGTTAGAAAGTGCACATTTTACTTGAAGTTCACGTGCGCCTTCACGAACATAGTCCAGATCCAAACCTTCATCAGGATTGTCACAGTTAATTGTAGGGTGAACTTTACCAGTTTCGATAGCCATCGCCATTACGATAGTTTCGATAGCACCAGCAGCACCTAACAAGTGACCTGTCATGGATTTTGTAGAGTTAACAGCGATATTTTTAGCGTGATCGCCGAACAATTCTTTAATAGCCAATGTTTCATTTTGGTCATTAAGGCCAGTAGATGTACCATGAGCATTGATGTAGTTAACGTCTTTAGGATCAATACCTGCATCTTTAATTGCTAATTCCATACATTTCCGAGCTTGAACACCACCTGGAGCTGGTGCAGTGATATGGTAAGCATCACCATTGCTACCATAGCCCACAACTTCAGCATAGATATGCGCACCGCGTGCTTTTGCGTGTTCTAATTCTTCAAGAACTACGATACCAGCACCTTCACCCATTACGAAACCATCGCGGTCACGGTCAAATGGACGGGACGCTTTTGTTGGTTCGTCATTGCGTGTAGACATAGCTTTCATAGCCGCAAAACCAGCTACAGCAGCCGGAGATACCGCAGCTTCAGTACCACCAGCAAACATCACATCAGCATCACCACGTTGGATGATACGGAATGCATCGCCAATCGCATTTGTACCAGAAGTACAAGCAGTTACGTCTGTAATAACTGGACCTTTAAGACCAAGGCGAATAGATACGCGTGCAGATGTCATATTTGCAATCATCATAGGTACTGCAAATGGACTTACGCGGCCAGGACCTTTTTCGAATAATGTTTCATACACCTCATGGATAGAGTCAATACCGCCTATACCTGTACCAACTACAGTACCACAGCGATCTAAATCTGCTTTATCTAAATCAAGATCAGCATCTTCACAAGCAAGAACAGCTGCACCGATAGCAAATTCTACAGAACGGTCCATACGACGAGCTTCTTTCTTATCTACCCCATAGTTTGTAATATCAAAGTCTTTTACTTCACCCGCAATGCGTGTTGCATAGTCAGATGCGTCAAAGCGTGTAATCGGCCCAATACCAGATTGACCTGCCAATAACGCATTGTAGAAGTTCTCTTTACCGATACCTACAGGAGTCACTGCCCCTAAGCCAGTAATTACTACACGTTTTTCCAATTATTCCACCTCTTATAGCTATACAGCCCTTTAAATTAATCAATCTCTGCTACTTGCTGTTTTAATTGAGCAAAGATATCTTTAACTGGCATAATCCTATCGACTTTTCTCATATTATTGCCAGAGAACACCAACCCCGTTTCCACATCACCTTGTTGTGCGCGAGAAAGAGCACGGATAATGCAGAATTTATGGGAACAATGTTTTAAACAGTTATCACACACCGTTGGAGGCGCTACAGTACCATCTAAAACAGATTCAGCAAATTTGTTTTTTATTGCTTGACCAGGCAAACCAACAGGACTTTGAATCAATACTATATCCTCAGGGTTTGTAGCTCGTACATACATTTTTTTCAATTCATCAGATGCATTACATTCATCAGAAGCAGCAAAACGGCTACCCATTTGAACACCACTAGCACCGATTTTTAACATTTCAACGATATCACGGCCATCTAGAACACCACCAGCAGCAATTACTGGAATGTTTTTTACCGCTGCTACAACTTCGGGAACGATTTCTCGAGCGGAACGATCCGTCCCCAAGTGTCCACCAGCTTCACAGCCTTCTACGATTACAGCTGCAGCACCTAAACCTTCAGAAATGCGAGCTAATTTTGCGGACGAAACAATTGGTACAATAGGAGTACCAGACTCTTTGCCCATTGCGAACATATCTCTTGAAAAACCAGCACCTGCTACTACAAGATCAATGCCTTCTTCGATGGCAGTCTTTACTAAGCCAGCAAATTGAGTTGCTGCTACCATCGCATTTATACCAATAATACCCGTAGGTGATAATTTTCTAGCTAATTGTATTTCGTATCGTAATTCATCGAAAGGCAAGCCCGATGCCGCAATAAGGCCGATACCACCTTCATTTGCAACGGCTGCTGCCAAGCGAGCTGTAGACAATCTAATCGCCATACCACCTTGAATAATAGGTACTTTGGCCACTAGATTCCCAATGCGAAGTTCAGGGAGCTTCACTATCAAATCCTCCTGTAAATAAAACCGGTTGGGAGGCCACTCGGCCTCCCGTTCGGTTGAATTGTTAGCTTTACAGCTTATTTAGCAGAATCAATATATTCTACTGTATCCTTAACGGTTTTAATTTTTTCTGCAACGTCGTCAGGGATTTCAACATTGAATTCTTCTTCAAATGCCATGATCAATTCAACGATATCTAAGGAGTCAGCGCCTAAGTCGTCGATGAATGTAGAATCAATGGTAACTTCAGCTTCATCAACGCCTAATTGTTCCACAACGATTGCTTTAACTTTATCGAAAGTGTTCATTAGTGGTTCACCTCCTTTCAAAGTGTATTTATATATAGTCTAATTTTACAACTACATTACCATGCCACCATCAACATTGATGACTTGACCCGTAATATAATTAGCAAAATCGCTAGCAAGGAATGTTGCTACTGTTGCTACTTCTTCGGCATCAGCCATACGGCCCAACGGAATTTGAGTAACCATAGCTTCTTTAACTTTTTCTGGTAATACATCAGTCATATCTGTATTGATAAAGCCTGGTGCAATAGCATTAACTGTAATACCACGGCTAGCCAATTCTTTAGCACAGGATTTAGTAAAACCAATTACGCCCGCTTTAGAAGCAGCATAGTTAGTTTGACCAGCATTACCTATAACACCAACAACAGATGTCATGTTAATAATATGACCAGAACGTTGTTTCATCATGATTTTAGATACTGCTTTAGTTACCAAGTAAACACCTTTTAGGTTGATATCGATAACAGCATCAAAATCTTCGTCTTTCATTCGCATTAACAAACCGTCACGCGTAATCCCCGCATTATTCACGAGAATATCAATGTGACCAAATTCTTTATGAGCTTCTTCCACCATGGAAGCAACTTCATCAGCATTGGCTACATTAGCTTTAATTTTAATGGCTTTGCGGCCTAACGCTTGTACAGCTTCAACAGTTTCTTGCGCTGCACCTTCGCTACCGCTATAGTTTACAACAACATCAGCACCAGATTGTGCTAGATTGATAGCTACAGCGCGACCAATGCCACGGGATGCGCCAGTTACAATGGCTACTTTACCCTCTAAATGCATTTTATCGAACCCCCTTCAAAAATTCAAGCGTTTTCTCTAAGGATGCAATGTCTTCAACATTGGCTAATTCCATATCTTTGTTAATCTTTTTAGTAAAACCTGTAAGTACTTTCCCAGGCCCCACTTCAACAAAGCGAGTAACACCAAAGTTTACCATTTCAGCTACACAATCTTCCCATAAAACAGGGTTAGCGGCTTGAGTAACTAAGGACTCTTTAATGTCATTGGCATTAGTCAAAATCTTGCCAGTAACATTTGCAACTACAGGAATTTGTGCATCACTCACTTGAATCTTATCCAACTCTTCCTTTAAACGAAGAGCTGCTGGTCCCATCAAACGGCTGTGGAATGGAGCACTTACCGGAAGCATTACTGCGCGTTTTGCACCTGCTTCTTTCATTTTTTCAGCTGCTGTTTCCACCGCTGCAGTTTCACCGGCAATAACGATTTGTCCAGGGCAATTGAAGTTAACTGCTTGTACAGAACCTACAGAAGCATTTACATCTTCACAAATTTCTACAACTTGCTCACGAGGTAATGCCAAAATTGCTGCCATAGCGCCTTTACCCAATGGCACAGCTTCTTGCATATATTCACCGCGTTTATGAACTACATATACTGCGTCTTTAAAGTTCAATACACCGGCTGCTACTAGAGCACTATACTCACCAAGACTATGCCCGCCTACGATGTCAGGCGTAAAGCCTTGTTCTTTTAGAATTTCATAACAAGCTACGGATGCAGTCAAAATAGCTGGTTGTGTATTTGCTGTTTTAACGAGCTCTGTATCAGGACCTTCAAAGCATAATTTACTGATGGAATAACCAAGTGCCTCGTCAGCTTCTTCAAAACGTTGTTTCACAATAGGGTACGCATTATACAAATCTTGTAACATGCCTACTTTTTGAGAACCTTGACCAGGAAAAACAAATGCCGTTTTCATTAGGGGCCTCCTTATTTACTAAGACCTTGAAGATTCTTAATCACAGTTTCAGCTTCAGTCATAATATCTTTAATGATAGTTTCACATGGTTTAACATCTGTTAACATACCAGAAATTTGACCGATCATTACAGAACCTTCTTTTACATTACCCTCAATAGCAGCTAAACGAAGTGTACCAGCACCTAATGCTTCCAATTCCTCTTTAGATCCACCACTGAATTCAAGGGATTTATATTTATGAGCTAACGCATTATCTATAATACGTACAGGATGACCTGTTGTTAAACCAGTCATAACTGTAGCACGATCTTTTGCTTTCAATACAGCGTTTTTATAATTTTCATGGGCAATACATTCTTCGGATAATACGAATCGTGTCCCCATTTGTACCGCTTTAGCACCTAATGCAAATGCCGCAGCCATACCACGACCATCTGCAATACCTCCGGCAGCAATAACTGGTACATCTACAGCATCAACTACTTGAGGAATTAATGCCATAGTTGTAATATCACCTACGTGACCACCAGACTCTGTACCTTCAGCAATAATTGCATCAATACCACCACGTAATAAGCGCTTTGCTAGTAATACTGATGCAACTACAGGAATAACTTTTGTACCAATTTCTTTCAAAGCGGGAACATAAACACCAGGATTACCTGCACCTGTAGTGATAACAGGAACACGTTCTTCCACGACTACTTCCATAACCTCTTTTACAAATGGAGACATGAGCATGATATTACAGCCAAAAGGCTTACTAGTGCGCTCTTTTAATTTATGGATTTCATTACGGAAAATATCAGGAGGCATATGACCAGCACCAATAATCCCAAGTCCACCAGCTTCAGAAACGGCTGCCGCTAATTCTGCAGTACCGAGCCAAGCCATGCCACCTTGAAAGATTGGATACTCAATCTGCAATAAATCACAAATGTCAGTCTTAATCATCTTGATGTGTCCTCCTTAATACCATTTCAAGACCAGGCTTGCCCATGTTAGGCCTGCACCAAATCCTGCAAACGCAACATTATCACCGCGTTTGAAACGTCCCTCGCGATTAGCTTCATCAAGTGCAATCGCTACAGACGCGGCAGATGTATTACCATACTTATGTAAATTAACAAAAACTTTTTCCATCGGCAGATGTAAACGTTTGGCTGCCGAATCAATAATACGAATATTCGCTTGATGAGGAATGAAGTAATCTAATTCATTTAACTCCATATCAGCACGTTCTAAGGATTTTAAAACCGTGCGTCCCATCGTTTTAACGGCAAATTTATATACTTCAGGGCCATCCATATGAATAAATGTTAAGCCCTCTTCTACGCGTTGATCATTTGCTACTACAGCAGTGCCACCTGCAGGAATGCAAAGCGCTGATCCTCCAGTGCCATCGGCGCCCATGTCAATACCTTTAATGCCATAGCCTTCAGGTACTTCAGATACTACTGCAGCCCCAGCACCATCACCAAAGAGGATACATGTACCACGATCATTCCAGTTTACTCGACGAGAAAGAATTTCTGCCCCCACAACGAGTACTTTTTTATAAATACCAGAGCTAATATAACTAGCAGCAGTAATCAATCCATATACAAACCCAGAGCACGCCGCTTGTAAATCATAGGCTGCAGCGTTTTTAGCTCCTAAGTTTGCTTGCAATACACAAGCTGCCGAAGGAATAATCATATCTGGTGTTAAGGTAGCAAAGATAATCATGTCGATATCCTCTGCAGAGACATTAGCCATTTGCATAGCTTTTTTTGCTGCCTCGGTCGCCATATAGGATGTATTCATACCTTCCGGTGCAATGCGTCGTTCTTCTATACCCGTACGCTCTCTAATCCATTGATCATTGGTATCAACCATTTTTTCAAGATCAAAGTTTGTTACTACATTGTCAGGAAGGAAGCTCCCAGTACCAATGATTCCTACAGGTTTATTCATCATAGTCATACTTTAAGGCTCCTTCAATATCCATCGTTTCTCTTATGTGTTGAATAATTTTACGCTCTACTAAATCACTAGCAATTTCAATAGCAGTTTTTATTTCTTTTGCTTTAGAACTACCATGAGCAATCATGAATACCCCATTAACTCCTAAAAGTGGAGCACCACCATTTTCTGTGTGATCCAAACGTTTTGCCATCTTTTTCAAGGCTGGCTTTACAAGCATAGCTCCTATCTTGGCAAAAATACTTCCTGCCATAATGCTATCCTTTACTAATTGCGTAAGACCTGTTACTAACCCTTCCGCAAATTTAAGTACCACATTGCCTACGAAGCCATCACATACGACAACATCAACGGCACCTTTAGGAATATCGCGACCTTCAATATTTCCTTTAAAATTGATAGTCTTCATACCCTCCAAAATCGGATACGTCGCCAATACGACATCGTTCCCCTTTGTGGCCTCTTCACCAATATTTAACAATCCCACAGTAGGATTTTCTTTTCCTAATAAAAGCTTAGCGTATTCAGACCCCATTAAAGCACCTTGTACAAGATGTTTAGGTTTACTATTAGAATTTGCACCAGAGTCTAACATAACTGTTATACCACTTACCGTTGGCATTGGAGTTGCAATGACAGGGCGATCAATGCCTTTAATGCGACCGAGCCCAAACAAAGCCGCTGCAACAGCAGCTCCCGTACTACCTGGAGCAATTACAGCATCACAACGATTATCACGAACCAACGAAGTAGCGACCACAACAGATGCATCTTTTTTCTTGCGCAATGCTTGACCTGGATGTTCATCCATGCCGATTACCTGGCTAGCATGATGTACAGAAATACGTGGATTCTTAGCTTCATTATTAGCTTCTAATATATCAAAAATTTGCTGCTCATCGCCGACGAGCACCACTTCAATGTGTTGATTTGCTCGTACGGCTTCAATGGATCCAAGTACAGTCTCCATTGGAGCAAAGTCGCCACCCATGGCGTCTATTGCAATTTTCATAATTTACACCCTATTCTCTACGGATTCCATAATAAATTTTGCGCGAAACACTTCTTTTATTTTATCTCTTATTATAACCCAAATAAAGAACTTATTACCTCGGCGACGAACAATTTCTGCTTTCGCTACCAAATTAGTACCAGATCCTACCGGGTTCTTATATTTTATATTTCCAACTTCCGCAGAGCAAACAGTCGTCCCCATAACCACTTTTGCAAGGGAATTTGCTTGAGCATATAAATACTGCGGTTCTACATATCCGAATTGATCTTCCATATCAGCCGTAGTACGCAACATAGATAATGCTTGGTGCCCCTCGGTGACATCAATCAATTCGCCAACCACTTCATATGATACATGTTCTGCCATTTCATGTGATTGACCTGTAGCCATAACACGAATGCGTTCACGCAATTCAGGAATACCCAATTCTAGTCGATCGAGACGAATTGTTGGCACACTTACACCAAAGTGTGTTGCCAATTCTTCATCAGTAAGAAATGGCGTAATATTCAGTTTTTCTTGTAACTGCTTCTGGCGCTCTTGCTTCTTTAACCGACTCATGGGACCACCTTTTATGACCTAGTATTAATATTACATCCTAAGTATATACAATAATTCCCTTATTGGCAAGACTTTTCATACATATAGTAAGAAATTTTCATAGCATATACAAAATATAGTTGTTTTTTTATATTTTAGTATTTTTGTTTATAAAAAATAAAAATGTGTCACTATCTTATAGAATAATCTTACTATAAAATAATGACACTTGCTATTCATAACAAAACATATAAAAATATGAGTGTATATTTTGAAAGCATATAAAAAAGACGCCTACAAAGTAGGCGTCTCTCTCTGCTCACATATTAAGCATTAGCTACTACTTGTTCACCTTTATAGTGACCACATGTAGGGCAAACACGATGAGGCATCTTAGGCTCGTGGCATTGTGGACATGCTACATAACCAGGAGCTTCTAATTTCCAATTAGCACGACGACGATCGCGACGGCATTTAGACAATCTACGTTTAGGTACTGCCATTATCTGCACCTCCTTAGTACAATCATTAGGATAATCTATCATCTTTCTCATCAAGCAAAGCACGTAACTCTGCAAATCGAGGATCCACCACAAAGGATTCACAAGAACAAGGTGAAACATTTAAATTTGCTCCGCAATGAACGCACAATCCTTTGCAATCATCCTGACATAACACTTGAGAGGGCTCATTGATGATTAATGTATCCCTAATTAGTTCAGTTAAGTCAATTTCTTCTCCATCAAAAGAATTCACATCATCTGCAGCATCTCGACAATCACTAAAGATTTCCTCAAAGAAATCTTTTCGATAATGTTCTGTTGTATTTAAACAACGGGAACAATCATAATCGCCTTTAGACTGAATCGAACCTTGAACGATGTAATTTTGACCATCAAACCAAAACTCACCACTAATGGTTATATCATGACGGCTCCAAGGAAAAGCAGTTACGTCACCAAGCTCAGAGGCTGATATCGTATAGCTATAAGGAAATTTCTTTCCTATATGTTCTTTTGCTTGCTCTACTTGCAGTTTCATAATCTTACCTCGACTCATAATATTATAAACATGACATGGTGCTTTGTCAAATAAAAAAGACTATCTCAAGTGGACTCAAGATAGCCTTTTGGTAAGTCAATTACATTTTTTCGAATTGGTCTTTACCAACACCGCAAATTGGGCAAACATAATCAGCTGGTTGATCTTCGAATTTTACGCCTTCAACAGCTTCGTCATAAACCCAACCACATACTACGCATACATATTTTTCCATGTGTATTTCCTCCTTCACTTGAAAATTATTGTTTAATGTTTATCTTTAATTAATTCAGATACTCTATCTGTAATGTAGTATATCAAAGACATCGAAACTTTTCAATACTCATTTTCTTATTTTCTCATTTTTTATAATATTTAATAATCATAGATACTATGCGGTTTTCTACTACTTAACTCATTTGAAATATATTATCATTTAATTTTTTATCTTTAGACTACTGCTAAATATTTTATTTTAATCCAATAATTGGAAATTAATTTTGAAAGCATATTGTTTAAATAAAATAACTATAATAACCTTATCTAAGATGTACATAATTACTATATTATACTATTATATAGAGAAGAGATTATGTAATTACATATAATCTCCAAATAATATTACGCTTAATCTCTTTAGTATATAAGTATATACTGATGAATATTCTTGACTTTATTAATACTCTAATTTTCTATAAGAAAATAAAATCATTCTTATATAAAATTCTCGCATAAAGGTATAATAAAGTTTCAGTAAATTTAATTGTTATCATAGGAGGCTTTATGAGAACAGCGTTAACACAACTTTTACAAATCGAATACCCTATCATCCAAGGTGCTATGGCTTGGGTATCTGAACACAAACTAGTTGCTGCCGTAGCTAATGCAGGTGCTACAGGTGTAATTGCTCTTGGTGGTCGTGATGCAGAATGGACGCGCAACGAGATTCGTGCCTGTAAAGACTTAACGGATAAGCCTTTCGGAGTCAATCTCATGTTAATGGCTCCCAATAAAGACGAATTAGTGGATATTATCATTGAAGAAAAGCCTGCATTTGTAACACTTGGAGCAGGCAATCCTGTACCATATATTAAACCATTGCAAGATGCAGGCATTAAAGTTATCCCTGTTGTCCCATCTCTAAAACTTGCTAAACGCATTGAAGAAGCTGGTGCTGATGCAATTATTATTGAGGGTATGGAAGCTGGTGGACATATTGGTAGCCAAACAACCATGTCCTTGATGGAAAATATTTTACCTGAGATTTCCATTCCTGTTGTTGTAGCAGGCGCTATCGTAGATGGTCGTGGTATTGCAGCAGCATTGTTGATGGGTGCTGAGGGTGTACAAATAGGTTCCCGTTTTTTGTTAGCTGAAGAATGCCAAGCCCACATAAATATGAAAGAAGCAATTATCAAAGCCACAGATACAGACTCTGTTGTAACGGGTCTCCTCTCTGGTCACGGTGGAGTACGTAGCTTGAAAAACGAATTCACTACACGTTACTTAGCTGCCGAAACAGATGGTGTTACTACCCCTGAAGAACGCACCAAAATGTCCCAAGGCACTAACAAACGTGCTGCTATCGATGGTGATGTTGTAAATGGTGCTGTACAAGTTGGACAAGGTTTAAACCGACTTACTACTATTGAACCTGCTCACACTATAGTACAAACAGTAATGAATGAAGCTATCATGTCTATTCGTAAAGCACAACGTCTTATTGAAATCGTATAGTTAATAAATTAGGAGTTCCTTATGTTACCATTTCACGGAAAATACCCCAAATTAGATCCCAAAAGTTGTGTTATGCCTGGTGCAGAACTTGCAGGTGATGTTGAACTAAAAGAATATGCTTCCATTTGGCAAAACTGTGCACTTCGCGGTGATGTAAATAAAATTGTAGTAGGTCGCTATTCTAATGTACAGGATAACTCTGTATTACACGTTGATGACGACAGGGCTTGCATTCTTGGAGATTATGTAACAATTGGCCATGGTGCAATAGTACACGCTAGTACTATCGAAGATAATGTATTAGTTGGAATGGGCGCTATTGTATTAAGCGGTTGTCATATTGGCTCTGGCTCTATTATTGCTGCTGGTGCAGTCATAAAGGAGAACACTGTAATCCCACCTAATTCTTTAGTTGTTGGAATCCCAGCTCGCATAGCTCGTACAGATGAAACGCAAATCGAACGTATTCACAATCAAGCACTAAAATATAAACACTTGTGGACTGTAGAATATGGCATGCTTCCTGATGCGGGTGGCGAGGAATACGATAAGAACGCAAAAATCGTATAATTACATATACATTAAAAGCGGATAGTTGATTAATTCAACTATCCGCTTCTTTTCTATATATTATATTTACTTTTATTAACTATTATTTATTGCTACTTAGCGCTATTTAATTTTGATTGAATGATTTGCTCTACCATAAGAGCTGTCCCCATTGTTAAAGCTATAGGAAACAACATCTCTACAGAGAAACGAGATAATTCAAGCATAAATACACAAGATGTCATAGGCATTTTTTGTGCAAGTCCTAAGAATACTACGGCCCCTACAAAAGCAGACATTCCCAAAGATACTGGCGCTATAGCAATAGCCCATACGGTACCAAATACGATCCCCAAAGTACTACCTAACATCATAGATGGTGTAATACGACCACCATATGCACCAGCGGCCAAAGCAAGTAAAACAGCTACCCATTTGGATCCAAATAAACCCAATGCATATGTCCATGTGATATCGTTCGTAAAAGTCAACTCATTGCCTGCTTTACCATTTCCAAGAATTTCAGGAAAATACATAGCTAAAACACCAATTAGTGTAAATGCTACGATAGAAATGGGAATCATTACAGGACTACTACGATGAATGGCGGGTAGCTTACTTTGTGTAATATTAAATAAAACAACACCAATTGCAATAATAGCGCCTAAAACGATAGAAAACTCTACATAATGACTCCCCAAACTGGGTTGTGCCATTGTATATTGTATAACATCTCCTACACCAGCTTGTCGCGTCACAAATGTAGCCAAACCACAACATAAGAGGGCTGCACTCATAGCCCGTATATTCCAAGTAAGAAGCAAAGTTTCTAATGTAAAAATTGCCGCAGATAATGGTGAATTATAAACTGCAGCTAAACCAGCGCCTGCAGCACATGCAATTAATAATTGACGATCTTCTTGTTTTATATCAAAATGTTTAACTAAAAAGGTAGTAATACCTGCGCTAGCCTCACGTGGTGCAACTTCTCGACCTAATGGAGAACCAATACCTACCGTAATTATTTGCAGTGTTGCATGTAAAACAGTAGTAATTGGATTCATATCCATTTTACCAGAAACTGCTGTTTTTATATCTACAACGCCTTTACCATATCTGTGAATCAAAACCCAACCTACGCCACCTATCACGCCACAGACGATTAAGGGTATTAATCGTTCTATCGGTGATACTCGGGCCACAGCTGCACCAAAGCTCAGATGATCAGCAGAAGAGTAATTATATACGAAATGTTGGATTCCATGTAATAAATGCGTATAGGAAGCCCCTACTAGCCCCGCTATAAAGCCAACTATAATAATGAGTCCTATAAATCGTTTATCATATATCATATTTACTCCATCGCTAATACAATTTCCCCAGCCGCTAATGTCTTTTTAACATCAATGATACGCTGATTTGAGGAACCTCTGAAGCGCAAAGCAGGGTCCTTAAGTTCATCTACAAAGCGGCCATCTACGAGAATATCGATTTCTTGTAATAAAGCACTTCGCAACTCATCTTCTAAGATATCATCTATTTCATAGCCGGAATAAGCCCAAATCTTCTTTTCTGGCGCCGCTGCTCGAACAGCTCTCACCACCGGTAATAAGCCTTGTACATTTTGAAATGGCTCCCCACCTAATAATGTTAAACCTGAACATGTAGGATTCTTCACATAGGAAACCACTAAATCTGTCTCAGCTTGCGTCCATACCTTACCAGCATTAAAATCTTGGTATTCTTCGTTAAAACAATTATAACAACAATGTGTACAACCTGTTACAAATATAGATGTACGAATCCCTTCTCCATTGGCAATATCGTATTGTCTTATTTGCCCATATCTCATCATAACCTCCATAGTAGTGCCTATCAACTTTGATCAACACTATATAGATATATTTCAATTTCTCATATATACAGTAAAAGCTGTGCCTTAGGCACAGCTTTTACCATTTAAAACTATCGTATTTAGAACTAAAATCATATCTATTAAAATATCCACATCATTAGATGTCTATGATAATTATATTAATCTATATAACAGTTTATCTTAATATGCTTAATATACAGGATAATTATTAAAACTATACCTCTAATAATCTTAAATGTGCATTACACGATCTTTAATTTCCTTTGTGCGCCCTTCATTCCAGAAGTTTTCACCAAGGTATCCACAAGTACGACGGATAACAGTTAATTTATCGCGATTTGTATTGTGGCAACGAGGGCATTCCCACTCGTTATGTTCATTTACCTTAATTTCTCCATCAAAGCCACATTCGTGACAATAGTCAGACTTGGTATTAAATTCAGCATAAGAAATATGATCATAAATATATTGAATCATCGTCAAAACAGCTGGAATATTATTAGTCATATTAGGAATTTCTGCATAGGAAATACAGCCACCTGTAGATTTCTTTTGGAACTCAGATTCAAAAGAGAACTTATCAAATACATTAATCTCTTCTCGTACGCTTACATGATAACTATTAGTATAATAACCTTTATCCGTAATATCCTCAATAATACCAAAACGAGCGCGATCCAAAGAAGAGAATCGATGGGTTAAACTTTCAGCAGGTGTACCATATAATGCGAACCCCATGTTATGTTTAGCTCGCCATTCATCAACAGCTGCATTTAAGCGGTCCATAATCTTCATCGCAAAAACGCGGCCTTTTTCACCTGTATTCGATTCACCGGTAATTAAGCGAGTTGCTTCATAAATACCAATATATCCCAAGGAAATAGTCGCATAACCGCCAGTCAAGAATTTGGCAATTTTCTCGCCTTTTTTAAGTCTTGCAATAGCACCGTGTTGCCAATGGATTGGTGACACATCACTCACTACGTCCTTAAGTAATTCATAACGAAGCATTAGTGCTTTTTCTGCCAACTCAAGTCGTTTATCTAAAATTTCAAAATATCGTTCTTCACTACCTCGGGCTAGAATGCCAATTTGAGGTAAGTTTAAACTTACTACACCAATGTTAAAACGTCCATCAAACTTGTATTCACCATTTTCATCCTTCCAAGGAGATAAGAAGGATCGACAGCCCATAGGACTAAAAACATTACCTGAGTAGTTTTCCTTCATTTTTTTTGCAGAAATATAGTCAGGGTACATGCGCTTAGCCGTACATTGTGCTGCCAATTCAGTTAAGTAATAGTATGGACTATCTGGTGTTACATTATGCTCATCAAGAACATAAATCAACTTAGGAAAGGCTGGTGTAATATATACATCGGCTTCGTTTTTTACACCTTTAATACGTTGGCGCAAAATTTCTTCTGTAATAAGAGCCGCTTCCTTCGCGTATTCATAGTCTGGTTGGAAATACATAAATAATGTCACAAATGGAGATTGACCATTTGTAGTCATCAATGTATTAATTTGGTATTGAATAGTTTGAATACCATCTTTAACCTCTTTACGCGTACGTTTCCACGCAATTTCACGAGCCTTTTCCATATTAGGCTCCATGCCGTAAATCTCAACTTGTTCTTCAATAACATTATTGAGGATTTTTTCATAAGATTTACGTACAAATGGTGCCAAAATACGGTCAATACCATTAATACTTTGGCCACCATATTGACCAGATGCTACTTGTGCAATAATTTGTGTTGTTACAGTACAAGCAACTTGGAAAGACTTAGGTGTATCGATTTTCTTACCATTGATTACTGTGCCATTTGTAAGCATGTCTTCCAAATTAATCAAGCAACAGTTAAACATAGGTTGAATAATATAATCCATATCATGGAAGTGGATAGCTCCACTATCATGGGCTTCCAAAATATCGGTAGGAATCAATTTACGACGAGCAATATCCTTAGATACTTCACCAGCAATTAAATCCCGTTGGGTAGATACAATAGCAGCATCCTTATTAGAATTTTCATCAAGAACACTGATATTACTACGATCTAATAAACCAATTACATCATCATCAGTTGTATTTTGACGGCGTTTAAAAGCTTGAACAGCTTTGTAACCTTCATAGGCACGTGCCGTTGCAGGATTATGATACTCAATCAACTTATAATACACTTGATCTTCAATAGCATAAATTGTCATGTCTTTTTGAAGCTTAGTAGCATATTCCTCAATTTCATTTGCAATACGCTGTGCCAAGCCCTCTTCGTACAACCCAGTACTACTATGTTCAGCTTTTTCAATAGCCAAAGCAATCTTGTTTTTGTCGAATGGTACCTTCGTGCCATCACGCTTAATGACCTGCAACATATTGGCAACCTCCCCATCTTGTTACTGCCAAAATATATGTTAAGAAGTATAAAAAGTATGTCTAATCACACTTTTTATAAATTTATATGTAAAAATGTAAAGAATTATTAGAAAACCCCTCTATTTTTACTGCCCTCTCAGTATACTATATATGGTGGTTGTTTTCAACCCTAAATACAATATAAAGTAAAAATAGGTTCCTCTATCTATGCCAATATGACATGGATAAAAGAACCTATATAAATTATAATGCAAAGCCAAATAGACGAGTTAAGAAATTACCCTTTTTCCCCACCCAACTAGATGGGACAGAAGGATAAAATGTGCGATTAGCTAAGAGGTCGCGTTCATTAAGATGGATATTTGGCAACAAATCTTTTTTATACGTATTGTCTAATTCAGAAATTGCTTCCACATAACCTTGGTACGCCTCAATATCACAGCCATCGCTGTAACCAGTACCAAAGAAATGAATTAAACCATTTCGATATAATTCAATGGCCCTATCATAGTTAGCGTTACCATGATCAAAAGATGCCATATTACATTGAATCAAAATACCTCTATCAACCCATGCTAGTAATTGTTCAGGTTTAGTAAATAATTGTCCATAAGTTTCTACTTCACTAATAATAGGTACAAGCCCCATATCTAGTAGACTTAATAACCACGCATTAATATGATGCACTTTGCTATTTTGTGGAAGAGCAACTAATATAAAATGGCTATCTCCCAACGTATATTGATTGCGATGAGAAGCTATATATGCAACCATTTCATCACAAAGCATTACGCGAGCTCCACTGTGAATAGTTATATCTACTTGTTGCTCCTTAACCATAACTTTTACTTCATTAACTAAAGAGTTCATAGCATTCCATGTGTTCAGATCCATAGATACTGTTACATCAGGCGTACTAAAAATATCTGTAATACCTTGTTCAGACAAGGACTTAATCATTTTTACTGATTCTGCCATTGTTTGAGGCCCTTGTGGACCTAACACAGCTGGCAAAATGCAACCATGTAAATCAACCACGCGACTCATAATCTTTCCCTTCTACTTTCGATTTTCTTTTCAAAACCGACCTCTTTTATAAAGTTCATGTTCTTCTCATTTAAGTTTATAATTCATTTTATATTCACGATTATAACAAGGGACCAGTCGCTTGTATAGTGGTTTTTCTATAAAAATAAATAAATTATTATATGTTCATTTAATACAATTTTTATATATTCATTTATTCTTCATAAAATATGACCCATAATCTCTACAATTATGAGTCATATTTTACACATTATTATATTAATAATTATTTAATTTTTAAATGTACTTTTATCTTTTATCATGACTAATATAATAAGTTAATTTCACTACCGATATACCGATGATTATACCAACTGTATCAATCAGTACATCAGACAGTTGAGAGCTGCGTCCTAGAGAAAATAATTGTATAAATTCATCTAGACTAGCTATTACTATACCCACTCCTATAGTTTTTACTACTGTGCCATATTCAATATAGCGGCGTAGAATTACATATAAAATACCACCAAGAATTGTAAATTCTGTGAGATGGGCTAGCTTTCTAACAACCCTATTTAAGGCCCATATATTTCCATGAAAGCCTAATTTATGAGCTACAGGGGTAAGCCACTCTGCAAAAATAAGACTAAACCCATCAGAGTTCCCTCCATTTTGCAAGGAATTATCCCATATAAAAAACACAATTAGACATAACACAATATATAGTATCCAACGTTTCATACTACTCTCCTAAACGCCACAATACATACAGCTGCATCAATCTCTATCAAAAATATCTCTTGTATAAACTTTATCTTTTACACCTTCTAAGCTACTATCCCAGCGATTAGCTACAATGACATCACTAACACGCTTAAAATCTTCAAAATTACGTATAACTGGCGAATTAAAGAAATCTTCTGCATCTAGTGTAGGTTCATATACTACCACAGCAATCCCTTTCGCCTTAATACGTTTCATAACACCTTGAATGGCTGATGCTCTAAAATTATCAGAGTTCATCTTCATGGTCAAGCGATAGATACCAACAATTTTCGGATTTTTAGCAATAATAGTATCTGCCACATGATCTTTACGTGTTCTATTCGCATCAACAATGGCAGAAATTAAATTTTGTGGTACATCATTATAGTTAGCTAATAATTGCTTTGTATCTTTTGGCAAGCAATAACCACCATAACCAAAGGAAGGATTATTATAAAAATCTCCAATACGAGGATCTAAACAAACCCCCTTGATGATTTGACTTGTGCTAAGGCCACGTACTTCAGCATAGGAGTCTAACTCATTGAAATACGCTACACGTAATGCTAAATACGTATTAGCAAACAATTTAATTGCTTCCGCTTCCGTAGAATCAGTATATAATTGTGGAATATTTTCTTTAATAGCACCTTCTGCTAATAATTGGCCAAAACAACGTGCTCTGTCAGAATCCTCGCCCACAACAATACGGGATGGATGTAAATTATCGTATAAGGCTTTACCTTCACGCAAGAATTCTGGCGAGAAAATTAAATTCTCCGTATTAAATTCTTTGCGCATTTGTACCGTATAGCCTACTGGTACAGTTGATTTAATAATCATTACTGCATCAGGATTAATCTCTAGCACAGTTTTAATAACTTGTTCAACAGAAGATGTGTCAAAGAAGTTTTTTTGTGGGTCATAATTTGTAGGTGTCGAAATGATAACATAATCTGCACTGTTAAAAGCTTCTACTGGGTCAAGTGTAGCTTTGAAGTTTAACTCCTTAGTAGCTAAATACTCTTGCAATTCAGCATCTACAATAGGCGTCTCTTTGCGATTTAACATATCTACTTTTTCTGGGATGATATCGAGGGCTACTACTTCATTATGTTGAGCTAACAACACACCATTGGAAAGGCCTACATAGCCTGTACCAGCAATTGCAATTTTCATTTATTTGCCCTCCATCATATAGAAATCTTTATACCATATGGCAAAACGCTTTAACCCTTCTCGTAAGCTTGTATTAGGTTTAAAGCCAAAATCTGCTTCTAACGCACTTGTATCAGCATATGTAACAGGCACATCCCCTGGTTGCATAGGCACTAATTCTTTATGTTCTTCAAAATTATAATCCTTTGGTAAAACACCAGCAGAAACCAATTCCTCTGAAAGAATGCGCACAAAATCAAGTAAATTTTCTGGGTTGCTATTGCCGATATTATAAATAGCGTACGGTGGAACCGGCAAGCCATCCGCACCATTGCGACGCTCTGGTGCAGTAGACATAACCTTAGAAACGCCTTCTACAATATCATCGATATAGGTAAAATCACGCTTACAATTGCCATAGTTGAAGATTTTAATTGTCCCACCATTACGTAATGTATTTGTAAAACCAAAGTATGCCATATCTGGACGACCTGCAGGACCGTATACAGTGAAGAAACGAAGCCCTGTGCTAGGGATGTTATATAATTTAGCATACGAATAAGCCAATAACTCATTTGATTTTTTTGTAGCTGCATAAAGAGATACAGGATTATCTACTTTATCCTCTGTAGAGTATGGAATTTGTTTATTTGCACCATATACAGAAGAAGATGATGCATACACTAAATGCTCTACACCTCTTTCACCATCATCATAAGAATGACGACAAGCTTCTAGAATATTATAAAATCCAATAATATTAGACTCGATATAGGCGTCGGGGTTAGTAATAGAGTAACGAACCCCTGCTTGAGCTGCTAGATTCACTACAACTTGTGGTTTATAGATAGCAAAAATTTCATCAACAAAGAACTTATCTGCAATATTCCCTTTTTTAAAAATCCATATATTCTTATTATTTTTGCTAAGTTCATCAATCTGTTGCAATCGATACTCTTTCAATGCTACATCATAGTAATCATTAACAGAATCTATGCCAATAATTTGAGTCCCTTCTGCTTCAGATAGTAAGGACATAACTAGATTAGCCCCTACAAATCCAGCGGCACCTGTTACAAGGATTACCGTGTTGTTTAAATCTACATTTTTTGAAAGCATATGTACTCCTTTCATAGTTCTGTTAATTATGTCGTTTTACTTTACTTAAGACTTTTTTATAGCCAGAAGCAATAATTATGCGCTCAGATGGAATGACGTATAAAATAGCCACATATAATACAACACATAAAAGCATACAGACGACGGTCCACCATACTGCATCATAGAGATGTAAAATACTATAGGCAATTAACCCAACTATAGATGCTGTAATGAGATATACACTGATATTAGATATTATGCGAAATGTACTCATATTGACAAATAAAGCTAGTAGCAACATAGAAGCTGCTAGCATTTCCATTCTTACTAACGATCGAGCATATACAAAGGTACTGAAATCATATTGAATACAAATATAAATAACTGGTATTAAAACTACTAGATGTAATATTTGAGTCCAAAATGATAGATTAGGCATCCCTTTTGCACGAAATATTTCGGAAATCAAATTAGCTGTTACAGTCATAATAGCCGAACTCAATGCCCAGGAACCTAATACAATGCCCGCTAACGTCCATTGTGGTCCTAGTAAAAGCTGAACAACAAAGTCTTGAAATACAAATAAGCCTACACCTAGAGGTACCAAAAATAGAGCCATATAGCGTTGGAATGTAAAGAATGTATTCGAAAAGGCCTGTTGATTATTTTGCACACGACTTAAAGCCGCGAATAATACAGGAGCCAAAGATGCTGTAGCCATAGCCATTACAGTCGTAACAATAGCCATTGGCATCTTATATATACCCAAATAATAAGCATCTAAAAAACGGCTAATAATGAATGTATCCACCCAAGCAGTGAGCCATATAGAAAATGCTTCAGCTAAAGACCATGCACTATAGTTAAACATATTCATAAAGACGCGACTACTAAAAAACAGATGAATTTGATTCTTCCGACTCTTTAATAATGCCAACGCCGTAAATAGCTGAGACCCTAGCATACCAGCAATTAAAGACCAATAATCGTACCCCATAAGCGCCATTGGTATAGATATCAATATAGGTGTAAGAATTGTTATGAGCCTAATATTTAAAAGAAACTTGAAATTAAAATCTCTTCGATACAATGCCATTTGGACACTACTAAAAGCAGATAAAGGAATCATAGCGCCCATCACGGCTAAAGGTATACCTAAGCCATCATTACCTACTAATACGGCCAATTCATCACGACCGATTATGATAGCGCCCCATAGAATTAGAGAAAACACTAGGTTGGCAATAAAGGCCACATCTGTGGCCTCTTGTTTCTCTTGGACACTTTCAAACTCATGCTGAACAAGAAATTTTTGAAAACCCGCATCAGCAAGCATTTCCGCAAAAGATATAACCATCATAATTGTCGCCAATATGCCGAATGCAGTCGGTGCTAATATATGAGCCAATATTATATTTGTCAGTGGTGTGATAAGCTTTGCCAAAACCTCTGTAATAACAGACCATTTAGCAGCAGCTACGATTTTAGTATCCATTATTTCTTATTGATATTCTTAATGCCTCTCAAGAATAGTTCATGATGAGCTTCACATTCTAAATAGTTTTGTATTGCTAAATAACTCGTTTTGCCCAAAATAAGTTCTACCAATTTTCGGCCCAATAAAGCGTTAATAGCGCGTACAATAAATGATCTACCTAAAAACTCACGCAAATAACGTTTTACATGTGTATCAGCAAAGGCCTTATAAGCTTGCGTCACAAAGTGAGAGTCTTTAATTTCTTCACTACGTTTTCTATAGGCCTCTAATGTTTCTGTAGCTTCAACTTCTGTGGCTAATCGTGTACCATTATCAGTTCTACGAATAGGCAATTCAGACACCACAAAAGCATCCTTAGTTACGTCTACAGTAACTAGTATTGAATCTTTAATAAACTCTTGATGGCTTGCAAAAAAATCAGAATTAAAGATAAAGTTACCTTGTCCATAAATGATAGTGCCTCCCTGATAATCTTCACGAGACCCTACACAATGACTATGTTGGCAAACAACGAGATTTGCACCTTTATCGACAAACTTACGACAATAGCGTTGTAACTGTGGGGATGGATAACGATAGAATTCCTTACCGCCGTGATATAGAACGATGACGTAGTCGCATTGTGCCTTTAAAACTTTCACTTCGTCAAAGCTTTCTAGCACATCAAAAGGATTAGCCCCCATTGTATGACAAGTAGCCATAGTAAACTCGTTCTCTGTGCAAAGATAGAATCCAATACGTATATCATCTTTTTCAAAGATAAATGGCTTCTTAGCCTCTTTCAGATTAGCTCCAGCTCCAGCATGAGCAATCTTATGCTGCTTCAACAAATTTAATGTTGTCGTCAACCCTTCCACCCCTTGATCTAAGGAGTGGTTATTAGCCAGTGTTAAAAATAACGGCTCTAATGCCTTATATCCATTAATTGTTTTTGTAGGCGCAATTAAATTATTACCAAATTTTACGATGGGTGTCTCTATATCAGTAAGAGGAACCTCTAAATTGAAAACATTTAAATCCGATTGCTTCAAAATTTCATAAAGCTCTTTTCCTACAAAAGCTTCTCCATTACCGTTTTCAAATAATGTTTTATTAATATCCGTAGGAACTAAATCAGCCCCGATGTACATTCTCAAGATGTAACCACTCTCCTAATTCATAATCCTTTGACATAGGACGAAATCTTTCAAATCCAGCACCAGGAAAAAATGTTAATTCTCCAATAAATAGATGCCCTTTAATTTCATAAAAATCAACACGCAAAAATGGACACCCTTTGCTAAGCTCCATCGCAACCTGTTGCATTTCACCATATGTATCTGGCTTTGGAAACTCTGTAGGTAACGGTGGATAATGTCCAAAATGAATTCCCATAGGATTCCAATCGATATCATAGAAGTTCATACGCGTTCCTGTTTTAGAAAAACGATTAGAACATACTACTGTTAACTTTGGTTCACCATGAAAGCAATACATCTTATAATCTAATATGTCATTGCTACCTAACTCCGACAAATATTCCTCTCCGATAATACGTCGAGGAACATTCTTATAAGGCCACTCTCTAGCAATACGTGAATAATCCCGTTTTAAGAATGTTCTTAATTTAGCTTTTGCTGCTTCCCAATCAAGTGTTGATTTATCTTTACAAATAACGATGCCTCCACTATCATGTGTACATTTCAAAACGAATTGATTAGGCAATCTATCAAGATCAATATCATCTACAGAGTTCCATACGGAAATCGTAGGTATTATATACTGATTTCCTACACGTTGAGCAATAAAATGTTTAGCTTCATGTTTATCAACCATCACTGTTTGTATTGGGTCTCTAAAATTAACCTTAAGCCATTGTAACTTTTCGCTGAAAGTTTTTGGATTTTCTAGATCTAAAGGGTATCCCATATACTTAGGAAATACCTTCTTCAAAAAGTCTTCATCAGACAAAGAGTCATAATAACCCGATTTAATTAATACCCTCGTACGATAGTAAGGTTTTGTTAGAAAGGACATGCCAACATTACACAATTTTCTGAACTTCATGTTTTCGTCCTTTCCGAAGCAGTTGCACTTCTAAATAAAACAACATCATATAAAAATAAGTGCTCTTACTTTCATAAGAAACCATACCCATATCCATAACAATCTGTGAAAGGAATAGAATGAGTACCATTATATATTCATTACTATGGATATCACGATAGCGAATTAAATTATAAGCCACATAGAGATACATTGAATAATAGGCTAGTAAACCAATGACACCCGTGCCAGCTAATAACTCAATATAATTGTTATGCAAGTAGTAATTATCTTTGCCATACACGAAAAAAGTATATACAGATGGATTATTGATACCTACACCAGTTATGGGAGATTGATAAAATAAGTCCCATCCAATATCTACCAAAGCTAACCGAATAATAGTGGATGAGTCCCCCCCTGTGCCTGTAAAGGCTTCTACCATATTAGACATTCGGTCTAATACTTCAGCGAACATCGGCAATTGCAAGACCGCAATACCTATAATGGTAAGACCTAATAAGGAACCAATAACTTTTACAATAGAATTGACCGCATTAGCACTACGAAAACTTTTAAAAATAAAGAGTAATACTGTACCAACACCGACAAAAACTAAGGCCTTACGACTACCTGTAGCCGCTAAAATACCAAGTGTTGGTAATGCAATAATATGCCACCAACGAGGACGATCGTATAGCATATAATACAAGGTCATAACAATAGCATTGGCACCCAATAGCCCTACCGTATTCGCATTCAATGCATCATTAGCAATACGTGCTGAGGATGATAAAACAGTAATAAAATAATCTAAACCGTAGAAATAAACAGTATAGAAACAAACTATATAGCCTGTCCACATGCCAATCTTTAATAATGTATCCACCGATTTCTTATCTTGATAACACATGTATAAAATGATGAGCATAAAGAATATCTTGACCATATCAAAACTTCGGCTCATAGCTACGGAAACATCTGTGGCATTAATCGCACTTAGATAACAAGCACCAATAAAAATTAACATATAAGCATGCATCCAATTAAACCGCAGTTTTATAACACCCTGTTCTCGTATAAGATAAAAAATGATGAGACCAAATAAGCATACAAATAATACATACGCACCATAGTTCGCTTCGCCAAGGGCAAAGGAAATGGTCAACGACAACACTAAAAAGATTAGAGTTATGAACCATATCATGCGATCAGCAAGAGCCGTAATATTTAACTTCAATGGTTCTCCTCCTTACAACTCATAAAACTTCTAACCAACGTTTTGCGATTTTCCATAATGGAAATTCATCGCGTACTTTGATGGCATTCTGTGAAAGTTTAGACGCTAGTGCAGGATCCTTTAATACACTGCGCATAGCTTCATACATAGCCTGCGTATCACCTACAGGTACGAGAATACCATTCTCTCCACTTTTAATTACCATGCGAGCACCACCTACAGGACAATCTGTGACTACTACAGGTAAGCCCATACCCAATGCTTCTAGCATGGAATTTGAAATACCTTCAAAATCAGAGGATGATACAAACATAGAACAAGGGGCTACCTTTTCTAAAATATTACTAGCAAAGCCAGGCAATAAAATGCGATTCTCTAAATTAAGAGACTTAATTTGAGCTCGTAGTTCATCCTCTAATACACCTTGTCCATAAATGACGAGTTTATACTCTGGAAACTCGTCTGCCAACATACTGAAGGCATTAATCATCATAGGCAAATTCTTTTGCGGATGCAAACGACAAGCTGTAACAATTGTCTTTTCTCGTTCCCCCTCTATTGGTGGAGGCAATTTACCATTAATAGGATTGGGGATAATAACACCGCGATTTTGCACAGATTTTGGGAAATAAGAACGAGCATCTTCCGTTTGGAATACTAGTGCATCTGCAAATCTAAAGGCAAAGTCGCGTAACGCTTGTTGATGCCAACCAATAGGAACTTTGCGTGGATTATTGCGTTCAGAAAAAACAATGCGATTTTTTATAAACCAAGAGCTAATCGATAAGATAAAACTCGATGCAGACAAAAAAGATAAGCATGTCGCATTTGGCCTAGTCTTTAAGATTTTGATTAGTTCTTTTATTTCTTGCATAAAGCGAATGACTTTATTAGAGCTTGTAGTATGAATTTCAATTTGTTCAATACCTTCCTCTAACGCATATTCATTACCATATCGATTAGGGCTTGTTTGGATAACTGTAATATGATGACCATCATGTACCCACTGACGAGCCAACTCTGTTAAGATTCGTTCAGCCCCATCGTTACCAAGGGAGATGGTGACAATTATTATTTCCTTTTTCATAAGCCTTCCTCTTGGATATATTCTGCCAGTCTTACATAGGCTTGTGCCATTGATACCTTAGGTTTCCAACCTAAAGACTTTAACTTCTTAGAACTTAAGAACATGTGTACTGTCGGTGCATAGCCGAACCCTTGTACATCTTCTGGAATATCAAAAACAACTTTGCTCTTATTATCGCTCACATGAGTGGCCACTAATTGAGCAATGCTTGCAATAGAACGAGTCTCTTCATCATGACATATATTATAGGCCTCGCCAGCTTCGCCCGCCTTCATAAGGGCTAAAATACCAGTTAATGCATCGGTAATGTAGCAATAGTTCGACATAGAATCGCCTTTTGTGTGAAGAACAATATTTTCATGTTTAAGAGCACTCTTGGTAAACTGCATGAATACACGGTTATCTGATACCGGAACACCTGGGCCAAAGGTTTGAGCTAGTCTAGCTATTACAGCAGGAACGCCATACTCCACAGCATAAGACTTGCAATAACATTCACAAAGTCTCTTGCTTTCGGAGTAGGAGCTACGAACATTTAGATGATCCAAATAGCCTAATCGTTCCTCTGTCATAACTTGGCCAGATTCATAAGGTACACCATATTGCTCCATACTGGATAAGTAAACTAGTTTCTTTACCTTTTGACGGCGACCTAATTCAAGCATGGCCTCCGTACCATAAATAGAGGTACGGATAGTTTCTACTGGATGTTCTACAAAAAACTTAGACTGTGTCGGTGCGGCACCATGCAAAATATAATCACATGGCACATCAATAGATTCTAATGAGCCATCTACTAGGGTTAACGACTTATTGTCTAAATACTCACCGAGAATATTTTTTGCCTTTTCATGGCTTCGCACATGACCAATCACTTTTAAATCCAGGTCATGAGTCTCATTGGCAAGTATAAGTAATTTTATAAACATCGATCCAATAAGCCCCGTTGCACCTGTTATAAGAATGCGTTGATGACGGAGGAAATGAAAGTAATTTTTTTCCTGTACTAAAGCCGTTAACTCACGTTGAATAACGGAATTACTCATCTTTTAATCCTCCTAGCTCACGATTTTTAATAATCCCTGTGAACATATAATAATCAGATGGAGTTGTAATCTTTATATTTTCAGTTTCCCCTAACACAGGATATAGAGTATATCCATAGTGCATCATCATCGATGCGGAATCAATAAAGTCATGAATGCCCTCATCTTTTGCACGATTATGAACTGATATAATATCATCTAATCTAAAACTCTGCGGAGCTTTAGCCATAAGACATTCATTACGATTTAAAATATGCTTAATAGAACCATTTTGGGTAACCATAACTGTTTCTATAGCTGGAGTAACAGTTATGGCAGAACCCTTTGATTCAACAGATTCTATGTTTCTCTCTATAGTAGAATTATCTACAAGTGGACGAACTCCATCATGAATCAATACAGTCACCGCATCATCAGGAAATAAACGCTTAGCCTCTACGAGTCCATTATATTGGGATTCCAAAGCACTTTCACCACCAAGCACAATGGATAATACCTTTTGTAACCCCGCCTTTTCTATGAGTTGTTTAGTATGATCAATCCATTCTGCTTTACAGGCAAGAACAATCCCATCAATAGTCTCCGTTTGTTCAAATACATCTAAGGTTTGAATCAAAATCGGTCTACCGTTCCATTCTAAAAATTGTTTTGGCGTCTTACTGTTTTTCATACGAGCACCTACGCCACCCGCAAAGATTACTGCTATTCGTTTCATAGGCCCTCCTTATGGTTGAGCTTCTTTCTTGGCATAATGTATGCCTTTATACTCCTTGTAAGGTGTGTGTAAATCAGCAAATACTGCATCATGTTTTGCTACACGTTGCTCTACAGGTGGTAATTGCATATAGTCGCCCCAAATAAGGCGCAAATATCTCTCATACCCTTTCATAACAGGTATTTGATGACCTTCAAAGTCTTTATATATAACAGAGGCAAAGTCCTCTCTAGGATGACGTAGCTTCATACCTTTTAAGCTGCCGATTAACTCCGTACATTCATCACTGGTATCAAAGTCGTATTGAGTCATTCTCTTTTCTGCAAATCGCCAAATATGATAGCGTATAGACTGACTGGAAAAGATTTTATAAATATACCCAGCTAAAGCGCGATATGTAGGCCCTTTGTTATCTGGTAAACGCTGTGCATTAAAGAGTGCAAACGTCATGGCCCACACCAACTGCAATAAACGACTAATTTTGCCAGGTGCACAGCCATCAATAGGCATAATTTCAAGTGCTAAACCATGACAAACATCTTCATGCATACTATGACGATTGATAAAGGTCGTATTATTATCTCTTATAGATGCACCTGCATCATGATAGATGTGATTGCGATCAGTACGACAATACGTAAATCGTTCAGTGTCAGCATATTCCGGCCATAATTCAGCTAGCTTTTCATAATCTGGACGAGGCATAAATAAATCTAAATCATCATCCCAAGGGATAAAGCCATTATGCCGTATAGCCCCAATGAGACCACCGCCGCAAAGATAAAAGCGCAAATTATGTTTATCACAGAACTCTTTAAAGTACAGCAACATATTCAGCTCTTTTTCTTGTATTTCCTTTGTCATAGATGTACTCATAGAGACCTCTTTCAACGTAATACAGCTAATACTGTATCAATCATCGTTTTTATATCTTGTAAAAAAGAAAACTCCTTAATACTCTTTAAATTCCAAGCCATCTTGCCCGGTAAAACCTCATTTATATAGACTTCATCAATATTTTGAGCATTTTGTAAAAGTTGATCTTCATCCTTATAAGTAATACTGGCATTACTGGTAACCCCAGCTGGTAATAATAAGGTAGCTTTCATTTCATCTGTATAAGCAGACACGTAACGTGGAACCTCAGGTCTTGTACCAACAAAACTCATATCGCCTAAAAGGATATTGATAAGCTGAGGCAATTCATCGAGGCGACAGCTGCGAAGCATATTTCCGACCTTAGTAACCCTCATATCATTTTGCGACGTCACTTGTGCTCCTAAAGATTCTGCATTTTTTACCATAGTACGGAACTTGTAGATGCCAAAGGTACGACCGTACTGTGTCACTCGAGTTTGACGGAAAAAAACCTCTCCCGCACTATCTCGTTTAATCATGACGGCTAGTATCAAAAATACAGGACTTAATGTAATAAGCAGTCCCGCTGCCATTACGCGGTCAAAAATGCTTTTACAAAGAAGGCTTGTACGTCTTTGATTTAATATTTCAAAATAAGGACGAACCGCTTCACACTGTAGCTCTTGTGGTAGATCATGAAAGTTTTTTACTAGCATTCGGTAATAATCCTTTTAAACTGTTCAATGATATATTGCACTTCTTCATCTGTAAGGAGCGTATGAAGTGGCAATGTAATTTCATTCTTAAATTGGTCATAAGCATTTGGATAGTCATCGATTGTAAAGCCTAAGTTTTTGTAAGCCGTATGCATTGGAATTGGCTTATAGTGAACATTCGTTGCAATGCCAGCCTCAGCCATAGCTTCTATAACCTTATTCCGATATTCCGCATCACGGCCATCTAAACGAACTAAATACAAGTGACCACTACTCTCATGCTCATCTGTATAATGGTTCAACAATGTAACAGGTAAATCCTTAAATGCTGTATCATAAGCTTCGATAATTTCTTTACGACGTGCCAAAAGTTTTGGGTATCTTTCAAATTGAGCTAGCCCAATAGCCGCCATGATATCCGTCATATTACATTTATAATAGGTACCTTTAATATCATATTCCCAAGCACCTGCTTTTGTTTTTGCAAGAGCATCCTTATCTTGACCATGCAAAGATAGCAATTGGAATTGCTTGTAAATAGTTTCATCATCAATACCATCTATATGACGCCATGTAGCACAACCACCTTCAGCAGTAGTAAAATTTTTTACTGCATGGAAGGAAAAGCTACTAAAGTCTGCAACATTACCTGTTTGTACCCCTTTATATGAGGCCCCAAAGGAATGAGCACAATCAGCCACAATAGGAATATGACCTACTGCTTTTTGAATATCATTAGCAGGTGTAAAGAGAGATTTCTTTTCATCCACAATGGAGCGTAGTCGATCATAATCGCAAGGTACACCTGCAACATCAACGGGAATGATTGCTTTTGTTTTTGGTGTAATAGCGCGAGCTACTGCATCGTAATCCATTTCATAAGCATCTTTCTGTGTATCAACAAGCACTAATGTGGCGCCCACATGAACAACAGGACTTGCACTAGCTGTATAGGAATAGGCACTAGTTATGACTTCGTCTCCAGGTCCAATCCCCAATACGCGAAGAGACATTTCAAGCGCTGCCGTAGCAGAGTTTAAACAAACGGATTTAGGTGTACCTAACTGATGAGCAATCTTTTTTTCTAATTCTTTAGTACGAGGACCTGTCGTAATCCACCCACTTTTTAAGGCTTCAACGACTTCATTGATTTCTAACTCTGTAATATCTGGAGGAGAAAAATTAATTCTCATATAAATCACCTCAATACTTTCTGTACCATATTGATACGCTTGATTTATCACATAGAATGTTAATCAAAACAGTTATATTACGCGTCAATCGCGATGGATCCTAAAAGAGGAATGCCTACTTGTGAAAGCCGTTTCTTAGCTTCAATCAAATCTTTTGGACTAACTACTTCATTTTTAACAACTAACACTACACCATCTGATTTTTCGGCCAATACAACGGCATCTGTAACAGACAATACGGGTGGTGTATCGATGATAACCACATCATATTCATCACGTACATACTCAAAAATCGTAGGTAATTTGCTAGAATCTACAATATCAGATGGATATTCAACAACTTCACCCGCCGTAAGCACATCCAAATGAGGCACTACATTACGATGAATCGTCAAATCTTCATCCATCATCACCGCATTGGTAAGACCTTTATTTTGTACATTAAAGGCTATATGTTGTGCTGGATTGCGTAGATTACCATCTACTAGAAGAACTTTATTATTATTTTTAGATAAAGCTAATGCTGTATTAGCTGCCACTTCAGAAGTTCCTTCACCACTAGTAGCCGCAGTAATACAAATAAGTTTACATTTATGTTGGTTACATACATATTGAAGATTGCTACGCAATGTACGGTATGCTTCCACAAGTGGTGTATCACCACGTTCATTAGAAATTAGTCTAATCATATTAACCTCTTACTTTGCGCAACAATACTACGATACGATTACTAGGCTCTTCGTATTCTTTTTCTTTATGATTTGGAATTACGCCCAAGTTTTGAATACCAAGAATATCATTAATTTCTTGTACAGATTGAACTTTGCGATTACCGAAGAATTGGCCCAATGTATAGAGGCAACCAAAGATGAGGCCTAAAATGGCAGAGCCTAATATAATAAGAATCTTACGTGGTGCAATCGCCTTTTCTGGCAATGTAGGAGAATCAACGATTTGAACTTCATTCGGTACCATAACCTCTGCTACCTTCGCTTCTTCTAAGCGAGTAGATAACATTTGATAGATATCTTGTGCCACATCTACATCACGTTTTGCTTGAATATAACCACGTTCTTTTTCAGGTAGTCCTTTTATAGCTTCTTCGTTTGCTTTATCTAGCTCAGCTAATGTAGATTGTTTACCTTGAGCTACAGCTAACGCAGCTTCATTTTTAAACTTATCCGCTAGCAAGCCTTGTTGTGCAGAATTGCTTGAAGGTGCTTGTTGAGATGCAATAGCGTTGATTTCAGCATTTAGACCACTTTTAGCTTCTTCAATTTGTTGATTAATTTCTTTCATCGCAGGATGTTCATCAGTATATTTACCAATATAAGAAGCTTTACGAGATTCTAAATCTGCTAACTGACCCTTGTAGGCTTGAACCGTAGCACTATCAGCGATGCTTTTACCTGCAGAACCTAATTGCTCATTGATACTGTCAAGTGCAGCTTGTGCCGTTTCTAAATCGAGTTGATTTTGAGCCTTCTCACGATCAATTAGAGTAATCTTATCAGTTAAGCCTTTCATTTGATCTGCTGTGGAGTACACCTTATTATCTATTTGAAATTGTTGTAATTTCTTTTCTGCTTGCTCTAATTCAGATTTCGCAGTAACAACGCGTTTCTGTAAGAATTCACGAGTAGTTCGTTGTTCAACATGAGAGATTTCAGCAAGGCGTTTCAAGAAGGTATCAATAAGTAATTGATTAGCTTCTTGTGCTTGCTCAGGAGACTTACCTGTTACACTTACTTGCAATAACTCGGTTTCTTTATACGGTTTAGTTTCAATGCGAGTTTTAACAAAATCTTCATATGTTGGCGCATTACCGGTACCTTCAGGATCTTCTATAGCAGTAATTACTGGCTCTACTACATTACGACTTTTTAAAATTTCTGCATCTGTGTTCATCAATTGACGAGACATAGAATCAGAATAGGCATTAGCACTAGATAATACAGAATTGCTCAAACCTTGAGCTTGTTTAATGCGCAACATCGATGTAGATTGATATGTTGATGGTGCAAGAAAAGCATACGCACCACCTAAAACCATACATGCTACCGCAATATTAATAATTTTACGGCGCTTTTTAATGAGGACTCTGCCCACCTCTTTTAAATCAATAATTTGTTCCACCCATATACCCCTTTCTGTAAAAGTATACAAACAACAGGGTCTCTCCCACTTAGAATATTAACTGTACCTAACCCTCTCAATAAAGGCACAATGTATCAAAATTAAAATAGTCTTATACATATATCGGGTAATAAATGTATCGTCCACGACCTATAACGACCTATACATTATGATTTGGGTCGTATGTAGGAATGATATCCTGCAACACATTAATTACATCTATATCAGTTTTACATGTATCAAAACGCTCTATTTCACGACTTAGCCATTCTTGATTAACATCTTCTAGAGCTGCTTCAAAAATTTTCTTATGCGTAGTAGTATTCGTACCTTCTCCGGCAGTTAATAGTTCTTCATATAACTTTTCACCTGGACGTAAGCCAGTAAATTCAATACGAATATCCTTATTAGGCTCAAAGCCAGAAAGGCGAATCATATTCTTAGCCAAATCGACAATTTTAACCGGTTCACCCATGTCCAAAAGGAACACTTCGCCCCCATTACCCATGGCACCAGCTTGAAGTACTAATTGACTGGCTTCAGGAATAGTCATAAAATAACGTGTCATCTCTGGATCTGTAACGGTTACAGGGCCACCGGTTTCAATTTGTTTACGAAATAAAGGAATAACCGAACCACGGCTACCAAGTACATTACCAAAACGAACTGTTATAAACTTAGTATCATATGTATGATTCATACCAAGTACAACTTTTTCAGCAACCCGTTTTGTAGCGCCCATAACACTAGTTGGATTCACCGCTTTATCCGTGGAAATCATAACAAATCGATCTACCCCATGAGCTCCGGCTACATCCGCAACATTACGAGTACCATAAATATTATTTAATACTGCAGCAATTGGCTGTATTTCCATAAGCGGCACATGTTTATGAGCTGCTGCATGAAATACTACATCAGGATTATAGTTATTGAAAATTTGTTCTAATTGATTCTTATCGCGAATATCTGCAATGATTGGAACCAAGGTATCTTGGGGAGCAATATTGCGCAATTCTTGATGAATAAGATAAATACTATTTTCACCATGACCTAGGAGCAATAGCTTTTTAGGTTTTACACGTAAAACTTGACGACAAATTTCAGAACCAATAGAGCCCCCCGCACCAGTAACTAAAACTACTTTATTTTTAAGATATGTTTCAACCTTGGACGTATCGAGCTGAATCTCATCACGTTCCAATAAATCCTCAATTGAAACAGGATGTAAATGAGATACAAGAACTTCATCATCAAGCAGTTGGTACATCCCCGGTAAAATATTGATTTTACATTTTAAAGGAGAACAGATTTCCATGATTTCTTGAATAATATCTCGCTTCACAGAAGGCATGGCAATAATAATTTCTTCTACCTTATACTTAGCAACTAATGCTGGAATATCTTCACGATTACCGAGAATTCTAAAACCATTCATAAGACGATTATGTTTAAACATATCATCATCAACATAACCAATCACTCGACGAGAACGCTTATGATATCGTTCAATTTCACGAGCTATAGTTGCACCTGCATCACCGGCTCCTATGATCAATGTATTCACTTGGCCACTTTCACCATCGTCCCCACTGCTATAGTGAAGTGCCACATAATGAAGCAACATACGTCCCATACCAACAGCGCCTGTAGTAAGGAACCATGTAATAAAATAGATGGAACGTGGTAATGACTTACCAAATACAAACATAGAGAAATAGAATAAAGCCGTACCAATTGTAGTCGCTACAAATACTGCTAATGCCTCTCGCATCCCTGCATAGCGCCAAATACGTGTATATAAATGCATTATCAAGAACATCAACATATACGAAATAAGTAATAACGGAAGTGCTTCCACCATTTGATTAATATATTGAGGTTCTATGTGTCCATCAAATCGAATAAAAAGACTGATAAAAGCAACGATTACAATCGTCACAATATCGGTAATAAACAATATGGATGGTAATAAATATGAACGCAAAAAAACGCCCCCTTATATGATAGATATCGCCTTATCTTTAATCCTTACCTATTCGTGATACCATGTAAGCCCCTGTTAAGATTGGAGCAATATCACGAGCAAAGTTGATGCGACTATTCTTAGTTAAGTAAAGAATATCACCTTCACGCATGATGTAGTTTTCAGACATATCTCCAGTTTGTAAAATACGATTCAAATTAATAGGAATCGGTTTCTCTGGATTATCTTGATGAATCAAGTAAATTTTCTTTTTTGCTGTATCCCAGTTAAAACTACCTGCAGCCCCAATCGCATCAATAACTGTACTAGATTTAGTCAACGTATAGGCGCCAGGCTTATTAATTTCACCAAATACATATACGCGAACGCCGCCCAATTTCGATACATTTACTGTGATATCAGGATTAATGATATAACGAGACAGCCCTTGCTGTAACTCAGCTGTAAATTCATCTACAGTTAAGCCATCTGCTTTTACGGCACCAACCATAGGGAACGATACATATCCATCTGGTCTAACGGTATACACAATATCATTACCATTACGCGTACCAAGCTCTGCCTGCTGAACCACTTGAATATTCAGTTCATCTCCTTGACGCAGACGATATTCTTTATCAGAGCTAATTACGGATGCACTAGTTTCCAATGGGGCATGGCCTTCCATTTGTACATTCTTGGCATTATAAGGCTGATTAGTATTTATATTAACTGGCGCAGCCATAGCCATTGTTGTAGTACATAAGAATGCAGCCATCATCATATACTGTTTCTTCTTCATACTTACCTCTTTTTCTATTCAACTTATTTAATTCATCACTTAATTATTGATGTATCTTATATCTAAAAAATCAGTCATGCTATTTTATCATTTTTTTAAATATACTTCTACAAATCTAGTATGTTCCAAACGAACTTCATAAAACCTTCAACAACGATTCCTTAAAAATACAGTATTTTCAATATATGTTCATTAATTATTATTTGCTGTTTTCATTCCTAATTCACTAGTTTTATTATTGAAATTTGTAAGAATAATAAAATATATTTAAACTCACTTCATTATCAGCTCACATAGTTCTTCTATTTATATCAGAATTAGTGATAAAAAAATAAGGTGTATATACTAGAAATCTAGTATATACACCTTATTCAAAGTTTTTGACACTAATGATCGCTCTATATAATTAATTATTCAACACGACCGCCTAAATAAGCTTCCATAACGCGAGGATTATGGCGAACTTCATCAGCAGAGCCAGATAATACCATTTTACCAGTCTCCAAAACATACGCATAATCAGCAATCTTCAATGCTTGACGCACATTTTGTTCTACTAAAAGAACTGTTGTTCCATCAGCGCTGATTTCTTTAATGGTTTCAAAAATCTCATTTACTACTAAAGGTGCAAGGCCCATAGATGGTTCATCTAATAATAACAATTTTGGACGAGCCATAAGTGCACGACCAATAGCTAGCATTTGCTGTTGACCACCTGATAAAGTACCACCCAATTGATAACTTCGTTCATCAAGAATAGGGAATCGTTTAAATACCTTTTTGATATCTGTTTCGATTTCTTTATCTTTACGTGTATAAGCACCCATTTCAAGGTTCTCATAAACACTCATGTCTTGTAGAATTTGACGTCCTTCAGGAACTAAGGAGATACCATTTTGTACAACTTGATGGGTTTGGCGACCTGTAATATCTTGACCTTCAAAAATCACTCGACCAGATGTGGGTTTTACAAGTCCCATAATAGTCTTCATCGTCGTAGTCTTACCAGCACCATTAGCACCAATAAGAGATACAATGGAACCTTGTGGAACTTCTAAACTTATATCTTTTAAGGCTGTAATATGTCCATAACCAGCCACAATATTTTCTAGTTTTAACATATTACACCTCCTCTTTACCTAAGTATGCTTCAATTACAGCTTCATTATTTTGAATTTCTTGAGGTGTACCTTCAGCAATTTTCTTGCCAAAGTTAAGTACTACCAAACGATCACAGATATTCATCATCAATTCCATGGCATGTTCGATAACCACAACGGTAATACCTAGGTCACGAATCTTGCCAATCAATTGACGCAGAACTTCAGTTTCACTATCATTCATACCTGCTGCCGGTTCATCAAGTAAAATTAACTGAGGATGTGTCGCTAAGGCACGAGCAATTTCAAGACGACGTTGCTTACCATACGGTAATGATGTGGCAACCTCTTCCGCATCATCTTCAAGCCCTACAAGCTTTAAGAACTCATAAGCAATACCACGACAACGTTCTTCTTCAATGCGTTGACGTTTTGTTTTCAAAAAACTAGATAAGAAGCCAGAGCCAGTACGACAATGCATACCGGTTAAAACAGTTTCAAGAGCAGTCATATTGCCAAAGAGACGAATATTTTGGAATGTACGAGCAATGCCCATTTCAACAGTTCTATGAGGCTTGATGCCTACAACAGACATACCATCAAATACAATTTCACCAGAACTTGCAGGGAATACACCAGTAATCAAGTTGAATAGTGTGGTCTTACCAGCACCATTTGGACCGATGACACCAAATACTTCACCTTGTTTAACGCCAAAAGATACTCCTGTGAGGGCTGCAACGCCACCAAAGCTTTTACTTACGTCATTTAATTCTAATAGCATTCAGTTCCCTCCTATCCTTGTTTTTCTTCTTGTTGTTTGCGTTTATATGCTTCAAAACGTTCTGTTAATACTTGTGACTCTGGAATATATGGAGCCTTTTTAAAGCCTAATTTGCGACTAATTTTATCTACCATAGATTCTGTCAGAATACCATCTGGACGAACGGCCATCAAAATGACTAGTAATGCACCATAGATGATGTCCCGATAGTCGGATAAGAAACGCAATACTTCTGGTAATAATGTAAGAATAAAGGAACCTAATACGGAGCCCCATACTACATTGGACCCACCAAATACAGGGAATAACAAAATTTGTACTACTTTATGGTAGCTGAAATCTGTAGGATTAATAAAGTTTGTAATATGCGCATACAAACCACCGCCAATACCAGCGATGAAAGCACCAATGATAAAGGCCATCATCTTGTAGTATACAACGTTAATACCCATCAATTCTGCTGCATGATCATCAGCCTTAATCGCTGCAAAGGCACGACCCACACGGCTATTATTAATCCGTACACAAAAAGCGATAATCAATACTAAAATAGCTAACAAAATAATGATAGCCATTAGATTGCCCCATGCAACAGCATCAATGCCCATTAAACCATCGAAATCAAATTCATAGGCATAATTTGTCAATTCTTGAGGAATGGATGGAATACCAGAAAGGCCTAATGCACCATTTGTAATATCCAAATTCAAGAAAATAACACGCACAACTTCGCCAAATCCAAGTGTAGCAATGGCAAGATACAAACCTTTAAGACGTGTTGTTGGCAAACCGATAATAACAGCCACAAGACTAGCAACTAAGCCACCAATAATAATGCCTACAACGATAGGCAAATCAGCTTTCAAAGAAAGAATAGCGCCTACGTATGCACCAACACTCATAAAGCCAGCAGCCCCTAAAGAAAGCTGTCCACTTGCCAGTGTGAAATAAATTGAAATACCCATGATGGCATTAATGATGAAAAACATCACGATCTGTAGATAATACGGGTTTAATAATTCCATTACGGTCTACCCCCTTTATCTTTAGATCCAAACAAGCCTTGTGGGCGCCAGAATAATAATAGGATAATGAGACCAAAGGCCACAGCATCACGGAATGTAGATGCACCATAAGCAACAGAGAAGATTTCTGCTACACCTAAAATAAAGCCGCCAACCATGGCGCCTGTAATATTACCAAGACCACCTAAGATAAGTACTGCCAGACCTTTAAAACCTATAATAACACCCATAGTAGGCTCAATAGCATTAAAGGACAATCCTACCAATACACCTGCCGCTGCACCTAAAGCAGATGCAATCATAACAGTAATAGATATAATCATTGTTGGATTGATACCCAAGAGAGCTGCTGTTTCCGTACTCATGGATACAGCGCGAATAGCCTTACCAATCTTAGTTTTCTTAATAACTACATTTAAAATCAGCATTAGCACAACAGAAACGCCTAAACCAATAATTTGTACCATAGAAATTTTGAAAGCTCCAAAGTCGATTAGGCCACCAATATAGTCTGGTGGGAATGATCTAGTTTGAGGGCCCCAAAGCAATAATGCCAAACTTTCAAGGAAAATAGAAACACCAATAGTACTAATAAGTGGTGCCAAGTGAGACACCTTTTTCTTGCGTAGTGGACGAAGCGCCACAAATTCTAAAAGATAACCAAGGATAGCACCTACAGCCATAGCTACGATAAGGGCTACAAAAATGTTAACGTTAAAAATTGTTACCATAAAAAGACCAACGAAGGCACCTATCATAAAGATGCCTCCGTGAGCCATGTTGATAATATTCAAAACACCGAACACAAGTGTTAAGCCAATAGCGAGTACAGCATATAAGCTACCGAGGGTTAACCCGTTAACTAATTGTTGTAAAAACACTATACTACCTCAACTTATTTTGTTAATGCGTCAAATTGACCGTTTTTAATTTGTAATACTTGAACTTCCATGGAAGGATCGCGTTTTTCGTTGAATTTGAATTGGCCAGTTACACCAACGAAGTCAGCAATATTTTTCAATGCTTCCCGGAATTTTTCGCGATCTGTTGTGGACCCTGCTTTTTTCAAAGCTGTTTCATAGAGATATACTGCATCATATGCTTGAGCAGCGAATTGGTCAGGTTCTTTACCGTATTTAGCCACATAGGCTTTACGGAAATCCTTAACCTTTTGATCTTCTTTGTTAGGGAACCATGGCGTACCAACAATAACACCGTTAGCAGCATCGCCAGCAATTTTAATGAATTGTGGGCTGTTGAAACCATTGGAGCCAACTACAGGTTGATTCATACCCATTTCACGCATTTTTTTCATGATTAATGCGCCTTCTTGGTAAAGAGAAGCAACTACAATTACATCAGGTTTTGCTTGTTGAATTTTAGTCAATTGTGCAGAGAAGTCAGTATCTTTATCTGCAAATGTTTCAGTATCAACGATTTGTACACCTTCAGATTCCAATGCTTTACGAGCTGTATTATTTACAGATACCATTTGGTCATTGTTGTTAGAGTACATGATAGCTGCAGTTTTGAAGCCTAAAGTTTTATGTGCTTCTTTAATTGCAGTATCTACTGCCAAGGATTCAGGTACAGCATTACGGAAAATGTAATCGCCGATATCCGTAATACCTTCAGCCGTTGTAGATGTACCAAGCGCTACTACTTTACTTTTGTTTGCTACAGGCCCCGCAGCCATCATTTCACCAGATAACATAGGACCGATAACTGCTACCACTTTATCTTTTGCAATTACTTTGTTCATCGCATTGATAGCTTCGTTTTTATCACCTTTAGTATCTTCTACTAATAAGTTAATTTTTACAGCATTTGCATCAGCATTGATTTCGCTTACTGCCAATTCAGCACCAGCTTTAATGGATTCACCATATGCTGCCGCACCACCAGTTGTTGTTGTTAATAATGCAATTTTAGCTTCATTGCTATTTGCACTACCTGCATCTTTATCGCTACCACAACCAGCAGCAATTGCCATTACACCAGCAAGGCCAAAAATGGCCGCTTTTTTTAACATGGATTTATTCATGTTACACCCTTCCTTCAAAACATAAAACTTTAAATCTATACCTATATTATGAGAATATAAAATAGTTTGTCAATTAAAAGATAATGATTTTAATTCCCTAATAATATATACATTAAATAAGTTATTCAGATAGACGTTCCCACTTCTTATACAAGGATTCCAACTCTGTCTGAGTCTCTTCGATTTGTGTGGAAATTTTGGACATTTCATCTAAATCTTGTTGTACTACAGGATTAGCTAATTGCACCTCATACATCTTCATCGTCGCCTCTAAACGAGCAATTTCAGCTTCTACCTCAGCCAATTGTTTTTCTACCATATAAGCATTCGGCTTCTTCTGATTTTCCTCCGTAGTTTCTGATACTGAAAGCATTGACTCATTAATAGGAGTAGCTTTACTATCACGCTTACTGCTATCAGAGTTTTTCTCATTAGCCAATGCTAATAAATCTTCTTGCTCTTTCAGCTTTTCCTTATAGTATGAATAATTACCGAGATACTCTGTAATTTTACCTTCATCTAGAATTACTGTTTTTGTAGAAACTTGATCCAAGAAGTATCTATCATGAGAAATAATAAAACAAGTCCCTTCAAATTGTTGCAATGCTTCCTCTACAATTTCTCGTGTAGGAATATCTAAATGGTTTGTCGGTTCGTCTAAAATTAGAAAATTATCTCCTTGAAGAAATAATTTAAGCAAAGCTAAACGAGCGCGCTCACCACCAGATAATTCACCTACTAGCTTAAATACATCGTCCCCTTTAAACAGGAAAGCCCCCAGCACATTACGAGCCTTATCCTCGCTGTAGTTAAAGTGATTCATGATCTCTTCCACTACCTGCCAAGAATCATGCAATTCTTCGTGTTCTTGTGAGAAGTAACCCACTTGTACGCGATTGCCAATATCCACATGACCAACTTCAGGGAATAGTTCTCCTACAATGGTTTTCACCAGTGTAGACTTACCCGCGCCATTAGGTCCAATAAGCGCTACTGATTCACCTCGTCGAACAACTAGAGAGATATCATCAATAATGCGACTTTCACCATATCCGACAGATAAGTGATCTAAGACTAAAACCTTATCAGCACTCATCGCAGCAGGAGGAAAAGAAAATTGTAAATGATGTGAAGTAACAGGTGCCTCTAGCCGCTCTAATCGATTTAGTTGAGACTGACGGCCACGAGCCATTTTAGACTTGATACCAGCGCGGTATTTATCTATATAAGCCTCTGTTTTCTTAATATACTCCTGCTGTTTTTCATAGGCCACCATATCAGCCTTTAAACGTTCATCACGTTGTTGAATATAGCGACTATAGTTACCACGATAGGTTGTAGCCTTGTGATTATCTAACTCCACAACACCTGTGACGATACGATCTAGAAAATATCTATCATGGCTGACAATAAGAATACCACCTTGATAGGCAGATAAGTACCCCTCTAACCACTCCAGCATATCCATATCTAAATGGTTAGTCGGTTCGTCTAAGAATAAAAAATCAGGACTACGTACTAACGCTTTAGCTAAATTGATACGCGTTTTTTGACCACCTGAAAAAGCATTAGCCGGCTTATCTAAGTCATCATCAGTAAAACCAAGACCATAGACTATGCGCTTTGTCTTTTGCTCGTAGTCATAACCACCTAGCCATTCTAGACGATTCTGTAAATAATCTAAGCGTTGTAAATCCGATTCGCTAGCCTTTTCGGTTTCCAAGCGACTAGTGAGCTCTTTTAATTGTTTTTCCAATGCATGAACATCAGCCCAAGCCTTTTCGATTTCCGTAGCAAGGCTATCATCTCCAAGATTTACATCTTGTTGTAAATAGCCAATACTAGCAACAGGCGACTTGACTACATTACCTTCATCCAGCTCTTCATAGCCTAATATGCACTTTAACAAGGTAGATTTCCCAGCCCCATTAGGGCCTACCAATGCGAGTCGATCCCCTTCTTTTATCTCAAAAGACACATTGGAAAATACTTGGCGCACTCCAAATGATTTTCCAAGGTCTATCATTCGAATGCGTTCCATTCACAACCTCCTAATCATTTACTCTTCATTATACCACAGTTGCCCTCACTAACATTAACATTTCTATAGAATCTTTTGTTTTTCGACTATGACGGAATAATTTTCCTAACAAAGGGATATCTCCCAAAATAGGTATTTTTTGTATTTGATGTTGATCTCGATTATCCATGAGTCCACCAATAACTAGCACTTCTCCTGGTTGTAATCGTACTCTTGTATGTGCTTGACGTGTGCTTATTTTGTAGGCTTTCATTTCAGATACCATAATAGGTGTACTCACTTCTGCATGTATTTTAGCATCTACACCACCATCAGCAGTAATAATAGGAGTATAATTCAACTTAATGCCCACCTCTTCATAACGAGTAGAACGCTTTCGTTCTCCATTCACTTCCGATTCTTCTATAACTGGTATTCTTTCACCTATCAAGATATGTGCAGTCTCACCATTGAGAGCCATGATAGATGGCTTTGCAATTAGAACGGCTTTACCTGAGCTTTCCATAAGACTTAGTTCTGGTTTTACAAAAAACTTATAGGCCTCTCCAGTCGGAGTTTTGCCAAAGGTAACAGCACCATAGGAATGTGTTTTATCTTCTCCATGGCCGGTCAAGCTAAGCCAAGACCATCTAAATCCTTGTTCCTTAGCATAGGATTGTTCCATAGCAATGATGGTAGCTTCTAATTGCACTTGTTTTGGTTCCTTGTCGATAGCACGTACTAAGGTTTCTACACGTCGCTTTTCTCCACTCGTCAAATGCATAATTACTTCGTTTTGTTCTGAAAGCACTGCCATTTTATCGTTTTTTACCACTGTGCCTACCACATTTTTCAAAGACTCAGCCGGCAAATGTTCAGGTGATATAACATATAGCTCTCTTTTTTCAAGTGTTTCATCATCAGAATCAATAAGAAGGGTATTATGCTCCTTCGATACGGAAAAATGATATAACTTACCTAATTCACTAATAATTGCTTCTGGTGATTCTCCCTTTACAGTGGCCGTAATACTCCCTTTTAACGACTCTACACCAATTACGGATATACCATAACTACGACAAATGCCTAAGACGGTCTCCTTTAAGGATGCATTGCGTACAGAAATCGTTATGAGTTCGTTCCCAACCTTTTTTTCATTTTTATCTACTTCACTACTATTTACGATAGTTTCAGAACTACTAGCAGTTATTCTATCATTTCTATTAGTACCTATCCTATCAGTACTATTAGCAAATACCATGAACGGAGTTACAAGCATGACGACCATCCATAAGCTTATTCGCAATATAACTATCACTATAATCTTATCTATATATTTTAGACCTAGAAAGTTTACTCGATTCTTAGCCACCGTGATGAACCTCCTTCAATAATTTCTACACCACTTGCAGTTATCTTAGATACTGATATTTCTTTCCACACACTTCCTATACTAACCATTTGTTCCTCTGTACCTTTTCGTAAAATGGCAATATTCTGTTGTCCCTCAATAATACCTATAAGCTCTATGGGATGTTGTTTGATAGGATTACTTATAGTAGGTTGTATACTGGATCCAACTCGTCTAGCACTAGTATCTTTAGATTTTAATTCAATATAATTACCACTATGCTTTTTATTATTTCTTTTTTGTTGATATTTTCCATTTCTACGACTTTTATCTTCCGCTTTTCCAAAAGTACTCTTTTCATCATCGGACTCATATAAATTATTATTTATATCAACGAAATTGCCATTACTATCTTTAGTCATCTTATTCTGACCAAGTAAATCATCTATAGGAATATCTTTAAAAACCTCTCGCCAAGGATTTGCTCGCTCAACACCGGTAATATCATATAATAATCGTCCATGAACATTGCTTTTTACCTCTCTATCCTTTACATTTTTTATATCACTTTCATCTTTAAAATAGTTCTTTCCTTTCCCTGTTCTATTACCATGTGTTGTTTCTTTTGATAATTTCTCTGAGCCTCGTTCATTTTGATTACCATCTCTACCATTAGATTGATCTAAACTAATATGAACATTTTCCTCCTCATGAGGATAAAAAATACCAATACCTAAAAGGGCCACCGCAATGATAAGGAAAATACCAAGTGCAAACTTATAGTGGCGCATAATAAAATGCTGCTTATCAATCCACATTTTCATACGTTCTATATAGTCTCGTAAATTCATAATCCACCTCCTGCTGACATATTCTAGGAGGCTCTTTTAAAATCCTACAAAAAAATGACTCTACCAGTCACCACGGTGACTAATAGAGTCATTCATTATATTGACAAATCAAAACTATTTGTTCTTTATTTACTACTAAACCCATCTGGATGAGATGTATGCCAATGCCATGCATCTTTGATAACATCAGCAACATTACTAAATTTAGGATCCCAACCAAGTAAATTTTTAATTTTTTCAGAGGATGCAATTAATGTTCCTGGATCACCAGCACGGCGATCACCATATTGAACAGGAATATCGATACCTGTAACCTCTTTTGCAGTCTCGATGATTTCCTTTACAGAGAATCCATTGCCACTACCAAGATTAAATACTTGAGATTCTCCGCCTTTACGTAAGTAGTCCATAGCCAATACGTGAGCAGTTGCTAAATCATTGACATGAATATAGTCGCGTACACATGTGCCATCAGCCGTATCATAATCAGTACCAAATACAGTTATATGCTCTCTTTTACCGCGAGCCGCATCTAACACAAGTGGAATCAAATGAGTTTCAGGATGATGGTCTTCTCCAATCATACCAGACGGATCTGCACCGGCCGCATTGAAATAACGCAACGCAACATATGTAGAACCATAGATAGAACTATAATCAGACATCATTTCTTCTATCATCAATTTAGTGCGACCATATACATTTGTTGGTTGCAGTTGAGCATCCTCACGAATAGGCACTACCTTTGGCTCACCATACACAGCAGCCGTACTAGAAAATACAAAATGCTTTATACCTGCGGTACGAGCAGACTCAATAAGGTGATAGGAACCAACTACATTATTTTCATAATAAATAGCTGGATTTTGCATGGATTCACCAACTTGTGAGTGAGCAGCAAAATGCATTACACCTAGGATGTTATGTTCTTTCATAATGCCTACTAGTTTAGGATCTGCAATATCCATATTGTAGAACTTTACCCCTTCAGGAATAGATTCTACATGCCCTCGAGATAAATTATCTACAATGATTGGTGTATATCCTGCTTGTTGTAAAGCACGTACAGTATGACTCCCAATATAACCAGCACCACCTGTTACTAAAATATTCATAGTTCCCCCTCATGAATTATGTACAGCCTTTGCTCGAGCCAATTTGGGCCCAATGAGACGCTTATAAACCTCTACCCCTGGTTGATCAAAAGCATCAACGCCCGCAAAAATGGACTCAAAATAAACGGCCCAACAATGCATAAACATAATTTCCCCTAAATGGAATGCGTTTAATGTTGGTACAGTTATAGTCATGTTAAAACGATTGTCACTAGACAAGGCTTCTCTATTAGCATCTAAAGCAATGTTTAAAATATCACAAATGCCTACATCAGATAGAGAGTGTAAACGTTCATATTGACTATAAGAATCTGGAACAATGAGATTATGTTTCCAGTCCTTAACCTTAATAAATTGAACTACCTTATTTAGGCGCCCCTCTTGATGCTCTTGAACTTGAGCATGCATATCCATAGTACCTACTGCAGCTACTGGCGTACGGCCATATGGTAGACAAGTATTACTCATTTTTCCAAGAGATTCGGATAGGAGCTGTACATACCAATCAGATAATGAGTGGAGTGCTTCACTATAAGGCATAAACACCTCTATAATACGACCATATCGTTCAGATGCAATATATTTCAATAATGCACTTAAAAGGCCTGGATTTTTAAAAATGTCTTCTTCTTGACATGCTACATCCATAGATGCAGCACCAGCTAAAAATCCTTCAATATCAAATCCTACAAGAGCGGCCGTTACAAAACCAACTTCTGTAAATACAGAGAAACGACCACCTACGCCATAAGGAATACTATAGGTCTTCCAATTATTTTCTATCGCCATAGATCGTAAAATCGTAGGATGTTCATCATCAGATACATCTGTAACAGCTATCACTTCGTAGTTAATATTACGATCTTGTAAAGCCTTCTCCAAAATCATGAAGTTAGCCATAGGTTCAATGGTAGATCCAGACTTAGAATTAATAACGAGCATCACCTTATAATCAGGACCTTTTTTCTGAGCTTGACACTCTAACGTACGAATTAGCCCTACTAAGTAATCACCATCCACATTAAAGCCTGCAAAGTACATTCTAGGATAGCCGTCGCGTTCCTCTGCACTGTAGTTATTCCAAAATGCTCCACATTGCACATCAAAAATAACTTTGCTTCCCAAATAGGAGCCCCCAATACCTAGAGATACAACCGTATCAATATTATGGCGTGCATAGTCACGTAATTCGTAGAGCCGCTCTAACATATCTGGTGTATTGATACCATCTTCTGAAATATATGGAAGTTGGTAAAACAACACAGGTTCAGGTAAACCATCTTTAGAAACATGACCTTCTTCGAAGCCTGTAGAACGCAAAATATTTGTATGACGCCATACATTTTGTATAGCTCGTTCAAAATTATTCACATCGCGTTCTTGTATGCAACTTTCATTATATATATTAGCATAATCTAACTCAAAACCTGATTGTAATCGCAACATCAAATATCTCCTTCACTGACATTTTATGTACAATATTTTTTTATTATACCATAAAAGAATGAATAAAATATTAGTTTATACAATCATTTTACCCACAAGCCATAACCGAATCCGACTGCATATACAGACCAAAGTAATGCAAAAGGGATGGCTAATTTAAATTTAATTTTTAATGTCTTATGACGCCATAGGACCATACCTAATAAAGCACCAACACCACCAAAGGCAAAAGCTAAAAATAGTAATGTGAACTCTGAAATCCGATCATATCCATTAATGGCACATAATTTATCATATCCATACAGGCTAAATACGATAAAATTCCATATACCTACGGTCACCCAAAATTGCGTATCACTCATATCCCCAAACCTTATACCCCTTACTTATGATGAGCTTTAAAGTATTCTAATGTCTTTTGTAAGCCGTCCTCTAATGTTGTAGTAGCAGTAAAGCCAAAATCACGTTCAGCTTTCACATTACTTAAGCGCGAATGTTTAATATCTCCTATACGCTCATCTTCATAATAAACCATAAAATCTGTCCCGCTAATAGTCCGGAATCGCGTAATCAACTCATTCACAGATGTTCCCTTATTGGTAGATATATTATAAATACCTGTGCATTGACCATTCCCCATAGCCTTAATGTTAGCATCTACCACATCATCTACATAAATGAAATCTCTAGTTTGCTCACCATCACCAAATACAGTTAATGGTTGCCCTTCGACAATCAAGCGGTTGAAAATACTGATAACACCACCTTCACCACCATCACCTTGACGTGGTCCATATACATTAGCATATCTAAAGCATACTGTATTTAATCCAAAAGCTTCATGATAAATTCGCAAGTAGCCTTCTGCAGTAAGCTTTGTTAAGCCGTAAAAAGACGAAGGCATACCACTCAAGTCTTCAGTCAATGGCAATACTGCCAAGTCGCCATATACAGCAGCTGATGAAGGCATTAAAAATTGTTCAACATTCACTTTACGACAAGCATCGAGAACATTAATAAGCCCTATTAGATTTACATCACAGTCATAACTTGGGTTCTCCATGGAGGATTGTACCATTGTTTGCGCCGCTTCATGGAAAACAATAGACGGCTTAAACTCTTCAAATACAGATAGTAATTTTGGATCTCGTACATCCATCTCAATAAATTGAGCATCTTCATGTACAAAGGAGCGCATACCTGTAGATAAATTATCTATAACGAGTACATCATGACCTAATTCAATTAATCTATCAACTAAATGGGAACCAATAAATCCGGCCCCACCAGTAACACATATATTCATAGCGCCCTCCCTTCTAACATCTTTAAATACCTGCACCTTGTTTTGCTAGTGCATCAGCCATTTCATTATATGTATCGCCCGTATGAGCAGCCACCTTGTGAAAGTAAACTCGCACACGATTTTTTATAGAATCATAAAATGCTGAGTACTCTTGGGTTAGCTCATTATTACGTTTCCATCCCTTAGTAGCCCACATTTCTATGCCCATATAATCATAGTAAAGTGAACATTCAGAAATCCCATTATCAACGGCGTATTTCATAACATGCATAGCAGCCAACAACTCGCCAGCTACATTCCAAAACGATGTATATCGTTTATCAGTAGAGGAAAAAGAAAAAGTTTTCCTCTTGCCATTCAAAAAGATAACCCCACCTGCCCCAACAGTATTGGTCTCTTTATTATAACTACCATCGATATACGCAACCATATAGTTTGGAGTAGTAAAATCTGGTTTCACAACATTTGCTGATACTTTACTTTGAATACTAGAACTAGAACCTATAGGCCTAGAATTTATAGATTTAAACTTCACTTCTTGTGGCAATTTAAGTTCACTCTTTTTAGCGCTCATAAAATCACTTAAAGACAAACCTGAATTCTCTACAAAAGCACGTGCTTCTACTTCTGTCGAAAATGATTTGTAGATAGCACCACCATAGCCCTTTACTTGTTTCTCACAGTCAGACCATGTAGTATAAACTCCTGGTACACGGCCCTGACGAACAGCATAAAACTTTTTTGCCATACGTCCCCCTTAATGGTCCATTGTCAGTTCAACAAATTCAGCATTTACAACAGATGCCAAATTCTTTGGATCTACCTTCATTTGCATACCGCGTAAACCTGCACTTACATATACAAACTTTTTGGGTTCCATAGTAGCATCAAAATAGGTAGGAAATGCTTTTTTCATGCCTACTGGAGAACATCCACCGCGCAAATAACCTGTAATACCTAACAAATCCTTAACATGAACAAGCTCTACAGACTTATTATGACTAACACGTGCTGCCTGTTTCATATCTAACTCTTCAGCCACAGGAATACAGAATACTACATATCCAATTTTGTCACCTTTGCCAACTAATGTTTTAAAGACTTGTTTCTCATCGAGTTTTAATGCTTCTACTACATGAAGGCCAGCAGCACGCTCTTCAGACCACTCATATTCGCTAATACTATAAGGTATCTTATGAGTATCTAAAATACGTAATGCGTTTGTTTTTTTATGTTTCTCTTTACTCATCATAACCTCCATATACTAGCATAGCAAATAAATTTAATCATTACATAATATATTTCTATAGACAAATATAATTTTTCATTACTATTTATTTACGATTTTATTAATATTTTTTAATTCAATACGCAAAGTACCATCATCATTAGTTTTTATCTCAATAAACTCACGATTTTTCATATATTCTACAGGAAATGAAATCTCAATACCTGTATCTGTTTTAATCTTATGATGCTCTCCAACCTTCGTGGCAAACTCACGATTGACTGGCAAAGGACGCAGCATATCCGCATCAGCTAATTCTTTTTTTGCCGCCTCTTGTTGAATAGGATTCGCTTTAAATACCTCTTCTACAATACGAACAGGATCAACGGTATCTGATACTTCTGCATTTTTAGCAATCATAGATTTAGCGGTTGTCAACTCAACAACGCCATCAGACTCATGAGCTTGAGCCACCTTATCTACGATAGTCTTTACCTTTCTCACCGTATCTCGCGAGGATTGATTAGTCCCTAATTGCAAGACCTTATCTGCTAGGATATAGGATACCTCACCATCAAATTCCCCTTTAGGTTCAAAAATTCGAACGCTAAAATCATGCAAATTAATGGATGCAAAGGCACGTAATTTTTGTGATGGCATAGGTAGTACTGCCTTATGAGAAACAAGTTCTGTAGCCAATGTACCATCATCTTCACTGAATAATTGATGGGTAAAAGCATCATGAGCTTGACACAAAAGAATACAAACATAAGGCGTATCCGTAACGGCTTCACAGATAATTGTATCAATAACAACAGAATCAGTAGCTTGTTTCATGTAAGAAAATAAGCTTTCACCTAAATTCTTACATAAATCAATAAACTTAAGCTCTCCATTTTTATAATCTAATAATTGTTTGCCCACAGGGCTCGCATCATGTAAGATTCCGGTTCTAGCCCCTGGATCTTTAAAAGCCTTAACTACATGATTTGCTATATAATCTTGTATAGCTTGATCCCCAACCTTTAATTCATGTTCAGAATATACAGCTAACGAGGATGTAAAGTCGAAAATCTCTAGCGCCGCCTTATTAATCTGCATGATGCCTCCTTGTAGTACAAAAAATGTTTACCCTTTATTATACCACTCTTTTAGCTTTCGTTTATCAACTTTTGAGCATTCCGTAAGGGGTAGCATAGGAACTTCTATTATAGCTTTTGGCCACTCCACAGAAGGCCTTTTATTATGAATAAAGTCTATAACTTCATTCAATCTAGCCTCACCATCTAGCACCATATAAACTACGTAGTCCTCCCCTCGTATCTCATCAGTAATATCAATTATAGCAACCTCGGAAACCCCTTGTAAGGATTGTAAATACAATTCCATCTCTGGAATAGAAATTTTATATCCCCCTTTATTGATTACGTCGCCTGCTCTCCCATTAAACATTAGATAACCATCGCTATCGATATATCCACAATCATTTACAGTATATGTATTAGGAATCCCTTCAATATGATATTTCGTGGTCACATAAATAACATTATCAGTCTCTGCTATCTGTATGGTTGGGAATGGTCTCCCCACCGTACCTTCTCGCTCTAGCCATTCCTTACCTGTACAATACGTTATATAGTTAAGCTCTGATGCGCCATAGTACAAGATAAACTCCATATCAGGACATATATGTTGTAACTGTTCCATTAATTGTCGATCTAGAACTTGAGATCCTGCAATTATATATTTAATAGATGATAAATTACTTTTACAGTGTCGTACCAATAATCGTAGTTTTGTTGGTAATGCATATATATGGTCTACATTGTATTCCTCTATGAGCTGTATCCATCTACTAGGACGCAATGAACTCGTAGTAACAACGGTCCCTCCAGCCCATAAAGCGGCAATAACCATATTGCTAACACCTGTGAAACTAAAACTCCCTTGTAAAAAGATTTTAACATCTTTGTTTATATGAAAAATATTATTTTGAATATCAAAAAAATCACGCCAAGACCTCTCTCGTCTCCACAAAGGTTTTGGTCGTCCCGTAGTCCCCGATGTAAGTACTCCAAAATCAGCTAATGGCGGTACACCTTCATAGGCTATAATACGAGCTAGCTCATCTACATAAGCCTTATCCATCTCATTGTGACATACCATAGGAATATTATCTTTATATATTGCCCCAAGCCACTGTGTAAGTTGTTCAACAAACGACAATTCCTTAATTAAAAGAACCTTAGTTTTTAATGTCTCTTTAGACTGAGTAAAATTTACAATGTGACTTGTATTATTAATATCTACCGATAGAATAGCATCATATAGTTCACCATATGTATATTGTATGTCATCTACGATTAGGGCAATTTTATGGGGCTCTAACTCTTTATTCTGTTGTAAGCGTTCAATAATTGTCATATTACATACGTTCCATAATTAAAGCCGATCCTGTGCCTCCTGCACCAGCAATAGCGCATAAACCATAACGACCACCACAAGATTCTAAAGCAGCCATACAGTGAAGCACTAATATGGCGCCAGAACATCCATAGGGATGCCCATAAGCTAACGCTCCACCAAACATGTTATATTTCCCAATATGATTAGGATAAGTCTTATCAAAAAGAACATCAATAATGGCAAAGGCTTCATTCCATTCCACTACGTCAATATCATCCATAGTTAAACCTGTACGTTTTAAAATGGCTTCTGTGCTTTCAAGGGCACCCTCTGGACTAAACTGGGGATTTCCTGCCCAAGGTTTGACGCTATGAATTTTAAAAGGCCCTTTTTTATTAGATAAATATACAAAGGCTGCTCCATCATGAGTTAAACACGCATTGCCTGCATTTGTAATAGAGTCAGCTCCCAACAAAGGTTTCATCCTAGACAAGAGTTTTTCGTTCATCGTAGGTCGAATACATTCATCTATACATCTTTTACCATCTATAGTAATAGGCATAATATATGACTGTAAATATGGGTTATCTAAAGCTGCTGATGCTCTTTGATGACTGCCAATAATATGCGGATATAAATCTTCCTTTGTTACATTGTATTTATGAATAGTCCGCTCGGCCCCTTTGAGCATGGCTAAAGGCGATTGATCTTGGGGCGTAAATTGAGCTACCTTATAGGGACCTTCTCGGTCATCCCCAGATGCATACACCCGCTCTGGCTGTAACGAAGAACTTTCAATACCGCCTGCAATAGCGGAATCCATAATACCAGACAAAATATGTGCATAGGCGATCTCAATACTCATCAAAGCTGAGGCACATTGCATATCAACGGTAATAGCAGGCACAGAATTTGGTAAATTACACATTAGCCCCATAAGCCGTCCTATGTTACCACCGGTACCAACTGCATTACCACAAAATAATCCATCTATCTGTGAAATACTATGGCGATTGATTAATGCATCAATTACTTTAGCCCCTAGCATCTCTGGTCTCATATGTTTATATTGTCCATTTAAAACGCCGATGGGACTTCGAAGTCCACAATGAATATATACTGACATATAAACTCCTTCTATTAAAAGAAAAAAGAGGCATCCCGAGGAATGCCACTTTTATTGTATTCTAAATTTTAATTTTAGTTGCTAACCAAGAAGCAACCAGACATTTTACGATATCCCCTGGGATAAATGGGAACATGACTACAGGCAAGGCCGCCCAAAGCTCTGTTTTTGTTACAATCATAAATCCTGCTACACCAAAGAGATACACTACAGGAATGGTAATCACAAGAGATCGCCAGGCATAAGAGAAAAAGCTTTTTTTAGAACCTTTAAATATACTTAGTAATGTATATGCAACTGGCCAAGAAAAAATAAAGCCCCCTGTTGGTCCCAACAATTTGCCAAGACCAGCCGTTCCCCCAACGAATACTGGCAAACCTACTGCACCAAGCAAAATATAAATGATAAATACGATAAGTGCATCTTTAGGCTGTAACAATAAGCCGGTCAATGTAGCTACCAAAGTCAAAGCCGTTACCATAGCGGGGCTAAATGGTAAGGGAAAAGAAATATATGCTGAAATACATAATAAGGCTGTTAATAAAGCCATTTTTGTTAAACGTCTTGTTTCCATAATTACCTCTAACTAATACATCTTTGTTTCAAAGATGATGAATCTTCATTTTCACCAAAAAATGTAGCCGAAAATGCCAATGTATCACCAATGTAACCTTCTACATGAGCATCTTCAGGATATTCCACCAAAGTTACCTTGTCATCTGCAATAACCGGTGCATGAAAATAAATCGCCATTTGCAGAGCAGATTTACTAATATTCCAAAAATCCCACATCGTTTCTAAAATCATGCAGCCAGGAACAACATAAGGATTCTCACGATGGATTGGATTCGTATCATTAATATCGTTTACAAATCGTACTATATCTTCCTTAGAGAACGATATAGCACCACTGCTTTCCTCTTGATGTATTGTAGCGCGAATGCTGAATTGTTTCGGCACCGGTCGTAAATCAACCATCAAGAAGCCTGAGCGATCCATAATACCAATTGTGGTAGTTTTAGCCACCTTCGATACGATTTCACATACCCTTCTATCACTACCTGAGGAATCATAATGCATATGTTTAATAACGCTGTGTCCTGGTAGGTTCAAATCATTATTACATAATGCTTTAAATAATGTTTTCATATAATCACAGTCCTTTTATTTATTCAATATCTTGATTATAATCAACATTATTTCATTCGTCAACAAAAGGCATTATCCATATGTTAACAAATAACAAATGAGTTTGAAACTATAACCAAAAAGAGCCTATGACATATATCATAGGCCCCTCACGTGGAAGTCTCATAGATTATCTATTTTAGATCTAATTCTTTTAAATAAGCTTTAAAGCTTTCACCCAATTCTTCGTTGCGCAATGCATACTCAACAGTAGCTTTTAAATAGCCCAATTTATCCCCTGTATCGTAGCGAATACCTTCATATGCTAATGCATACGTATCAGTTTTAGAGGCTGCCAATGCATCAGTTAATTGGACTTCATTACCTACACCAGGCTTAGTAGCTTCTAAGATATTGAAAATATCTGGTGTCAAAATATAACGACCTAATACAGCGAGTCGAGATGGAGCATCTTCTTTCTTAGGTTTTTCCACCAAGTTATCAACGCGATATAAATTATCAGCCAATGCTTCACCAGATACAATACCATAAGAACTAACTTTATCTTCCGGTACAAATTGAGCACCTAAAATAATACCAGGATGCTCATTATAGCAATCAATCAACTGTTTTAAGCATGGATTTTCTGGATTGTAAACAATATCATCACCAAGTAATACTGCAAATGGCTCATCACCAATAAATGCTTTTGCACACAATACAGCATCACCAAGTCCACGAGGTGCTTTTTGACGAATAAAATGAACTTTAATGTCCGCCAAATCCTTAATCATAGCCAATGGTTTATTTTTGCCTTGACTTTGTAATAACAATTCTAATTCAACACTACTATCAAAATGGTCCTCAATAGCACGTTTATTACGCCCTGTAATAATTAGAATTTCTTCAATACCAGAATCTAACGCTTCTTTCACAATATATTGGATAGCAGGTGTATCGACAATAGGAAGCATTTCTTTGGGTTGTGCCTTGGTAGCTGGTAAGAAACGTGTACCAAAACCAGCTGCTGGAATTACAGCTTTTCTAATGCGTTGCATAGTATTCTCCTAACTAAAAGTCTTTACCTACAAATTTAATTTTCCATTGATCATTTTTATTTTTATGTCCATCTTTATATGTTAAGTACATATCGAAGGAATGTAAATCACGATGCCATGTATAATAGACAGAATCAATATCCCCACTCATCATGTTGTTCTTAACACTTACAGAAATATCATCAAGGCGAGTCAATTTATACGTACCACCATAAATAAGCTCTTTTGGAAGCTCTGTCGTATCAAAACGATAAGGTGAATTATTGTAGGTAATATTTCGTTGATTATAGCTAACCCATACATTAGCACGATTACCAACTTTAGATTGGAATCTAGCACCCCAATAAGGCATGCTACGGATACTACCATCATAACCATAGTAGTCACGTTGGTAACCACCTAAGAAGCGTAAATCAGCATTTTTGCCAAGCTTAATCGGATCATGAGAAACTTCTGCATAGTATTCTTTATGAGAACCTTTTACAGAGCCCTCTTTCCAATAACCAGCATTAACACCACCACGTACAGTAATTGGAGAATTCCCTACATGATATGTATGAGTATCCAAACGAGCTTCACCTATTTTTTCTACCCATACTGTTTCATCATTATATTCATTAGACTCCTTGCTATAACCAACAGAAGCAGTCCCCCAAGGTAAATAATGACGATATCCCACCTGTGGTTTAAAACCAGATTTAGAATACCAACGATAGTCAATATAAGCTTCACCGTTTTTACCGATAGGATATTCTGTACTACCATGTAAGCCAATACCATCATCGTTATTATACGTAGGCTTTGGTATTAAGGAAAAAATACTAAATTTGCCTTCTTTGTCATGACGCAATGAAGTCGTATAAGATGGCAAGGATAATATTTTAAAGTTTTTAATATAGAAGGATGGTTTTTTAATAACGACTCTATCACCAGGATATACCTTAATATCTTGACCTTCCACACGATAATCTGGAGTATGAACAAATGCCATTGCATGTTTTGTAGTTACCATGCCCTTTTCCATATGGCCTATTTGTCCATCAAAAGTGGCATTATTGCCCTTTACATAATAGGGGTCGCTCCATCCCATGGCTTGGTCCGCCTCAAAGTGATGATCGCTAGTGCGATACGTCATATTTTGACCTGTAATATCTTTTGTTTTACCGCCATCTTCCAAATAGCGATAGCCTCCAACAGTACGATACTCTGTAGTTTTAGTATTACCTTCAATACGGGGAGCCATCAAAGTTTGATTACCTTGAGACACCACAACATCGCCTTGAGCATATACATCACCTGTAGAGCCAGTATAAGACATTTTATTAGCATCGATACGTGTAGGCAACTGTTCAGCAGGAGTAGCAGATTTCGATTTTTCACCACGACGTACAACACGGATATTACTATATTCAGGTGTAGATGCTTTAGAAATTTCTCCTGCATAGGATTGACCTACGCTATCCAATGTATCTTGATATACAATAGTTGACTCAGTAGCGGCAAATACAGGTTGTGCTAAACAAACAACACATGCCGCTGCCAGCCATTGTACTTTACGTTTCCTCATGGTTACTAGAACTCCTATTACTTTAAGAATTTGTTAATTATTGATTACGCTTTACAACAACGATAGGTTGAGAAACATTTTCTACAGGTTCTTCTGGCTCCTCAACCGCTGTAGTATCATCAGCTACAGTTGCATTTTCATCAACACCATTATTTTCTACATATTCTTCAGACTCACCGGTTGTATTAGGTACACTTACAGCATCAGCTAATTCATTATCACTATGAGCTAAACCATCGCCACCAATAACAAGACCTTGAATTGTTACGGAATCTTGAGGTTGTACATATACAGTAGCACCAGCTGGATACTCAATATTTTTACCTTTGATGAAAGCGCCTCCTACAAGTCCAACAGGGCCGAGTAGAACTGCGCCCGCCACAGATGCACCTGCTGCTTTAACTTCACTACGAGTTTTATCCTTAGCCTCTTTACCTTGTACAGCAGTAAATTCTGTACCATCAATAGCTGGGATTGTATCAAATGTAATGTCTAACGCACCATTACGACCAAAGGAACGAGCCTTTTTCAAAGAAGTAATTGTTCCAGAACCTACAGTGCCCGCAGGTACTAATAAGACATTGCCATCCATTACATTTTCTGCAACTGTAAAGGATACAGTGTCACCCTCATGACTAGTTTTAGAAGAAACCGCTTCATTTAGAGTCACTTTGAACACTTGATTACCAGACAATGTACCTACTTGGTTAGTAAGAGCCACATTGCTACCATATACCTTTGTCTTCAAAGAGATAATACGTTTTTGTAAGGAACCGCTACCAATGCGACCATTAACGCTACGTTCCATCTTTTCTACACGGTCTACAAGGGATCCTGCGTTAATGCTATTTTGATATGTATATTCCAATGCATCCATTTCTTCGCGCAAAGAAATATTAGTACCACTGCCTTCTACAGAATTGTAGAGGGAGTCAACACGTTTACTCAATGTTGCGGAATTACCATTGAAACCAGTACCATACACGGTTTCATCAAGTTGATTAATGCGGTCCACAACAGCACCATCTTGTACGGCTCCATATACAGTAGTTTCTAAAACATTTGTTTTTTCAGTTACTGTACCAGGTGCGGCAAATGCAGTGCCTGAAATTAGGGATGCCATTAAAAGTGTAAGTACTTGTTTCTTCATAAATTCCTCCACAATGTATCTAATGTATAACTGTTATACAACAGAATAAGCACGGGCCTAAGACCGTGCTTATTCCCTGAGTCTATCAATTTATATGCTCAGTGGCCATTAAATTTTCAAATCAATAATCGCAGATACACCTACGCCTTGAACACGAGATGCACCAACTGGGTTTGTGCTATTAACAGGAACTAATCCTTTTACACGAACCATACCATTAAAGCTACCTTCTACTTGAGCAACAGCTTTAACCTCTTCAATGCTAGAAGCAGGCCCAGTAACTTGAGCCGCACCGATATAACCTTTTGTACCAATACTGATAATAGGAACTACTTTAGTTGTATATTCAGTACTCAAGTTATTTTGTTTCAATAATTTATTTAGGAAAGAGTCAATTTGTGGACCAAATTTATTAACAACAATGCCGATACCACCAATTTTAGCTGCACCACCAAGAATGCTACTAAGTCCACCAGCTTGAGTTGTCAAGATGCCACCAAATGCAGTTGTAGTTAAACAAATCCCTAGAACAGCTGTAATAATCTTCTTTTTCATAATAAGCCTCCTATAGATACTTATATTTTAACAAATTCTATACATAGATTCTAGTGAAAGTATAAGAACTTACACATAAAGATACTAACATAATATAAATTTACGATGAATTCTTAATGAATTTTACGCAACTTAATTTAATGCTATCATCAACGATAAATACTGTCAACATCTAATATAAGTTACATCTAGAAAGCTCAAAAATTAAAATATAAAAATTAACAAAATGATATAGTTTAATTACTTTTATTAATTATAAATTTAACAAATTCGTGGAACCTGATCTTCGCCTAATAAATCAATCAGACGAACACCTCCAATAGCCGTTTGTAGACCAACCTTACCAATATTTTTATCTATAGTCTTACCAATTAAAACAGCTTCACGTCCCTCTTTAAAGCTATGAAGAATCTTAAGGACTTCGTTCGTAATAGATGGCTCTACAATAAGAACCACTTTCCCTTCATTCGCTAAATATAAAGGGTCATACCCTAATATATTACATACTGACTGTACCTCTTCATGAATTGGTATAGCCGTTTCTTCAACCTTAATGCCTACTTGGCTCTGATCAGCGATCTCTTTTAAAACGGTACCTAGGCCACCACGAGTGGGATCTCTCAACAAAGCAACTTGAGTTCCTACTTTATCTAATACTGCTTGAACCATCTTATTTAGTGGTGCACAGTCAGTTGTTAAGGAGTCAGATAAATCTAAACCAAACCGTTGCCCCATAACGGCAATGGAGTGATCTCCAATAGCACCTGACAAAATGATATCCATCCCTGCTTTCACACGATGTGGACCAATATTTATTCCATCTGGAATCATGCCAATACCAGCAGTATTAATGTAGATTTTATCTACTTCGCCCTTTTTAACGATCTTTGTATCACCTGTAACAATTTGAACATTTGCGGCTTTTGCCATTTCTGACATAGTGCGAAGAATTTCATCTAGCTCTTCAAAGGCCAAACCTTCTTCTAAAATAAGACCACAACTTAAATATTGAGGTATCGCGCCATTCATGGCTAAATCATTCACAGTTCCACAAACAGCCAACTTGCCAATATTACCACCAGGAAAGAACGCAGGTTGCACCACATAGGAATCCGTAGAGAAAGCCATGCGCCCGGCTGTAACAGGAAACTGGGCACCATCGTGTAGGGGCGCCAATAAATCATTTGTAAAATATTTCAAAATAAAACGGTCCGTCAACTCATGACTAAATCGTCCACCATTACCATGGACTAAGCGAACTCGTTCCATATTAATCCTCCCACGTCGATCCACCACTAGAATAACCATATTTATACCATGCAGCACAGCTACCCTCTACAGATACCATACAAGCACCTACTGGATGATCCGAGGTACAGCTTTTACCAAATAACGGACATTCACTAGGTTTAATAAGGCCTTGCAAAACACGTCCACATTGACAGCCTTTAGGATCAAGAGATGGTTTATCTAAGTTAATAGGTAGGAGAAGTTCTACATCGTAAGCTGCATACTCACCCTTTAATGCTAAACCAGAGTTAGGAATAACACCAATACCACGCCATACATCATCGCATACTTCATACACTTCCTCGATCATAGCTTGGGCTACAGGGTTTCCCTTCTGCATAACTACAGAATGATACGTATTGCCCACCACAATATTACCAGACTTACGTTGCTCTAAAATATTAGCTATGGCAGACAATATTTCTAAGCCATCAAAGCCAGCGATACAAGATGGGGTACCGTATTCTTTGGGCAAAAATCGGTATGGTTCTTCCCCAATAATAACGCTAACATGACCAGGTAGAATAAATCCATCGATATGGCCTTCTTGTTTATCTAGTAATGCACGCAATGCTGGTGGTACTAACTTATGAGATACAAGAAAGAATACGTTCTTTAATCCCGCAGCATGAACGGCTTTTACAGTAGCACAAATTACGGCTATAGTCGTCTCAAAGCCAATAGCTAAAAATACTATTTTCTTTTCTGGGTATTTTTTACTTAATTCTATCACCTCTAAAGGTGTATAGATAACATGGATGTGAGCGCCCTTTGTTTGAGCTTCGCTGAGGCTACTATAACTCCCAGGGACCTTCAACATATCCCCAAAAGTAGCAATAATAACATCCTCACGTTCTGCATAGGCTAAAGCCTTATCCATATAGGTTTGATCAGTTACACATACTGGACATCCTGGTCCACTAACAAGTTCTATGCCACTTGGCAATAATTGACGAAGACCTTCTCGGAAAATCGATACTGTATGCGTACCACAGACCTCCATAAGCCGCACAGTTTCACCGGGCTTATGAAGCGCATTGATGCGCCTTAACAAAGCATCAGCTGTGTGCTGCTTTTCCTGCAAAGTAAGCTTCTTCAAGTTCTTCTAACTCCTTAAAGGCCTCTAATGTTTTTTGAGCCTCTTCTTCATCAACAATTTGTACAGCAAAACCTGCATGAACTAACAACCAATCCCCGACCTTTGCATCTGGTACGAGGAGCAAACTGCAGTCACGGGTAGCACCTGTCAATTCAACGGTACCAATAGCGTCATTCACAGCAATCAATTGCGCTGGTACAGCTAAGCACATAATATCTCCTTATCTATATCATTTATAACAAGTTTTATATACATTTACTTTAATAAAACATCTCCAAAATATATGAATAAAATTAATATTATTGTATCACAGTTACACTCATTATTTAGTGATAGCGGCCACAAACAACTAGAGCTTAAACTGGCTATACAACTCATATAGATTAAACAATATTCAAAACATTACTAAATAAATTTGTCTAAGAATAAGATCTACGTGACAATTTATAATTGACTTCCTAACCACAATTGTCCTAAAGCAAGTCCACCATCATTAGAAGGAACAGCTTCATTCATATATAAATTACCTATATGCCACGTCCTATATATGAATTCTAATAATTTACGATTTTGAAATACACCACCAGACATGGCCGCATTACTAATATTATATCGCTCCATCAAGTCTGCAGCCGTTTCACATAGTGCTATTGCCATTGTTTTATGAAATGAAGCGGCTAAATGAGCTCGACATTCACCACGAACAACACCATCCATAATAGATTGAACTGTAGGTGTAAAGTCAAGAATATGTCCATCATAATTGTAAGCAAGTAATGATCCTTTTTCATCACCACATAGAGTTTCTAAAGCAATGGCAATTTGTGCATCATAACTATGGACCATACCAAGACCTAATAAAGCACCTACAGTATCAAATAATCGCCCACAGCTTGTAGCTTGAATCATGGGCATTCTAGATTGTAATGCTTTATCTAAAATTTCCCATCCCTTTGGAAGTTCCTTCATCCATTCTTGATATACAAAAGGGATATCATCACCATAATAATTACGAATATACCATAAGGCTTGTCGCCAAGGTTCAGTAACAGCCTTTTCTCCGCCAGGCAATGGAGCCGCATGAATATGTGCCAATCTCTGATATTGATTGCCTTTACAAAGGAGAAATTCTCCCCCCCATATAGTCCCATCTGGTCCATAGCCAGTACCATCCATAGCAATCCCTAGTACAAGCCCCCTTAAATTGTGTTCCGCCATAACAGACGCTATATGAGCATGATGATGCTGAACAGGTACAACAGAAAGATGGAAACTTTCGCCTATTCTTTCACCCAACCGAGAAGAGAAAAACTGGGGGTGACTATCTATGATAATTTTATCTGGTTGTACAGAAAATAAACTCTTGTAACGTTTAATAGTCCATTCTAGTGTTTCATGAGTTGATATATTTTCTAAATCACCAATATGTGGACCTACAAGAATTTCACTACCTTTATTCATAGCAAAAGCATTTTTCAAATCACTACCCATTGCTAATATCGACGAATTATCTAAACCTTCACAATGAATAGGTTCAGGCACATAACCACGACTGCGACGAATAAATCGAGGCTTATTATTAATCACCACCACCACTGAATCGTCAAGGGGCGCATAGATTTCACGATTATGAACGAGGAAATAATCTGCTACCTCACCTAGTTCATTAAACGCTTGATCGTCGTTATATAATACGGAATCACCGCTTTTGTTACCACTGGTCATAACCCATGCCGCATCAGAAGGTAATAACACCTCATGCATTGGTGAATAAGGCAACATAATACCTAACATACGATTATCAGGAGCCACATAAGAGCTCAAATGGACAGAACTATTATGATTTTTTTCTAATAACACAATAGGACGTTCCATCCCCGTCAATATATCTAGTTCTACATCATTAATATGTACTAACTCAATAGCCATATCTAGAGTTCCCACCATTATTGCTAATGGTTTATGCGATCTATTCTTTCGCTTACGTAAGCGTTGTACAGCAGCGTCATTTCTAGCATCGCAAACAAGATGATATCCTCCTACACCTTTTATTGCGATAATACTACCTTCATTAATTAATTCCCGCGTAGTGTTCCATATATTCACTGTATCCACAGCCTTACGATCTGGCTTATACAATGTATATTGGGGGCCGCAGCGAGAGCATGCGTTTGGCTCTGCTCTATAGCGACGCCCTTCTATATCTTCATATTCAGCCTTACAATCTTCACACATGGGAAACTCGTTCATCGTCGTCCGTTCCCGATCATAGGGCAAAGATTTGATAATCGTATACCTTGGTCCGCAATTTGTACAATTGATGAAAGGATACTCCTTTCTACGTTTATCTTGTTGTAACTCTTTAAGGCAATCATTACAAGGCGCTGTATCGGCACTAATAAAGGTACTCACGGATTCACCTAATGGAGATGGCTGTACAACAAAATCACTTTCATGCATATTAAGTGTAAGATGCTGTACAGTTTGACTAGTAATGCGACATAAACGAGGTTGCTCCTCTTGAACAGCATCTAAGAATAACTGCAATTCACCTAGAAAACCTTGAATTTCAACATACACACCTTGACTATCATTATATACAAAACCTGTTAATCCTAGGGAATGGGCCAACATAGAAACAAGGGGCCGGAATCCGACCCCTTGAACTATACCGGTATAGCGAATTCCCCAGCGTTCTGTAGTTTGATTACTATTTTGGTTCATATAAACTCCTACTATACTCGGAGAATCAAGTGTAATTAACCTAATGCAACAGGAATACTTCCATCAATACCAGCTTGTTCTAATTCGGCTTGAATCATAATAGCACATTCGATGCGTTTCTTCTGTAAACGACAACCAAATTCATAAGGTGTTTCTAGATCGCCACCTAATGTAATGTTGTTAGCATGACAACCACCGGAACAGAAGAATTTCGCCCAACATTCAGCACAAGTTGGTTTGGAGAATACATGTGTATTGCGGAAATCTTTAGGAATTTCTGTATTTTGTAAACCATCATACACATTACCAAGCACGTATCCATCTTTACCTACAAATTGGTGACATGGGTAAATATCGCCATTAGGTACGACTGCCATATATTCATGACCTGCCCCACAACCACGAAGGCGTTTCGCCATACATGGCCCACGATATAAATCCATGCGGAAGTGGAAGAAGTTAAACTTCTCACCCCAACCTTCTAACTGGCGTTGTAAATAAATATCTGCTAATTTTTCATATTCTTTCTCTAGAGCTGGCCAATCTTCTTCACGAAGCACATAGTCCCCTTCTTCACCGACAACAGGCTCCATGGACAAATGCTCAAAGCCAAGATCAGACATTGCCATAACGTCTTTAGTAAAGTCTAAGTTTTTATGAGTATATGTACCACGTACATAATATTCAAGACCGTGACGTTGTTTTACTGCGTTGATAAGGTTTTTAGCAATATATTTATAAGACTCTGCACCACTACCTGCTACTGGACGCATTGCATTATGTACGGATTCACGACCATCCAAAGACAATACTAAACTCATCTTGTGTTTGTTTACATAGTCGATTTTATCTTGTGTTAAAAGCATACCATTCGTAGTCAATGTAAGTTTAAATATCTTATTGTGTTTTTCTTGAATGGATTCAATGTATTCAACCGTTTGCTTAACAACATCCCAGTTCAACAATGGCTCACCACCGAAAAAGTCAATTTCGCAATGTTGGCGAGGTCCACTCATTTTAATAAGAAAGTCCACAGCTCGTTTTGCTACATCAAAGCTCATCAATTCTCGTTTAACACCGCCGTAATCCCCTTGACTAGCAAAGCAATATTTGCATGCTAAATTACAATCGTGAGCAATATTTAAGCATAATGCCTTAACAATAGGTTTCTCACCTACTACAAGTTTAAACTCTTTACTCATCGGTGCAAATAGTTGCTCCGCTTTGATGAGCTCATCTAACTCGTCCATAATCTCATCTAGTTCTACTGCATCTTCTTTAGCATCTAACGCAGCATGTACAGCATCGCGATTAGTGCCATCATATATGTCAAGAACTCTATCGATGAGTTCGTCGATAACATGGATAATACCGCTATTTACGTCTAAGCAGTAATAGTTATCCTTCATCCGAAACTTATGGATCATTGGTTTTAATTCTAACATGGTACCTCCAATTGATTTGTATGGTAAAAGCTCTAGTATATAGAACTTTCTAGATAATTGTACCACATTTCCACACTAAACGTTATAAAAAGAGTCATAAAGATATACTATACAATGTATGTCTTTAAAACATAAATAAAAAGGCCCGCTAAGCGAGCCTCTTCATTATTTTTGTTTGCAAACTTGGTTACCAACTGTGCAACTTGTTTTACAAGCGGATTGGCAAGATGTTTGACATTCCCCACAACCGCCAGTTTTAGCAGTTTTTTGTAAGGATTCAGTGTTGATAGTACGAATACGTTTAGCCATGATTATCCTCCTCAATACTTATCGAATGATATTTATTTTATCATATTTATAAAAAGCCTGTAAAATACTATTTCGTTATATTTTCGTCTACAACTTCAGCTTATTTGGTTTCTACCACTTCAGTTTCTCCTAATTGATGGTCTGTAACTTTTGCGTCTCGCATAGCTTCACCTTTAGTTTTCTTAGGAGCATCCTTACGCAATACTTTTCGTAAAGCCATTGCCACCGGTGTTACAATTACAGCAGCAAAAACTGCTTCTGGAATACCATGTGTAACAGACAAGAATACAATAGAGCCTAATACTTGATCTGGACTAAGATTCATTTTAAGAGCAAACATATCTGCATAGAGTAAGAAGATTAGTCCCATAACCATGATCGTATGAAATACAGTCCCCATAAAAGCAGAAACAATAATACGTGGACCTTGCGGTGCTTTCCACAATAATAGATATACCAAATATGCTAATACTGGGAAAAGTATACGCGGTAATACGGAAATAATTGGATTAATAAATAGTGGGGATAAAATATTAGGAGCTGTAATATTTTGCCACAAACTATAGCAACCAAAGATAAAGCCTACAAAGGCCCCCACTTTTGGTCCTTCTACAATAGCACCAATTAAAGTTGGTACATGTAAAGTTGTTACATTTAGCGGCCCTAATGGAATAATACCATAACCAGAAAGTCCTAATGCAATAGTGATACCTGCTAGTAGACCAATAATTGTCAATTCTCGAATCGTAATGCCACTTTTCTTCTCTTTTTGGGCCTCTTTACGTTCAACTTGCTTCAGTTTTTCATTGTCGTGGATTGATACAGTTGAGTTATCATCCAATGGACGTTCAATGTTGTTCATAGATCCTCCTTCGCTCTCATTCCTTACGGATATAAGTCGAAACTAGAAATTAAATACGTTCACGGCGTCGTGAAATAATACCACGCTCTACCAATGCACCTATAATCACTGCTCCACCTGTCATACCAGCTTCTAATAAAGTTGGAGTTACAAACACTAGTGGATTACCTTGGTACGTTGGAAAAACGGTGGGAACTAAAGATAAAATAAATTCTGGAATATAACCACCATACAAGATATGAGCGTTCATAGCAAGCCATATGCCTGCAGTAATAATGATACGCAACAAACGTACACCCTTATATGCTAAATCTCTTGGATACAAATAGAATACAAAGACCAATAAAGAAACTAATAATAATACAAGTTCAGCAAATAATATATTTACATTCATGGATGATGCATACATAAAATATACCATCGGATCTTGTAAATCTATATATAGGATTGAGCCAATATACAAGAACGGAATCGGTATAGTATAGGCAATTATATCTAATGCTTCATCAATCATACCCCATCGATAAGTACGATTGAAAAACTTCGTAACTAATAAACCACATAACTCAATGAGAACTTGAACGATAAAATACACCACAAATAAAAGTAATGCTTTTGCTAATCCATTATCTACATTAAAGCTAAATGGTGTATGAAGAAACGAAAATACCGTCCACCAAGCCCAACTATAAGCATGATACCCCATGCTTAGCGATAAATCATCGTTAAACTTGGCATTCTTTAGTCGTCGCACCATAATTGGTATGACTAGCGACAAAACTGGAAACACTAAAATGGATAATGATAATGCCCCACTTAATGAAAGTACTGTTGTAATAGCACTTACAAAAAGTGAACAAATTAACGTAAATAGCCAAAAACTTTTATTCATTACAGCCTCCCACTAATCGAGTTAAGCCATAAGCTATAAGCAAGCTAAATGTGACACTTAAATACATAGCTAATAAAAAGGCTATATCACGACCTACTGTTGGCCATCCCCACAACATGGATAAATCAACACCTAAAAAAATACCTTTATAGCTGATACCATGAACGACAACCCAACTCACTACATAAGCAATGCGACTTATAGATTTACCATCATCAAAGGTACTGCTTTTAAATGATAAATAGGCCCAAGGCATACATAAGGATAACAATAAATACCATACTAGTGCTACGGTCGCACTCGATCCATTATGAATCATATATGCAATAATGGGGATTACCACAATAAATAGATTCAAATAGAAGGAGCGCTTACAAATATCTATCAAAATGTTCATATAAATCTCCTACAATATGTAATCTCCTTGTATTTTACAATAATCATAGATAAATGTCATCAAAAAAGAAAAACCTCCATACAGGTAAATCAATACCTATATGGAGGTTCTTTGATTAAGCTACTACAGAATCAGCTGTTACATCAATTGTAGGAACAGTTTCCTTTGGTTCATCTTTTTTCAACAATGGGGTCATGCTTTCTAAGCCGATACCCAATGTGAATAGATTATGCAACCATGCTGTTTGGCTTGGCGGCATAATACCGAGTACGCCACCACCTACAAGAGCACCATTAAAACCAACGATGCCATTGTAATTAGCTTTGATACGTTTCATCAATGCAATAGAAATGCGGCGCAAATCTACAAGAGCTTGTAGATTATCAGAAGAAATAGTAACATTAGCAATCTTTTGAGCGATTGGAGCGCCTTCATTCATAGCGATACCAACATGAGCTTCAGAAATTGCCGGGGAATCATTGATACCGTCCCCTACCATCATAACAGTATAGCCATCAGCTTTAGCTTGTTTTACATAACTTGCTTTATCTTCTGGCAATACTTCTGCATGCACTTCATCAATACCAAGTTCATCAGCTACACGTTGTGCATTACGCTTAGAGTCACCAGTCATCATGACAACCTTTTTAATACCTAATGCATGCAAATCAGCTATAACTTGTTTTGCCTCTTCACGTACAGGGTCTTTAATGCAAATAACCGCTGCTAATGTACCACCAATAGCGAGGTAAATATGTGAAGATGTATTTGGTAAATTATTGAATTTTTCTTGTTCATCAGTAGGAATCTTTGTTTTTTCATCATCAAAGATATAATGAGCACTACCAATGCGTACACGATAGCGACCAACCTTAGATGCAATACCATGAGCCACAACGTATTCTACGTCAGAGTGCATTTCCTTGTGAGGTAATGCATGATCCTTAGCAGCGCGTACAATTGCTTTTGCCATGGAGTGAGGGAAATGTTCCTCAATACATGCAGCTAATTTCAACATTTCATCTGCATCATGACCGTTGAACGGAATGATTTGTTCAAACTCAGGTTCTGCTTTTGTAAGAGTACCAGTTTTATCGAACACAATCATATCTGCTTGTGCAATTTGTTCTAAGAACTTACCACCTTTAACAGTGATACCGCGTTTAGATGCTTCTTGCATAGCGGAAAGTACTGCCAATGGAATGGATAATTTTAGAGCACAAGAGAAGTCAACCATAACGAAAGACAATGCTTTCATCACATTTCGAGTCAACAAATATGTTAAACCAGCACCGATAAAGCTAATAGGCACTAATTTATCAGCCATGCGGTATGCTTGTTGTTCCATACCGGATTTCATTTGTTCAGACTCTTCGATTAGGTTAACGATTTTTTCGTAACGAGAAGATTTAGATGTGCTACGTACTTCTACAATAGCTTTACCATCTTCAACAACAGTACCAGCATAAACAGAAGTATCTTTATCACGACGAACTGCTTCTGGTTCACCAGTCATGGAGCTTTCATTTACAAGAACAACACCATCGATTACAGTGCCATCCAATGGAATTACTTCACCTTGACGAATGATAATTTGATCACCAGCTACAACCTCGTTAACAGGTTTGCTTACCTCAATATCATCCACCAATACCCATACTTTATCTACGTTCAAGGACATGCTTTGAGCGAGATTCAATACGGATTTACGGTGAGTCCATTCTTCTAAGATATCACCAATACCTAATAGGTACATAACAGCACCAGCTGTAGGATAATCTTTTTGAAGTAAAGCTGCACCAATAGCAACACCGTCGAGAACCTCTACAGTTAACTTACGTTGCCACAATGTTTTAATCGCTTTGCCGATAAATTTAATCCCGTCAAACCATGCCCATGCTGCCGCAATCGGTGCAGGTAACACTGCTTTTTTACCTAAGTAAATAGCAGTACGATTAATCATCATTTCACGATATTTTTTATTTACCAAGCGCGGAGAGTATTCATTCAAAGCAGGAGCTTCGGACAAATCTAAATCGCGTAGACCTAACACCGCATCACGTACAGATTCAGAATCGCCAGTATGTTTAATGGCGATCTGACTGCTACGTGTATAGAAGGTTACGTCTAAAATTGCATCATTAAGTAATAATGTATCCTCTACATAAGCAGCTTCAGCTTCTGTAAAGCGATGACCTGTTACCTTAACATGCAAGCGATTTCTGAGTTTTCGTACAACAGAAAATTGTAACATAGTTAAATCCTCAATTATTTGTTTTCTTCAAAGATTTCTTCGTTGCGTGCTTCGTTGATTTCTTGAGCTTCTGCCAATACATCAGATGCGGATGCTTGTACTTTTTCAGCTGTTTCTAATACAGTTTCTTTAGCGCGAAGACCAGCTGCTACGATACCAGCATATACTTTTTTAGCGTCTTTAGAAGTTAACACTTTAAGACCTACAGTACCTAATGCAAGACCTGCTGCGAATAAATTAGCGTTTTTAAGATTGTTTTGGTTGAAGTTGAACATGATAATATTCCTTTCTACTAAATATATATGAAAATTACTTACTATATTTGAAAAAAGGAGCCCATTATAGAGACCCCTCTTTCAAAATCAGAAATATGTATTAGTTTACTTAACAGTACGTTTAATGCCTAAAGCCTTATTGGAACCATCACAGCTGCAGCTACCACCACAACCAGAAGATTTCTTTGAGCTAGAATCAGAGTCGCCGCCACCACAGCCGCAACCACCTTTTCCAGACACCTGCTTATAAATTTTAGTACCGATATAAGCTAACGCTAATACAACTATGAGTCCTATAACAAGATTATCCATTATTATGCCTCTTTCTCAATATCTACTAAATTACAATATGTGTCTTAGTGATAAACAAGATAAAAGCAATATCTAAAGGATATTTCCCTTTTCTCATTATCATTTAACCACGAATATTGATAATTATCAAGTATTATTTTTAAATTACCTATAACAAAATCGCATTTTTTTTATTCATTTTTGTTTAAAGAATCTAAAAGTGGCTAAACACACCTATTTAGCGACTCTAGATTAGAAACCTAATGCGCGACCTATGTTATAGAAGATGAAACATGCAATCCATGCAAATGCATTTTCATAGAAGAACATGAACAACATCCATTTCCAAGAACCAGTTTCACGTTTGATAACTGCTAAAGCTGCGATACATGGAGGGTAAATCAAGATGAATAGCATTAATGTTAATGCAATCAATGGTGTAAAGTGTGGATCATTTTGTAAGTAATCAGTCAATGCTTGAGGATGATCTGTATCGCCACCTACTGCATAGATAGTACCCAATGTAGATACAACAACTTCTTTAGCCGCTAAACCAGCTACGAGAGATACACCCATTTTCCAGTCAAAGCCCAATGGTTCTAGCACTGGGTTGATAGCTTTACCAAAGGATGCTGCATAGGATTGTTCAAGTTTTTCAGAAGCTTGTTCTTTATCAAGTTTGTCATTTTCAGCATCTAAGTTAGCACTGTTTTTGTACATTGCCCATGCTGCTGGGAACAAGTCTTTATTTTCATCTTTAATATCATTGAATAATTCAGGTGCTTCAGAATCATCTTCTACTTCGATTTCAGGAGCAGCTTCTTGAGCAGCTTCTGCTTGTGCAGTGGCATCTTGTACAGTAGATTTCATATTATCTACAATTTCATTTACTTGATCTTTTTGTTCATCTGTAGTGATACCAAAATGAGCCAAAGTTTCAGCATCTTTCATTTCATATGTTTGAGCTACTTGATCATGCAATGCATCATAATCTTTGGAGTATTCTACATCCATTGGATATGTTGTGATGAACCATACGAGGATGGAAGCAGCAAGGATGAAAGTACCTGCTTTTTTAAGGTACATAATACCACGTTCAAACATATGAGTTAATGTAGCTTTTAAAGTTGGTAAATGATATGGAGGCAATTCCATTACGAATGGTTCTGCTTCGCCAGCAAATAAATATTTGCGGAAAATTTTAGCAAATACGATACCAAATACAATACCTAATGCATACACACCAAATACTACAGTACCAGCCCATTCAGGAGGGAAAAATGCTGCTGCAAACAAAGTATAAACAGGTAAGCGTGCAGAACAACTCATGAATGGAGTAATTAAGATTGTTACCATACGATCTTTGTAGTTATCAAGGATACGTGCACCCATTACGGATGGTACGGAACAACCAAAACCTAATAATAAAGGAATAAACGATTTACCATGTAAACCACAAGCGCGCATTACACGGTCAATAACGAAGGCAGCACGTGCCATATACCCTGTATCTTCCAAGAAAGAGATACCAAGGAATAATAATAGAATTAATGGTACGAAGGATAATACAGCACCTACACCGGCGATGATACCGTCAGAAATAAGTGATTGTAACTGACCTTCTGGAATAACTGTTACAACCCATGCTTGTAATGCAGTAAAGCCATCTTCAATCCAACCTTGAGGAATAGCCCCTACAGTATTTACGAAGTTAAATAGTAACCACATTACAACCATAAAAATTGGCAAACCAAGAATACGGTGAGTTAAAATTTTATCATAACGGTCAGAACGCGTTTCTAATTGTGTAGGAGCCTGTGTTAAGCATTTATTATATACTTCTACTGCGAAGCGGTGACGATATTCTTGGAATACTACATCAAGATCGACTTGATCTTTAATTTCTTCACGAATAGCTTCAGCCTTTTGAATAACAGCTTCCGTATTATCAAAGCGCATAACCTTGCCAATAACGTCCGCATCTTTTTCAAGTAATTTAATAGCAATCCAACGAAGTGGATATGTAACAGTGCCAGCTTGTTTTAGTTCTTCTACAAGCTCACTAATTTTGCCTTCTAACAAATCACCATAATTAATTGTTACACCAGGAGCTTTTTGAGAAGCAGCTACACTAATTGTTGCTTCTAACAAGTCTTTTGTACCAATGTTTGTACGACCTACTGTGCTAACAATTGTAGCCCCTGTCATTTCTGCCATTTTTTTTAGGTCGTATTTGATGCCCATTTCTTCAGCAACGTCAGCCATGTTTAGAGCAATAACCATTGGCTTTTCAAGTTCCAATAATTGTGCAGCTAAATATAAGTTACGTTCCAAGTTAGATGCATCAAGAACATTAACAATTACATCTGGGTTATCATTTACGATAACATTACGCGCTACTAACTCATCCAAGGAACGTGCAGTTAAGCTATATGTACCTGGTAAGTCAATAAACAATAACTCATGGCCATCAAATTTCGTATGGCCTTCTTTTTTCTCTACTGTAACACCTGGATAGTTACCCACGTGTTGCTTCGCCCCTGTGATATTATTAAACATTGTAGTTTTACCACAGTTTGGGTTACCTGCTAAGGCAATGCGAATTTGCCCATTTTCTGCCATGTGAACCTCCTATTGAACATCTACATCAATCATGCCAGCTTCGCTTGTACGAAGTGCTAATTCAAAGTTTTTTACTTTGATCTCCACCGGATCACCCAAAGGGGCAAACTTCATAACATGGATTTTTGTACCATGTACGAGACCCATGTCGATTAGACGATGCTTAACATTGCCACTGCCATGTAGTGCAACAATAAGACCAGACTCACCTGGCTTCATGTCTTTCAACTTTTTGATAGCCATACGACACCTCCTAATTATTGTACCTAACAACCTCATATTAACCACACAAAATAATAATGCGTATTAATATCTTAAATTATTATATCAAATCAAGCATTAATTTCAACAATTATTATCATTATTATGGTTTATTTTTATCTCATATCTATATTTTATTATCATATTTAATATGAGATTATTTATATGATTATCTAATAAAATACTGAATACTAGCTGAAATTTAATATTTCATGGCTATATATTTAGATACAGTAATCAATAAACACTACAAAGATTATCATTTACAAATGCTTACACATTCTCAATTAACAGTTTATAAATAGTTTAAATGTAGTTATTTTAATGTTTTCATTTCTCATTTCACTTAATTATATCAATATTTTTCTATATATTATCAAAAAAATATATTCGAAAGTACTATAATATTTTTTTGAGTCTAGAATATATTAAGACTATAAATCTTCCAAGTTCAATTCATTTGCCCCTAGTATGTGCATACTGTATAATTAATATAATATGTATTATAGAAAGGACAATCCATGAAATCTTTTAAATCTTTAGGTGTTTGTGATGAGCTCATCATAGCCCTACAAAAACAAGGTATCAAGGAGCCCACGCCAATTCAAGAACAATCCATTCCTGTCGTCTTTAAAGGGAATGATGTCATAGCAAAAGCTCAAACAGGCACGGGGAAGACACTAGCCTTCTTACTGCCAATTTTACAACGTGTACATACTGATGTTCATCAAGAACAAGTGCTTATCATTGCACCTACACGGGAACTAATTAAACAAATTTCCGACGAAGCGAAGGAACTAGGTTCTATTTTAAATGTAGATATCCTCCCTCTCATCGGTGGTAAAACTATTGAAGCCCAACTACAGCAACTGGGACGTCGTCCTCAAGTTATTCTAGGTACACCTGGTCGATTATTAGATCACGCAAAACGCGGTTCCCTACATTTAGATTGTATTCGCCGTGTTGTACTAGACGAAGCAGACCAAATGTTGCATATGGGTTTCTTACCAGATATTGAAAATCTCATTAGCCAAACAGACGCTAATAGGCAACTGTTGCTATTCTCTGCAACAATTCCAGATAAAATCCGAAATCTCGCAAAGGCATACATGTCTAAACCTATTTCTGTAACAGCAGAAGGCAAACATATCACGCTCGAATCAATTGATCAACGAGTGTATATGATGAATCCTGAAGAAAAAACACAACGTCTCATCAAAATGATTGAAGATGACAATCCATTCTTAGCTATTGTATTCTGTAATAAACGGGAAGGTGCCATTCGTTTATCCTACGAGTTAACCGCAGCAGGGCTTAATATTGCAGAAATGCACGGTGACTTGACACAAGGTCGTCGCACACAAATTCTACGAGACTTTGCAAAAGCGAAAACACAAATCTTAGTAGCTACCGATATTGCGGCTCGCGGTATCGACATTGAAGGTATCACACATGTATATAATTACGACGTACCTCGCGATGTAGATTACTATATCCATCGAATTGGACGTACAGGTCGTGCTGGTAACTCAGGTATTGCTGTAACATTTGCAACTCCACAGGATGAGGCTTGGTTAAGACGTATTGAACGAGCTATTCAAGCTACGCTTACCAAATATACAAAAGATGGTCAGATTAAGACTAAGGGCAACGCCAGTACTGCTCCGAAACGCACAAAATCAGTTAGTAAACCTAAGGTTACAAGCACTTACCAATCAACTAAGGCTAAAGCTCACAAGGCACGAGGTCACAAAGGCTCAAATACACGCCAACGCCGCGCTTCTACGTCTCAGACTGGGCGTCGTGGCAAACGCAGATAAAATTCAGCTTAATATCCTAAACTAAATGAAGAAATTTTTCTTCTACAAAAGCAGTTTTAAACAAAAAAAGACGCGTACAGCTTAGCTGTGCGCGTCTTTTTATTATTTACAATAAAAACAATCATTTCTAAGTAATGTTAGATTTGTTAACATAAATACTCGGTACCCCATCTACATCAGAACATTGGGTCTTACATTGAGATCGATTACTACAAATCCAGTTTGTTCGACCTCTCACCTCTTGTTTTACAAAGTAACCTACTTTACATCTAGGGCATTTATATTGTTTATCTTCATCAGATACTTCAATATTATCTTCAATACTAGAAATATCCCCTTCTACTGGCTGAGTATGTTTACAAGTAGGATAATTTGTACAGCCTAAAAAGGCACCAAATTTACCATTCCGCTGTTGCAAACGGCCCTTTTTACACTTAGGACATACAGGCAATGAAGACAAGTCTACGTTTTCATTACCCATAGGGCGTTTACGATTTTGGCTCGTTATAGTTCGAACCACATTTGGCATCATTTGATCAGAGTTTATTACTTTATCAAAACCAAGTTTATCAATTAATAATTGTAAAAACTTAATTTGATCCTCTAAGAAGGAATCTAACGTATCCGCTCCTTCACTCATGAGTGCTAAGCGTTCTTCCCAAACAGCGGTTTCATCAGGATAAAGAAGTTCTTCTGGCAGAGCATCTACTAAGAGATAGCCCGTTTCCGTCGGAGATAAGACTTGCTTCTTCCCAGACGTTTTCATAAAGCCTCGACTGATAAGCTCATCAATTATGTTTGCCCGAGTTGCTTCTGTACCAATACCAGAAACGGCCTTTAATTGTTTTTTTAAGTCTTCATTTTTTACGAACTTATGAATTTCTTTCATCGCTTGTAGCAATGTGGACGGCGTAAAACGGGATGGTGGTTTCGTTTGTTTAGCCTCTACAGATGAATCCGTATATAATACAGTATCATTCTTTTTAACCGCTGGCAAGTGGTCCGCTTCTTCAACAACCTCTTTTTTAGGATCTGATTCAGCTCCACGCTCATCGGTTAGATCAGGCTCGTCATTATCCGTCGTAGATTTAGACTTTTGCCGTTTATAAAGTAATTTCCAACCTTCTTCGATAACTACACGACCATTAGCTACAAACTCTTCCTTACATTGTTCTACTACAATTTTAGTTTGCTCGTAAATATGCTCCCTATAAAATTGAGCAATATAAGCTTGACTGATGAGAAAGTAAATATTTCGTTCCTCACGAGACAAGCTATTTATATTACAAGCCACTGTTGTAGGAATAATAGCATGATGGGCGGTAATTTTCTTTTCATTCCAAGCACGGCTCTTAATAGAACGATCTGCATCGGTAGCCCACTGTGCTAATCTCTCATCACCTGCATTTTGTAGATTGTTTAGGATTGCATTACGGTCACCATATTGATTCGGTGGTAAATATTCACAATCAGAACGCGGATAAGTAGTTAATTTCTTTTCATATAATTTCTGCGCTGTATCAAGCACAGTTTGTGGATCATAAGAAAAGGCTTTACCTGCCAGTACCTGTAAGGATGACAAGGATAACGGTAAACGCTGTACATCTTTCTTTTTGGATTTAGTAACAGCTTTAATAACACCATCAGGTCCACTTTGCAATTGTTCAACTAATGAATCAGCTATAGCCTTATTAATAAGACGACCATCAGGATCTAATCCTTTTTGCTCATCTGTCGGCTGCCAAGTGGCCCAAAACACCCCATTCGGATGATTATATAAAACCTTTACAGTAAAATAATCTACCGGCTTAAAGGCTTCTAATTCACGTTCTCTACGAACAACTAACGCTAAGGTAGGGGTTTTAACACGACCAATTGGCAATGTTACCTTATTACCTTTATAACGTTCAGATAATGTATATGCCCGAGATAAATTCATCCCAATGAGCCAGTCTGCCCTCGCTCTTGCCAATGCAGATTGATATAGATTGTGAAAGTCCTTGTTATCTCTCAAATCATCAAGAGCGGAACGAATAGATTTTTCATCGAGGGCATTTAATAGAATACGCTGTACTGGTTTTGTATTACCTACATAGTACAAAACTTCGTCAACTAAGAGTTGCCCTTCCCGATCCGGGTCACCTGCGTTGACGATGATATCAGCCTTACTGATAAGATCTTTTACAATTTCAAACTGTTGACGGCTGCTATCTGTGACAAGTAATTTCCACTCATCTGGCACGATAGGCAAATCTTGAGGACGCCAACGGATATATTTATCATCGTAATCTCCGGGCTCAGCCTGATGCAGTACATGACCTACTACCCAGGTCACCACATCGTCACCCTGGATAAAATAGCCATTCCTTTTTTGGATATTCTTATTTTCCGGCAAGCATTTACTGATTTCGCGAGCCATGGATGGCTTTTCCGCAATAAATAACCGCATGGTCCCCCTCCTTAACATGAAGATAACGGCTAAACCCCAAGCCGTTCTATGAAATCTCATTATACTACAATTTAGTGGTCATAACTAGAAAAATCATGTATAATTTTTACGATATATAGACTGTAAAAGTAGAACCTAAAGATTTATCTGCTTTCACAAACATATTAATAGAGGTGAATCATGACATTTTTAGAAGAGGTACAACGTCGTCGTACGTTTGCTATCATATCTCACCCGGATGCGGGTAAAACAACACTAACGGAAAAATTACTATTATATGGTGGTGCTATTCACTTAGCCGGATCCGTAAAGTCACGTAAAACTGCAAAACACGCCGTATCTGACTGGATGGAGATCGAGAAACAACGTGGTATCTCTGTAACAAGTTCCGTGTTACAATTTGACTACGATGGTTGTCGCGTAAACATCCTTGATACTCCTGGTCATCAGGACTTCTCTGAAGATACATACCGTACATTGATGGCTGCTGACAGTGCTGTCATGCTTATCGACGTAGCAAAAGGCGTCGAAGCCCAAACAAAGAAACTATTTGCCGTATCAAAAGAGCGCGGTATTCCTATCTTTACATTTGTAAACAAAATTGACCATTTCGGTCGTAGCCCATTCGATCTAATGGAAGAAATCGAAAATGTTCTGGGCATTCGTACATGTCCTATGAACTGGCCTATCGGTATTAATGGCGAATACAAAGGCGTCTACGACAGAGAACACGAAACTATCGAGCTCTTTGCAAAAGACGAAACTCATGGTCAAGAAAAGTTAGCTTCCGAAAAAGGTTCATTAACAGATCCTCGTATGAAAGAGTTATTAGGTGACGATGTATACCAAGCATTACTCGACGATATTGAGTTGCTCGACGTTGCTGGCGATCCATTCGATTTTGATAAGGTTCGTGCTGGTGAATTAACACCTATGTTCTTTGGTTCTGCTATGACGAACTTCGGGGTAAAACCATTCTTAGAAAAATTCTTGGAACTAGCTCCATCCCCTGCTCCACGACAAGCGATAGAGGAAATAGTGCAACCTACTAGTGAAGACTTCTCTGCTCTGGTATTTAAAATCCAAGCTAATATGGACCCAAATCACCATGACCGCATCGTATTTATGCGTATTTGCTCTGGTAAATTCGAAAAAGGTATGTCCGTATTACATCGCCAATCTAATAAAACAATCCGTCTATCTCAGCCACAACAATTCTTAGCTACGGAACGTACCATTGTGGAAGATGCGTATCCAGGCGATATTATTGGTGTTTTTGATGCAGGTACTATGGGAGTAGGCGATACACTTTGTGCACAAAAACACAAAGTAACTTTCGGTGACTTCCCTGTATTCCCACCGGAATTCTTTGCCCGCGTATCCCCAAAAGATACTATGAAACGTAAGCAGTTTCAAAAAGGTATGACTCAATTGGCTCAAGAAGGAGCTGTTCAAATCTTTGAACAACCAGGCGCCCTTGATTCCTTCGTAGTCGGTGCCGTAGGTATGCTTCAATTTGAAGTTCTTGAGTATCGTCTCAAAAATGAATATGGCGTAGATTTATTAAATCATACTTTGCCATATGGCGTTGCTCGTTGGATTGACGGCGAAATTGATATTGCAGCCTTAAAAGGTATAGATAATGCGATGATTGTAAAAGATAATCGGGATCGCACCGTAGTTCTTATCTCTAACGAATGGCAAATGGGTTGGGTTCAAGAGCGTAATCCGGATGTAACATTCTTAACAACCCCTAAATTACACCATGAGCTATAACTTCTAATTAGCTTATTGCTAGGTATATATATTTTAGTTATATCTTAACATGCATTTATAGAACGAATTTATCGCATTTATAATTTAGAGCCTTACTAAATAACATAAAAATATTAAATTTTAAAACTGGAGTATATTTTATATAATTATAAATATAAAAAATATATTTCAGTTTATTTTTTTATAACAAGAAGGAAAATCACAGATTTAAGTCGAATACATATAGTATGATTATGTACATAAGTAATATATACTATTACTTTTTAATATTTATATGTATAATCATAAAAATAGCTTTATTAATATTATTGTTTTTTGTGTTGTTATGAGTGTTTAAAGATAAAAATGTAAACTTTTTATACGTTATATATTCTATAGTATTTTTTGACCATTCATGATACCATAAAATTCAGATTTATTTTTTATTTTAAAGGAGTGATTTTATGCCACTTATTGACTTAGCCTTAGTCAACAATGTATGGACCTTAAAACTGTCCATGATTCAAACTGTAGGTCTTGCTGTAATTACCTTATTCATCGGTACTTGGATTAATAAGCATTCCAAGTTCTTACAACGTATGTGTATGCCTGCACCAGCCGTAGGCGCTCTTCCATTTGCATTTTTAACTGCTATTTTGTCTTATTATAAAATCTTAAACATTACCTTTGAAGGTTCCTTACAAACATTTCTAATGCTTGCCTTCTTTACCACTATCGGTTTAATGGCATCTTTAAAAGTCCTCAAAAAGGGTGGTATCTTCATTATTTTCTTCTTCTTAGCATGTGCAGTGTGGATTGTAGTACAAAATACTGCAGGTATTATGATTGCCAAAACATTAGGAATTGAGCCAATTATTGGCATCATGGCTGGTTCTGTATCTATGATTGGTGGCCTTGGTACAGCTGGTGCCTTCGGTCCATATTACGAACAATTACTTGGTATCCCTGGTACCGCTTCCGCAGCAGTTGCAGCTGCAACATTTGGCATGGTAGCTGGTACAATCCTCGGTGCGCCTGTAGGTGAACGCATTATTAAAATGCATAAAGTTAAAACACCTTATGAAAATCCTGAGTTAATGGAGGATGAAGGCATCGATATGATCGAAGATCACGTTGAAAATGGTGGCAAACAGTTCAACGCTCAAGATCTTTTAACAATTTGTATGTGGATTGGTCTTGCATTAGGTATCGGTACGATCGTAAGTGCTGGATTATCTGTTCTTACTCCACTACCTGCATATATTGGTGCTATGATTTGTGCAGCAGTAATTCGTAACTTTGGTGATTTTACTAAAGCATACAAAATCAATGATGCTGCCCTCGATGCAGTATCTAATGTAGCATTGTCCTTATTCGTAACAATGGCTATTAACAGCTTAAAGCTAGTACAATTGATTGATCTTGCATTACCGCTCATTACAATCTTAGTTGTACAAATGGCACTTATTTGTGTATTTGCTTATCTCATCTACTTCATTTTTGGTCGCAACTACGATGCAGTTATGCTTGGTGCTGGTGCTATCGGCTTCGGTTTGGGTGCAACACCGAATGCACTTGTTAATATGTTATCCTTGGCAAGCAAACATGGTCCATCCCCTCGTGCGTGGCTCGTAGTTTCCTTGGTAGGTGCATTCTTAATCGACTTTGCAAATGCCTTCCTCATTACAACCATGGCTGGCATTCTTTATTAACTAAAAAGGACTCATTTGAGTCCTTTTTTTATGAAAAAGAGCTTATTGAAATGATATTTTATCAGTCCAATAAGCTCTTTATGTATTATACTATTTGATTAAAGTCGCCCACGCGTTGGCTACATCGGCAAATTCTTGAAGGGTAAAGGTCTCACCTCTTCGTTGACCATCAATATTTGCTTTTGCTAATAACTCTTCAATTCTATCCCTTGTTAAGCCCGTTGTTTTCATCGTATTAGAGAATGTTTTACGGCGTTGCGCAAAACCTGCTTTCACAACGCGAAAGAATAGTTTCTCATCAATCACATCTACAGGTGGTTTATCACGCAATACACAACGGATAACAGAACTTGTCACCGCTGGAGCTGGCAAGAAAGATTTAGGCGGTACATCTAGAACAATATCTGGTTCCGTATAATACTGAACAGCAACAGATAATGCACCATAATCCTTTGTGCCCGGCTTTGCTACCATGCGTAAAGCTACCTCTTTTTGCACCATCACAACGAGACGTTCAATAGGTAATTTACTTTCCAACAAAGACATAATAATAGGTGTTGTAATATAGTATGGCAAATTGGCAACTACTTTAAATGGTTTGTGATTCATAATCGTTGGCACATCAAGCTTTAACACATCGCCATGTATAATGCGCACATTATCATAAGATGCCAATGTCGTATCTAGTACCTCTAATAAGCGACGATCTAGCTCGATAGCCGTTACATCTGCCCCACTTTGAGCTAAACCTTGTGTCAACGTACCAATACCAGGACCGACCTCTAGGACAGGTTCCCCTACGGTTAATTCCGCAGCATGTACAATTTCATCAACTATGCCTCGCTTAATAAGAAAATTTTGCCCTAGCTTTTTGCTCATTTTAATATCAAAGCGCTTACATATATAATGCACAACCTCTGGGCTTGCAATTACTGATTCTAACATCTTAACTCCTATTTTAACAATTTACTGCCTCTTCATAAGCATCTCGAGTTATACCATAATGATTTAAACGGTACAAAAATTGTTTACCATTACCGTATCCAATACCTAATTTAGCACCAATAACCGCTCGACGTGCTGCACTACCAGGCATACCAGACAATCCGTGACGCACTAAGTCCACCATAGTAAATTCGTTGGATGATTCTAAAGACTCTACGTGTAATGTAGATAGAGCTTTTCTGATTGAATCTGGAGATGCTTGTTCTATGCCAATGTCATCATTTGCAAACGCTTCGTCACGAGGCACAAAAGCATGTTGTGCATTAGGAAATTTTTTAGTTAAAACGCGTCGGATTCGCTCCCCTGCTGTATCAGGATCAGTTAATATAATAATGCCACGTTTCTCATAGGCAACGCGAATCATATCGATAACACCTTTTCGAAGAGTGAAACCTTCTGTAGCAATACAATCAGCCTCTACAGCTTGAGCGATACGCTGAATATCAGATTTTCCTTCTACGACAATGACTTGTTTTAGCATAAATCCCCCTTTTATTCTATTAGTACATTGTAACATATATATAACATTGCTTAAATACTTATAATCGAGTAGTATTAATAGTGTAATATATAAAAGGAGGCCAATCATGACCTTACAACAATTAAAATATGTAACAACAATTGCCAATATAGGCAGCATTAGCGAAGCTGCCAAGAGATTATTTGTGTCTCAACCAAGCCTTACCAAAGCTATTAAAGAACTAGAGAAAGAAATGGGCATCACCATTTTCGATCGCACCAATAAAGGAATTACCGTATCCAAAGAAGGGGAACGCTTCCTCGGCTATGCGCGCCAAGTACTGGAGCAAGCAGCCCTTTTAGAGGAGCAATATAAAAGCCAAAGCGGCGGTAAAAAACAATTCTCCGTGTCTACCCAACACTATTCCTTTGCAGTCAATGCCTTTGTAGAGCTTTTAAAAGGCGCTGGAATCGACCAATACGATGTATCCTTACGAGAAACACAAACCTATGAAATCATTGATGACGTAGCTCATATGAAGAGTGAAATTGGTTTACTCTATTATAATGATTTCAACCGTCCTGTATTGGAAAAACTGATTCATACTAATGAATTAACCTTTACAGAATTATTTACGGCCCATCCTCATATCTTTATTGGTAAAACACATCCATTAGCCCATAAAGAGGTCGTCTCTATGGACGAATTAGAGGAATATCCATATATTTCCTTTGAACAAGGTGATCATAATTCCTTCTACTTTTCTGAAGAAATCTTTAGTACCGTAGTACGCCCAAAACATATTCGTGTTCGCGATAGAGCATCTTTATTTAGTTTACTGCTTGGTCTTGATGGATACACTGTATCTAGCGGTGTAATCGATAAAGAGGTAAATGGTGAAAACATCATTTCAGTACCACTTGCCGAAGAAGGTTTAATGCACATCGGCTATATTACTAATAATAAAATGCAACGCAGCCGTTTGGGTCAAGAATATATCCATGCCCTAGAACAATATGTTAGCAACTACGGTAGACATATTAAATTGCCGGAAAACAAAAAATAATTACATATCATATTATTAATAAGTCTATATAACACGATTGTTCAATTTAGTTCGATTAAATAATATATTAATAAAGCACTCTCTTTTTAGAGAGTGCTTTTCTATAGGTATAACTTATCGAGCAAAAATTTATATCAACATAGCTATAAACTATATCAAACTTAAACATATTGATATTTTTATATATAATCATACTTCGCTATAATAAACCTATCGAAATTATCGGTTTTACCGTTTATATAAGGAGGATTATTATTATGGCTAAACATACAGCACCATTCCACTTTGATATCGTAGGTTCTTTCCTACGTCCTGCAGAATTAAAAGAAGCTCGCGAAGCTTTCAATAACGGAAATATTACTAGAGAAGAATTAACAGCCGTTGAAGATCGTCTCATTACAGACCTCATTCAAAAACAAAAGGCTGCTGGTTTACCAGTTATTACAGATGGCGAATTTCGCCGTGCCTATTGGCATCTAGATTTCATGTGGGGATTTAACGGCGTAAAAGAAATCGAACTGGAACACGGTTACAAATTTGTCGGTCAAGAAACAGCGCCAGGTTCCCTCGCCCTTACTGGTAAAATTACGGGAACAAACCACCCATTCGTTGAGCATTTCAAATTTGTAAAACAATTTGAAGACGAAAATACTACGGCCCGTCAAACAATCCCAGCCCCATCCCAATTCTTAGCTGAATTATTTCGTGAGGATAACGGCATTACAACACGCTCCTTCTACCCTGATTTAGAAGAACTCATTCAAGATATTGCAGCTGCCTATCGTCAAGTGATTAAAGACCTTTATGATGCAGGTTGCCGCAACATTCAATTTGATGACTGTACTTGGGGCATGTGTTGTGACCATGATTATTGGACAGGTCGCCAAAAGGATAAAAGCGTAACCATCGAGGGTGAAACGGCTAAATATTTACGTTTGAATAACTTGGCACTTGAAGGACGCCCGCATGACTTAGCGTTTACCACACATGTATGCCGTGGCAACTATAACTCTACTTGGGCCGCTAGCGGTGGTTACGAACCTATCGCCCCTATTCTATTTGCCAAAGAGAATGTAGACGCTTATTACTTAGAGTTTGATGATGATCGTTCTGGAGGTTTTGAGCCATTGCGTGAAGTTTCTCCTAATAAAAAAGTTGTTTTAGGCCTTATCACATCTAAACGCCCAGAGTTAGAAGACAAAGAAATCATCAAAGAACGTATCAAAGAAGCGACAAAATATATCCCGCTCGAAAGACTTTGCTTATCCCCTCAATGCGGCTTTGCATCCTGTGAAATCGGCAACCAATTGACCGAGGAAGAACAATGGGCTAAACTAGCATTAGTTAAGGAAATAGCTCAAGAAGTATGGGGTGATTAAATGAATGAACATACAATATATTTAGGTGGCGGTTGTTTCTGGGGCCTTCAAGGGTACATCAGAAAAATCTCCGGTGTCCTTTCTACTGAAGTCGGCTATGCTAATGGTCCTACAGAGAATCCAAGTTATGAAGATGTATGCCACAATAGTGGCCACGTAGAAGCCCTCAAGGTTACTTACGATGCTGATATACTATCTTTAGACCACTTAATTCAATATTTCCTACGCGCTATCGATCCATTTAGCGTTAATAAACAAGGTGGCGACGTAGGCATTCAATATCGTACGGGTATTTATTATACTGATCCAACCGATAAGGCCGTTATTGAAAGCACCTTAGCTCGTGCTCAAGCTTTTGAAGGCAAACCATTTGCTATCGAAGTATTGCCTTTAGAGAACTACTACTCTGCTGAGGAATATCATCAAGATTACTTAGACAAAAATCCTAATGGCTATTGTCACATTCCATTAGGTCTATCCGATGAACCACTTATCGATGATAATGCATATGCTAAACCTTCCCAGGAAGATTTAAAGACTTTAACACCGCAAGAGTTTGAAGTAACTCAAAACTCTGCTACCGATGCACCTTTCAGCCATGAACTAACAGATGAGTTCAAAGCAGGTCTCTACGTAGATATTACGACTGGAGAACCCCTTTTTGTATCAGCCCATAAATTCGATTCCCATTGTGGCTGGCCTAGCTTTACTAAGCCAATAGCTAAAGATGTTATCAAATATTACCAAGATGACTCACATGGTATGAATCGCATAGAAGTTCGTAGTCGCATTGGTAATGCTCATTTAGGTCATGTATTTGAAGATGGGCCTAATGGCGCTCTTCGTTACTGTATCAATGGATCTGCTTTAAAATTTATTCCTAAAGAAGAATTAAAAGGTACCAAATACGAATACTTAATTCCATATATTGAGGACTAGTTAAAATGAAAGGACGCCATACATATGTAAGGCGTCCTTTTATTATATTAATCCAAAACGTACACTGTAACGTCTTGACGACCAAAGTCCATAGCCTCACCATAAGAGTCCATTACAAGGTCAATCTTATTACCTACTATAGCACCACCTGTATCGGCAGCAATAGCTTCACCGTAACCAGGAATAAATAAACGTGTTCCCAATGGAATAACATCTGGGTCAACTGCAGCAATGCCACGTACTGCAGGTAAGCCCGTAGCTGTAATACCAGCACCATCACCATCGCCAGCAAGATAAGCAGATGCTTCCATTACGATAGCGCGAGACGCACGACCCGCTACATTGCGAGATGTAGTCACCTCACGAGTACCCTCTTTAATAATTGTAGGTACCATTGCACGTTGTGTTACTTTAGATACGTCATTAGTTTTAATAACTGTACCATTACTATATAGTGTTTCACGTTGTACTCGTTCTAAGCCAGGTTGACCAACTTGAACAACCTCTTCTTCACCCTTAGCCATAGTATCATCTTTTTGACGAACCACTTCAACAGCAACTTCTTGATCTACTGTAGATAGAGAGCGGCTTGTTACTTGAGCAATTGTTATACGTGTACCACTTAAAACAGATCCATTTTCATCGCCCACTACTACATAGTTAGGTGCTTTGAAACCAAGCTCATTAGCAACACCTTGAGCAGTTGTTTCTGTAGTGAATACAGCTCTTGTTTTACCATTTACAGTTACATAAACTGGAATAGCACGAACAACCGTTAAGGTTGTTCCATTTTGAACTGTAGATGAACTAGAAATAACTTTATCATTTGGATTTAACTTAACCCCAGCATCGCGTACAATGCCTTCGTTAGAATTTAAATGCGTTCTAACAGTGTGTGCTGCACCATCTACCATAACGGTAACGGTTTTATCATTATAAGAAAAACCGGTCATGGTTACAGCTGTTACAATCAATCCGGCAACAACAGACGAAATATATCGCTTGTGTGTCTTATGAATTCTCATGTTGTAATCCCTCCTGTAATGGTATTATTCTACTACAGATAGATACAACCTGTCAAACGCCGTAAGTTAACAATAAGGCAAAAGTCTTTATAAATACTGGATTTATAACACTATGCATTTTGTTTTTTTTAATGAAAGTCCACTGTATACGTACATATTGATATTTTTAAATACTATACAATATATTCCGAATTGTGTACATATATACAATACCAATACCACATATAGTATATATGGATTTTTTATTAATTGATTTGTATTTTTATGTGTTTTTCAATTGTTACCAAATTTTTCCATATTTTCAAAAACTTCATTTTTATCTCATTTTTGAATATATAAACATGAAAAAAGGCCCATATAATGGGCCTTTTTCGTGTTATGTAATTGTATTAAAATTCATTATCAAACGCAACAGTCATTCTTCATCATTTATTCATTTTTAACATCGGTTGCAAGCGTTCAATGACGGTCATCGACTCCTTGTGTTCATTCTCAATAGCAGCTTTCATTAGCTCCTCTTGAGCAGATATAGGATTTTCTCGATCATTGATTTTATGATACGAACCATCTGCTCTCATGAAATGAGCTTTTAATGTATCATCTAAGTATAAATCTAAAATACTTTTTACCCGTTCTTTATGACGTTTATCTTCAATAGGAATCATAAGCTCTACACGTTCATTCAAATTTCGAGGCATCCAATCCGCACTAGATAGGTACAGACTTTCATTCCCTCCATTACGGAAGTAGAACAAACGATGATGTTCAAGAAAACGCCCCACAATAGAGCGTACTGTGATATTATCACTAACACCGGCAATGCCAGGACGAAGCGTACAAATACCACGCACAATTAAATCTATACGAACACCAGCCGAAGAAGCTTCATACAACTTGGCAATGACCTTTTTATCGAGCAAAGAATTCATCTTACAGATGATATAGGCTTCTTCCCCGCTTTTGGCAAACTCAATTTCACGATCAATGAGTTCCATAATTTTTTCACGTAAATTTAAAGGCGCTACAATAAACTTATTCCAAATCGGTGGGTCAGAATATCCAGAAATCAAGTTAAAGAAGCGTGACGCATCATCACCATACTCATCATTACAAGTAAATATACCACAATCAGTATACATACGAGCTGTTTTACCATTATAGTTTCCCGTTGCTAGATGGACATACCGCCTAATACCATCCGTTTCCCGGCGTACCACCATAGTAATTTTAGAGTGTGTCTTAAGACCTTTTAAACCATAAATAACATGACATCCCGCTTTTTCGAGTCGACGAGCCATATGAATATTGTTTTCTTCATCAAACCGCGCCTTAACCTCCATAAGGACGGTTACTTGTTTCCCATTATCTGCCGCTTTTATTAAGGACGCAATAATCGGAGAATCCCCACTAACGCGATATAATGTTTGTTTAATAGCCAATACATCAGGATCTATAGCTGCTTGTGCAATAAATTGCTCAACTACTGCAAAAGATTCAAAGGGATGATGAACAAAAAGATCTTGCTTCCCAATAATAGAAAATAAGCTATCACCTTCATAATCAACTAATTCACTAGGAATCTTAGGATCAAACGGTTCATATCGGAGCTTATCATAACCTGGATAATTACAGAAATCAAAATACATACGGCAATCTAAATGTCCATCAATGCGATATACGTCCTTTTGCTCTAATTCTACACTTGTAAGGACAAAGTCTAATAAGTGATCCTTTATCTCTCCACAAACCTCAAGACGTACCGCATCACCACGACGGCGACGCCGCAAGGATGCCTCTACTTCAGATAGCAAATCTGTTGCTTCTTCCTCATCTATTTCAAGGTCTGCATCACGAGTAATACGGAAAACCATATAATCTTCAATGCCGTAACCTTGGAAGAATTGATTTGCATAATAAGTAATGACATCTTCTAGATAAACAAATCGATGTTCCTTATTACCTCGGCTCGGAACTTCAATGATTCGATCTAATACAGATGGTATTGGCAAGATAGCAATCTTGTAATCCTTAGTCCCATCATCTTGTATTTGAAAGATACGTACAATTGCATTAATAGTATGATTCGTTAAAAATGGGAATGGATGCCCCGAATCAACAGCCAACGGTGTTACTACGGGGTAGATATGTTCTTCAAAATAATGGCGTAACCAAGCTTTTGTTTTTACGTCTAGTGTATCAGGATGGGTAAAGAAAAAACCATAACTTTCTAGTTCAGTCAAAACATTATTTAAATACATACTTTGCATAGCAACAAGGCGTTGTACAGATTCATCTATCGCCTTTAATTGTGCCTTTGCATCCATATGAGCCGCATCATATTTAACAATGCCATTCACAACTTGATGACGTAAACCAGCCACGCGAATCATAAAGAACTCATCTAAATTAGAACTAGCAATAGCAATAAAACGCAATCGCTCCAACAGCGGAGTATTTGTATCTATGGACTCTAATAGTACACGCTGATTGAATTTTAGCCAAGATAATTCACGGTTAAAATAATATTTAGCATTACTGAACATGGCGGTCACCTCCTCTTACAAGCATGAGTTCCATACCAAATACTTCTGTAAAATACTCGGAATCGCGACTAAATGTCCACCATTCTAGAGAAATGTCTTCATTAGTGCGGCAGAATACATACAATACATTATCCCGTTCTTCTAAGGTAATATCCGATATTTTTTGATTGCTACCTGCATCAAGCGCACAAGCCACACGAATGATAGCTACTAACTTTGTAACTTGAATCTTTTGTAATTCCGTCAAGGAATTAAAATATGTATCATCATCAGACGGAGTTCCCTTATAATGATAAAACACAACATTTGCTACCACTTGTTTTTCTTCTTCTGAAAGCCCAAAAATATCCGTGCCCATCACAATATGATACGCATGCTCTCCATGGTTTCGTAAATTAACAAACTTGCCTACAGAACATAATATAGCTGCAATGCGGCATAAATAACCCCACCGCTCCGGTAAACCTTTATGGCGTAATGTTTTACAGAATAAAGAGCTGAATCTTTCTACCTCAGCATCATGAATGCTGTCAGTATGATATCTAGCGGCAACAGCACGAGCTAATTGAGCATTTTGCTCACGCAATTGATACATAAAAGGATTATTTTCCGCCTCAACTCCATAAAACCAGCTTATTCCTTGCGAGAAGGAGAAGCTACTAAAAATCAACGATTTAGGCTCTATAGCCGTTATAATTTCATTAAATAAAATCATAGTAGGCATCAAAATATTGGCCTTATATTCAGGTAGTCTATATCGATTGATCAACTTAGTGGCCGTTACACCATCAAAGGATTTGATGAACCCCTTAAATCGTTCTGGTTCAATGGTAATAATATCATCCTTATTACTGCCATCTCCCATGAGGCGCGCCATATATTGAGCTTCATCGCCTGATAAAATGACACTATTAATATTGAAAGTTTTAAGCTCTTCCCGCAATGGGCCTATCATGCGATGTAAATACTCGGTAATAGCCATTGGAAACGATGTAGAGGAACGTTGGTTGCGATTAAAAGATTCCATAACACGCAAAGATCCGCTATGCATATTGCGCTGGAATAATAAGCTTTCACCACGCCAAACGGTTAAACCTACACCACCAGAAGTGATATCAAGAAATAATGTTGCCTTCGTAGGATCCGTCAAGCGGTACTGATTAGTCATCTTGTAGTATAGCAAGGCATATTTGTAATACACCTCTTTAGGCATGTCGATAACCTCAACACGCATACCTGTTTGAATATAAATTTGGTCGAGAATACTACGACGATTAGCGGCTTCACGTATTACAGTAGTGCCATATAATCTAGAGCGACTCACACCGTAATCAGCCATTAATTGTTTATATCCCTTTAAGATATGACAAATTTCCTCAATTGTTTCAAAACTCAAACGAGAGGTTTGGAATAATTCTTCCCCAAAGGTTACCTCCCTAGCTGCATAATCTATAACGCGTACATCATCGATGCCCTTGTATTCTAAAATAGTAATACTCATGCTACTGGAGCCTACATGTAGCACTGCATATCGTAACGCTTTTGGTAATGCCATTATGCCTCCTTACGAGCTTCCTTCCACTCTATTTCTAATGTTTTCTTAAATTCTTTTTTGAAAGATTTTCCTAATTTCTCTACAGCCGCTTTTGTTACACTTATATCGCGACCGTTCAAATAGGTTACTACTAATTGTACGCTAGTAAATTTTAGATTCACGGATAAATGGCGAATAAATTGTTCATGACTTTCATCAAGAGCTTCAGCTAAGGCCAGAATAATAGATATTTTTTGTCCCAACAAACGCTGCTCTTGATCTAATAATTTACCGTATAAGAAGTTTTTATACTCTTTTGGTGTCAAACCATGAGAGTTCATAACAAGGAACGCGCTAAAAGCTTGTTCAACATGAGAAAGCCCATATAAATTACTATTGACAAGCATATAGCAGCCATGGCGGGCATGACTATAATAGTTAATCCGTTTACCAATATCATGTAATAAACTAGCAGCAATCAAACAACGTCTTGTATTTTTATCAGCTCTATGAAGTGGCTCTAATACATCATACAGTTTAATAGCTAAACCTGTAATATATTTAGCATGAACTAACTCATGTTTAGTCATACCTAACAAGACATTCTCTGCAGAATGTACTAAAATATCATCAATAATAGAGTTACCACCTAAGTAGTGCTCTCCATAATAGTCGTAAAATAAGCCTTCACGCAGACCACAACCACCAACAACGAGTGTTTTAGTATTTACGTAGTTAAATAATTCTTCTACGATAGTGAGACCGGCAATAATGATATCAGCGCGCTCCGATGATAAACCACTAATCTTTTTGCGTTCCTCTAGAGATTTACCTTTTACTTCTTCCAAAATCTCATGGAATCTATGATGTGGAATCTCATAATTATGTAGCTTTGTAATAGGATAAGATAACTTACGTTGATCCATTTTAGCAATATTACGAGCAGTACCTCCGATACCAAGAAGTGGTAATTTCACATTGCGAAGCCATATATGTTCCTTAATCGTTTTCTTCACAACTTTCGTCAGTTTATCAAGTTCTTTAGGAGTATATTCATCTCCCTTTTGATAAGTACCTGTTAAGGTAAGGGCCCCTATCGGCAAGCTCACTGATTTTGTAATATGACGATTTCGTACAAGGGTTATCTCTGTACTAGCACCACCTAAATCAAAAATAATAAAATCCTTAAGTCCAATGGTATTGATAACGCCTAGAAAGCCCAGGCGAGCCTCTTCTTCACCAGCAATACATTCTAAATCCAAACCCGTTCGTTCTTTTACGGATTTAATAAAAGCATCCCCATTTTTAGCCAGACGTACTGCCGCCGTAGCAACAGCTTTAATCGTATCTACCTCCATTGCATCAGCCATGTGTACAAAACCTTTTAGAGCACGCAAGGAGCGTTCCATGGCTTCTTCGGTCAATTCGTGAGTTCCCCACATATTCTCGCTAAGACGTACACTTTCTTTTTCTTGATATATCAGTCGATAACTACCAGTCTTAGAAATTTCATATATGACAAAACGAACTGAGTTCGATCCTAAATCTATAAATGCAATACGTTTCATGTTGCTATCCTCATTTTACTTCTGTTCAGTCTAAATATACTTTAGTATACCATAGAAAAACGCGATTCTCACCGATAAGGGAGAACCGCGTTTTATGATTTATAATTCTAATTTAGTTTTATCATGTTTTCTAATACTTTGTACGCAAAATCTTAGTCATTAGAGTCCAACAAATAGTTTATTCGCTAATAATCTTATGAACTAGTTTCTACATTTACTCGATACCAAATACTCGTTTGCCATTATTGAACGTAATTTCGCAGAACTCATCTACATCGAGTCCTTTAAGGCTTGCAATTTCTTCTGCCACAAACTGAGTTTTACTTGGATCATTACGACGGCCTCTAAATGGTGGTGGTGTCAAATACGGTGAATCCGTTTCAATAAGGATTCGATCTAATGGTACTTGTCTTGCCACTTCCTTGAGATTTGTAGACTTAGGGAATACTACAGGCCCTGCAAAGGAAATATAAAAGCCCATTTTAATGGCCTCTTTTGCCATCTCCCAGCTACCAGAATAGCAATGGAAAATACCCCAATTATCCTTTCCCTCATTGCGCAAGATATTCATAATATCACCATGTGCATCACGGTCATGGATAATAATGGGCAAATCTACCTCCCGAGCAAGCTCTAGCTGACGAATAAATACGCGTTTTTGCGTTTCACGATCAGAAAAATCATAGTAATAATCTAATCCAATTTCACCAATAGCACGTACCTTATCATTGTTAAGAGCTTCTTCCTTATAAAACGCGTAGTCTTCTTCTGTAAAGTCCTTTGATTCATGGGGATGAGTCCCTACAGCAGCATATAATCGATCATATTGTTTAGCCAAAGCTAAACCTGACTCAACAGTACCTCTGTCGACACCAGGAATCATAATATATTCTACACCTGTATCAAAGCAGGCTTGTAACATCTCATTACGATCATTATCAAAGCGCTCATCATTCACATGAGCATGTGTATCAAAAAGTTTCATTATTTAACCACACTTCCTGCCGGTAATGATTCGATATTTGTTACCTCTAAATGTTCTTCCCAATCAGAGGCGGACAAAATCATACCATAAGACTCGATGCCCATCATCTTTTTAGGAGCCAAGTTAGACAAATAAATTACCTTTTTACCAACCATAGCCTCCGGTTCATAATATTGGGAAATACCACTTAATACTGTGCGTTCTTCAATACCGATATCCAATACAAATTTCAACAATTTCTTGGACTTAGGCACTTTTTCACAGCTTATAACTTTAGCTACACGAAGATCGAGTTTCTCAAAGTCATCATAAGTGATGTTTTCTTTTAATGGTGGAATATTAGATGTATCTACAGCTTCTTCAACTTCTTCTGTAACAACTACATCTACCATTTCAGGAACTTCAAAACGTGGATAGATAGGCTCACCTTTTACAACTTTAGTACCTGTTGCCAATAATCCCCAAGTTTTAGCATCTTCCAACGTAGCCGCTTCAAAACCTGTAAGCCCTAATTGTTCCCAGATTTTTGGAGCTCCTACAGGAATTACAGGGCTTACCAAGATGGCAATGATACGCAATGCCTCTGCCAAGTGATACATAGCAGATTGCAAGCGCACTTTATCATGAGCATCTTCAGATTTAGCCAATACCCAAGGCATTGTTTCATCAATGTATTTATTCATGCGACCAATAAAGGACCATACAGTTTTGATAGCTTTATTAAGCTCCATATTTTCCATGGCCGCTTCAAAATCTTTTGCAGTTTGAACGGCTAATGTAGATACATCACGATCCAAATCATCCATATCATCGCATTTTGTAATCACACCACCATGGTATTTTTCAATCATCGCAATAGTACGGTTTAATAAGTTACCTAAATCATTAGATAAATCTGCATTAATTTTTGTAACGAAGTTAGGTAACGTAAAGTTGCCGTCATTACCTAACGTAATCTCGCTTAATAAGTAATAACGCAAAGAATCTGCACCATATGTATCAATCAATGGGATTGGATCGATTACGTTCCCCAAGGATTTACTCATCTTTGTGCCATCTACAATCATCCAGCCGTGTCCAAATACCTTTTTTGGTAATGGCAACTCAAGGCTCATGAGCATCATAGGCCAAATAATAGTATGGAAACGTACGATTTCCTTACCTACTAAATGGAGATCTGCAGGCCAGTATTTTTTATATAGTTCACCATCACCATCAAATGGAGAGAGTGCACTAATATAGTTCACTAATGCATCGAACCAAACATATACTACATGTTTAGGATCAAATGGAACCTTGATTCCCCAATCAAAGGATGTACGAGACACCGCCAAGTCTTCTAGACCTTGCTTTACAAATTGAATCATCTCATTACGCCGAGATTCAGGCTGAATAAAGTCAGGATTCTCTTCAATAAACTTAAGCCATTGATCCGTATATTTACCGAGTTTGAAGAAATAACTTTCCTCTTTAACACGCTCTACAGGGCGACCGCAATCCGGACAAGTATGATTAGGTCCTAGCTTCTGCTCTGTCCAAAAAGTTTCGTCTGGTGTACAATACCAGCCTTCATATTCGGCTTTGTAAATATCGCCCTTCTCATAAGCTTTTGTAAATAACGCTTGAACAACCTTTTCATGACGTTCATCGGTAGTCCGAATAAAATCGTCATTGGAAATATGCATTTTTTCCCACAATGCTTTAAAACCATTTACAATATTTGTAGTATATTCAAGAGGCGTAATGCCTTGTGCTTCTGCAGCACGTTGGATTTTTTGGCCATGTTCATCAGAACCGGTCAAGAAACGTACATCATATCCTGCTAATCGTTTAAAACGTGCGATTGTATCGGCTACAGATGTACAATACGTATGACCAATGTGCAACTTAGCACTTGGATAATAAATAGGTGTCGTAATATAATACGTTTTCTTTGTGTCTCCCATGATGAGCCTCCTTCTAACCTTCGAATGGGAAGGTTTAACGTTCTACAATATTATATACATCCCGGCGGGAAACGTTAAAACGCTTTGCCACCTGGCGAATAGCTTCTTTTTTAGGTATCCCTGTATCTACAAGGGCTTGCACAGCATCTACATAAGATACTGGTTCATCCACCACTTCACTAGTATCAGACTCCACTGTATCAGCACCGCCTACAATGAGGACGAATTCTCCTTTATAGGTGAGCTGTTCGAAATTCTTTACAAGGCTTTCCAAATCGGTGCGTACAAAGGTTTCAAACTTCTTCGTCAATTCCCTTGCCACCGTAATGGAACGATTGCCAAAGGCTTCATACATATCTTCTAACACCTCTTGCAATCGATGTGGTGCTTCGTAAAACAGCAAGGTGCTCGTCACTTGTGAAAGTCGTTGTAATTCTTCAACCCGATGTTTACCCCGTTTAGGCAAAAACCCCGCAAAGGTAAAGGATTTAGTATCTAAACCTGATGCAATAAGTGCTGTTAACGCTGCATTAGCGCCTGGCAAAGGTACTACAGTTATGCCTTCTTCAATAGCCTTTATTACAAGATCTGCCCCTGGATCAGAAATGGCAGGCATGCCTGCATCACTGACACAAGCTACCGACTGTCCTTCTAATAAGAGCTCTATAATATAGGTCCCCTTCTCCTTATTATGTTCATGATAAGAAATCAAAGGCTTTTTAATGTCAAAATGTTTTAATAATATACCCGTATGTCGCGTATCTTCGGCAGCGATAGCATCTACTTCACCTAAGATACGAACTGCCCGATACGTCATATCTTCTAAATTACCTATCGGTGTGGGCACTAAAAATAAGGTGCCCCATTTGTTATCGTTCATACCAAGAGGACACCTCCTTCGTGTACACATTCGGTTTTTCATAAACGATAAGCGGTTGCTCCAGTACAAGACCAGCCTGACCTTGGTACATAGCCTCAATCAAAACTAATTTTGCCGGCTTATCCATCATACCATGAACAAACCGAATTCGCTTTACTTGAAAGTGTAACGCTTCCAGTTCATGTAGCACATATTGTAACCGGCTAGCACTATAGACCATCCACAAACGACCTTTACACTTAATAAAGGCCTGTACGGCTTTTATAACCTCTTTTAGAGATGTATGACCATCATGAAGGGCTAATGCTCTTTCTTCAGATGTAGGCTTTGCTCCACTTTCACAATCATAAAAGGGCGGATTAACAATAACACCATCAAAAGGCTTGTCTTGTACGTCACGGTATGACATATGCCGATAATCGCCACATAACATCGTTACCACATCTTGTTTATTATTATGCTCAACACTACGCTGAGCCAAATCGACGATAGTTTCGTTAATATCGACACCCGTTATATGTCCCGCCCCTAATGACGTGCCTATAAGCGGCATAATCCCTGTCCCCGTTCCAAGATCAACATAGGTATGACGACCATTAAATCGGCAAAAATGTATAAGCGCTATAGCATCAAAGGAAAAGCGAAACATATCAGAACGCTGGTAAATCTGTAAGCCATCTATAATTAAATCATCAAGTCGTTCTTGATCATTCATCAGGCAATGCCACCTCGGACCATTTCAAATCGATAGTACGGCCCGCTTCGAGCTGTACCTTTACAGTATGCTTATGATGATTTACCTTTAAAACTTTACCAATACCTTCGTCGGTAACAACCTCTTTACCAATGCCAGGAGGTGCTACCTCTTGAGGAGCTTGAGGGCGTTCCTTTTTCACATATAGGTCGCCACCTTTTTTATATAAATCATCTTCGTAGTTAAGGCAACACATTAATCGACCGCATACACCAGAAATTTTTGTAGGATTAAGACTCAAGTTTTGATCCTTTGCCATACGAATCGATACAGGTGTAAAGTCTCCTAAAAAATTAGAGCAACACAAAGATCGTCCACAAGCACCGATACCATTAAGTACTTTGGCTTCATCACGGACGCCCACTTGGCGCAACTCGATACGCGTTCTAAATACAGTTGCCAAATCCTTAACGAGCTCACGGAAGTCGATACGACCATCCGCAGTAAAAAAGAATATAATTTTATTCATATCAAATGTGTATTCCACATTGATGAGTTTCATTGGTAATTTACGTTTTTCAATTTTTTCGAGACAAATCTCAAAGGCTTTTTCTTCGCGTTCTTTATTCTTCTCGATTTGTTTCAAATCTTTAGAGGTTGCCTGTCTGATAACAGGCTTAACAGGGGCAATAACAGAGTCTTCAAAGACCTCTTTAGGTCCAATCACAACCGTGCCGTATTCTACACCACGAGCTGTTTCAACGATAACTCCATCCCCAACAGATAGTTCTAATTGTTCAGGCTGAAAATAATAAATCTTTCCCGCCTTTTTAAAGCGTACGCCAACTATGGTTAGCATTTAATCCTCCTCCCGAGCATCATGAAGGGCGATACTAAGACCGTCCACCACGAGAGCGGTTTTTATATGTAAGCGCAAAGCCCGCTCTGCTTGCAATGTTTCGGTAATAACCTCTGACAATGCTTGCATGGACCAGCGCGGTAATAATCGTAATAATTGAGTCTTGTACATAGGTACTTGTAATTGCGTGTCTTGAGCACCCATTTTAAGAGCCATCATATCTCTACTTACAAGGCGTAGCCAGTGCATCAATTCCGTTAGATTTTCACGAGATAAGCTTTCACAAGCTAAGGAAATCATAGAAAACCATCGTGTTTCAAAGGCCAACATATCCATCACCTTAACGGCTAACTCCAGCATTTCGATGCGACCTTGTGTCGCCAGTTTCTCCACTAATTGTGGATTACCATGACCAGCTAACAAAGCCTGCTCTAAATCACCGGTGACTCCACGAGCTACAAGAGCGGTGCGAATCGTATCTACATCAACACTATTAAAACCAACGCCCATACATCTAGAAATGATGGTAGGCAATACGGTGTTAATCTTGTTCGTAATAATGATGAAGTACACCTGTTCAGGTGGTTCTTCAATGGTTTTTAACATGGCATTTGCCATGACTGCATTAGCTGTGTGAAAGTCCTCCACAATAACAACGCGGTTTCCATTGCCCGCCACAGACAGATGATCTTGTAATAAGGAATACCACTGCTCTACCTTTAAGGTTGTTTTCATAGGGCGAATCCAAAAGGCATCACCCTTATCCATATAGATTGGTAATCCTTCGGTTTCGATACGTTTTTCCGTATCCCCATTTGCCAAACGGGCTTCCTTAACCGCTGCTAAATAAGCTTCCCCCTTGGGTTGAGAGAACACTTGACGCCCTAGTAATAAAGATGCTAGGCCTATGGCCATATCTAATTTGCCAAGTCCAGATTCACCATAAAACAAGAGACTATGCGGTAATGCATTACGACTTACAAGTTCAGATAGGTGTGCCTTAATCGAATCTTGACCAATTATAGAATCAAAATATGTCATAGCGCCTCCTATCAATACATGCCCAATATTAATATTATATAGGAAAAAGGCGACTTTTAAAAGAGTCGCCTTTTTTAAGGTAGTAGATTTACTACTGCTTTATATACATCATTATGAATTTCTTCAATAGTACGCAACGTATACTGACTAGACTCAGCTTTATCAGCACAAGGTATACGGTACCATTGATAACGCTCTACTAATTCTTCATACGCATCGTGAACGGCTACTAAATATGCATGATTTCCTTCGTGAATATCACCAGTATGGCCCCCAGTTTTACCAGTACGCTCCGCCATAAGGGCTTCGCTCACTTCAAGAGGCATATCTAAAAGGCATACCGCATCAGGTTTAGGCAAGCCAAATTTTTGGAACTCAAAATCTTCAAGCCAATCTAAAAATGCAGTCCGTTCCTTCGGATTATCATATTTTACCATTTGGTGTACCATGTTTGATGTGGTGTAACGATCTGCAATGATGATGCCACCATTTTTGTAAAACTGTTCCCAATCAGTTCTAAAGGAAGCAAATCGATCGATGGCGTACATGGAACTTGCCACATAAGGATTTACATCATGTACATCTTTGCCAAATTCACCGGCTAAATACATTTTGATAGGCATAGCGGCGCCGCTATCATAGTTTGGAAAACTCACAGACTTAACGGCATGCCCTTCTTTGATCAAGCGCTCTACTAAGAGTTTAGTTTGTGTAGCCTTGCCGCTGCCGTCTCCGCCTTCTAATATAATCAAAGTCCCCATAATTACTCCTGTAACACCCAAATTGTTTCCAATGTCATATCATCAGCCCCATTCGGTACATAACCTAGAGCCTTGCGATTCTCTATATATTGTAACACAGAGTCACTAATCTCTTCACCTACTGCTACACATGGAATACCTGGTGGATAATAAGCAATGGTCTCCCCTGCAATGCGATGAAGTGCTTCTTTTAATGGTACTTGCTCACGATTTGCATACATAGCATTACGAGGGGTAACACAAACTTGAGGTTCTGGTAGCAAAGCAGACTCGCTGCTAGGTTCATATAAGCCCGCTACATCTATGCTTCTAATTCTTGAAGAATCTCTTAGTACATCATCACTCACAGCTCGTATAGCCTTAATAAGTGCATCCACAGATTCTTTAGTGTCACCAATTGTAATAAGTACTAACACATGATTTGCCTGTACTAACTCTACTTCGATACGATGATTACGCAATAAATGTTCAAATTCTACACCTGTTAAACCTAAGCCTTTTGCATCGATTAGCACCTTAGTAGAATCATAGTTTATTATGGTCTCTTGAATATCTGTATATTCCATAGTAGCAATACCAGAAATTGTATTGAGTTTCTCGCGTAAATATGCACTCAACTCTACTGCTCGACTTACTAAATCTTTACCTTCTGTGGCTAATTGATGGCGCGCCATATCTAAGGAAGCCAGAAAAATATAGTTTGGGCTCGTACTTTGTAGCATTTGATGCATCTGCGTGATACGCCGTTTATTGATTCTTTCACCTTGCCCTAATAGCCAAGATGTTTGTGTCAAAGAGCCAACAGATTTATGTGTACTTTGTGCCACTAAATCTGCTCCAGCCTCTATAGCCTCTACAGGCAAGCTTTCAGAGAACGGCAAATGAGGGCCATGAGCTTCATCAACCAGAACAATAAGGCCCCTCTTATGAGCTTCTTTTACAATACTAACAATATCTACACCTACTCCATAATAGTTTGGATAGACTAAAAGAATTGCCTTTGCTTCAGGATAAGTATCCATCGTTGTAATAGCATTTTTTAAAGATACTCCTAATGGAATCCCCCATCGTTCATCAAAATTGCAGTCCATATATACTGGTTTAGCCCCAGATAAAACAAGACCACTGATAACGGAGCGATGTGCTTCTCGAGGAATGAAAATGATTTCATCAGGCCCTACAGTCCCCATAATCATGGCTTCGATCAAAGCTGTAGTGCCATTAATAGAAAACCAACAACAATCGGCACCATATAATTCAGCCGTTAAATCTTGCGCTTCTTTTAACTCTCGTTCGGGCTCGTGTAAATCATCTAAGGCGTACATAACACCTAAATCATAAGGCAATGCTGGCCCCATCCAGTCCTTTAATAATTGAGGTGCTTCACCACCTATCTTATGCCCTGGCGTATGAAAGGGCACAAAATGTTGTTCTTTATATGATTCTAAGGCCTCTACAAAAGGCATTCTGTCTTGATTACTCATACGTACCTCGTAAAAAAGGCATGAATCTCTATGAGACTCATGCCCTTATGCATGTATTTATCGCTGTGGACGACGTTTAGGATTGAATTGATTCATCCCTTTATCGATGCCCATCTCTAAGGTTCCTAGTACAGCTTTCACCGTATCCTTGATACCTTTTTGTACTTTCTCTTGCGACTCTTCACTAAATGGTGCTAAAACGTGATCAATGACAGTCCATTGTGGTAACGGACGTCCAATTCCTACTCGGAAGCGAGGAAAATTTTCTGTTCCTATATGGGAAATTAAGGATTTAATCCCATTATGTCCACCAGAGCTACCATTTGGTCGAATACGCAACTTGCCTACGGGTAAATCCATATCATCATAGATGCAATACACATCAGATGGATCTATTTTGTAGTACCGCATCAACGGTCCTACAGACTCACCACTTAGATTCATAAATGTTTGCGGCTTTACAAGCAATACTTTTTCACCATCTACAGTAATACTGCACACCTCTGCACGTTGCTCCTCTTTCCAAGGCGTATGAGGTACGCTGTCGGCAATGGCGTCAATAACCATAAATCCAATATTATGTTTTGTCTTTTCGTATTGCTTGCCTGGATTACCAAGGCCTACTACTAATTTCAAGAACCACCTATTATTTGTCGAATAAATTACTTACAGATACTTCATGGAAGATACGCATAATTGCTTCACCCAACAATGGAGCTACGGATAATTGCGTAATATTTGGTAAGTTGCAATTTTCCGGTAATGGAATAGTATTAGTAACGATAAGTTCCTTAATGTTAGAATTTGCAATTCGTTCACTTGCCGGATCTGTCAACACTGCATGCGTAACAGCGGCAGTAACGGATTTAGCACCAAATTCTTCCAATGCTTTAGCACCTTCAACCAAGGAGCCCGCTGTATCTACGATGTCATCAATAATAATACAGTTTTTACCTGCCACATCACCGATGAGATTCATAACTTTAGCCACACCTGGTTCAGGACGTTTTTTCTCAATGATTGCAATCGGTGCACCGATGCGGTCAGCCAAATCACGAGCTCTTGTAACACCGCCAAGGTCAGGAGATACAACGATAACATCTTCCATATTTTTTTCATTAATATATTTAGCCAAAATAGATGCACCAAACAAGTGGTCTACAGGCACATCAAAGAAACCTTGAATTTGGCCTGCATGCAAATCAACTGTTACAAGACGTGTAATACCTGCCGTTTGCATCAAATTAGCTACTAACTTAGCTGTAATCGGCTCACGACCGCGAGTCTTACGGTCTTGGCGAGCATAGCCATAGTAAGGAACTACCGCAGTAATATGACGTGCAGAAGCACGTTTTAGCGCGTCAGCCATAACCATGAGTTCCATTAAATTATCATTTACAGGATAGCTAGTTGGTTGAATGATAAATACATCTTTGCCACGTACGCTTTCATCAATCATAATTTGTACTTCGCCATTATTAAAGCGACCTACAAATGCTTCACCTAAAGGCAACCCTAAATAATCACAAATTTCCTTTGCCAATGCAGGATTTGCATTACCTGTGAAAATCTTGAGTTTTTTGCCGTCTTCAAATGCCATTTTGTTACCCTTTCATTTGCTCCTATACTGGTTACTTATCCATAATCCATACATTACAGATACACACTATTGCCTTTTTATTGTATACTATTTTGACCTAATTGTGTTAAAAAATATGAGATTTTTTTTATTTCTTTTTGAAAGTATCCTCTGTTACCCAATTTTCTTTCACAATTTGCTTGCTACGACCTACCGCTAATGCCTTATCCGGTACATTCTTAGTGATAGTAGAACCTGCACCAACATAACTATAATTACCTACTGTTACAGGGGCAACTAAATTACTATTACAACCAACAAATGCGCCATCACCGATTGTAGTACGATGTTTAACTTTACCATCATAGTTTACAGTAATAGTACCACATCCAATATTAACACCAGCACCTACATCGCTATCGCCGATATAGGAAAGATGTGGGAACTTAGTCCCCTCCCCAACATTAGAATTTTTAACTTCTACAAAGTTACCTACATGAACCTTGTTGCCTAGAACTGTATTTGGACGCAAATGAACATATGGGCCTACATCTACACCGTCTTTTACTTCACAGTCATGACCATATGTGAAATGAATAATCGTATCATTACCAACTTTTACATTCGTCAAACGAGTATGTGGTCCGATTTCACAACGTTCACCAATCACGGTGTCACCTTCAAGGATTGTACCAGGATGTAAAATGGTATCCGCTCCTACGGTTACCTCTGGAGCTACATAAGTGTTATCTGGGTCAATAATTGTTACCCCTGCAGTCATTAACTCAATATTTTTACGATGTTTCAAAATAGATTCAGCTTCCGCTAATTGCAAGCGAGAATTTATACCTAAAGACTCTTCAAAATCTTCAGTCATATATGCGCTCACTGTATCGCCACCATTTACGAGAATACCAACTACATCAGTAATATACAATTCACCTTGAGCATTATCATCAGATAGCTGATCTAAGCAAGGCCATAATTTTTTACTATCAAAAGCGTACATACCTGTATTTACTTCTTGAACCGCTAATTCTTCTGGCTTGCCATCTTTCTGCTCTACGATGCGAACTACGGAACCAGCTTCATTGCGAATGATACGTCCATAACCAGTTGGATCGGGCATATGAGCAGTTAAAATTGTAGCTGCTGCACCAGAATTTTTATGTTCTTCTAAAAGTGCTTCTAAGCTTTCTTTTGTAACTAGAGGAGTATCACCGCATAACAATAAGATTGTACCATCATAATCACCAAGTACAGGTTGAGCCATTTTAACTGCATGGCCTGTACCATTTTGTTCTTCTTGACGAACAAATTCAGCGCGCTCCCCCAAGTAATTTTGTACTGCATCGCCGCCAAAACCAACGATAACAACATCGCGATTGGTACCAATGGATTGAACTGTTTCAAGAACGCGCTCTACCATCGCCTTACCGCCAACCTTGTGTAATACTTTTGGCAATTTAGACTTCATACGCGTGCCCTTACCAGCAGCTAAAATAAGGCTTGCAATATTCATAGTAATCTCCTATCTGTTATCTCTTATATCTCTAACCCATTTTAAATATTGTTTACGTCATTATTTAGCCCATAGACCAATACTCAATATAAACCATTATATCAGCCTATAATCTTCCTAATATTAATGATTTACTCTGTATCTAACACAGGCTCTATACTAATTTTCTTTGTATTTTCATCGATACCATAAAAAGTAAATAGTGATTCATAATCATCGATCAACTTCGGACTTGGTTCAGCTGTAGCTACAAGAACACCTGTACCAACAACGACACCGCTCATTTCAAGAACTAATTCTTTAAGCCCCTTAGCGGTACCGCCAGCTTTCATAAAGTCATCGATAATTAACACCTTCGCATTGGGAGGAATTGCCCGTTTAGTTAGAGTCATAGTTTGAATGCGCCCAGAGGAACCTGTTACATAATTGATACTAATAGCAGAACCTTCTGTTACCTTACTATCACGTCTAGCAATAACAAGTGGTTTATTGAAAGCTCTCGCTACCATTACAGCCAAAGGAATCCCCTTTGTTTCTACAGTCAAAATATAGTCTGGTTCACGGTCCACGAAACGAGTCATAATAATCTCACCCAGACGTGTCATTACGTGCCAATCATATAAGATATCAGACATATAAATAAAACCACCTGGAATGATGCGATCTGGCTCCATTAAACGAGCTTGCACATCTCGTAGAATATCGTTCGCTTGTGTTCCCTTACGATGCGGAATAAATCGTACCCCACCAGCTACACCGGCCACCGTTTCTAAGGTCCCCAGTTGAAAGTGTTCCATAGACTGCCTTACACATGTTAAATCTTCACTAACCGTTGATTTAGCCATGCCAAAAAAGTCGCAAAAGTAATTTAAAGGAATCAATTTTTGCGGTGAATCAACTAACAGTTTTGTCATTGCCACCATTCGTTCTACACGCCGTACTTTATCCATAGGATTATCCTTTACCATTCATCATATAACTATTGAGTATACTCATCAATTTAACATCATGAGTCATCATCATATATCTATATTATACCATAATTTCCGAATATTCGAGGTTTTGAATACATTATAATTCGGTAAAAGAAAAACTCTCTAGCATTTTATACAAGAATATGATTTTAGTCTATAAACCTATCATATAGTTATATAAAGCTAGAGAGTCATCATTATAAAATATAAACCTTTACAGATTGACGTCCAAACTGCAATGCTTCTGCACGAGAATCAAAAGCTAAATCAATGCGATGCCCTTTAATAGCACCACCTACATCGTCAGCTACAGCATAGCCATAGCCTTCAATATATAATCGCGTTCCCAAAGGAATTAATTTAGGGTCTACAGATACAAGTCCCTTCCGTAGACGACTACCTGTAGCTGTATATTTTCCGTTGCCAGGATCTTGAGATGAATAGCCACTAGCCTCCATGGTTAAAACTTTAGAGTATTTATTAGGCACTCCATCATGATTTCGTTCTGTGCCATGACCACCATAACGAGTCTCCATCTTTTCTAAAGCATTCATCGTAGCAGGACCAACACGACCATCTACAGGGAGCCCTTTAGATTTTTGAAATTTTCGAACAGCTTGTTCTGTATTATGACCGTAAATGCCATCTATAGAATCATGTAAAAAACCTTGATGCTTTAACATGGTTTGCACCTTACTAACGTGATGCCCTCGTTGCCCTCGATCAATAGTTTTTGCTAATGATACAGAGGATACCATTACAATCATACAAACAAGCGTACATGCAATAATTATTTTTTTTATCATATACACCTCATCTTACATTAAGTAGTATACTATACAGTTTTAAATAATCTATAAACCATAGAAGCTCTATTAATATCAATAATTCATATATATTAAATTATAGTTATAGTAATAGTTTTAAAGGTGTACTACATATATATCATAAAATTATAAGATACCAATGAAAATCTCCATTATATCCTGCAAGAATATTCGCTTAGATTACTTCTAAAGTCGGAAATACTCTTCAGTCTATAATGGAGATTTAATAGTTTTATTTAATTTTAGCAGTTATGGTATACACCAATATGACACTCTTTTCGTTTTGCACCAACAAGTCTTAAGAAGATGTAACCAAATAATGCAGAGATTAATGAGCCAAGTATAACGCCACCTTTTGCCATTTCTTGAGCGTGACCTGGTTCAAATGCCAAGATAGATACGAAGATACTCATTGTAAAGCCTATACCACATACAATCGCAGTACCATATACATGCTTCCAATTAGCTTCTGTAGGCATTGGTACAAGGCCACATTTCACCATCGCAAATACTGCACCAAAAATACCTAATTGTTTCCCTATAATAAGACCTAATGCAACACCAAGCACTACAGGATGCGTTAAGTCATTAACAGATACATTACGTAAATCTACACCGGCATTAAAGAATGCAAATATTGGTACAATTAAAAAACTAACCCAATTGGACAATAAATGTTCCCAATGTTGCATTGGGCGAACATACTTACGGCCTCGTTTGCCTTTTGAAGGAATTGTCATAGCTAAGATTACACCAGCCATAGTTGCATGTAAACCAGATTTTAATACACAATACCAAAGAATAAAACCAAGGATGATATATGGTAGAGGTCGTACATAACCTTGCTTATTACAGTAGATTAATGCGCCTACAACTACGGCAGCCGCACCTAAATACATGATTTGGATACTTGACGCATAGAAAATGGCAATTACGATGATAGCCATTAAATCATCTATAACGGCAAGGGCTGTTAAGAATACTTTCATTGAATTCGGCACTCTAGATCCTAATGCAGATATAATGCCGATAGAAAATGCAATATCAGTAGCAGTCGGTATCGCCCAACCATGAATATATTCAGGATGAAAACCTGCAATTAAATAGTATATAAAAGCAGGTGTTAAAACACCAAACAATGCAGCAATACCAGGCATTACACGCTTAGCATTAGTATTAAGCTCACCTGATACTAATTCACGCTTAACTTCGAGACCTACAAAAAGGAAGAAGATTGCCATCAATGCATCATTAACCCATTCTAAAATTGTTAGATTACCTATATGGTGATTAACGATTTGAAAGTATTGTTCAGATGATGGAGAGTTCGCTAAAATTAAAGCGAGTACTGTTGCTCCTAGGAGTACAGATGTAGCTGCACCTGGAGAACGTAAGAAAACAAAAATGCGTTCCATTTGAATCCTTTCTATACTTACAAAAGATTATTTTATTAAATTTTACCACGCATCTTGCGTATTTGATAAGCTAAAATTAGGACAATCGCACCTAGCAAGCCTGCCGTGATTGATCCTATAAAGATACCTACCTTAGCCATTTCTTGTGTTATACCTGGCGGAAAAGCCAGTGTAGCAACAAAAAGACTCATAGTAAAGCCAATCCCACACAAAATAGCTGTGCCATAAATTTCAGGCCACGTCGTTTTTGTAGGCATCTTAATTGCTTTAGATTGAACTAAAATGTAGACAGCAGAGAATATACCTAATTGTTTTCCTAAAATCAAACCGAATGAAACACCTATGATTACAGGATGGAATAAATTGTCTATGGAAAAATCAGCAAAAGATACACCAGCATTTAAAAAACTAAATAATGGTATAATTAGGAAGTTTACCCAATTGCGTAAAGCATGCGCCCATTCTTCCATGGGATACACTACCTTATCTATAACTTTACCCTTAAAAGGAATTGTCATAGCCAGTACAACACCGGCAATGGTAGCATGAACACCAGATTTTAAAACTAAATACCAAAGAACTAATCCTAGAACACAATACGGGAGTGGTCTTAAATAGCCTTGCTTATTAGTATAAATCAGTAAACCAGTTACAGCAGCAGCAGCTATTAAATCCATAAAGTTGACGCCTGCCCCATAAAAGAGAGCAATAACAACGATAGCAATCAAATCATCAATAATCGCCAATGCTGCTAAAAAAGCTTTCATCGCTGTAGATACCTTATTACCGAGCATCGTAATAACACCTATGGCAAATGCAATATCTGTAGCGGTTGGAATCCCCCAACCATGTCTATATTCTGGCATATATCCAGCCGCAAAATAATATACAATTGCTGGCGTAATAACACCTGCAAATGCGGCTAAAACGGGAAGCACACGTTTTGCCTTAGTATCGAGTTCACCAGAAATCATTTCCTTTTTGATCTCTATACCAACATATAGGAAAAAAAGAGCCATTAAAGCATCATTAACCCATTCCAGTATAGTCATTGGACCAAGATGTATTTGCATAACCGCAAAATACTGGGCTGCAATCGGTGAGTTCGCAACAAGAACGCCTAAAATAGCGGCGGACAGCAAAGATATCCCACCAGCAGACTCTGACTGGAAAAATGCTTTTATAAAATTCATTAAGCACCCCTCTATTCTATTATTCAATATACGAAAAGCACGTATAATTTCTATAGATTAATGATAACACATCACTTCGAAAATAATCAATACAGTTACCATGTATACATAGATATAGCTCATATTAAATTAAACTAGCCAAATATATCTTGTATCTATTCATATAGATATAAATATGATACAATATGTACATCGTGCGGGCGTAGTTCATCGGTAGAATGCGAGCTTCCCAAGCTTGAGAGGAGGGTTCGATTCCCTTCGCCCGCTCCATACATAAATAGCTGTGATATACATCATGGCTATTATTATGTATAATGATATAATAATCGTATATTTGTTTGTATATTTAATACAAGGAATTAAACATGAAATTAAGTGCAAGAAATCAATTAAAAGGTACTATCGTTGAGATTCAAGAAGGCGCTGTAAACGCAATCGTAAAAATCAATGTAGGTAATGATAACATCGTTACTGCTGATATTACAGTTCAAGCTGTTAAAGAATTGGGCTTAGCAGTTGGCAAAGAAGCTGTCGCTGTTATCAAATCCACTAGCGTAATGGTTGGTGTAGAATAAAATATTTAGAGCTGCTACGGCGGCTCTTTTTTTGTATAAAAATAATACCTGGTAGAAACATAGTTTGCCTCCTACCATTAGCCGCGACATCCTATCACACTCGCCCATGACAGTATTTAAAACAGTCTTTTAATGTACAGTGCTTATTGTAGGACTTCGTCGAAGGTGATGTGTGGGCCCCATACGTCGTTTAATCCTAATTACTTTTCTCTTGCCCTACTTGCTTCCTCACTGTGGATTTTCCTTCACTGCTTCGCAGTTCGGTAAATCTTACGTTCGGAAGAAAGTGATGCAGTGAATCTGTCGTCGTTTCACTCCTCCATCTTCTACTGCCCTACTTTTCCCACGCCGTCTTATTGATAAATGCACATAGACAATACTTCTACAACCTTGGCTGGAGATGGGTCTAGTAGGGTTAGCTAGTTGAAGACTAGCAAAAAGAAAAAGGCCTACCTTTAGGTAGACCTTTTTCTTTTAGTCAATCAGCGGCTTCCTATCCTCCCAGGCCGTCTCCAGCCAAGTACTTTCGGCGTTTATGAGCTTAACTACTGTGTTCGAGATGGGAACAGGTGGATCCTCATAGCCATCGCCACTGAATCTGTCAGAGTTTGTACTCTGAAAACCACATAGAAGTATATATATTTGTTGCACATTCTGCTTAATGTTTTGTATGTTGCGTCCCATACTCAAAATCAAGTTGGTTACGCTGCTTAAGTAAAGCCCTCGATCGATTAGTACCAGTCAGCT